>NZ_JBSDZD010000013.1:0-150343 GCF_056726165.1 Vibrio sp. 9-16B-A1
CTGATCATCCTCTCAGACCAGCTAGGGATCGTCGCCTTGGTGAGCCTTTACCTCACCAACCAGCTAATCCCACCTGGGCATATCCTGACGCGAGAGGCCCGAAGGTCCCCCTCTTTGGCCCGAAGGCATTATGCGGTATTAGCTATCGTTTCCAATAGTTATCCCCCACATCAGGGCAATTTCCCAGGCATTACTCACCCGTCCGCCGCTCGCCGCCCATAAACGCACCCGAAGGATTGTTTATGTCGCTGCCGCTCGACTTGCATGTGTTAGGCCTGCCGCCAGCGTTCAATCTGAGCCATGATCAAACTCTTCAATTTAAGATTTTGTCGGCTCAATGAATACTGAACATTACATATAGTAATGTTTGAATTGACTGTGCTGAGTCCGGAGACTCAATGGTCACTTCGTATCATTGAAACCATTTTGAAACCGAAGTTTCATATTGATTATCATCAACGAGTGCCCACACAGATTGATAGATCTATATTTTTAAAGAGCGTTGCCTTTCGGCTTGCTTTGATACTTCTCAAAGCGGAGGTGAATTCTAGCGGAACATTTCGTAGTGTCAAACACTTTTTATGTTTTATTTCGATTTATTTTCGAAACTCAACCAGTTCTGCTATTTCACCTTACTTTCTCAGCCGAGCCCTTGTGGGCCTTGCCGTGTCAGCGAGGTGGCATTATAGAGATCGCCATCACATTGGCAAGCACTTTTTTAGAAAACATGCGAAAAAAGACACCAAACGGTGACTTTATCTCCAAAGCCTTATTTATTCCAACTTTCACCCAGAAACAACACAAGTTATCCACAGAGTTACTCCGGAGAGCGCGAATTTTAAGCATAGACCATAGCAGAAAGGCTGCAAATGCAATCGCAAATGCAGCCCTCTTCTGTACTGTTGGTCAATCTGTTTGACTTCTATATGCCTGAGCCGTGTTGTTCCCCGTCATCTTCATGCAGTCCACACTCACGCTTAAGGCCAAAAAAGCGCGTGTCTTCTTCTGCCATACCCGGCTCCCACTTACGGGTGGTATGGGTATCTCCCACAGAGAGATAGCCCTGCTCCCAAAGCGGGTGATATGACAGGCCATGTTCCTCCAGGTAGTAGTGAACATCTTTATTACTCCAGTCGATAACCGGAAGAAACTTGAATACCCCATTTTGGATCGCCAGTATCGGCAGGCTGGCCCGGGAGGAAGACTGCTCTCTCCTTAAACCTGAGAACCAGGTACCGGCCCCCAAAGTATCGAGTGCACGTTTCATCGGTTCGACTTTATTCAGGCGGTTGTACTTTTCGATACCCTCTACACCCTGCTCCCACAATTTGCCATAACGGGCTTCCTGCCAGGCCGGGCTTGTTTCAGCACGAAAAATCTGAAGATTCAGATCCAGTTGTTCTGTCAGATGGTCAATGAACTGGTAGGTTTCCTCAAACAGATAACCGGTATCGGTCAGAATAACCGGAACGTCCGGCTTAACTCTGGACACCAGGTGAAGCATCAACGCCGCCTGAATACCAAAACTGGAAGAGACAACATGCTCACCCTGAAGATATTCAAATGCCCAGGCAACTCTCTGCTGAGCAGAGAGCGTTTCAAGGTAAGCGTTAATTTCTGCCAGCTCGATACTCTGCTGCGCTTTGGTCAGCGTCAGCAGTTTCTGAAGGTCTGGTTTATCAATGACACTATCAGGCATAGAAATCCCTCTTTGATACTTTTACCTCAGCAATGACACCTGCACGGATAACAAAGTCACCAAACGACTCATCCACTTCACGCTCATCTGCCCAGCGCCCTACAAGCTGATCGATCTCTTCCAGGATCTGCTTATCTGTGATGTTCTCTTTATACATCTTAGGAACCCGGGTACCGGCACGGTTACCACCAAGATGGAGGTTATAGCGGCCAGGCGCTTTACCGACCAGACCGATCTCCGCCAGCATGGCGCGACCACACCCGTTCGGACAGCCGGTCACCCGCAGGATGATATTCTCCTGCTCTGGCAAGCCATGCTTCTCCAGTATGCCTTCCACATCAGTAACAAACTTAGGCAGGAAACGTTCGGCTTCTGCCATCGCGAGCGGACAGGTAGGAAACGCCACACACGCCATGGAGTTTTTGCGCTGCTCACTGACTCCGTCATCAATCAGGCCATACTGACGGGCGATACTCTCTATCTGCTCTTTGTCTTCTTTATTTACACCAGCAACGATAAGGTTCTGGTTCGCGGTCATGCGAAAATCCCCTTTATGGATCCTGGCTATCTCTGCTACGCCGGTTTTCAGCGGTTTGCCCGGGAAGTCGAGCAAACGGCCATTCTCTATAAAGAGGGCAAGGTGATGCTTACCATCGATGCCTTCTGCCCAGCCGATACGGTCACCGCGGCCGGTAAACTCATAAGGACGGCTTTGTTCAAATGTCACTCCGGCACGTTTCTCTACTTCTGCTTTAAAGACATCGATACCCACGCGGTCCAGGGTGTATTTGGTTTTGGCGTTTTTCCGGTTAGAACGGTTACCCCAGTCACGCTGAGTCGTCACTACCGCAGCGGCGACTTCGAGGGTTTTATCCAGAGGAACAAAACCAAAGTCATCCGCCCGGCGCGGGTAAGTGGAAGTATCCCCATGAGTCATAGCCAGACCGCCACCGACCAGGACATTGAAACCCACCAGCTTTCCTTTCTCAGCAATCGCGACGAAGTTAAGATCATTGGCGTGCACGTCTACGTCGTTTTGCGGCGGGATCACCACCGTGGTTTTAAACTTACGCGGCAGGTAGTTGCTGCCGAGGATCGGCTCTTCATCGGTGGTTTCTACTTTTTCTCCATCCAGCCAGATCTCTGCGTAGGCCCGGGTTTTGGGAAGCAGATGTTCACTGATCTTCGCGGCCCACTCATACGCTTCCTGATGAAGTTCTGATTCAACCGGGTTGGTCGTACACAGCACGTTACGGTTTACATCCCCCGCAGTCGCGATGGAGTCGATACCAATACTGTTGAGCGTCTGGTGCATCAGTTTGATATTGGGCTTGAGTACGCCATGGAACTGAAAAGTCTGACGGGTGGTCAGGCGTATGCTGCCGTACAGCGAATGCTCTGTTGCAAACTTGTCGATCGCCAGCCACTGTTTGGGGGTAATAACTCCGCCAGGCATGCGGGCACGCAGCATCACGTTGTGCAGCGGCTCAAGTTTCTGTTTGGCACGCTCATTACGGATATCCCGGTCATCCTGCTGGTACATACCGTGAAAACGGATCAGCTGAAAGTTATCTGCGGTAAATCCACCGGTGATCTTATCCTGCAGGTCGGCTTCTATAGTGCCGCGCAGAAAGTTACTCTCTTTTTTCAGACGCTCGTTATCGGAAAGCGGTCCAAGCGTCTGACCTAATACTGTTTGTTGCTCACTCATTAGTACACATCCCTTTGGTAGCGCTTCGCTTTGCGTAAGTCATTAATAAAGGTGGTGGCTTCCTGCTCTGACAGTTGCCCCTGCTGAATCGCTATCTGCACAAGTGCGTCATTCACATCCTTTGCCATTCGGGTGGCATCACCACACACGTAAATGAAGGCGCCGTCCTGAATCCATTGCCATACCTGCTGCGCATGCTCAAGCAGACGATGCTGCACATAGACTTTCTCTGCCTGATCGCGGCTGAATGCCACATCCAGCTGAGTCAGCAGACCGGACTTAAGGTACTTCTGCCACTCCACCTGATAGAGAAAGTCCTGGGTAAAGGTACGGTCACCGAACAGCAGCCAGTTTTTGCCTTTCGCGCCGCGGTTATCACGCTCCTGAACAAAGGCACGGAATGGGGCAATACCTGTACCCGGACCAATCATGATCAGCGGAGTATTGTCGTCTTCCGGCAACTTGAAGTTATTGTTGTTTTCAACAAACACCTTCACTTCACCGCCCTCTTCCAGGCGATTTGCCAGAAATCCGGATGCACCGCCAAAACGGGTTTGGTCGCCTTTCTCATACTCAACCAGCCCAACGGTCAGGTGTACTTCTTCATCGACTTCACTTTGGCTGGATGCAATAGAGTAGAGACGCGGGGTCAGGCGGCGAAGCAACCCGGTCAGCTCTTCTGCACTCAGTTTGGTTTTCTTCTCTGCCAGTACATCAACCACCTGAGTATTAGCGGCGTACTCACGCAACCTGTCTTTATCCGCCACCAGCTTCTCCAGCTTTTTGCTGCCGGAAAGCTCTGCAAATTTGGTGACCAGTTGTGGATTGGAAGCGGTGATCTCATATTTGCTGAGCAGGGCGTTATGCAGTGACAGACTCTCCCCGTCGACTTCCACACTCTCAACACCAGACAGCCCCACTCTTTCTAAAATGGCATTGACCAGCTCTGCGCTGTTTTCAAACCATACTCCCAGCGCATCGCCCGGCTGATAACTGATGCCGGAACCTTCCAGGTCAATTTCGATATGACGGACATCTTTACCCGAATCCCGCCCGGTGATCTTCTGGTTGGTCAGCAGGGTCGCGGTAAACGGGTTGAGTTTGGTGTAGTGAACGGCGCTCTGGCTTTGCTGGCCAACCGGCAGTTGTACGACCTCGGCCTGCGCTCCGCCAGCCAGGGCTTCTTTTACTTTGTCCAGTGCCTGCTTACGCCACTCGGCAGCTGGCGCATCGTAATCCACATCACAGTCAATCCGGTCGATAAACGGCGTCGCACCCAGTTTTGACAGGTAGCTGTCGAAGTCTTTGCCCGTCTGGCAGAAAAACTCATAGCTTGAGTCGCCAAGACCAATCACAGCGTATTGCAGCTCAGGTAGCTTCGGCGCCTTTTTAGACTGGAGATACTCATGCAGCTCAATGGCATTATCCGGGGCTTCCCCTTCACCATTGGTTGAAGCCACGATGATCACATGGGTCTCTTTTGCCAGAGATTTGCCTTTGTAATCACCTGCATCAAACAACTGAGCTTCAATGCCCACCGCTTCCGCTTCCTGATGAAGTGCTTCCGCGACCCCTTTGGCGTTACCGGTCTGGGAGGCATAAATGATCGTCAGTTTGCCCGCGGGTTTGGCGGCGACTGCCGCGGCGGCCTGGCTGAGTGGTGCAGCAGCACCGGCTGGCTGAGTTTGACTGATTCCCCAGAAGTAACCACTGACCCAGGCCAGCTGCTGCGGGGAGAGTTCGGCAATCGCTTGTTGTAATTGACCAATCTGTTGATCGTTTAATGGACTGGCGAGTGCGGAGAGTTCCTTGAGTAACATGTCACGACATCCCTATTCATTGCGTGACGATAGATTAACCACTCCTCCTAATAATAAAAAAGAATAGAAATGTATGTTTTATAACTTTTTGGATTATAAGAGCGCTGAAGGACTCAGCGCTCTTCTATCCGGACCTGGTGGAAACCCACGGCCAGCGCTGACTTGGAAGCCGTATCGATATCCATATACTGGCACTCCTCACCATGACTGTCCGTCAGCAGAATAAATCCGCCCCGGGTGTGGCGAAACTCCACAATCCAGCCCTCTTCCTGAATGGATGGCTCGATGATAGCTTCGAGCAACTGATTCTTTTGATACAAATTTCTTAGTTCAGAGATAGTCATACCAGCCTCCGGGCAACTGTGACGATCAATTTAAGGATGGCCCATAAGCGGCAGGATGTAAAATTCTGGTTAACAGACGCCAATAAAAAACGCCCCGGCTCTGCAGTCGGGGCGTCATATAAACAGGGATAAATCAGAGCTCTATCTGACCGCCGATAAACCAGCCGTGGGTCAGGTAGAAATCATTTTCATTCATATAGTCGAAACGGTACTCCATTGCGCGGTAACCGGCACGGATTGCCATATCAGTCTCATTCAGCTTAAAGCGGTAGCGGACGCCACCGGTCAGGTCGGCGGTTTTGTTCCCACTGCGCTGGGCAAAATCAAACTCACCAATCACATCGAAGTTGGTATCCGGCACAGTCAGAGACGCATTGGCGTACCAGCTGAAGATACGCTGGGTGAAATCGCGCTCTGGCTGACCTGGTTTATGGTAGTCACCATTTGCATAGGTGGACCAGGTAGCCCCAAGGTCAAAGTGCATCAGTTCATGATCGATCACACCGTAGTACAGGGTGTAATCAAACTTATCAAACTCAATGTACTTGCCTTTTACCGGGGTATAGCGAACGCGAAAATCAGGCAGATACGGCAGGTTATGCTCTACCGCTGCTGAAAATGGCAACCGTGATGCAGACGGGTCGGTATGAATGGTCTCTTTACTCTCCTGCACCGTGGTTTTCGGTGCCCAGTAATCCGCCGTCAGGCGAAACTGAAACTCAGTATCATCCCCGGCTGCTGCCGGAGCCGCTGTAAACACAGAACCGGTTAATACCGCCAGAGCCAGCATACGTTTTGCCATTGTGTGTATCCACCTCAAATACATAATTTAAAATGGATACTAGCACAGATATTAGCAGGGGAAACATCACTGACAAAAATCTAACGCGGGCAGTAAACAAAGTTACGGAAGAACCACCAGCCCAGCGCGATCACGATAATCCACGGCAGGATCTTAAACACCAGCCCCAACATGCCCAGCAGCATCATTACCACAAAGGTGACCGCTGCCGCAGCAAAGACCGTCATCATAGTGACGCCGGTGAAGATCAGGATTCCCATAAACATCAGAACAAACAGTAACTCGAACATCTTGTGCTCCTTTTTAAGAACTTATCAGTTTGATTACTTAAGGGACTGCACAATGCAGGCCAACTTTCCACCACAACACAATGCTTTGATTTTATTGAGATAATAAAAAACCACTCTGCAAAAGAGTGGTTTTAAAGATCTGACAGTGGTGAATTTCACCACCCTGCCTGGTGAGATTTACACGTTCAGTTCAGCCGGGATCTTCGCCAGCGCGGCTTCCAGCACTTCCAGACCTGAGCCTGGCTTGTGAGCATTCTCACTGATATGACGACGCCACTGACGCGCGCCCGGCATATTCTGGAACAGACCCAGCATGTGACGGGTGATGTGCCCGAGGTAAGCACCGTTTGACAACTGCTGCTCGATATACGGGTACATGGCTTTAACCACATCGCTGCGTTTTACCACCGGCTTATCGATACCGAAGATCTGCTGGTCCACTTCCGCCAGGATGTATGGATTCTGATAAGCTTCACGGCCGATCATCACACCATCCAGGTGCTTCAGGTGCTCTTTGGTCTCTTCCAGGGTTTTCACACCACCGTTGACTGCAATAGTCAGGTGCGGGAAGTCTTTCTTGACCTGGTATGCACGCGGGTAATCCAGCGGTGGGATCTCTCGGTTCTCTTTCGGACTCAGGCCACTCAGCCACGCTTTACGGGCGTGAATGGTGAACTGATCACAGCCGCCTTTCTCGTGTACCAGAGAAACGAAGCGGGTCAGAAACTCGTACGAGTCCTGATCATCGATACCAATACGGGTTTTCACTGTTACCGGCACATCGGTTACATCGCGCATCGCGGCAACACATTCAGCCACCAGCTCAGGTTCCCCCATCAGGCAGGCACCGAAACGACCGTTCTGAACACGGTCTGACGGACAACCCACATTAAGATTGATCTCGTCATAGCCACGCTCTGTTGCCAGTTTGGCACAGGTCGCCAGATCCTGAGGGTTGGAGCCACCTAACTGCAGCGCAACCGGGTGCTCTTCTTCGTTATAAGCAAGAAAGTCCCCTTTACCATGAATAATCGCCCCGGTCGTCACCATCTCGGTGTACAGCAGCGTCTGCTGAGACAGCAGGCGATGGAAGTAACGGCAGTGACGGTCAGTCCAGTCGAGCATCGGGGCCACCGAAAGGCGCTGCATAGGGTAATTGCTGGTGTTGTCTGCCTTAGACACTGATATACCTCATATTTTGATCTTGTGAATTTGCCCTGAATCGCCTGTATTTTCCGCTAATTTCCTACTATAGTACCCCTGAGAGTACCCCTCAAGGAGTAGGACAAATGGCCTCATTCACCATCGAGAAGCGCCAGCTAAAGAGTGGCGAGCTGCGATTCAAAGCAACAATATTCGTGAAAAAAAACTCGAAGATTATACACCGAGAATCCAAAACATTCAGGAAAAAGGAACTCGCCCGAACCTATGGCCGTAACCGGGTGCAGGAGATCGAAGCTCAAGGGGTACTTAAAAACAAATCAGTCCCCCTGGGGGTACTGCTGGATAAGTACATGGGTGAGCGTGATTTGTGGGACCAGACCGGGCGCACCAAACAGTACGTTATCAGCATGCTTCGGGATTGCGATATTGCCACTGTGCGAAGTAATGAACTCAGAACCAGTGATCTGATTGAGCACTGCAAAAACCGCAAAGCAGCAGGAGCCAAGCCCGCCACGATTTACCATGATGTTGCTTACCTGCGCTCAGTGATGAAAAAGGCCAAACCTGTTTTCAATATCGACGCCAACTTTCAGATCTTTGAGGAAGCCGTTCCGGTATTAATAGATATGGAGTTGGTTGGTAAGAGTCAGAAGCGCACCCGCCGCCCTACTGGTGAAGAAATAGGGCGCCTAAAAGCAGAGCTGATTAAAAGACAAGAGAAGACCACCGCTAAGATCCCTTACACCGACATTCTGGATTTCAGTATTCTTACCTGTATGCGAATTGGGGAGATTTGTAAGCTGCGTTGGGAAGACCTGAACGAAGCACACAAAACTATCCTGGTACGCGATCGTAAAGACCCACGAAAAAAATCGGGGAACCATATGATCGTCCCACTTCTGGGAGAGTCATTTGATATAGCAGTTAAACAGCCAAAAGCCGGAGAGCTGATTTTTCCCTATAGAGCTACGAGTGTAACCGCCGGATTTCAGCGAGTGCGCAATAAATTGGAGATCAGTGACTTACGCTACCATGACTTGCGCAGGGAAGGAGCTAGTCGCTTGTTTGAAAAGGGGTACTCTATTGAAGAGGTTGCGCAGGTTACAGGACATCGAAATCTAAATATCCTGTGGCAGGTTTACACTCAATTGAATCCTCATAACCTACACGAACGCAGCAAATAACAAGATTATAAGTAATTTGATAAAGCAAGGGAAATACACTCAATTTTTACATTACTCGATCAGTATCACAGAAATCAAGTGAATACAGGGAGTACTTTGTATTGTCCAAAGTTATCGGACTTTCAATCGTACTTAATTTAAGGAGTAATAAAATGAGTACCCCTAAACCTTACTACTATTACAAAGATGGCAGCGACACCTACCATTGGGAAACTTCATGCACCAAAAACCACTACAATAAGCCTGGTTGGCATAGATCTATGGAAAAGCCTTCCAATAGGGAGCAATGCGACGAATGTAAAGCAAAGTAGCTTAGCTCTCTACATATGGCTATCTTTAACATCAGCTATGACCTTAACGCACCAGGAAAAAACTATGATGCACTCTATGAAGCAATTAAAAGCTTCAATGGATGGATTCATTTAATGGATTCAACCTGGCTTGTATCAAGCGATCTCACCGCAGAGCAGGTCTTCGATAAGCTACACCCTTTCATTGACAAAAACGATAGAGCCTTTGTTTCTAAAGTTCATGCTAATGAGTACTCAGGGTGGCTACTGCCAGACCAATGGAGCTGGCTAAGAAAGCATACTTAGAAGATGAAGCCTCACTTGGTGAGGCTTTTTTGCTCTAGAACTAGTAAACGGTGGTCCATCTTTTCCATCATAATTCGTAGCCACTTCACATCCGTTTTGAGGGTTACGCCCACCCCAATCCCGCTGAACAATGCACTGATGGCCGCAACCACCAGTGTTTGATACTCGGCCATCATTTCCACTCATTCCGAACTGTCTCATACAAACCAATCACCACAGGTGCCAGTGCACCAATCAGGCCGCCGTATTGCACACCCTCAGCAGTTACGCTGGCGGTGATAAGCTCCGGGTGTCCGGTCACCAGTGCAACACCTGCACCCAGAAGCGCTACGCCTTTCTTGGTAGATGGTTGGTTAAGGTCGATGCCGATTTTTGCCAGTAAGTCTTTCATAGTAGTTTTGCCTTTTTCAGATATTTAATGGTGTAGGCAGCGAGCACCCCGCCCGCTACCGTCAGTAGTACGTTTTTCAGGTCTTGCTTGGTCATGCCAGCGCTACCCCCTGCCGGGCATCATTCAGTGTGTAGTGGTGCCCCACTTCCATCTGTGACATGGCGTGAAGTACCCGCGCTAACAGCTCATCATCGGACAGGTCAATGGCCGCATCCGGCGTGGTGCCGACCTTACGCGCCACAAAGCCTGCGTAGTTGTGGGTCTTGTTTTCGTTTGGCGGTGCAAAGCGGTGGATGATTTCGCCAAGCGTGTAGAGGCCATAGTTGCGCTGGTAATTACGCAGCAACTTGGCCCCGGCCCGGAACCCGTATTTGTGGTGCTTGAACGTCTCAAATGAGGTGTCACGGCTGATTGCCGCTTCACCCTCCCAGTCATTGCCCTTTCGGATGTTGAGCGGGTTGTTATTGCGTATCCCGCGAACGCTTGATTGTGTCTGTGCCATATACAGCCCTATGAGAATTACCGTCAGTAGTACAAAGCGCGTTTTCATGGCTTACACCGGTAAGGGTGACTGGTAACCATAGTTCGGCGTTGCGTCGACAGGCGTCACCACTTCACCAATCACCATGATGGTGCCAGAGCCTGATGAGAGTCCGTTTGGATCCCACTGCATCGTGGTCTGGTGTTTCAGCTCTGGGTGCGGGTTGGTTTTGTCGCCGGTTGGCGTCAGTCGCACCGACATAAAGCCGGTTACCTTATGACGTGAATCGTCCTGAAAGGTTGGGGCGAACTTTGGCATTTGCGCCGCGCAGGAACCGCCATTCATACTCGGGCTGTATCCGTTAGCGTTGGCCGGGTTACCCTGCACAAATACATCAAAATCCACGTAAAGCATCATAGTGACGACTTCGCCCAGCTTGGCCTGCCGGTAAAGTTTGGAGAGCGCAGCAACGGAAATCTTGCTGTAATCGCCACGCCAGCCAAGTGAAGTGCGCTCAACTTCGCAGTCATACCCCAAGGCGTCATAGAGCTTGGATTCCATCATCAGGCCCTTATCGCCGATCTTACGGCCAAATTCCACCGGGATAACCACCGCCCCGGTCATGTTGCTGACATGGTGCGCCAGAGCCTGAACCTTGTTCTCTGTGCTGCCAGTCCCTAGTTCCACAGTCATTGGACTACCTCGATAAATTCAATGTGATCAGTTTCCCCGCCGGTCATGGCGAGTGCTGCGCAGGTATTTAAGGTCAGTGTCTCGCCTGCTTCGAGACTGAATGCGCCGACTTTCACAGCTTCGGTGTTGGCTTTGCTGGCTTTAAGCGTGACGCTCTGCCGCTGGGTGTTTTCTTCCAGCGTGTATGGCAGTGCCTCAGTGCCGGTATTGATGCCTGTTGCCACCTCAAGGCCAACCGTCTGGCCGGGCGCAATTTGAGCTTTTGGCATACTGGTAACCGAAAGCGCCTGACCCTGCTCAAGGGCCACTTTCGGCAGGCTGGTCACCGCCAGTTGCTGACCGTCTGCAATCTCTACCGCTGGCAGGTTGGTAATACCCACCATTTGCCCTTTCTTGATGCCTACCGCTGGCAGGCGCTCAACCTCAAGGCTCTGCCCGTCAGCAATACGCATGGCAGGCATAGCGATAACCGCGATTTCCTGACCATCGGCAAGGCGCACCCTTGGCAGGTCGGTAATGGCAAGCTCCTGACCGCTGGCAATCTCTACCGGGGGCTGTCGCTCAACCGTGACTTTCTGGCCGTCAGCCGGTGGTACATAACGGCCCATCCCGGTAATGACCTCAACCATGCCTGCCCCGCCAAGGTTCTCCACGGTCACCAGCCCTGACAGCTTGTCATCGAGTACCTGAGCGCCCGGCCTGAGCCGGTACTCACCGCGCTCGGTCTGAATACGCAGCTCTGACGGGCAGGACTCGATATAAATAAACTCACCGACCACCTGAAACTGTGCCCGCGCCCTTGGCTGCATCAGCTGTTTCATGCTCATGAGGTCACCGCCTTAGCCACGGCCACAATGGCCGCTGCGCCTGCGATTACCCCCACAACCTTGGTCACCGTGGCGTTGGTATCCGCGCTGCCGCCGTTGGAGTTGGTACTTGCCAGTTGCGTCATGGCTTTGAGGTTGTCTGAGTTTTGCTTGGCCTGACTGCCCGCCAGCCCCGCAATGTATTGCAGGTTCTCACTGTGGGCGTTTGCCATGACTTCGCTGTTTTCCCGGCTGAGGTTAATGGCGTCTTCGGCAAGGTTTTCCCCCATGCTGAGCGCCGATTGCGTCACCTCGGTATTACTGTCCAAAGCCGCTTCACTCATCCGGGCGGTCTTATCAATTGCCGAACTGGCAATGTCTTTGGTGTTGTTGAGCGCCAACTCGCCCATTTCCTTAGCGGCCTCAATCGCTCCGTGGTCGCTCATACTCACGTTGATTTGAGAGTCCGAAACACCGGATAGCGCCACCCCAAGGTTGTCCCCCTGAATGGCATTTTGTCCGGTGGTGTTTTTGGTGTTGGTTGTTGTGTTACTGGAACTGCTGCCACCGCCGCCCATCAGCACACCTCCATATCGAGTGACAGCACGGAGTCATGCTCACCGCTTGCCACTTGTTGAAATCCAAAGGGGCGCAGAATGCGGCGCATTCCCGGACGCACCGTGTGATACTTAATGGTGCGGTAACCCCTTGCCCGGACTTTAGCGATAATGGCCGGGGCGGCTTTCACCATCCCCGTACCCGTCATGGCTAAAATCAAATACTCGTTGTCATCAGTGACGATGCCGACAAAGCGCACATTCACGCCCTGTCCTTTGATGTGGTAGAGACTGGCGCGCCCGGCCCTGACCGACTCACAGCAGAAATCAAACTCCTGCTTAGCGCCGTAAACGCCATTAAAGGCCGGGCGCAGCAGGTGAAACTGCGCGTTAATATCGGCGCGGCCTACGCGCATTACTCCCCACTTCATTTGCGCATCACCCACCAGATAAACAGTCCGGTCACGCCCGCCACCGCGAGCGTTTTCCACGGCGTCTGACCGAAAGTCACATTGCCGTTTCGGGCACCGCCAATGGTGTTGTGAGAGCTGGCCCCACTTGGCCCGGCTGCGCCGCCTCCGGCATTAATCGGCATAGAGCCGCTGTTTGATAAACTGCCCAAATTCGGAAACATCACTTCACCCCTTTTGTCAGTACGTGGTAAGCGGCGTACGCGCCGCCCCCAATCAGGCCAAGTTTGACCGCCTTACTGGCTCCCGAACCTGTCCAAGAGCCAAGGCCAAAGCCCACGCCACCTGCGACCAGCGGCAGCAATACAATCAATGGCATGGCTTACCCCTTTTTCGCGATCAGATAGACCAGCGCGCACAAAAGCCCGGTGCCGACCAGCATGGTGGTGGTATTCAGGCGCGGCGCATATCCGGTCTGGACTGGCTGACCGTTTGGCTGACGGGCAGGCTCACTGGTTGGGCGCTGCTCTTCCGGCGCAGCCTGACGGACCCGCTCTGACTCACTGTCAAACCACGAATCCACAAAGCGCTGACTGCCTGACACCACAGAGTCAGAAAGCCCGCTCAGGGTTTCCCCCCAATCGTCAAACATGCCACCCCCTTACGCGCTGGCGGTAGGCAGTGCGTTTACCTGCTCAACGGCTTCAACAATCACCGGCACAGAGCCAATGGCCGATTTATCCAGCTCAAAGGTCAGCTGTGAGCGGGCGGCTGTGTTCAGCATGCCGTCAGCACCAAAGCCGTAGCGGATAAAGTCCAGACTGAACCAGCCCTTGTTTTGCTCTTTCTTGGCCTGCGCAAGGTCAAAGGCGTTGTCTTCCTTGGTGACGTTGATTTCTTCATAGGTATCACGCACCACGCGCACCCGGTTGATGCTGTCGTCAATGAAGTGAATACGCTTGAGGTTCAGCGCCGGACTGCGCTCAGCAAAGTCAAACGGGGTGCGGCCAGAAGCGGCAGCAAACCACGTCAGCTCATACAGGCGCGGCAGGTAGTAGCGCTGGCTTTGCGCTGGCAGCATATGACCACGAGCGCGAATGGTTGGCGCGGCTGTGCCCGGGTCTTTGGCTTTAAGCTGGATATGCACAAACCAGATTTCACCCGGCAGCGTCACAAGGTCGGTCTGACGCACACCGATTTTGGTGCGCAGAGTCGGATCGCCAAAGGCGATAATGTAACGACCATCTTCAGCGTAGTTTTTACGGTGCGCCTGCAGCGCCACCAGTGCTTCGCCCGATACGCTGTATTTGGCAGAACCATTAAGCGAGACTTCCACGCGCTCAATGTCTTTCGGGTTGGTGATGTTGGTCACCAGCTCGATAGAGTGATAAGTCGGGCCGGACACCAGACGCAAAGATGCGCGGTTACCCCAGCCAACACCCTCAAGCGGATCCAGCTCTTTAGGACGTGGCGCGAATTTGGTGTTAATGAGTTCCATGGCGCCGCCCCTTAACCAATTACGTCTTCGACTGCATCCACGTTATTGGATGCCCAAACCACTACGCCGGATACCAGCGCGGCAATGGTCGCCACAATGGCGATGTTTTTACCTGTCAGTTTCATCTGTTTTCCTTTTTGAAAATAAAAAAGCCGCTCCACGCAGAGCGGGGAACGGCTTCTATTTAAGAAAAGGATTGGGTTTCTATACCTAATGGTTTTTGGGTATCCATGCCTGATAAATGGGCTCTAAAGCCCAATTACCAGCGGATTTTACCTTTGACGACCTCTGTACCCTGCTGCATGAAGTATTCAAAGCGCGCCAGCCCGGTCTGCTCACTGACCGGGATACCGGTTAAATCTTCCAGATACTTGCGGCTTTTTGGGGTCTTGGTCAGCATGATGTAGCCATATTCGCAGTTATCAATGATGGTTTTGGATACCTCCTGACCACGCTGAAACAGGTTAATGGTGTGGATACCGTAGGAGCGCCCCAGACGCAGCAGCTTGCCATGATAGCCGGTAGCTTTACCGGCACTGGTCGAGTTCTCCGCGACCTCTTCACACACCACTTTGAGCGGCTTTTGATGCTTACCGTTGCCCATGCTCCAGATAACCCGGCAGAAGCGGTCAAAGTCTGCGGGGCTTGGCTCATCCGGGCGATAGGCGATTTTAAAGCCCTGTGTGGTCTTGCGCCCGGCCATCATGGCGCGGGCAAACTCGCGCAGGCTGCCATACACCCGGATTGCCCGGCCCCTGAGCTTGCCGTCATACTCACGTTTCGGGTCATAAATGGCGACCTGATCCGTCTCCCTGATGAGTTTCTTTTTGGCAAGTGAGGACTTGCCCGAACCGGACATGCCCACCACATAGGCGTGGAAGTTATCGAGCTTGTTATTGTTGTTGATGGGCTGCATCGGTGTTGTCCTCCTGAGCCACTTCCTTGGCCGCTTCCACGGCGGCATCTTCGGCCTTGAGCTGGCGCACCTGCTGCACAGAGCCAAAGGTCAGCGCCCCCGCAGCCATGACAAACGCCAGTTCTTCCTTGTAAGCTGCCAGCCACGGCGGCATTTCACCGCCGTATTTGACCAGCAGGGGCGCAGCAGACTTGGCAAAGTTCTCGGCCTTGTCCGGGTCAAAGGCAAACTTAGAATGACCAAACTGTTTGATGCCCTGCTCGGTCATCATCAGCACCGCCATGGCACTCTGCTCACCCGCTGCCAGTGCCAGCTTTTGTGCCTGGCTCTGCTCACTCACGGCTGTGGGGTCAAAATCCGGCTCATCCCCCTCAAACTCACTGAGAAACGCCTTTTCTTCTTCGCTGCTGTGCGCTTCGGTCAGCTCTTCCACGTCAATTTGGTTTTCTTCCAATACTTCACTCATGCTACTGCCCTCATGGTTTTGATGATGCCGCCGAAAATCAGCCCGGCGATTGCGCCAAGACCAACACAGGAAGCGGTACTGATACCGTCAGTTTTTGGTTCCGGTTTCGGTTCCGGTGCCACTGGTTTCGGCTCTGTTTTGGGTTCGGTGATGGTTGGCTCTGGTTCCACCAGCTCTGCTACAGGCTCCGATACCACCATTTGTGGTTCCGGTTGTGGTTCAGCTTTGGGGTTACTCAGGGCATCAAGCTCAGCCTGCACCTGCTCAAGCGGTTTAAACGCTTTCAGTTCGGCCTGCGCGGCCTTGCCACAACGCTGGTCAGCGCCGCACTCACAGTTACCCATCACAAAGTTTGAGCGCTTGCCCTTGCACTGCTTAATCGCTTTGGGGGTCATGCAGGTATGGCAGGCGACATACCCCAAAATATCGTTAATGTTATCCATTTATTTGGTCTCCAGTTCGGCCAGTCGCTGGTTGGTGGCTTTGACATAGCCAATCAGGGACTGAATAAGTGGTTTGAATGCTTTGCCCATCAGGCTCTGGGAAAAATCCTGACCCGCATTGATTAGGGTCTGGGTGTGCTGTTCGGCTTGTTGCTTCGCAGTCATGGTCTGGGTGTCCTCCGGTGTTGAAAAATTCAATGTGGTCCCGGTCTAACTCCATGTGGAGGAAGAAGTTCGAGATAAGTTGTTGCTGTCTGGTTGGCTTCACTGCTTGCGTACAGTTATTGCCACTAGTCCAAGGGCGCAGGCTCCCGCCTGCTTGAGAAGCCTCCGGCAAGCCGGACGGCTTTTTGATGAGTTTCCATTCGATATCACGGGTGATCACGGTCAGGCCACTACCCTGCAAACCGACAGTTTTGGTGACCGTCTCGCCGTACTTGTTTTCGGATAGCTCCACATAGGGTTTGATTGGGCGCAGAGCCTGCGGCAGGCGGTGACCGCCCATGTAATCGAAGTAGGCAGAGAAAAAGCCGCTGTCAGCCGCCCGGCGCGCTTTCTCGAACTGACAAAACTCCTGCTCGTCAGCAATACGGCGCAGCTCACGCCAGACGGTCACGCTCGGAGTTTTCTGAAACTGGAACTGGCGAAAGCCAAAGGTACGTGACCATGCTGTAACGTTGGCAATGGTTTCTTGTAACTTCACCTGCTTGGCATTGAGGTCAGACAAACCGTCCAGACCGAACCCGTCCACGTTTTTGGAAATGTACTTGGCGATATAAGAAACGGCATCGCCTTTATCCCGGTCAATAACGTCCACGCTTACCCGCGCTTTCATCGCTTTGGCGTTTGACTGTCCGTCTTCGGTGTATAGCTCGTCTTGGTCACGCTGCCACTGGTAGTGCTGCAGGAGCGAGATAAACGCGCCCACATGCTCAAGCGGCAGGAAAAACACGCCATGCCAGTGCGGGGTGCCGTCCGTGTGTGGCTCCACTACCCGCATGCCGTAGTAAGTCAATTCAGCGCGGTCTGCTGCCGCCCGAAAGCGCTGCCAAGACAGTGACAGCCACTGGTGCGCATGTTGCGGGGCTGCGCCGTTCCAGTGCGGATTTTCCACCCAATACTTACCGCGCATTTTCAGGCGGTGGTATTTGCCCGGAGCGGTCATGGTGACGAACACCGCGACATGGTTGTTTGAATCGGCGTATTCCTGACAGCCTGCAATGCGGGTCATCAACTCATGGCGGCGGTTCTCCGGGTTAGCGACAGAACTTTTGTACACGTCACCCATATCCAGCACATCGCCCTTTTCGGACTCAATCGCCATAAGCTCTAACCACTCACGCTGACGGTCTTGGCGGATTTTGAGCCACTCACAGGCAGAAAATGACGCATAAGGGGAAACGTGGGGCGATACCATGCCTACAGCGCGGCGGGCATTCTCAAACGCTGCCGCAACCTGTTTCTCAATGGCTTTTTTCCACACCGACTCATCCATCAGGCGCACCAGCATCGAGTAACACAGATCATCATCTGAACCGACTTTGCCATCCGGCACTAAATGCGGCATCCAGAGGCCGGAACCAACATGCTGATCAATCATCAACAGCGTATCTTTGACAGAAAGGCCGCTGCCGTAGCGCTCACTGGTAGCGTTTTCCAAGTGCATGCGGGCGCGCCCTGCCAATTCCGTGGCAAGACGTGCGCGCTTGAACTCGTTATCAACTTTCCACCACGGCTCTGGCAGTACCGACAACGCAGAGAACGCAGCCGGGGCGCGGGACTCGATAAAGGCCAGTGCCCGCTTAAAGCCATACTTACGCAGACGGACTGCAGAGGCTTTATCCAGATAGTTTTTAATATCGCCCGGCAGTTTGAACTGATTGGCAACCTGCGCAGCAAACGCAAACACCCGCTCGCGTGGCGCTTGACCACCAGAGCGGGAACCGGACACCATAGCCAGTGCCGGCGCTGTGGCCTGATTTTTCACAACGAACGTGGCCAGCTCCTGACGCAGGGCGTCCGGGAGCTTGGTCAGCGGGTTATTGGTAGGTTTGGTGTAGGTTTTCATGAGTCACCAGTGACTGAGGTTATAAACGCTCCAAAGAGACATACTTGCCGCTTTGGGTATCGCGTAGCGAATTGAAGCTCAGGTGACGATAATCACAGCAGGCCTGCGCCAGCAGCTTGAACTCTGCTTTGCGGTCAGCAGGTATCCACAGCGTGACTTTCTCCAAGCCCTGCTCTTTAAGCCTGGCTTCATACTTCGAGTTACGGCTCATGTGTTCCCCCTCTGGCGGAAACGGGCAGGAATATGGGATTTGCGGGCTGGCTTCTTCTGACGGCGAACGTCAGACAATAAGCGCGATACCCACTCAAGGGATTTTTGGGTTAGCTCAGGGTTGGGGTTCACCGTGCCCGCCATATCCGGGCAAGGTTTATGGATAGGGTCAAGAAAACTCATTCGAGCTACCTCAGGCATTAACTGAAAGCCATTCGGCTTTAGCTGCTGCATGACGTTTGTCGATATACGCGGCAAGGTCTTCAACCTTGATCAGGGACGGACTACGCTCAGATTCGCGTAGCTTGAAGGTAGGAACAGGGAAATCACACGCTTTAACTTTCTGCTCAGCCGTTTTCGGTGTGATACCAAAAAACTCCTGACAAACAGCTTTTAGCTCAATAGTGGGACTTTCAAAACGTGCTAATAGTGCAAATGTTGTATTCATGGGTCACCTGTGCAATTCTGGACAACTCAAAGAGGTTCAAATGTGGTTCAATTACTTCGCGAACCAATATAGAACCACTTTTAGTGACTTGCAACACCTTTGACCCACAACGACCCACAAAGGAACCAGCTATGACCACCATTAGTGAACAAATTGATGAGCTGAAACAGCTAACCAATACAGCGAAGAACACAGATTTGGCAAAGGCTCTTGGCGTTTCACCATCAACCATTCAAACCTGGAAGAAGCGTGAAAAAATTCCAGAAGACATCTTTATAAAAGCGAGACATATATCACAGAATGGCGCACTGGTGCCTCGCGGGTATATTGAGCTGAAATTCTATGATGTTGAGGTAAGTGCGGGGCATGGTGCTTTAGTGGAGAAAGAGGAAGAATCGCACGCAATGGTATTCAGCGAGCAGTTCATTCGTAATGAGCTGGGCTTCAACCCCAACAACATTTTCCTTATGCCCGTACGTGGTGACAGCATGAGCCCTACTTTGAAAAATCAAAGCATTGTAATGGTAAACAGAGTTGATGGTTTTTCGACGGACGGGATCTATGTGTTTAGGTATGATGGACGCTTAATGGTTAAGCGCCTGCAGTTCCTGCCAGATGGCATCAAGGTAGTGAGCGACAACCCAGCTTATGAGCCTTGGGCTTTGGATAAGAAAGATATTGAAAGTGAAGACTTTGAGATCATTGGTGAGGTTGTTTGGTCTGGACAAAGGATCTAAAAAAGGGAGCTTAGGCTCCCTTTCACTATAAACAAGTATTACTTGTGTCCTTGCTGCACGAAAGCATCTACTCGTCGTCTCAAGCCGGACATGAATTCTTTGTTAAACTTCTGCCCAGTTCCTTGAGCCCCAAACATATTATCATGATCAAGAATAAATCGTAGCGAAGCTACTGTAACAGCCTTGCCGTCTTCTTCACGCTCCTCAAAAAACAATACAACTAGTGGATCGTTTTTTCCATCAACTAAGCGCACATGAAACAAATTGAGATACCAAGGTACTGCACCTGGTGCTTGAGATGAGTCCTTTGCGCGACCATACTGCCTGTCTTCATCTTGCTGATAAATCTCTACAAAGCCTTGCTCTTCCCAGAGCTCGATCAAATCAGCAACATCTCCTGCATAATCTTCGGCTTCAAAGCCAAATTCCTGACTGATGTCAACAAAAAGCTCATGGACTTCAGCCCATGATATTTCCCGCCTCTGAACGTTTCCTGGCATTGGCAAAAACTCTTCTTATGTTTTCTCTGGTTTCAGCTCTCGTGTTACCACGGACTCGATGACCTTTCACACCATCACCGATCTCAACCAATTGTTTAACGATTTCTTTGTTAGTTCTCATAATATCAACCCCGCTTAACAGTGGAGTAAATGGAGCGTCACACTCTTTCGAGGATGACGTAAAAGCTGAGTGCTTTCTCTCTTGTTCGAGATCTTACTCAGCATGAGGTTTAATATGATTATATAATTCAGAGCCACTCACGGCAATTAAAAAGTAAACAAAAGCGTACATTCTGTGGCATAACCTCATA
Source organism: Vibrio sp. 9-16B-A1 (assembly GCF_056726165.1). NCBI lineage: Bacteria > Pseudomonadati > Pseudomonadota > Gammaproteobacteria > Vibrionales > Vibrionaceae > Vibrio > Vibrio sp. 9-16B-A1. The sequence continues at coordinate 20,546 of NZ_JBSDZD010000013.1, forward strand.
AACAAGGGAGACTGAAAAAAGGCACCACAGTCCCCCTATAGTCCCCCTTCATCACCACAAAGCCTTTTACCACTTAGAAATGAGTCCAGTCGAGCATGGGAGCCACAGACAGGCGCTGCATAGGAAAATTGTTTTGTTCCGGATTCGACACGGTAAACCTCATTTCATCTTAACTAAAGGATGGCCAGCTTCCATCGGGCCGATCGGTATGAAGAGGCAGGATTATACACGTGCAGACGAAGATGTTCAGCCCTGGCTTACCCGAACATCGGCAATAATGGTGACTTCATGTTGATTCGGTAACGGAATTTGCATACGGTAGGGAAAAAATTGACCATAGCTGCCGAATTGACAGCTTTAATGGTATATTATTAGTCATGTGCACCAAAAGGTGAGCAACTTGAAGCAGTCGTTGATTAAACGGGCAGAGGAAATTTGCCAAAGCCGTGGTGTTCGTATGACACCACAAAGAAAGCGGGTATTTGAGCTGATTTGTGAAAGCAAGTGTGCCTCAACAGCGTATGAGCTGCTGGACCGGCTGAAACAAACCGAACCTCAGGCGAAACCACCCACTGTATACCGGGCTTTGGATTTTCTTCTTGAACAAGGCTTTATCCACCGTGTAGAGTCAACGAACAGCTTTATATCCTGTTGCTCCTGTGGCGATCATGAACATTTTTCGCATCTGATAATTTGTGATAAATGTGGGGATGTGACCGAATTGCAGGATGAAGCTTTGGTAGCATTACTAGCGAAAAATGCAGAGAAACTGGGCTTTCATCTTACTAACCATGTGATTGAAACCCATGGAACTTGCCAGGCCTGTTTCTCTGAAGAGACCAATAACTAGAAAGTAAGAACGATATGCGCGCTGAGTTTGTAAACCCGTTTTTAGCCTCTCTGATGAATGTGCTGAAAACCATGGCCTCTTTGGATCTCAAACCCCAGAAGCCACGAATTAAAAAAGACGAAATCGCCCGCGGCGATGTCTCCGGCCTGATTGGTATGGTGGGCAGCCAGACCAGGGGCTCAATGTCGATCACCTTTGATGAAGGTCTGGCTCTGGAGATCATGCAGAACATGCTGGGTGAACGTCCAAACGGCCTGAACGAAGAAGTGACCGATATGGTGGGTGAGATCACCAACATGGTAACTGGTGGTGCCAAACGTATCCTGGCAGAAAGCGGCTTTGACTTCGATATGGCAACCCCTATAGTGGTATCCGGTAAAGGCCACACCATTCGTCACAAGTGTGAAGGCGCGATCATTATCATGCCATTCAGCTCTGAATGGGGTAATGCATTTATCGAAATTTGTTTCGAATAAGAGCTGGTTCGAGGTTCGAGATTCGGGAAAAAGAAGAAAAGCTGGTGATGTAAGTTACCAGCTTTTTTAGTGCCCTCAGAAAAGCAAAAAGGCCAGCGAATGCTGGCCTTTGTTATTTCTGAGCGGGTCTTAAGCTTTGAACGCCTTGAATGCGTTGATCAGACCATTGGTTGAGCTGTCGTGAGAGGTCACTTCAGAACCGTCTGCCAGCTCTGGCAGGATCTGGTTAGCCAGCTGCTTACCAAGCTCTACGCCCCACTGGTCGAAGCTGAAGATGTTCCAGATGATGCCCTGTACGAAGATCTTGTGCTCGTACATCGCGATCAGGTTACCCAGAGTGCGCGGGGTGATCTGCTTAACCAAAATGGAGTTGGTCGGACGGTTACCTTCAAATACTTTGAAAGAAACCAGAGACGCGATCTCTTCTTCGCTCTTGCCTGCTTTGGCAAACTCAGCGCGTACTGTCTCTTCAGACTTACCAAATGCCAGTGCTTCAGTCTGTGCAAAGAAGTTAGACATCAGTTTCTGATGGTGGTCGCCCGCCGGGTTGTGGCTCAGCGCAGGTGCGATAAAGTCACATGGGATCAGTTTAGTGCCCTGGTGGATCAGCTGGTAGAACGCGTGCTGACCGTTAGTGCCAGGTTCACCCCAGATGATTGGGCCAGTCTGGTAATCCACAGCTTCGCCGTTACGGTCAACGTACTTACCGTTAGACTCCATGTTGCCCTGCTGGAAGTACGCCGCAAAGCGGTGCAGGTACTGGTCGTATGGCAGGATAGCTTCTGATTCTGCACCGTGGAAGTTGTTGTACCAGATACCGATCAGCGCCAGGATCACCGGCAGGTTATCTTCAAATGGCGTTTCTGCGAAGTGCTTGTCCATCTCGTGCGCGCCCGCCAGCAGTTCAACAAAATTGTCGTAACCTACTGCAAGAGCGATAGACAGGCCGATTGCAGACCACAGAGAGTAACGGCCGCCAACCCAGTCCCAGAACTCAAACATGTTGTCAGTGTCGATACCGAACTCAGATACGGATTTCGCGTTGGTAGACAGAGCCGCGAAATGCTTGGCTACGTGCGCCTGATCGCCTGCAGCTTCCAGGAACCAGTCACGCGCAGTGTGAGCATTGGTCATGGTTTCCTGAGTGGTGAACGTCTTGGACGCGATCAGGAACAGAGTCGTTTCCGGGTTCACTTTCTTCAGCGTCTCAACCACGTGAGTACCATCAACGTTAGAAACGAAGTGCAGGTTCAGGTGGTTTTTGTATGCTGCCAGAGCTTCGGTCACCATGTAAGGACCCAGGTCAGAACCGCCGATACCGATGTTTACCACATCAGTGATCGCTTTGCCTGTGTAGCCTTTCCACTCACCAGAAATCACGCGCTCAGTGAAGCCTTTCATTTTCTCCAGTACAGCGTTTACTGCTGGCATAACGTCTTCACCGCCAACCATTACCGGGGTGTTGCTGCGGTTACGCAGTGCAGTATGCAGAACAGCACGGCCTTCAGTCTGGTTGATCGCTTCACCGCCGAACATAGCGTCGATAGCCGCTTTCAGTTCAGTGTCTTTTGCCAGAGCGAACAGGTGCTTCATGGTGTCCTGGTCGATCAGGTTCTTTGAGTAGTCGACCAGAATGTCTGAACCGAACTGAGCAGAGAACTGCTTAAAGCGCTCCGGGTTGTCTGCGAACAGCGCTTTCAGGTCCATATCCTGCGCAGATTCAAAGTGAGCGGTCAGCGCTTTCCACGCTGGTGTTTGCGTTGGGTTGATATTTTTTAACATGGTGATTATTCCAATAATCCTTTGGTGTATTCAGCAGCGACTTCCGTCGCCGGTTGAATTCCAGTTTAAGCAAAAAAGTTGGCAACTGCCTGAACCCTGCCCTTCCCGTTTTACACTCCGCAAAACAGGCCCCCAGAACAGGGCTGTTGTAATAATATTTCAGAATCTGGATTATGTCGTAATGCCCCTGCGGCGACATTGAGATACATCACGATAATGTAACTCCCTGGCAGCGCCACAAAGGTTACGCAATTACACTATTATAATTGACAATTTCCGCAACAGAGAACAAAACTATGTGGTCACAGCATACCCTGACATTACGTCCGCGATCCCGCGGGTTTCACCTTATCACTGATGAAATTGAACAACAAATTCCGCAGCTGAATAGTGTATCAACCGGATTATTACATCTGTTTATTCAGCACACTTCCGCCAGTTTAACCATCAATGAAAATGCCGATCCGACCGTGCGCCAGGATATGGAAGCGCACTTTAATAAATCGGTACCGGAACGTGCGCCTTACTACAGGCACACCTATGAAGGAGATGATGATATGCCTGCCCATATCAAAGCCTCGACACTCGGCTGCAGCATAACGATTCCGGTCACCAATGGGAGAATGGCGCTTGGGATGTGGCAGGGGATTTATCTGGGAGAGCACCGCGACCATGGTGGTGCACGCAGAGTGATTGCCACCCTGCATGGGGAATAAAACAAATAATCAGAAGGGCTGATTCACCATCACCTGGAACAACCCTTCCTCCCTGCCCACGGCCATTTCGGCGCGCACCACAATGCCTTCCACCTGGAAGCGGACACCACCGCCAAGGTTCCACTGCATGTCCGTGTGGAGGGTTTTCAGGTTGAACTCATCAGCTACACGGCCAACGTCGGCAAAAGCGACCCACTGCCACCAGGGTACATCAAACCAGTTAAACACCGGCCAGTTGCCCAAAGGCTGCCACTCCGGCATCACCCGGTACTCAGCACTGTAGTGCATAGCCGAACGGCCGTGATAACGCCCGCCGGTATAACCACGCAGGCGATACAGGCCACCAAGCGTCACACCGGCGTATTCCGGCGGGCGCTGACAGCCATCGCTGTTACAGTAGTCCCAGGTCGGCGTATCGGCCACATAGAGATCCAGTGCCAGTGTCTGATCACTGAACACGCCTTCCCACGCCCCAAGGTCCAGATAATGGCTGGCATCGGTCTCCACCATTACCCACTGGGTGCCATCGCTGTTTGCCGGAGAGTAAGTAACATCCAGATTGATTTTGGAGCCCTGAGACGGGTTACGGACATCATTGCGGTTATCCCACTCAAAACCCAGCCTGGCTCCCCAGGTGGACTCGGGAATATCTTTCGCTTCAGGGACATCAAGTTTACGGTAGTGATAGAAGGGCTCAAAAAACAGGGAAGAAACACCGCTGTCGAGTGGTGAGCTGCCGTCAATCTGACGGCGTGGATTCAGTGCGCCAAGGGCGCCACTGCCCTGCGCCGCTCCCCACGGAAGAATATACCGGGCAGTAAAACGGTAGCGATCTTCATCCGCATCGGTCTTTACGCTTTGGGAATAATCAGAGGCATTGTCACCGGCATCGCCAACATAGTACTGAAACCCGGCGTGTCTGCCCATATAAGCATCCGCCCCGAGCAGCCAGCGCTCACCCAGCATAAAGTTATTGTAGTTAATGTAGGAGATCCCGGTGCCTTTTTCGGACACCAGCCCGGAAGCGACCAGTCCGGCATTGGGCTGGATCACGCCTTTCATCAGCCCGGCGACACCGATAGTCGGGCCAAAAGTCTCGGTCGAAAACACAAACGGTACCGCTGTTGTGCCTTCAAACCAGGTGGTCCAGTCATTCCTTGACGCCTGAGCCGGCAGGGCACTGAACAGTGTCAGTACCAGCGAAGTACAACCGGCTCTTCGTATCCATTTATTCACTGTAGCTGAGCTCTACCCTTCCGGTCAGTTTGGTCACCAGTTCATAGGCAATGGTGCCGATATGAGCCGCCACTTCTTCTGCCGGCAGGGCCTCGCCCCACAGCTCCACATCATCACCCACTTTGTCTTTGGCATCCGGGCCGAGGTCCACTGTCAGCATGTCCATAGATACGCGGCCGGCTATCGGTACCCGGCGACCGTTAACCAGTACCGGGGTGCCATTTGGTGCGGTACGCGGATAACCGTCACCATAACCAATCGCAATCACACCGACTTTGGTATCCCGTTCGCTGCGCCAGATCCCACCGTAACCGACGCTGTCGCCTTTTTTCACATCCCGCACCGCAATCAGGTGCGAGGTCAGGGTCATCACCGGCTGATAGCCGAGTTCGCGGCCACTCTTATCGGCAAACGGCGATACCCCGTACATGATGATCCCCGGACGAACCCACTCAAAATGGCTGTCCTGCCAGGCCAGCAGCCCGGCTGACGCAGCCAGTGAACGCTCGCCCTGGCAGCCCTGAGTCAGGCCGCTGAACAGCTCAATCTGTTCTGCAGTTACCGGGTTATCCAGCTCATCCGCACAGCCAAAGTGGCTGATATAGCGCAGCGGTTTGGCCACATTGGCGCAGTTTTTCAGCCGCTCAATGAACAGTGGCGTCTCTTCCGGCTGAACGCCAAGGCGGTGCATACCGGTATCGATTTTGAGCCAGACTTTTACCGGCCCTTCCAGCTCCGCCTGTTCCAGCGCTTCAAGCTGTTCGTGGCAGTGCACCACGGTCTGAATATTGTTGGTCACCAGGATCGGCAGATCGTCCGGTGAATAGAAGCCTTCAAGCAACAGAACCGGCTTTACGATACCGCCGGCGCGCAGCTGCAGCGCTTCTTCAATTCGGGCCACACCAAACGCATCTGCGCCGGTCGCATGTTTGGCGATGGGCAGCAGGCCATGGCCATAACCATTCGCCTTCACCACAGCCATCAGCTTGCTCTCCGGCGCCTGCCGGTGAAGCTGAACAAAGTTGTGTTCCAGCGCGCTGAGATTAATGTGCGCGCATGCCGCTTTTTTATAGCTCACTGCCGTTCCTATTCTTCATCAAACGCAGGGCCTGCGTAGTTATCAAAGCGGGAGAACTGTCCCTGGAAGGTCAGACGTACCGAACCGATAGGACCGTTACGCTGCTTACCGATAATGATTTCAGCGATACCTTTCAGTGAACTGTCCGGGTTGTAAACCTCATCACGGTAGATGAACATGATAAGGTCGGCATCCTGCTCGATGGAGCCCGATTCACGCAGATCCGAGTTTACCGGGCGTTTGTCGGCACGTTGTTCCAGGGAGCGGTTAAGCTGCGACAGCGCCACGACCGGCACGTTCAGCTCTTTGGCCAGCGCTTTCAGGGAGCGCGAGATCTCAGCGATCTCCAGGGTACGGTTATCCGACAGCGCCGGAACCCGCATCAGCTGAAGGTAGTCGACCATGATCATGCTCAGGCCACCGTGATCCCTCGCAATACGACGGGCACGGGAGCGCACTTCGGTCGGCGTCAGGCCCGAGCTGTCATCGATATACATGTTTTTCTTCTCCATGAGGATCCCCATGGTAGAAGAGATACGCGCCCAGTCCTCGTCGTCGAGCTGGCCGGTACGGATTTTGGTCTGGTCGACGCGGGAAAGCGATGCCAGCATACGCATCATGATCTGTTCTGCGGGCATCTCCAGCGAGAAGATAAGCACCGGCTTTTCCTGCTCCATGGCGGCGTTTTCACACAGGTTCATGGCAAAGGTGGTTTTACCCATCGACGGACGGGCCGCGACGATGATCAGGTCAGAACCCTGCAGACCCGCGGTCTTCTTGTTAAGGTCATTGAAGCCGGTCGATACCCCGGTCACGCCGTCCTGCGGGGTTTTATACAGCAGTTCGATACGCTCAAGGGTCTTTTCCAGGATATTATCAACGTTCTGTGGACCTTCGTTCTCGTTGGTTCGCTCTTCTGCGATGGCAAAAACTTTACTCTCAGCCAGGTCCAGCAGGTCCTCCGAGCTGCGCCCCTGCGGGTCATAGCCCGCATCGGCAATTTCATTGGCCACGCCAATCAGGCTGCGCACCAGGGCGCGCTCTGCCACGATATCGGCATAAGCGTTAATGTTGGCCGCACTCGGGGTATTTTTGGCAAGATCCGCCAGGTAAGCAAAGCCACCCACATCATCGAGCTGCTCGCGCTGCTCAAGATATTCTGACAGGGTGATAAGGTCGAGCGGCTTGTTCTCTTCCAGAATAGTGCGAACCCCATCGAAAATCAGACGGTGAGGTCGGCTGTAGAAGTCTTTGGCCACAACACGTTCAGCCACCGAATCCCAGCGCTCGTTGTCCAGCAACAACCCACCTATAACCGACTGTTCAGCCTCTAGTGAGTGTGGAGGAACTTTGATAGCATCTACTTGCCTGTCCGCTGGTTTTTGGTTGCGATTGTCTGCCATGGTTTTCTCAGAATACGGTTAATGACCGCCCATTATAACCAGGATAAAGCGTTTGTAATCTGTTGATCGCAATTTAACAACCGCCTGACGCAGGCTTTACCGGGCATACCTACAATTTGCCCTCCAAACAGAGAAGAAGAGGTTTTGAGTGTCAAAGAATTCCTGGCTAGCGCTATGTCTGCTGAGCAGTGCCGGACTGCATGCCGCGGAAACTGAAGATACCCCTGCCCCGCTTCCATCCCCATTTCAGGCAGAAGTCGAATTCGGCTATCAGGCCCACACCGGTAACAGTGACAATGAATCAATCAACGGGCGCCTGTCCGGTACCTATACCGAGGGACGACACCGGAGCACCGGTGAGTGGAAATACTACAAGCTGAACAAAGATGGTGAAGAGGACAAGAATCAGTCCACCTACAAACTGCAGAGTGACTACAAGTTAGGCCCCAAAACCTATCTGTACGGCAACTTTAACGGCGTCGACTCCAAATACAGTGCTTATTTCCGGGATTACACTTTCTCAGCCGGTGTCGGTTATCAGTTCACCCATACAGAGAACTTCACTCTTGAGCTGGAGCTGGGTCCGGGCTACCGCCATCAGAAGCCCAATGCGGATGAGATAGACGACGAGATCATATTTAACCATGATGTCGATGAAGCGATCTTTCGTGGCAACATGAGCACCAAATGGCAAATCCTCGACAACCTGGCGTTAACTGCTGATGTCGCGGTGGTGGCCGGTAAATCAAATGCCCGCTGGGACAGCGACTTCAGTATTACCAATAACATCACTGAGGCGCTCCGGTTAAAGATCAACTACAACCGCACCTATCATGACCGGGTACCTAACCCTCAGGAACAGAACAATGCCGACAGCGTGACCTCAGTGAACCTGCTCTACGCTTTCTGAGCCGGCTCCTGACTTTTGCTGAATTACAGGCATAAAAAAACCGGCATCTTTCGATGCCGGTTTTAAAATCGCTTGATACTGAATTACTCAGCAGCAACAACCTGCAGGTTGATAGCAGCAAATACTTCAGAGTGAAGCTGGATGCTGATTTCGAACTCGCCAGTTGTACGCAGAGCGCCTTCAGGAAGACGAACTTCGCTCTTAGCAACTTCAACGCCAGCCGCAGTGATTGCGTCAGCGATGTCACGAGTACCGATAGAACCGAACAGTTTGCCTTCGTCACCAGCTTTAGAAGCAAGTACAACTGCTTCCAGAGCGTTAACTTTCTCAGCGCGAGCCTGTGCTGCAGACAGTTGCTCAGCAACTTTAGCTTCCAGCTCAGCACGACGTGCTTCGAACATTTCAACGTTAGCTTTAGTTGCCATTACTGCCTTGCCCTGAGGGATAAGGAAGTTACGAGCGTAACCAGATTTAACGTTTACTGTGTCGCCCAGACCGCCCAGGTTACCGATTTTATCAAGTAGAATAACTTGCATTGCTTAATCCTCTTTCTTAATAAACGGTGCCGATTACTGATGCTTGTCAGTGTAAGGCAGTAGAGCCAGGTAGCGAGAACGCTTGATCGCGCGAGCCAGCTGACGCTGGTACTTAGCGCTGGTACCAGTGATACGGCTTGGTACGATTTTACCAGCTTCAGTGATGTAGTTTTTCAGAGTTGCTACGTCTTTGTAATCAATCTCTTGTACGCCTTCTGCAGTGAAACGGCAGAATTTACGACGACGGAAGAAACGAGCCATGGGCTATCTCCTGATCTTAAATATGTATTATGTTGTCGGCATGCAACACTAGTTTACCGGTGCCATTCTGGCTGGTGTGGTAAGTGACAAAGCCTCTTACCTGAATGTTGCTGCCTATAACGAGTTGTTGAGTCAATGTCTGAACCTGTTCCCCGCTGACTACCACCGGCATGCGGCAATAAACCTGTCTTGGGAAACCTGCCTCGGCCATGGTAGAACGATGCTCCAGCCAAAATCGGCAATGAGGCACGCCCGCAGGGCTCTGGCTTCGAATCGGGGCTTTCGCGACAGTGCCACTCAGCTCCATTCGATTGGTCATATCATTAATTACTCAGCAGCTGCTTCTGGTTTAGCTTCGCTGCGCTCTTCACGACGAGGAGCACGCTCTGCGCGTTCTTCTTTCTGCTTCAGCATGATAGAAGGCTCAGTGATAGCAGCTTTAGTACGCATGATCATGTTACGCAGTACTGCATCGTTGAAACGGAAAGCAGTTTCCAGTTCGTCGATTACAGGCTGGTCAGCTTCAACGTTCATCAGAACGTAGTGAGCTTTGTGAAGCTTGTTGATTGGGTAAGCCAGTTGACGACGGCCCCAGTCTTCCAGACGGTGTACTTTACCGCCAGCTTCAGTGATTGAACCAGTGTAACGCTCGATCATGCCAGCAACTTGCTCGCTTTGATCAGGGTGCACCATGAATACGATTTCGTAATGACGCATTGGTTGCTCCTTACGGATTATTCAGCTTCCACAGTTGGCCCGGTCGTCCAGAGGAAGCAAGGAACTAAAGATAATTGACCGGGAATTAAGGACGACGAATAGTACAGAAAAACGGCGGATGGAGCAAGGATATTTTTTTGGGGAAAAGCGGGGCTGTGGTCCTGTGGTCCTGTGGTCCTGTGATCCTGTGATCCTGTGGTCACACCATAGAACCATAGAACCACAGAACCAATAAAAAAAAGCGCCAGCCTCACAGCCAGCGCTTCCGATACCCAGAGCCCAGGGCCTAAAGCCCAGCGCCTAATCTCTGTCTTACCGCCTCAAACAAACAAATCCCCGACGCCACAGAAACGTTCAGGCTTGATACGCTGCCTGCCATCGGGATTTTGATCAGGTCATCACAGGTTTCGCGGGTCAGACGGCGCATGCCGTCGCCTTCTGCGCCCATCACGATAGCCAGTGGACCGGTCAGTTTGGCCGCGTAGATATCGTGGGTTGCTTCGCCGGCTGTACCGACAAACCATACTCCCTGCTCCTGAAGCGCACGCATGGTGCGGGCCAGGTTGGTCACGCGTACCAGAGGCACGGTTTCTGCTGCGCCGCAGGCAACTTTGCTGACAGTCGCGTTCATCGGCGCTGACTTGTCTTTAGGTACGATAACTGCAGCTACACCGGCTGCGTCTGCGTTACGCAGGCAGGCGCCCAGGTTATGCGGGTCAGTCACACCATCGAGCACCAGCAGCAGCGGCGCTTCGTGCTGAGCCAGGATCGCGTCCAGGTCGTTTTCGTTCAGCTGACGGGCCGGTTTCACCCGGGCGATAATACCCTGGTGGTTAGCGCCGTGTGCTTTGTCATCCAGCGCTTTACGTCCCATCTGCTGGATAGAAACACCGATCATCTGCAGTTCGTTCAGGATCGGCATCAGACGATCATCCTGACGGCCTTTCAGTACAAAGGCTTCGATAAAGCGCTCTGGCTCTCTTTCCAGAACCGCTTTTACGGCGTGGATGCCGTAGAGAAATTCGTTACTCATTACTTATTCCGGTTACTTTTGGGCGCGCTTTTTCTTACTGCTGCGCGATTTTTTCTTGCGTGCTTTTTCCGCTTTGGTCTTCTTGCGGGGCTTTTTCGCTTCGTCCTCGCTGCCATCCGGGCGTTTGGTCGGCTCGACCAGCGCTTTGGCTTTCGCTCCCGGTTTGCGGGCTTTTACCGCCGCTTTTTTCTTGGTGGCGGCTTTCTTCTCTGCCTGAGCAGCACGCTTCTTGGCGGTTTTTCCTTTGCCGCGTAGCTTACGGCTTGTTTCGACCAATTCAAAGTCAATTTGTCGATCATTGAGGTTAACCGACAGGACTTTTACTTTGACCGCATCACCAAGACGGTAGATAGCACCGAAGCTCTCGCCGATAAGTCGCTGACCAATAGGGTCAAACTGATAATAGTCGTTGTCCAGGTTAGAGATATGCACCAGGCCGTCGATATGCAGCTCGCTCAGGCGAACAAAGAAGCCAAAGCCGGTGACATTGGCAATCACCCCTTCCATCTCTTCACCAACGTGATCCTGCATGTACTCACACTTCAGCCAGTCTGATACTTCGCGGGTCGCGTCATCAGCGCGGCGCTCTGTCATCGAGCACTGTTCACCGTAGAAGTCCATATCGTCAAACGAGTAATGGTAGCCCCCGGTCGGCGTCCAGCGGTCCTGGTTGCGCCCTTCCTGCTTGGCGATAAGGTACTTAATCGCACGGTGCAGCAGCAGATCCGGATAACGACGGATTGGTGAGGTAAAGTGAGCATAACGCTTGAGTGCCAGACCAAAGTGACCAGCATTATCAGCGTTGTACACCGCCTGCTTCATTGAGCGCAGCAGCATGGTCTGAATGAGCTCTTTATCCTGACGCTCGCCAATTTGCTTCACCAGGTTAGCGTAATCGGTTGGTGACGGCTCAAGGCCACCCGCCAGATTCAGGCCCAGCTCACCGAGGAACTCGCGGAAGCCCTGAAGACGCTCTTCACCCGGAGACTCGTGCACCCGGTACAGCGCCGGCTCTTTCAGTTTTTCAACCAGCGACGCCGAAGCGATATTAGCCATGATCATACACTCTTCGATGATCTTATGGGCGTCATTGCGGATAACCGGTTCAATGCGGTCAATCTTACGCTCGGCGTTAAAGATAAACTTGGTCTCTACGGTCTCAAACTCGATCGCACCGCGGTCATCACGTGCCTGTTTGAGTACCTTGTACATCTTGTGCAGCTCTTCCAGGTGCGGAACCAGTTCAGAGTAACGTTCGCGCAGCTCTTCGTTGCCATCCAGAATTTCACCAACTTTGGTGTAAGTCAGGCGGGCATGCGAGTTCATTACAGCTTCATAGTGTTTATAGCCTGAAAGCTTACCGGTGGCGGAGATGGTCATCTCACACACCATACACAGGCGGTCAACCTGAGGGTTGAGCGAACACAGGCCATTAGAGAGCACTTCCGGCAGCATAGGCACCACCTGAGACGGGAAGTAGACCGAGTTACCCCGGTTGATTGCTTCTTTATCCAGTGCGGTGTCCGGGCGAACATAATGGCTCACGTCGGCGATAGCGACCCACAGGCGCCAGCCGCCGCTCTTTTTCTTCTCACAGAAAACGGCGTCATCAAAGTCGCGCGCGTCTTCACCATCGATGGTGACCAGCGGCAGATCACGCAGATCAACACGGCCCTGCTTGGCTTTTTCCGGTACCTCTTCGCCCAGTCCTTCGATCTGCTTTTCGACCTCTTCCGGCCACTCGTTCGGGATCTGGTGGGTTCGGATAGCAATCTGGGTTTCCATGCCCGGTGCCATATTTTCACCCAGCACTTCCACCACTTTACCGGCCATACCACGTGAACGGGTACCACGGTCGGTGATCTCAATCACTACCACATTACCCATACGGGCACCGGCTTTGTGTTCATTCGGGATCAGGATGTCATGACTGATACGCGAGTCATCCGGCACCACGTAAGAGTAACCGTATTCCAGGAAAAAACGGCCGACGATCTGAGTATTCCGCTCTTCCAGAACCCGTACCAAACGCCCCTCTGTACGGCCACGCTTGCTGTTGTCTGTCGGCTGAACCAGCACATAGTCACCATGGATGATATTGCGCATCTGATGGTGTGGCAGGACGATATCCCCTTCCTTACCTGTGCTTCCTTCCGGACGCACCCAGCCATGACCATCTTTGTGACCAATTACATAGCCTTTAACCAGCTCAAGCTTTTCAGGCAGGGCGTAACACTGCTTACGGGTAAACACCAGCTGGCCATCACGCTCCATTGCGCGCAGCCTGCGGCGCAGGCCTTCGTACTGCTCTTCACCCGACAGCTCAAGGGCTTCAAACAGGTCGTTACGGTTCATCGGCACATTGGCTTTGGTGAGGTAGTCGAGGATAAACTCGCGGCTCGGAATCGGGTTGGAATAGTTTTCGGCTTCGCGATCCGCAAAAGGATCAGAGTGGCTGCGTTCAGACATAAGCATGACCTGCTAAGGAAAGGATATAGTGTAAGTATATCTAAATCTGTCAGTTAGCGACACTTTTAGGCCGGTAACGGCCACGATTTGTCGCCCCCAGTACTCATCCTGATTCACTCTTTGTGGTATCTCTGGTCCCGATAAAAGACAAAACGCCCCGTAAAGGGGCGTTTTAGTGCGACTATGAAAAAGGTTACCAGAAAGTATTTCGCCGTTTGGCGCGGGCGATAATATTCTCCGGCATCCGCTGCTCCAGACCCTGCCTGAGCATTGCAATCCGTTTGTGCTGGCGCGCATCCGGTGTGATGGAGTTATACAGCCACCGGTACGCATCTTCATAGTCGAGAGGGCTGCCATAATCACGCAGCAGCAGCTCGGCCAACTGGATTCGGGCACTAAGGTTACCCATAGCAGCAGCTTCCCGCAGGTAAGGGATCGCCCGCTCTTTGTCCTGCTGGACAAAAGTACCCCGCGAGTAATACCGCCCCAGCTGCTCAAGCGCAGCCGGCATACCCTGATGAGCGGCGTTCTCGATATAGTAAAGCCCCAGCTCTACGTCACGGTCCACGCACACGCCCCAGGCCAGCATGTCGCCATAGAGAAACTCATAGGCGGGCAGACTGATCCTTGTGGCACGGGCCACAATATCCTCCACCAGCTGACATCCGTCGGCTTTGACTCTTTCCAGGTGCTTGTTGTCTTCAATCAGTTTGATCAGTTCGGCTTCGCTGTATACGGGTACCGGCTCTCCTATCCCCTCATCAGCCTGCACCAAACTGACACGGGAACAGAGCGCCAATACCAACGAAGCCGCAACGGCTCGTAGTTTCATAGTCGCACTCTTTACTCATACCGTGCTTTCTTATCGGCAACCGCTGCTAATTCTTTAGCCATCAATTGCCGCTGTGTGGCAACAATTTGCCATCGATGTATAAAGAATAACCAACTTTCAGACATAAAAAAACCGGCTGTATAAGCCGGTTTTAAAATTCTCAATGCTGTCAGGCAATTAAGCTTCGAATGGGTGAACCTTGATGATGGTCTCAACACGGTCCGGGCCAGTAGAAATGATGTCTACCGGTACACCAGTCAGCTCTTCGATGCGCTTGATGTAGTTCAGCGCAGCCTGAGGCAGATCTTCCAGAGATTTCGCACCAAAGGTGTTCTCAGTCCAGCCTGGCATGGTTTCGTAGATTGGAGTCGCTTTTTCGAACTCATCTGCAGCCATTGGAGAAACTTCCATTACGCTGCCGTCGTCCATCTGGTAGCCAGTACAGATCTTAAGCTCTTTAAGACCGTCCAGTACGTCCAGTTTAGTCAGACAGAAACCAGTGATTGAGTTGATCTGGATTGCGCGGCGCATTGCCACTGCATCAAACCAGCCAGTACGGCGCAGACGACCAGTGGTCGCGCCAAACTCGTGGCCAACTTCGCCCAGGTGCTTACCAACAGGATCCTGCTTGTCCTGACCGTCGTACAGTTCAGTAGGGAAAGGACCAGCGCCTACGCGGGTGCAGTATGCTTTCGCGATACCCAGGATGTAACCAATGTGACGAGGACCGAAACCAGAACCCGCAGCAACGCCACCAGCGGTGGTGTTAGAAGAAGTTACGTATGGGTAAGTACCGTGGTCGATATCCAGCAGAGTGCCCTGTGCACCTTCGAACATGATCTTGTCGCCGCGCTTGCGTGCTGCATCCAGCTCGTCAGTCACGTCGATAACCATAGAGGTCAGCAGATCAGCGTAGCCCATCGCCTGCTCAAGTACTTCTTCGTAGCTTACAGCTTCAGCTTTGTAGTAGTTCACCAGCTGGAAGTTATGGAATTCCATTACTTCTTTCAGCTTCTCTGCAAACGCTTCTTTATCGAACAGGTCGCCAACGCGCAGACCGCGACGTGCAACTTTGTCTTCGTATGCAGGACCGATACCACGACCAGTAGTGCCGATTGCTTTCTTACCACGTGCGATTTCACGCGCCTGGTCCAGAGCAATGTGGTATGGCAGGATCAGCGGACAAGCTTCAGAAATGAAAAGACGCTCGGTTACTGGAATACCGCGCTCTTCAAGAGGCTTCATTTCTTTCAGAAGTGCATCTGGAGAAAGAACAACACCGTTACCGATAATGCATTTAACATTATCGCGAAGGATGCCTGATGGAATTAAGTGAAGAACGGTTTTTTCACCGTCGATGACCAGAGTGTGACCTGCGTTGTGACCGCCCTGGTAGCGAACCACGTATTTTGCATCTTCAGTTAAAAGGTCTACGATTTTACCTTTACCTTCGTCACCCCACTGGGTGCCCAGAACGACTACGTTATTACCCATCTTTCCAAGTCTGATTGCTAGTTAAAAATGGATTCTAGCATTGAATCACATTTCTTGCAGTCATTTTTTGTTCATAAAGCCGTCTTGTGTTAGGCAGACTGACAAAAACCAGCGCTAACTCTTTAAATTATATAAAAAACAGAGCGGCATAACCCGGCAAAAACGAACAAAAAAGCCGCAAAAGACAGAACAAAAAATCTAAAGAAGGGTCACTACGATCACCGCACCGGCCACCACCAGGCAACCTCCGATACGACGCAGCATATTATCCGGCTGACGACTCAGCTCCGCGACCATATTACGCCAGCCGTTTGGCGCGATCAGCGGACCGATACCTTCAGCAATAAGGACAAAACCGAGGGCAAGGAGGAGGGATTGGGTCATGAGAAAACTCTGTTTTAGGCGCTGGGCGCTACAAGACTGTTCCGCATAACGCGGTACGTCAACATAGATGTTCAGAAATTTCAGCGCTCCTGCCAAGGGCCCAGAGCCCAGTGCCGAGCGCCTGTAAAAAAGCCCCTTTCGGGGCTTTTTAGATTACTTCGCGCCTTTCGCATCATTCATGTACTGGAAGAACTCACTCTTCGGATCCAGTACCAGAATGTCGCTCTTGCTGCTGAATGATTTCTCATACGCGTTCAGAGAGCGCAGGAAGCGGAAGAACTCAGGGTCTTTGCTGAATGCATTCGAGTAGATACCCGCTGCTTTTGCGTCAGCTTCACCACGGGTTACCCGCGCGGTTTTATCGGCTTCAGCAAGCACGGTTGCCACTTCCAGTTCAGCCTGAGCGCGGATAACTTCCGCTTTCTCACGGCCCTGTGAACGGTGCTTACGGGCTACCGACTCACGCTCAGCACGCATACGGCGGTAGATAGACTCACTGATCTCATCCGGCAGGTTGATTTTCTTGATACGGAAATCAACTACGCGAACACCCAGGTCATTCAGTGCAGATACGCGGGTATCCGCCAGCACTTCTTCCATGATCTGGTCACGCTGACCGTCGATCTTCAGCGCTTCACGCGCCGCTTCAGTAGTCAGCACCTCATCAGCTTCTGCTGCATCAGGCAGTACATCGTCGTTACGCGGACCAGATACAATCTGCTTGATCTCACGCGAACCGATTTCTGAACGCAGCACGTCGGTCACTTTACGCTCAAGCAGTGCCTGAGCAGTAAGAACGTCACCGCCACCGGTTGCCAGGTAGTACTGACCGAAGTCTTCGATACGCCACTTCACGTAGGAATCGATGATCACGTCTTTTTTCTCAGAGGTCACGAAACGGTCTGAACGGCCGTCCATGGTCTGAATACGCGCATCAAGACGCTTCACACGGTCAAACATTGGCAGTTTGAAGTGCAGGCCCGGCTCGTAGATACGGGACATCTCATTGGTATCTTTCAGTACCCGGCCAAAACGGATCACAATACCGCGCTCCCCTTCCGGGATCACGAACAGTGACATCAGCATCAGTGCCAGCGCGACAACAATTACAGGGATCGCCAACTTACGCATACTTAATATCTCCCTTGACGTGAGCTAGTGGTACGAGACGACGAACTGGCTGGTGCGTCAGTACGCTCAGATTCCAGTTCAATCTTATCGTAAGCCGAAGTTGACTTGGTCTTACGCTTGGTCTGGCCCTCGTCACCCTGACCGGCCAGTTTATCGATCGGCAGGTACAGCAGGTTACCGCTTGAGTCCGAATCCACCAGCACTTTAGAAGTCGATGAGTAGACTTCCTGCATGGTATCGATGTACAGACGGTTACGCGTTACTTCCGGCGCCGCCTGGTATTCCGGCAGCAGTTTCTCGAACTGCGCTACCTGACCCAGTGCTTCGTTAACCGTGCGCTCAGAGTAACCCAGAGCTTCTTTCTTCAGACGCTCAGCACGACCGGTCGCTTTTGGCAGAATTTCGTTTTTGTACGCTTCCGCTTCACGGATGAAACGCTCTTCATCCTCTCGCGCTGCGATAGCGTCATCGAACGCATCTTTTACCTGCTCCGGCGGACGGGCAGACTGGAAGTTGACGTCAACGATCGCGATACCCATGTCGTAGTTATCAATGATCTTGTTCAGTTCTTCCTGAGTTGACTGACGGATCTGCTGACGACCACTGGTCAGAATGCTGTCCATCAGCGAGTCACCGATAACCGCACGAAGCGCAGAGTCCGTAGCCTGACGCAGACTGTCGTCAGCGTTAGTCACACGGTACAGGTACTTGTATGGGTCAGACACGCGGTACTGAACACCCATTTCCACCGTTACTACGTTCTCGTCTTTGGTCAGCATCAGACCAGACGCCCGCAGCGAACGGATCGCCTGAACATTTACCGTTTGGTAAGTATCGATAAAGCGCGGATGCCAGTTCAGGCCCGGAGCTTCAATGCGATCGAACTTACCTAAGCGCAGAACTACGCCACGCTCGGCTTCCCCAACGGTATAGAAACCGGAGAATACCCAGATAGCGATAGCCACAACGGCAATCAGCCCAACACCGATAGCGCCGCCGCCACCGAATGAAGGCGCAGATCCTCCGCCACGCTTGCCAAACTTTCCACCCAGCTTCTGACTCAGCTTATTAAATACTTCGTCCAGGTCTGGCGGTCCTTGTTCACGACCTCCAGGTCGCTGGCCATTTCCGCGATCATTGTTACCCCAGGGGTCGTTATCGCGGCCATTATTGCCGTTGTTATTACCAGGCTCATTCCACGCCATTAGAAAGCTCCATCATTTAATATGACGTTATACTGTAGCAGTCCTTTAAGTAACTATAAAGTCACCCAAAACTGCCCCTTCTCTTTTTTCCAGTCTAGACCAATCGACCTGCTGCATGCGAATGTCGATGAGTAAGTTGCCTTCCTGATCATATTCTTCACGTTGAATACACTTCATCTGGAAAAAAGTGCTGCGGAAGCGCCCCTGAAACTGTGGCGGGATCTTCAGGCTAAATTGCACCATCTGACTCGCCAGCCGTTTGGTCAGGGCCTCAAACAGCAAATCTATCCCCAGGCCTTCCATCGCGGATACCCATACCCGCTGTGGCACACCCTCATCATCGTATTCGATACGGGGTTTCTGGCCTTCAAGATTGTCGATCTTGTTCATGACGATGAGACCAGGAACTTCATGGGCGTCGATCTCTTCCAGAACTATATCAACAGCCTGAATGTTCTCACGAAAGCGCTCATCACTGGCATCAACAACATGTAACAAAATGTCAGCTTCCTGGGTTTCCTGTAACGTGGCTTTAAATGCCGCGACCAGGTCATGGGGAAGATGACGGATAAAACCTACGGTATCGGCCAGAATTGCCGGGCCAACATCGTCGAGTTCAATTTTACGCAGGGTTGGATCCAGGGTTGCAAACAGCTGATCCGCGGCATAAACCCCGGCTTCAGTGATGCGGTTAAACAGGGTCGATTTACCGGCGTTGGTATACCCTACCAGTGAGATCGTCGGGATCTCTGCCCGGTTACGGGCACGGCGGCCTTGCTCACGCTGTTTGGCGACTTTCTCCAGTCGGCGCAAGATAGCTTTGATCCTATCACGCAGCAGTCGGCGGTCCGTTTCCAACTGAGTTTCACCCGGGCCACGTAAGCCGATCCCGCCTTTTTGCCGCTCAAGGTGCGTCCAGCCACGGATCAACCGGGTAGAGATATGACGCAGCTGCGCCAGCTCGACCTGAAGTTTACCTTCGTGGGTACGTGCGCGTTGGGCAAAAATATCGAGGATCAAACCGGTGCGGTCGATAACACGACACTTAACCAGCTTTTCGAGGTTACGTTCCTGGGCAGGAGAGAGGGAGTGATTGAAAATCACCAAATCAGCACCGGTCATCTGCACCGCCTGGGCGATTTCCTGTGCTTTACCCTCTCCGACGTAGTATTTCGGGTGAGGAGACTGACGGCTGCCGGTGATCACCTGCAGCGTATCAGTCCCCGAAGAAGATACCAGCATCTCAAATTCAGCCAGATCTTCCCACTCACCTTCTTGCGTGAAGTTGATATGAACAAGTACCGCCTGTTCACCGGCTTCATAACGGTCAAACAAGCACTTAACTCCTTGTTATATTAATCTTCAGATTTATCCTGTGGACGATCTGATGGTGCGCGGTCGCTGTTGCTGTGGTGAGTGACTGCACGTGCAGGTACCACAGTAGAAATCGCGTGCTTGTACACCATCTGATTAACGGTGTTTTTCAGCAGGATCACGAACTGATCAAATGACTCAATTTGACCTTGCAGCTTAATGCCGTTCACAAGGTAGATAGAAACTGGCACACGCTCACGACGTAGCGCATTCAGAAATGGGTCTTGTAGAGACTGCCCCTTAGCCATTTTATTTTCCTTATTGATTTGTAGTTTTAGTATTATTTAGCCTTTTCCGGGAGCTGTTGTTTGCATCCGAGCTAAACGAAAAGCGCGCAAAAACGATTGCATTATACACAGGTTCCTCACTCTGATGCTATGGCATCGGAGAGAGTTTTTACAGCCTGGTCAATGTTCTCGCTATCCAACCAAGTTAAATCATCCCAGCTGCGCAACCAGGTGATTTGTCGCTTGGCTAACTGACGGGTTGCACAGATACCGCGGAAAACCGCGTCATCCAGTGTGCAATTCCCATCCAAATAGTCCCACATCTGTCGGTAACCTACGCAACGGATCGATGGCAGTTCAGGGTGAAGATCGTCTCTGGCGTATAACGCCCTGACTTCATCTTCAAACCCGGCGGCGATCATCTTGTCAAATCGCAGCTCAATCCGACGATGGAGCTCAGCCCTTTCCCTGGGAGCTATTGCAAATTGCTTAACCCGATACGGCAGAGGCTCACCCTGCTGCTGGGTTAATTCTGTTAAAGTTTTACCCGAAATCCGGAAAACTTCCAATGCCCTGGACAATCTTTGTGGATCATTCGGGTGGATTCTTTCCGCAGAGACAGGATCAATCGCTTTGAGCTGATCGTGCATCATTGCCCAGCCCTGCGTCAATGCTTCCTGTTCGATCTGCTGGCGAATTTTGGGATCTGCCGCAGGCAATGGAGATAAACCCTGCAGCAAAGCCTTGTAATAGAGCATCGTACCGCCAACCAGCAGCGGGATTTTCCCCTGAGCGGTGATCTCATCCATCTCACGCAGCGCATCACGACGGAAGTCTGCAGCCGAGTAAGATTCGGCCGGATCCAGAATGTCGATCAGGCGGTGCGGAGCCAGCGCCAGTTCGTCAGCATCGGGTTTGGCGGTACCAATATCCATGCCTTTATAGATCAGGGCAGAGTCCACACTGATGATCTCTACCGGGTACTTTTGGCGCAGTCTGATGGCTAAATCCGTTTTGCCCGATGCGGTCGGCCCCATTAAAAACAGTGCCAGAGGTTTTTGATCATTCATAATTTAAAGTTCGCAATCGTGGCAGAAAAATCTACAGGCTGAACCAGCAACCTGTCTTCCATTGGCAGCGAGCCCTGCCAGAGCTGCTCAATTTCAGCGAGCAGCTGCAGCGCTTCGGAATGAGTATAGTGGCTTTTCACCGCACTCACCCGGGCCGACAACCATTGGGAAATCTCTTCGGCAGAGGCCTGCTCTGCCTTTTGGGCCAGGTAAGATAACAGATCCGGCAGCAGATTTTGTAAATTTTGCTGGCGAAGCGGCCCTGGTACACCCATCACCATTACGGCATCCTGCCCTTTCGGACGCAACTGGATACCCAGTTGAGACCAGAGGGACTGATAAAGGTTCAGCTGTTCCAGCAGCTCAGGCTCCAGTTTCATCGACAGCGGCACCAGCAATGGCTGGGCTTTCAGCCCTCCCCGGCTGCTGTCAAGCTGCGCCAGGGTTCGATACCATTCGGCGCGGGCCAAATCCATCAGTATGTATCCGGTGCCGCTCTGCATCAGCAGGTAACGTTCACTGACCACTCCAAGGGTTTTGCCAGGCTGGGCGGCAGCCACTGGTGAAGATGGCTGAAGTGCCGCTGGCGGTACCTCCGGGGTTTTCAAAAGCTCAGCATAAGCCTGCACTTCTGCTTTGGCCGGTGAGGATGGCATTTCCCGCGCCTGTTTTGGCTTTGGTGCGGAGTCACGCCACTGCTGACGCTCCGGAACTTCACGCGCTGCCGAGCCACTGCGCACATTGCTGAAGCCATTATCAGGATGGCTGTCGCGATAACTGCCCTGGTGACTGTCTCGCGGATAAGCAGCAGGCTGCCTTTCTGCTACTCCGGAATCAAATGCTGCCCGCCCGGTATCAAACCCTGCCGGTGCAGAAGGCGCGGTATCAGCCTTATTCGGGTAAACCGGGTTATCGGCTATCGTCTGCAGGGCGCGCTGCTGAGGCTGGAACTGTGGCTGATGCTCTGACTGAGGCGGGGCATCATGATAGGCACTCTCGCGCACCTCTGCCGGGACAATATCCGCTCCCTGAGCCAGCGCATCGCTGAGCGCCTGATAGATAAAGTCGTGCACCAGTCTTGCCTGATGGAAACGCACTTCGTGCTTGGCAGGGTGTACGTTGACATCCACCTGATGCGGGTCAATCTCAATAAACAGCACATAAGTTGCGAACTGATCCGGACGCAGGCTGGATTCGTAGCTCTGACGGATGGCATGGTTGATCAGCTTGTCGCGCATCATACGGCCGTTCACGTAGCAGTACTGCAAATCGCTCTGCTGACGCGCCCCATCCGGGGTGGTGATCCAGCCGTGAAGCTTAAGCTCATGATGCTCCAGCTCGATCTTCAGCATGTGGCGGACAAACCCAGCCCCGCATACTGCGGCAATGCGGGCTTCATGCTGCCGGTCCGTTTTGGCTGCACGGTACTGGCGTATCATCTTGCCGTTATGACGCAGATTGATGGTGACATCAAAGCGGCTCAGTGCTATTCGCTTAAGCAGCTCATCAATATGCGAAAACTCGGTTTTCTCGGTACGCAGGAACTTGCGCCGGGCCGGGGTATTGAAAAACAG
Organism: Vibrio sp. 9-16B-A1; assembly: GCF_056726165.1. Lineage (NCBI taxonomy): Bacteria > Pseudomonadati > Pseudomonadota > Gammaproteobacteria > Vibrionales > Vibrionaceae > Vibrio > Vibrio sp. 9-16B-A1. The sequence goes on from NZ_JBSDZD010000013.1 coordinate 43,304, forward strand.
GTCCAGTACTTCAATCGAAGTGCCCACCGGATGGGCAGCAGGCTGGAGTTTGACTTCCATATCCCGCCCTTCTGCGTAGGCAGACCAGGCCTGATCCTGAGCAGCCGGACGTGAGGTCAGGGTAAGACGGGAAACCGAGCTGATACTCGCCAGCGCTTCCCCGCGAAAGCCGAGGCTGACGATCGCCTCAAGGTCGTCCAGTGTGTGGATCTTCGAGGTAGCATGACGGCTCAGCGCCAGGCCAAGCTCATCTTTGGCGATACCTTTACCGTTATCACGTACCCGGATCAGCTTGGCGCCACCTTTTTCGATATCGATATCAATCCGGGTCGCGCCTGCATCCAGGCTGTTTTCCACCAGCTCTTTGACTACCGATGCCGGCCGCTCAACCACTTCGCCAGCAGCAATCTGGTTAGCAAGGCGGGCGGGCAGAATTTTTATCGTCATCAGTTCCCCGGAATGATCAGTACCTGACCCACCGCAAGCTGGTCAGATTTAAGATTATTGGCTTTACGCAGTGACGCTATGGTCACATCGTAGCGGGTAGCAATTTTACCCAGGTACTCACCGCGCTGAACTTTATGCTTCACCGATACCGGCGTGTTATCTGCCACGCGGATCTTCAGCGTCTGACCGACTTTCAGGGTATCGGATTTCAGCCCGTTCTCGCGGCGAATAGCACTGACCGACACCTTATACCGGGACGCAATCTTACCCAGGTACTCCCCCGGACGAACCTTGTGACTCACCAGTTTGGTCCGGTTAGCGGCGACCTGCGGCACAGGAGAAGCTCCGCCCGGGATCATCAGTACCTGGCCAACTGCCAGACTGTCACTTTTCAGCTTGTTGGCAGAACGGATACGATCCACACTGACACCATATTTGGCCGCGATCTTACCAAGGAACTCACCGCGTTTAACGGTGTGTTTGATCTGCTTGTTGCGGTTGGCGAACAGGGTACCTTCCGGCGGGTTTTCCTCGAAATAGTCAACAATCGCTTTGCTCAGGGCATTCGCCAGCTTTTGCTGGTGAGAGCGCTGGAACAGCAGTTTTTCTTCAGTCGGGTTAGAGATGAATCCGGTTTCCACCAGTACCGATGGAATGTCCGGAGATTTCAGTACCGCCAGACTGGCGTGCACCGGCTTGCTCTTGTGCAGCCGGGTTACCTTACCCATTTCTCCGAGAATATTATGCGCGACCTTATAGCCCTCTTTCTGTGAGTGGCTGAACTTGAGATCCAGCAGGGTCTGGCTCAGGTTACGGTCACTGTTGTGCTTGGAGAGCACCTCTCCGGCACCACCGAGCAGTTCAGACTGCTCTTCGTGTTTTTCAACCCAGCGGGCAATCTCACTGTTAGCGCGACGGGTGTTAAGTACAAACACCGAACCACCACGCGGCTGAGGCGAAGTAAAGGCGTCCGCATGGACCGAAACCAACAGGTGTGCTTTGTGTTTACGGGCGATCTCAGAACGTTTATTGAGATTCACATAGTAGTCACCGGTACGGGTCAGTACGGCTTTGATCCCCGGAATACGGTTAAGATCCGCAGCCAGTTTTTGGGATACCCGCAGGGTGGTGTGCTTCTCATATTTCTTCGACGGACCGATAGATCCCGGATCCTCACCACCATGGCCCGGGTCAATCGCAATCACGATATCGGCGTTACCGACAAACTGAGACGCATCTTTACTGACCGCTGCAGGCTTTTTGGCCGGGACAAGCGGGTTATTGCCACTTTTGGCTGAATGAGGAAGATCGATCACCAGCCGGTGACCGTACTGACCACCCGGGGTCGGCGCCAGCTTAAACAGCTGTGGTACCGAGGACTTCTTCAGCTCAAACACCAGCCGGTAAGTCGACTTTTGCGGCGGCGTGCTTTTGCGCACTTTACTGAGCACCGGAGAATCAGTGACAGTGAGGGGCAGTTTGGTTTTCAGGCTGGTCTGTTTAAGATCCACCACCAGACGATCAGGGCCGCTGAGACGGAAATAGCTGTACTCTGCCTCTGACTGCAGATCAATAACTACCCTGGTCTCTTCTGGTGAAGGCCAGACCCGAATCCCCTTCAGTGCATTAGCCTGAACCTGAAAAGTGGCCAGCAACAGCAATGCCATCGCCAGCAGCCACTTATGAAGGAGTACTACTCGCTTATAACTCAACACAACTCCAGCTTCTTAAGCAAACTCAATCCATATTCCGTGTTAGCACGCAGCTGCACCGTACGCTGCTCACCCTGATAGCGCATCTCGATATCAAGATCAGGCTCAGGCAACAGGCCTGCACCTTTTTCCGGCCACTCCACCAGGCAGATAGCATCCGGGGTAAAATAGTCACGGATACCCATAAACTCCAGCTCTTCCGGATCCGCCAGGCGGTACAGGTCAAAGTGGTATACCTGCCAGTCGGCTAACTGGTAAGGCTCTACAAGAGTATAGGTCGGACTTTTGACATTTCCGCTGTGGCCCAGCGCACGGACAAAACCGCGACTGAAAGTCGTTTTACCCGCACCCAGATCACCGTGCAGATAAATCGTGGTCTGCTGGCTGCAGGCGTTCGCCAGCCGGGTGCCAAGTTCTACGGTAGCGTGTTCATCTTTCAGGGTGACAGGGTTGGAACTAACTGGCTGCATATACTCGTCGACAAATAAATCAAAAGAACAGGAATAGTAAACTGTGAGGGATCCTGGAAACAAGATCTTCTCTGTTAAAAATGGGTCACAGGCATCACTTCAGGCGTTATTCGGCCTGCTTTTCGCTGCAGATCCGGATTGTATTTCTGCCCGGATCAGTTAGAATCATCGCCCATTTTTCACTCAGTGGCCGTTATGGACTACCAGGAACTCGTCAACAAGATCGCCCTTTGGGGCCAGGAGCTCGGTTTTCAGCAGGTTGGCATCAGCGATATCGACCTCAGTAAACACGAAGCGCCCCTGCAGGCCTGGCTGGACGCCGGCTATCACGGTGAGATGGACTGGATGGCCCGCCACGGCATGATGCGTGCCCGTCCTGATGAGCTGCTGCCCGGTACCGTAAGGGTTATCAGTGCCCGGATGGACTACCTGCCACACAACGCCCGCTTCGCAGCGAACCTGAAAGACCCAAAGCTTGGCTATACCAGCCGTTACGCGCTGGGGCGCGATTACCATAAACTGGTGCGCAATCAGCTCAAGAAGCTGGGTCAAAAGATTGAAGCAGAAGCCGGTGCTCTTGGTTACCGTCCGTTTGTCGACTCCGCACCGATTCTGGAGCGACCGCTGGCCGAAAAAGCCGGCCTCGGCTGGATTGGCAAACACTCGCTGGTCATCAATCCTGCGGCTGGCTCATGGTTCTTCCTGGGGGAGCTGCTGATTGACCTGCCTTTACCTGTCTCTCAACCGGCAGAAAAACAGTGCGGTAAATGCAAAGCCTGTATCACCTCATGCCCCACCGGAGCGATTGTGGATGACGAAGTGGTCGATGCCCGACGGTGTATTTCTTATCTGACCATAGAGCTGGATGGCGAAATCCCTGAAGAGCTTCGCCCGCTTATCGGCAACCGTATCTACGGTTGTGATGACTGTCAGCTGGTCTGCCCGTGGAACCAGCACGCGCCTCTTTCTGAGCAGCAGGACTTCCAGCGACGTGAAAGCCTGAAGGAGATGTCACTGACTGCTCTGTTCCAATGGACAGAAGAAGAGTTTCTGGACCGGATGCAGGGCTCTGCTATTCGCCGTATTGGCCATCTTCAGTGGCTGCGTAATATTGCGGTTGCAATGGGCAATGCGCCTTACAGTGCAAAAATGGTATCCCTCCTGGAAGATAAGCTCGGCCTGGATGAAAATCTGGATATTCATATCAACTGGGCGCTGTCGAGACAGCAGGAGCAACTGCCACTGACAGACCGCAAAAAAGAACGGCTGATCCGCATTATCGAAAAAGGCCTGCCGAGAGACGCATAAGCAGGCATAACATCGGTTTCATATCACCGACGCAAAATATGACCTGTTCCGCAAAAACGATTGTATGTGGAAAAAACTCATTTCATCAGCACAAATTGCTAATAAAAGAAAAGTTAGACACAGCGTGTGTATATGACAAGGATCAATAAACAGATGGTTAATGATCTTTCCCTTTTTCCGGTCAAATTTACAAAATCAACCAAAAACCCTTTATTTACAAGGCTCTATGAGTTTGTAACTCATATTCTGTATCAATGGAATCAGGCAAGGATCCTTTCTCAGGCATTGCCACGCCTTGCAAAGAACAAATTATCAACCAAGTTATCCACAGAACGCCGTATGTGGATAAGTCTGTTAACGAATGAGATGAAATGACTCAGCGCCCAATATGTATCGAGCATATCAGGTGGAAAACCCTGACCGGTTCTGGTCACTGAAAACTGAGATTTTGTTGAAACAAAAAAAATCACCCGATAATGGGTGGCTTTCTGTTTTTTCAGGGATGATGCTTCACAGCATTATAAAGAGCGGTGTGTCCACTTTAAAAGAAAAGTGGAGAGACGCGGCCGTCAAACTACACGAGGTTTCTCGTATGGTACGGTCAGGTCTTGAAATTGGAGCGACACACGAGGTTCGAACTCGTGACCTCAACCTTGGCAAGGTTGCGCTCTACCAACTGAGCTAGTGTCGCATTTGGTTGCGGGAGCCGGGTTTGTACCGGACGGCGCATCCGTCGACGGCCTGAGGGTTATGATATTGAAACCACCCAAACTATCGTTTTAATTTGGTTGCGGGAGCCGGATTTGAACCGACGACCTTCGGGTTATGAGCCCGACGAGCTACCAGGCTGCTCCATCCCGCGTCCGTATTTCATCGTTGAGCACGATGACAACTATAAAATTTGGAGCGACACACGAGGTTCGAACTCGTGACCTCAACCTTGGCAAGGTTGCGCTCTACCAACTGAGCTAGTGTCGCATTTCTCATAAGAGAATTGGTTGCGGGAACCGGGTTTGTACCGGGCGGCGCATCCGTCGACGACTTGAGGGTTATGATATTTAAACCACCCAAACTATCGTTTTAATTTGGTTGCGGGAGCCGGATTTGAACCGACGACCTTCGGGTTATGAGCCCGACGAGCTACCAGGCTGCTCCATCCCGCGTCCATAATCATCACTCAAAGCATGATGAGAGCTTTCAAATTTTGGAGCGACACACGAGGTTCGAACTCGTGACCTCAACCTTGGCAAGGTTGCGCTCTACCAACTGAGCTAGTGTCGCATTTGGTTGCGGGAGCCGGATTTGAACCGACGACCTTCGGGTTATGAGCCCGACGAGCTACCAGGCTGCTCCATCCCGCGTCCATAATCATCATTCAAAGCATGATGAAAGCTTATAAAATTGGAGCGACACACGAGGTTCGAACTCGTGACCTCAACCTTGGCAAGGTTGCGCTCTACCAACTGAGCTAGTGTCGCATTTCTCATAAGAGAATTGGTTGCGGGAGCCGGATTTGAACCGACGACCTTCGGGTTATGAGCCCGACGAGCTACCAGGCTGCTCCATCCCGCGTCCATATTTCATCATTCAAAGCATGATGAAGCTTTTCAATTTGGAGCGACACACGAGGTTCGAACTCGTGACCTCAACCTTGGCAAGGTTGCGCTCTACCAACTGAGCTAGTGTCGCATGATTAAACGCCTGAGCGGCTAATCTTAATTTGGTTGCGGGAGCCGGATTTGAACCGACGACCTTCGGGTTATGAGCCCGACGAGCTACCAAGCTGCTCCATCCCGCGTCCGTATTTCATCGTTAAGTACGATGACAACTATAAAATCTGGAGCGACACACGAGGTTCGAACTCGTGACCTCAACCTTGGCAAGGTTGCGCTCTACCAACTGAGCTAGTGTCGCATTCACAACGTTTCCGTCGTTCAGGGCTGCGAATTATAAGAGCATTTTTTTGTGATGCAAGTCCTTATCTCAAAAAAAGCCAAAATTTCTTTTAATTGGATAAAAACAAATCAATCTGCTCAATGCGTTAGCAGGATAACCGCCTGAAACAAGCGGTTACCGTTCAGAAAGGGCCTGACAGGTTAAATCGTAAACACTCGCTGGCGGTAAAACTGCAGTTCAGCAATAGATTCGCGAATATCGTCCAGCGCCAGGTGAGTACCCTGCTTGGAGAACTGGGTCAGCAGTTCCGGGTTCCAGCGGCGAACCAGCTCTTTGAGGGTGCTGACATCAATCACGCGGTAGTGAAAGTACTGATCCAGCTCAGGCATGTGCTTATTCAGGAAGCGGCGGTCCTGACCTACGCTGTTACCACAGATTGGCGATGCGCCTTTCGGTACCCACTTTTCCAGAAACTCGATGGTCTGTTCTACCGCCTGCTGCTCAGTCACACTACTGCGCTGAACGCGCTCGACCAGACCGCTTGCGGTATGAGTTGTGGTGCACCATTCATCCATCTTATCCAGCTCATCCTGTGGTTGGTGGATGGCGAGAACCGGCCCTTCAGCGAGAACATTCAGTTCGCTATCGGTAACAATGGTAGCGATTTCAATGATCTTATGTGTTTCCGGGTTTAATCCGGTCATCTCCAAATCTATCCAGATAAGGTTTTTATCGCTGAATGACATAGATGAATTGCCTATTTTGCTGCTAAAAGAGGTATCATACCCTGCTGTAAACGAAATCCAACTGCATAAGTGCATTTCTTAGCAAATAAAGAAATCTTAGCAAATAAAGAAAAAAATCGTGGCGAAAAAGAAAAAACTGACCAAAGGTCAGGTACGACGCGTTCGTAGCAATCAAAACAAACGTCTGCAAAAAGACGCGGCCGTCCAGTGGGACGAAAACATGCTGGGCGAAGCGAAGAAAGGCCTGGTCATCACCCGCTTTGGTCAACACGCAGATGTCGAAGATCTGGAAACCGGTGAGATCCAGCGCTGTAACCTGCGCCGGGGTATCGAGAGCCTGGTCTCCGGAGATCGCGTAGTTTGGCGCGCCGGACTGGAGTCTATGGCCGGGATATCAGGCGTAGTGGAAGCGGTTGAGCCGCGCCACTCTATGCTGACCCGTCCTGATTACTACGACGGAATTAAGCCGGTTGCTGCGAATGTCGACCAGATGGTAATCGTCTCGTCGGTGCTGCCTGAGCTGTCACTGAACATCATTGACCGCTACCTGGTTGCTTCTGAAACGCTGAGCATCGCGCCACTTATCGTACTGAACAAGATTGACCTGCTCAGCGCGGAAGAGATCGCGACTTACAAAGAGTGGCTGAGCGAATACGAGCGCATCGGCTACAAAGTCGTACTGGTAAGTAAAGAGAGCGGTGAAGGCATTGAAGCACTGGAAGCCGAGCTTAAAGACAGAATCAATATCTTTGTCGGCCAGTCAGGTGTGGGCAAGTCCAGCCTGGTGAATGCCCTGATGCCGGAAGTCGCCGCAGAAGAAGGCGCGGTGTCTGAGAACTCAGGTCTCGGCCAGCACACTACCACTGCTGCCAGACTGTACCACTTTCCTAATGGCGGCGACCTTATCGACTCACCGGGAGTGCGCGAGTTTGGTCTGTGGCACCTGGAGGCGGATGAGGTCACCGAAGCCTTTGTTGAGTTCCGCCCTTATCTTGGCGGATGTAAGTTCCGTGACTGTAAACACGGCGACGATCCGGGCTGTATCCTGCGTGAAGCGGTAGAGAAAGGCGAGATTAGTGAAGTTCGCTTTGAGAACTATCACAAAATCATCGAAAGCATGTCCGAGAACAAGGCCAACCGCCAGTTCTCACGCAATAAGAAAGCGGATTTGTCCTGATTAGTGCGCACTTAGTCCTGTGTTGACTGTAAAACAGCTGACAAGCTAAGTGAGATTCAGTACCATTCCGCGCCGAAATGTTAAGCAAATTGGAAACCAAGGTGTTAGATAAAATTAAAGTGGGTCTGCAATACTGGATCCCCCAACATGGATTAACCCGTCTGGTCGGTAAGTTCGCCAGTGCTCAGGCAGGCAGTGTCACTACCGCTGTAATTCGTTGGTTTATCAAGCAGTACAAGGTAAACATGGATGAAGCGCTGCACAGCGATCCGGCGCACTTCAAAACCTTTAACGAGTTTTTTGTCCGTGAGCTGAAAGAAGGCGCACGCCCGGTAGCTGAAGGTGAGGAAGTGATTACTCACCCGGCTGATGCCTGCGTAAGCCAGTTCGGCCCGCTGGAAAATGGCCAGCTGATCCAGGCCAAAGGCCACACATACTCTGCTCAGGAACTGCTGGGCGGCAGCGCTGAACTGGCAGAAGAGTTTATGGGCGGCGAGTTTGCCACTCTGTACCTCTCTCCGCGCGATTACCACCGGGTACACATGCCGTGTGACGGCACCCTGCGTAAGATGATCTACGTGCCGGGCGACCTGTTCTCAGTAAACCCGCTGACCGCAGAGAATGTGCCTAACCTGTTCGCGCGCAACGAGCGCGTAGTGTGTATCTTCGATACCGAATTTGGCCCCATGGCACAGGTTCTGGTTGGCGCGACCATCGTCGGCAGCATTGAGCTTATCTGGGCTGGCACCGTCACCCCACCACGCGGCAACACCGTCTACACCTGGGATTACCCGGCAGAAGGCGCCAAGTCTGTCGTGCTGAAAAAAGGTGAAGAGATGGGCCGCTTTAAACTGGGCTCAACGGTTATCAACCTGTTCGCCAAAGACGCAGTCCGCTTCGACGACAGCATGGCACTGAACCAGCCAACGGTAATGGGCACGCCATACGCGCATAAGCAGGGCTAACCTGACCGCAATAACGGGATATGGAAGAGCAGGTATTAGTTTATCTGCTCTTTTTTTGTTTCCGGGCTCTGGGCTCTGGGCTCTGGGCTCTGGGCTCTGGGCTCTGGGCTCTGGGCTCTGGGCTCTGGGCTCTGCAAGCAAAGTGCCTTACTCAAGTCTCACAGCAAACACCAGAGTTTCGTTTTTCCACTGCACTTATCGCGCTCTCTCCCAGGGCCTCGCGCCCAGAGCCCAGCGCCTTTTACCTTTTTTGACCAAAAACAAACTCCGTAACATTAACCCACTCTTTTTAATAAAAATCTCGTTCTGATCGAAGCGCATTTCCAGCGGCTTAAGTATGCTGGTGATTCAATAAGCAATTTGCAGGATGCGTGTTTATGCCGAAACAAAATCTGGGGACCCTGATCAAACTGCTGGTCTGTTTCGGGCTGCCCATGGCGGTTCTTTTAATGCCGATTGACTGGATACCGATCGACGATCTGACCCTGATTCAGCACAGGTTACTGGCAATCTTTCTGCTTGCAGCGCTGCTGTGGGTTCTGGAACCGGTGCCGGTGTTTGCGACCTCAATACTGATCATTGCGCTCGAACTGGTGATGATCTCCAACAAAGGATTGCATCTGTTCCGCTCCCCGCCTGAAGGGCATGACATGGGGATATTGATCAACTATACCGACATTTTCAGCGCTTTCTCCTCTCCGATCATTATCCTGTTTATGGGTGGTTTCGCCCTAGCCATTGCCGCTTCCAAATACGAGCTCGACAATAACCTTGCTCGGGTGCTGCTCAAACCATTTGGCAAGCAGCCTAAGTTTATTATGCTGGGCCTGATGCTGATCACCGCGGTGTTCTCGATGTTTATGTCCAATACCGCCACCACAGTGATGATGCTGGCGCTGCTGGGACCTATCGTCGCCTCTGCACCAAGAGGCGACCTTGGGATCAAGGCGCTGGTACTGTGTATCCCAATCGCGGCCAATACCGGTGGTATCGCCACCCCAATAGGTACCCCGCCCAATGCCATCGCGCTTCAATATCTGACCGGTGAGAACAGCATCGACTTTCTGAGCTGGATGATGATGGGTCTGCCGTTTGTGATCATTCAGCTCACCATCGCCTGGTTCCTGCTGCAGAAGCTGTTTCCGTCCTCCCAGGATGAGATGACACTTAAGCTCAACGGCAAATTTAAGAAAAGCTGGCGGGCGATGGTGGTTTACGCCACCTTTGCTGCGACAATCCTGCTGTGGATGACCACCAAACTGCACGGCATGAACACTTATGTAGTCTCTATTATCCCGCTGGCGGTGTTCACCCTGACCGGGATCATGGGCAAAGAAGAGCTGAAACAGATCAACTGGGATGTGTTATGGCTGGTCGCCGGTGGTATCGCGATTGGTATCGCACTGGATAAGACCGGGCTTGCCAAAGCGCTGGCCCACGCCATCGACTATGAATCCCTCTCACCGGTCGCGGTAGTGATCGCCCTGTCTCTGGTGTGCTGGCTGATGGCCAACTTTATGTCCAACACCGCAACAGCAAACTTACTGATGCCGATTGCCGCCGCGATCGGTACCTCGATGCAGAGCCTGTCGGCTGTCGGTGGTATTCAGGGCCTGCTGGTTGTGGTCGCCTTCTCAGCTTCACTGGGTATGATCCTGCCGGTTTCCACCCCGCCAAACTCACTGGCCTACTCGACCGGACTTATCGAAAGCAAAGATATGGCGAAGACGGGGGTCATTATCGGGGTAATTGGGTTGGCCATTGTTTATTTGGCGATGATGGTTTTGACTTAGGAAAAGCGGGGCTATGGTCCTGTGGTCCTGTGGTCCTGTGGTCCTGGTGGAGCATAGAACCTGCAGGGCCAGAAGCCAGCCCCACAAACTCATAGAGTCATAGAGCCATAGAACCATAGAACCATAGAACCATAGAACCATAGAACCATAGAACCATAGAACCATAGAACCATAGAACCATAGAACCATAGAACCATTCTAAGCCCTTGGAAACGCAAATGCCGTCACCTGGTCAATATGGTCGCAGCCCAGCGACAACATTATCAGCCGGTCGATGCCAAGCGCGACACCGGCGCAGGCTGGCAGGCCATGGCGCAGGGCTTCGATCAGGTGATGATCGATCGGCATCTGCTGCAGGCCCATTTTTTCACGCTGGACGTTATCAGCTTCAAAGCGGGCCAGCTGCTCTTCGGCGTTATCCAGCTCATGGAAACCGTTGGCAAGCTCAATGCCTTTGAAGTAGACCTCAAACCGGTCTGCCACCCTCGGGTCCTGCTGATTAATCTTCGCCAGCGCCGCCTGACTGGCCGGGAAGTCATACACAAACGCCGGTACCTGCTGGCCGATTTTGACTTCCACGCCCACACTGAACAGTAACTGCAGCAGGGTATCGCGGTCTTCTTCCGGCTCTGCGATATCACTCAGGCCCAGTTTTGCCGCAGCCTGCTTCAGCTCACTCATCGGTGCTTCCAGCGGGCAAACGCCCAGCACGTCAATAAACGCCTGCTGATAGGTCATCCGCTCTGCCTGGCCACACTTCAGGGTCAGTTGCAGCAGATCATCCATCTCATCCATCAGTCTGTGATGATCAAAGCCCACCCGGTACCACTCCAGCATGGTGAACTCCGGGTTATGGTGACGGCCGTTTTCTTCGTTACGGAAAGCTTTGTTTATCTGGTAGATACAACCGCTGCCCGCAGCCAGCAGCCGCTTCATGTGAAACTCAGGGCTGGTCATCAGATGCAGGGACTGCCCTTTTGCATAGCCCGGGCCTACAAAATGGGTCTCAAACGTATGCAGATGAATATCGGTTACCGTGGCATGGCTCATGGCCGGGGTATCCACCTCCAGCACATTACGCTGCATAAAAAAGTCACGGATCTTCGCGATTAACTGAGCGCGCTCTCGCAGCTTGGCGACAGGTGCACTGGGTTGCCAGTCAGCAGTCATTGTTTGCTCCAACAGATGATGTTCATTCAGGGCGTCAGGATACAACAGATTTATAGATCTCACTTATATCCATGGCACATTAAATACACCGCAACCAGAGGCTGTTACTTAACTGTAATGTATGGTTTTTGCGGGAATCATAGTATGCCAAAAGGGTACGTGACTTTCCTCACACATAGCCAAATTTGTTATGCCTGAAAGTGCATTACCGGAGCAAAAACCTAAGTACATCAATTTTTTTGATACCCCCCTCACCTACACTAACCACAGGAATCCAAAGTTAATTATTACAATCCCAGGCACAAGGAAACGGCCACATACGCCCAACGGGTAAACCGCAGGGCGGTTATGTGTGCCGTTTTTATATTGCCTATAACACACTGGAGGATAACTGTGCAGACTATCACCACAGATATCGCAGTCATCGGCGCAGGCGGCGCCGGTCTTCGTACTGCCATCGCCGCAGCTGAGGCAAACCCGGACATGGAAATCGCACTGATTTCCAAAGTCTACCCAATGCGTTCTCACACCGTTGCGGCGGAAGGCGGCTCTGCTGCTGTGATCAAGGACGAAGACAGCCTGGATAACCACTTCAACGATACTGTTGGCGGTGGTGACTGGCTATGTGAACAGGATGTTGTTGAGTACTTTGTAGAAAACGCGACCCGTGAGATGACCCAGCTTGAACAGTGGGGCTGTCCATGGAGCCGTAAAGAGAATGGTGAAGTTAACGTTCGTCGCTTTGGCGGTATGAAAGTTGAGCGTACCTGGTTTGCCGCGGATAAAACCGGCTTCCACATGCTGCACACCCTTTTCCAGACCTCAATTAAATACGATCAAATCAAACGCTTTGACGAATACTTCGTAGTTGACCTGCTGGTTGATGACGGCGAAGTGCAGGGTCTGGTTGCGATCCACATGGCTGAAGGTGAACTGGTTACCATTAAAGCCAAGTCTGTTGTACTGGCGACCGGTGGTGCGGGCCGTGTTTACCACACCAACACCAACGGCGGTATCGTAACCGGTGATGGTATGGCGATGGCTTACCGTCACGGCGTTCCGCTGCGTGACATGGAGTTCGTTCAGTACCACCCAACCGGCCTGCCGGGCACGGGTATCCTGATGACCGAAGGTTGTCGTGGTGAGGGCGGTATTATCGTCAACAAGAACGGCTACCGTTACCTGCAGGATTACGGCATGGGCCCGGAAACTCCGGTTGGCCAGCCGAAAAACAAATACATGGAACTGGGTCCGCGTGACAAAGTTTCTCAGGCGTTCTGGCACGAGCAGCAGAAAGGCAACACCATCAAGCACCCTCTGGGTGACGTGGTACACCTGGATCTTCGCCACCTGGGTGAAGAGTATCTGCACGAGCGTCTGCCGTTTATCTGTGAGCTGGCCAAAGCTTACGTAAACGTTGACCCGGCGAAAGAGCCGATCCCTATCCGTCCAACCGTACACTACACCATGGGTGGTATCGAAACCGACAAGCATAACGAAACCAAAATCAAAGGTCTGTTTGCAGTTGGTGAGTGTTCTTCTGTTGGTCTGCACGGTGCGAACCGTCTGGGTTCTAACTCTCTTGCTGAGCTGGTGGTATTTGGCCGCGTAGCCGGTGAAGGTGCGGTGAAACGCGCTGAAGAATTCAAAGGCTGGAATGATAAAGCGATCGACGCACAGGTTGCTGAAATCCAGGCCCGTATCGAAGCCCTGCTGAACCAGGAAGGCGACGAGAACTGGGCTGATATCCGTACTGAAATGGGTAATGCCATGGAAGCGGGTTGTGGTATCTACCGTCAGGAAGACCTGATGCAGGCGACTGTCGACAAGCTGGCTGAACTGAAAGAGCGTTACAAGCGCATCAGCGTGAAAGACAAAGGTAAAGTGTTCAACACTGACCTGCTGTACGCGATTGAAATCGGTTACGGCCTGGAAGTGGCAGAAGCGATGGCTCACTCAGCTATCCTGCGTCGCGAATCCCGTGGTGCCCACCAGCGTCTTGACGATGGCTGCACCGAGCGTGATGACGTGAACTTCCTGAAGCACTCTCTGGCTTACTACAACAAAGATGCGGCTCCGACCATCGACTACAGTGATGTCACCATCACCAAGTCTCAGCCAAAAGCCCGTCTGTACGGTGAAGCAGCAGAGAAAGCAGCAGCTGAAGAAGCAGCGAAAGCAGCTGCAGACAAAGATGGCGCAGAAGAGGAGAAGGCATAATGGCGGCGAACCGTATTCAAAAAGTCGATATTCTGCGTTACGACCCGGAAAAAGACGCAGAACCGTATTTCCAGACTTTCGAGGTTCCGTTTGACGAAACCATGTCTGTTCTGGATGCACTGGGCTACATCAAAGACAACCTGGACAAAGACCTGGCTTACCGCTGGTCATGTCGTATGGCTATCTGTGGTTCGTGCGGCATCATGGTTAACAAGGTGCCAAAACTGGCGTGTAAAACCTTCCTGCGTGACTACCCGGACGGCCTGAAAATCGAAGCGCTGGCGAACTTCCCGATCGAAAAAGACCTGATCGTAGACATGACGCCGTTTATCGAGCGCCTGGAAGCGATCAAGCCTTACATCATCGGTAACGACCGCAAGCCAGAAGACGGCCCGAACCTGCAGACTCCTGAGCAGATGGCAAAATACAAGCAGTTTGCCAACTGTATCAACTGTGGTCTGTGTTACGCGGCGTGTCCTCAGTTCGGCCTGAACCCTGAGTTCATCGGCCCGGCAGCACTGACCCTTGCTTACCGCTACAACCTGGACAGCCGTGACGCTGGTCAGGCAGAGCGTATGAAGCTGATCAACGGTGAAAACGGCGCATGGGGCTGTACCTTTGTGGGTTACTGCTCAGAAGTGTGTCCGAAGAGCGTTGACCCGGCAGGTGCTGTTAACCAGGGTAAAGTTGAGTCTTCCAAAGACTTCGTTATCGCCATGCTGAAACCTCAGGAGGCTTAAGGATGAGTAACCGTAAACCTTATGTTCGTGAAGTAAAACGTACCTGGTGGAAAGATCATCCTTTCTACCGCTTCTACATGCTGCGTGAAGCAACGGTATTGCCGCTGATCCTGTTCACCCTGTTCGTCACCATCGGTCTGGGCAGTCTGGTGAAAGGTCCGGAAGCCTGGCAGGGCTGGCTGGAGTTCATGGCAAACCCAATCGTGGTAGCGATCAACATCGTTGCCCTGGCGGGCAGCCTGTTCCACGCGCAGACTTTCTTCAGCATGTTCCCGCAGGTTATGCCTGTGCGCCTGAAGGGCAAACCAGTCGACACTAAAGTGATCGTTCTGGCCCAATGGGCAGCAGTTGCGGCGATCTCGCTAATCGTACTAATCGTGGTTTAAGGAGACTGAAGATGGTTAATCGCAATCCAAAACGTTCTGACGAGCCGGTATGGTGGGGACTGTTTGGTGCCGGCGGCAGCTGGTTTGCCATGCTGACTCCTGTGACCATTCTGGTTCTGGGCATCCTGGTACCAATGGGCATCATCGGTGAAGAAGCGATGAGCTACGAGCGCGTATCTGGTTTTGTAACCAGCATTATCGGCGCCCTGTTCATCATCGCGACTATTGCCCTGCCAATGTGGCACGCAATGCACCGCCTGCACCACGGCATGCACGACCTGAAAATCCACACCGGCGTAGTCGGCAAAATCGTCTGCTACGGCATCGCAACGATTTTCTCAGCGCTGGCTGTTGTGTTTGTGTTTATGGTGTAAATAGAAGGCGCTGGGTACTGGGCTCTGGGCGCTAGGTGGTGCTTGTGATTAGTATCCAGGTCTAAACTAAGAAGCTGCGTAAGTTACGCAGCTTTTTTGTATCTGGCCTAAGAGCTCTGTTCAAACAGTTCTTTCAGCCAAAAGAAAACCAGTTTGCTTAAACCTGCCTTTCAGCACTCTCCCCCAGAGCCTAGCGCCCAGAGCCCAGCGCCTATAAAAAAGGCCGCTACAAAAGCGACCTCTTCTCTTCCCGTTTATTAATCAAACAGAAATTACTTAACGCGACCCACGTATTCTGCAGAGCGGGTATCAACTTTGATCACTTCGCCGATCTGGATGAACAGAGGAACACGTACTACCGCGCCGGTAGTCAGAGTCGCTGGCTTACCACCGGTGCCCTGAGTATCGCCTTTCAGGCCTGGGTCGGTTTCAACCACTTCCAGCTCAACGAAGTTTGGTGGCGTTACTGTGATTGGGTTGCCATTCCACAGAGTCAGCATACAGGTGTTGTTTTCTACCAGCCACTTAGCATTGTCACCTACCGCTTTTGCATCTGCAGCGATTTGTTCGAATGTTTCGTTGTTCATAAAGTGGTAGAATTCACCGTCGTTGTACAGGTAGTCCAGATCGATGTCCATTACGTCAGCAACTTCACAGCTTTCACCTGACTTAAAGGTCTTCTCAAGAACTTTACCAGACAACAGTTTACGAATTTTCACGCGGTTAAACGCCTGGCCTTTACCTGGCTTCACGTATTCGTTTTCCAGAATTACGCAAGGCTCGTTGTCCAGCATTAGTTTCAGACCGCTTTTGAATTCATTCGTGCTAACAGTAGCCATTTTTTCCTCTATACACTATTCGAGTTAAAATTTAATGCCGCACATCATAACCCGAAACGCCCCAACTGTTGAGCAAAATTGGCTCAAACAGCTGGCGAATGCGATCTCTGACCCTGAGCAGCTGCTTTGCGAGCTGGGTATTGATCCTGTGCCGTGGCAAAAGGGGTTTGTGGCCAGGGAACTGTTTGCGATGCGGGTACCGCAGAGCTTTGTACGCCGGATGGAGAAAGGCAACCCGAATGACCCCCTGCTGCGCCAGGTGCTGCCCCTGATTGATGAGTTTGAAGTGACTCCGGGCTACAGCGCTGATCCACTTGAGGAGCAGGACAACGACAAACCCGGCCTGCTGCACAAGTACCACAACCGGGTACTGATGATTCTCAAAAGCGGCTGCGCGGTAAACTGCCGCTACTGCTTCCGCCGCCACTTCCCCTACCAGGAAAACAAAGGCTCCAAAGCGGTGTGGCAGAAGAACCTCGAATACATCGCTGCCCACCCGGAGCTGAACGAGGTGATCCTTTCCGGCGGCGATCCGCTGATGGCCAAAGACCGCGAACTGGAATGGCTTATCCGGGAAGTGGAGCAGATCACCCATATCAAAACACTGCGTATCCACTCCCGTCTACCGGTGGTGATCCCGGACAGGATCACCACTGAGCTGTGCGCCCTGCTCAAACAGAGCCGGCTGAATATGGTTCTGGTGACTCATATTAATCACGCCAATGAAGTGGATCACGAACTGGCGCAAAAAATGTCACAGCTGAAAGCATCCGGGGTTACCCTGTTAAATCAGGGTGTTCTGCTCAAAGGCGTGAATGACAGCGTCGATGCACAAGTCGCCCTGAGCGAAACTTTATTTGCTGCCGGGATCCTCCCATACTATTTACACGTACTGGATAAAGTGCAGGGAGCAGCGCACTACTTTGTCTCCGATGACAGGGCGAGAGAAATCATGGCGGGTCTTATCACCCGGGTATCGGGTTACCTGGTGCCAAAACTGACACGCGAAATCGGAGGCAGGCCAAGTAAAACGCCGCTTGATCTGCATCTGGAATGATAATGAAAAGACAACTGGGATTTACCCTTATTGAACTGGTGGTCGTGATTGTGATCTTAGGGATCCTCGCGGTCACCGCGGCCCCACGTTTTCTGGATACTCAAAAAGACGCCCGCATCGCCGCACTGCACGGTCTGAAAGGGGCAATGCAAAGCGCTTCAAATATCGTTCACGGTAAAGCGATTGTGGCAGGCCAGGATAAAGCAGTCAGCGCTTCGCTGGACCTGGGAAATGGCGATACCGCACTGATTTACTACGGCTATCCCGGTGCCTACAACGCGCAGACCTGGTCAAAAATTTCCGATATTCGGGCAATCGATGCAACACACGATCCCGGAGAAGCTGACTGGTATTTCTCTCACAGCGGCGACAGCCCATTTATTTATTACAAACCCAATGGTAAACGCAGTACAGCCGACAACTGCTACCTGCTTTACACCCAGGCAACCTCTGTTGCCGAGCCCACTTTTGAGCTGACAACTACGGGTTGCTAGGGTACTGGGTACTGGGTACTGGGTACTGGGTACTGGGTACTGGGTACTGGGTACTGGGTACTGCAAGTAGGCTTCGCTATGCTGATCTTACCGTCAAGCTAAGACCCTGCTTTTCGGCAATACTTTCAAAAAACTCCCCCAGAACCCAGGACCTTAAAGCGAAGCGCCCCAGAGTCCAAAAAAAAGCCGCATTAAGCGGCTTTTTTTGTTTACTTCGCAAAGTTCACAATCGGGAAACAAGGCAGGAAGCCGTTGTCCGCACAGTTCAGCAGGCCGATCTGTACGCCGTCAATTTGTTTGGTCTTGTTGAACAGACCCAGCTGGAAGTTAGACTTCTCAGACAGGCTTACCACACCCACATCAGCCATGGTGTGACCTTCTGAGTAGTTTACCGCACTCCAGTTTACGCCCTGCACGTCGTTGGTTACGTTAACCAGACCCAGGTTAAGGCCTTTTGCGTTACCGGTGTTCCAGTTGAACAGACCCAGAGAAGCGCCTTTCATCTCCTGGTTTACTTTAGAAGCACCAAAGAAAAAGCCAAAGTTTACGCCAGTAGTTTTGTCGGTTTCAGACATACCCAGTACAGAGAAGTCGACACCTTTTACTTCGCTTACTTTGCCGTGCAGAACAGACAGACGTACACCTTTCACAGCATCATTCGCTGGTGCGTTGTAGCCATCCAGGGTTGAGAACATCGCACCTGAGCTGTCAGCCATTACAGGTGACGCCATTACAGCCGCAGCCAGTGCGGTAAACACGATTTTTTTCATTTTTACATTTCTCCAGTTGAGACATTAGTCACATTGCGGGGAATATAAGCGATTCCCTGCGCGGCAACAACCGATTTTTAATACTGCTCTTCAGGACTGTCACCCCTTCGGTGGTTATGTGTGTGACTGAATATCTTTTGCTTCTGTGCGGCCCACAGGTGACTGAAATCATCATAATGGTGAACAGGGAAGCACAGCGCCTTCACCGAAAGCGAAATGTCGATGCGCCCCCCCTGCTCCAGCCAGCATGGAGACAGCCTCAGCTCGGAACTGAGCACCTCCGCCAGCCAGTCTGCATGAGCCGGAGACTCAGCTGGCATAACGATCAGCAGGTCTCCTTCTTCATTCTGGGCAAACAGGTCCTGCCCGCGCAGACGCTGACCAAATACCTGAATCGCGTGCTGCTTCAGCTGCGAAACCACGCCAATCCCATACGCCTGGCGATACTCCTGCCACTGTGCGTCAGGTACCAGCAGAGCAGCAAGATACGGCTTCTCTTCCAGCCGGGTCAGCGCATCTTCCACCCCATTGAGGTTCAACAGGCCACTATCAGAGTGATTGAGCATCAGGTAGCGCTCATAGGCATACTTTACCGACCAGTTCTTTTTCATCAGCATTGAGATGACAAACAGGTACACCATGATCAGTGTGATCATCTGATAGTACTTGTTATGCCACAAATGACTCAGGTGCTGCTGCCAGCTCTGCTCCACGTTGAGGTACAAACGGGTATCCATATCCGCACTACGCAGCGGCTTCGAAATAGAATAATTGGTCAGCCGCATATGATTGCTGCCCGGCCAGTCTGAAATACGGTACTCACGGCCATAGCGCCCTTTGATCCTTGCGGCCTGCACATCCATCGCCAATACACCGATAAACTGCCCTTTACGGTACAACCCGGCCGTCAGTGTCACTGTCTGCCGGCCGGTAACCAAATCCTGATACTCGCCGGTAAAAGTAATATCACCATTATTTTCCGCCAACCCCTGCCGCATGGTATTAAGCCAGAACGGCCGCTCCTCTATAACCTTATCAAAGCGGCTGCCATTGACACTCTCTGCCAGTGACGAAGGCGACGCAATCATGTATTTATCCCGGGAGATAAAATAAAACGACGATACCTTGTCCACCAGCTTGACCAGATAGGCCATTACATCCGCAGCGGGCAAAAGGTCTTCTGCCTGATGCGCCAGTGCGTTGCCAGGCTCACACATTTCAACCGGTCCGGCGTAGACAAAGTCAAAACCCGGATCACGATGCTGGTCACTGTAGATGTAACACGCGTGCTGTTCGCGCTTTTTCACCAGTGAATACGGGTAGTTGGTACTGTGCACATCACTGTGCGCCGTCATCTCAAACTCAACCGAACGCAGGGTATGGGTAAGGTCCTGCAGCTGAATAAGAAGCTGACGTTTTTCAATCTGATACTCTTCCTGAGCCTCATCCAGGGCATCTATCAATATTAATAGTATAAAGATGCCGAATATCGCGGTTACACCCAACAGTGCCCGCTTTATGGGAAAAGAGTATTTATAAGCCACTGTTATACCTAGCCAAATTGTTTTTATATAGCGAGATAAACATAGCAGAAAAGCAGCAGATAGAAAGTAAAAACTGGGTGATTTTATAAGGGATCGGATGAGTATGGAAGGTTCTGGGCTCTGGGCTCTGGGCTCTGGGCTCTGGGCTCTGGGCTCTGGGCTCTGGGCTCTGGGCTCTGGGCTCTGGGCTCTGGGCTCTGGGCTCTGGGCTCTGGGCTCTGGGCTCTGGGCTCTGCAAGCAGCTTTTCTTACTCAAGCCTTACTGTCAACGCGATAGCTTCGTTTTCCACTTCAATGATCACGAGCTCCCCCAGGGCCCAGCGCCTGAAAAAACAAAGCCCCATCTTCCGACGGGGCTCTTTAGCATCAACAAGTGACGTGAACGATGATTACATCATCCCAGGCATACCGCCCATGCCACCCATGCCGCCCATGTCAGGCATGGCTGGTGCGTCTTTCGCTGGCATGTCAGTTACCATTGCTTCGGTGGTGATCATCAGACCGGCAACAGAAGCCGCGAACTGCAGTGCAGAACGGGTTACTTTTGTTGGGTCCAGGATACCCATTTCGATCATGTCGCCGTATTCGCCGGTTGCTGCGTTGTAGCCGTAGCTGCCTTCGCCGCCTTTCACGTTGTTGGCTACTACTGACTCTTCGTCGCCTGCGTTCATTACGATCTGACGGATAGGCGCTTCCATTGCACGAAGGGCAACGCGGATACCTACGTTCTGCTCTTCGTTGTCACCCTGCAGGTCAACAATCTTGTGTGCTGCGCGGATAAGCGCTACGCCACCACCAGCAACCACACCTTCTTCTACCGCTGCGCGGGTTGCGTGCAGGGCATCTTCAACGCGGTCTTTCTTCTCTTTCATTTCAACTTCAGTTGCTGCGCCAACTTTGATTACCGCAACACCGCCAGCCAGTTTGGCTACGCGCTCCTGCAGCTTCTCTTTGTCGTAGTCTGAAGTCGCTTCTTCGATTTGCTGACGGATTTGAGCAACGCGGCCCTGAATCATCGCTTCTTCACCGATACCATCGATGATAGTGGTGTTTTCTTTGGTGATGGTGATGCGCTTCGCCTGACCCAGGTCTTCCAGAGCTACTTTCTCAAGCTCCAGACCTACCTCTTCAGAGATAACAGTACCACCAGTCAGGATAGCGATATCCTGCAGCATTGCTTTACGACGGTCACCGAAACCAGGTGCTTTAACTGCAGCCACTTTCACGATGCCGCGCATGTTGTTCACAACCAGAGTTGCCAGCGCTTCGCCTTCCACGTCTTCTGCGATGATCAGCAGCGGACGTGATGCTTTCGCGACTGCTTCCAGAGTCGGCAGCAGTTCACGGATGTTAGAAACTTTCTTATCGACCATCAGGATGAACGGGTTTTCCAGATCAACTGCGCCCGCTTCCTGGTTGTTGATGAAGTAAGGAGACAGGTAGCCGCGGTCAAACTGCATACCTTCAACCACGTCCAGCTCGTCCTGCAGAGCCTGACCTTCTTCAACGGTGATAACGCCGTCACGGCCTACTTTTTCCATCGCTTCTGCGATGATGTTACCAACGGTCGCGTCAGAGTTTGCAGAGATAGTACCTACCTGAGCAATCGCTTTAGAGTCCGCACATGGTACAGACAGCGCTTTCAGCTCTTCAGTTGCCGCAGCAACCGCTTTGTCGATACCGCGCTTAAGATCCATCGGGTTCATACCCGCAGCAACAGCTTTCAGACCTTCGTTTACGATAGACTGAGCCAGTACGGTTGCAGTAGTGGTACCGTCACCTGCTGCATCGTTCGCCTGAGAGGCAACTTCTTTCACCATCTGAGCGCCCATGTTCTGGAACTTGTCTTCCAGCTCGATTTCACGCGCTACAGAAACACCATCTTTGGTGATGGTTGGTGCACCGAACGACTTGTCCAGTACTACGTTACGGCCTTTAGGGCCCAGGGTTACTTTTACTGCGTCAGCCAGAACGTTTACACCTTCCAGCATTTTGATTCGTGCGTCGTTACCAAATTTAACGTCTTTAGCAGCCATCTTTGATTTCCTTTCTTAATTCGTTTGTCGTTTTTAAGGTTCTTGAATCAGAGCAAAAAATTACTCAACGATTGCCATGATGTCGTTTTCAGACATGATCAGAACTTCTTTACCGTCGATTTTCTCAGTCTTGGTGCCGTAGCCCTCAGCGAAAATAACAGTATCACCAACTTTAACGTCCAGTGGCTGAACTGAGCCGTTCTCAAGGATGCGGCCTTTGCCCACAGCCAGAACGGTACCACGGGTAGATTTCTCTGCAGCCGAACCAGTCAGAACGATGCCACCAGCAGATTTTGATTCAACTTCCTGGCGTTCAACGATAACACGGTCGTGTAAAGGACGAATATTCATTGGTCGTCTCTCCTGATTAGATATTTCCATTGGATTTAAAGGGATTGCCGTCAACGGCTTGTGAAAGTTATATGTGGTTAGCGGGTGCGGATCCCAAGGGCTGAAAAGAAAAAAAGTGTGAGGAAGGTTGGAAAAACGGGTATGTGGGCTGGGTTCTGGGTTCTGGGTTCTGGGTTCTGGGTTCTGGGTTCTGGGTTCTGGGTTCTGGGTTCTGGGTTCTGGGTTCTGGGTTCTGGGTTCTGGGTTCTGGGTTCTGGGTTCTGGGTTCTGCACACAGGCTCATCCACGCAGGCCTTACCGTCAAGTCTATTTACAATAGTTTCAGAAAAATCCCCAGGGCCCAGGACCTGTAAACCCAGGACCCCAAAATAGTTCACCCCCCGCCCCTCCAGATTCAAATCCCTCTTCTGGTACGTCCCCAAAGTTTTCGCTATGCTAGCTCTCCCTCCATCAATAAGTTGTACCTGTTCCATGCAAGATAAACACGGGTTATTGAGCGCTCCGATTGCCGAAGTACTTCGGCGGATGACCATTCCGATGATTTTCGGCATGGTGGCGATCCTGATGTTTAACCTGGTGGACACCTTCTTTATCTCCCTGCTCGGTACCGATGCGCTGGCGGCGATCAGCTTTACCTTTCCGGTCACCTTTGCGGTCAACTGCATCACCATGGGGATCGGCACGGGGCTGTCGACCAATATTGGCCGGCTGCTGGGCCAGGGCGATATCCGCTGTGCGGCGCGGTTTTCTTCTCATGGCCTGCTGCTGGCGGTGATCCTGGTGGCCATCGCTTCGGCAACCGGCCTTGCAACCATCGACCCGCTCTTTCGTCTGCTTGGTGCAGAAGAGAAACTCCTGCCACTGATCAATCAGTATATGCAGGTGTGGTACCTGACCATTCCACTACTGGTAATCCCAATGGCAGGAAACGCCGCCATTCGCGCCAGCGGGGATACCAAAACCCCCGCCAAAATCATGATGCTGGCCGGCATCATCAATGGCGTGCTCGACCCGCTGCTGATCTTTGGCTACGGCCCTTTCCCGGAGCTGGGAATCCAGGGCGCAGCAATTGCCAGTGCACTGAGCTGGCTGGGCGCACTGTTTGGCTCATTATATGTACTGGTGAAAAGAGAGCGCCTGCTGGCCTGGCCACGCCTTGCGACCCTGCCGGATGACTGGAAGCAGATACTGAAAATTGGCACCCCGGCAGGCCTTTCCAGCGCAATGAACCCGCTCTGTGGCGCAGTGATGATGATGATGCTGGCAAGCCACGGCACCGCAGCGGTCGCCGCATATGGCGCAGCTCAGCGGGTTGAATCCCTGCTGATGCTGGTACTGATGGCACTGACCTCTGCCCTGACGCCGTTCATGGCCCAGAACCTTGGCGCTAACAACCCGGGCCGCAGCTTTAAAGGGCTGTTTCTCAGCATGCGCTTCTCCATCGTGTTCCAGCTGCTGGTATTTGTCATGATGGTCCCGTTGAGTATTCCGCTTGCAGCGCTTTTCTCCCAGGAAGAAGGAGTACGCAGCCTGCTGTGGCACTATCTGCTGGTCGTGCCCTTCAGTTATGGCTTCCAGGGCGTGGTGATGATGCTGGTCAGTGCGCTGAATGCGAT
Source organism: Vibrio sp. 9-16B-A1 (assembly GCF_056726165.1). Lineage (NCBI taxonomy): Bacteria > Pseudomonadati > Pseudomonadota > Gammaproteobacteria > Vibrionales > Vibrionaceae > Vibrio > Vibrio sp. 9-16B-A1. The sequence goes on from NZ_JBSDZD010000013.1 coordinate 67,415, forward strand.
GCACAAACCACTGAATGCGTTTTACTGGAGTGCGATGCGCCTGTTTGTGTTCACCCTGCCAGCGGCCTGGATTGGCAGCCAGCTGTATCAGGTGGAAGGACTGTTTATCGGTATTGCGCTGGGTAATGTGCTGGGTGGGGTGCTGGGGTATCTGTACGCATTAAAAGAGCGCCGAATGGCGCTCAGTCAGTAACTTTATACAGCACTTCATAACGTGCCAGAATGTTCTGCCGGAACGCTTCCGGGATACGGTTCCACGGCATCACCTGAACAAACAGAGGGATGTTGGAGTGCTGAAGGGCCAGTTTAAACTCAGCCAAATTATCTTCCACTCCTTCAGGTGAGATCAGTGCCAGGTCGAGATCGCTGGCATCATGGCAGGTTCCCTTTACCCGGCTGCCGTATGCCCACAACTCACTGCCGGCCGGAAGCAACTCCTGAGCCAGCAGGCAGATCCTGCTGCGGTCTTTCTCGCGTAACTCAATCATAGCTGTGTTGTTTAAATACCTGCTCAAGCCGCGTTGCATCAGCAATAAAATCCGGCAACAGCTTTAATGTAGTATCGGCAAACTCAACACCGTAATCATGCGCGGTGTTATTACGGTTGTCCCTGTACTCCAGCCAGCGTTCTGCTTCATCTGTGTCAATCAGGCCAAACTGAGCGGCATGACGAAATATGTCTTTAAAAAACAGTCTCTCTGCGGCTTTATCGGTGTGAAAATAAGGTTTAAGACACTTCTTCAGCAGCTTGCCTGACTGCTCAAGCAGGATTTCAAACTCCTTCACACACGCAGAGCGGTACATCTCATACTCAATACTCTCCGGATCCGCCTGAGAAGCCAGAGTGTATGCACGCTCCAGAGTTTGGATGCATTTCAGGTAAAAGCTGGTATCTATCATAAGTATCCTGATTGCGAGATTGCGAGATTGCGAGATTGCGAGATTGCGAGATTGCGAGAAGCTTAATCTCTCGTTTCTGGAAATCCAGCCTCTCGCCTCTGATATCTAAATTCCATCCCCGCCGGTAAAAGTCTGCGACTTACCGTTAAACTGCTGGTCCATATCCAGTGATGGCTTATCGGTTTTAGGCCGGCCAACCACTTTTGCCGGTACACCCGCAACAGTTGTGTGAGGCGGCACTGCCTGCAATACCACCGAGCAGGAGCCGATCTTGGCGCCCTCACCCACTTCGATATTACCGAGGATCTTGGCACCGGCACCGATCATCACGCCTTCGCGGATCTTAGGATGGCGGTCTCCGCACTCTTTACCGGTACCGCCCAGGGTTACATCCTGAAGGATCGATACATCATTCTCTACTACCGCAGTTTCACCGATCACAATGCCGGTCGCGTGGTCGAGCATGATGCCTTTACCGATACGGGCGGCCGGGTGGATATCCACCTGGCAGGCAACCGAAATCTGGTTTTGCAGGTAAGTCGCCAGTGCGCGGCGGCCCTGGTTCCATAACCAGTTGGCGACACGGTGGCCCTGCAGGGCATGGAAGCCTTTGAGGTAAAGCAGCGGCTGGGAATACATGGCCACCGCCGGGTCACGGTTGACCGTAGCGCAGATATCGCAGGCGGCAGCACTGGTCAGCGACGGATCGGCCTGAAAGGCCATATCGATCACTTCCCGCACCGCCATCGGAGGCATAGAAGCGGTTCTCAGTTTATTGGCCAGAATGTAACTCAGCGCTGCACCAAGACTGTCGTGGTTAATGATGGTCGCATGGTAAAAGCTGGCCAGCATCGGCTCCTGATCCGCCTGCTCGCGCGCTTCTTTAACGATCGCGTCCCACACCACTCTCTTCTCACACTGATTCATATTGCATTCCTGCCTTTCGACATTCTCATTACCCATCGCGTTCCCCTGCTCCTCCAGTAACTTCCCAGGGCCTCGAGCCCAGCGCCCAGTGCCTTTTACTTACGCTTCTGATTTCTTATCCCGCGCCAGCAAATCCTGCGCCGCCGCACGGGCATCTTTATCCTGATACAACACCTGATAGATCTGGTCAACAATTGGCATTTCTACACCCATGCGTTTGGCCAGCAGCCAGACCTCTTTGGTGTTGCGGTAACCTTCCACAACCTGACCGATTTCATCCTGCGCGGTATCCACATCTTTACCCTGACCCAGCGCCAGACCAAAACGGCGGTTACGGGACTGATTGTCAGTACAGGTCAGCACCAGGTCACCAAGGCCGGCCATACCCATAAAGGTCTCCTGCTGCGCGCCCAGCGCCATACCCAGGCGGGTCATCTCTGCCAGGCCGCGGGTAATAAGCGCGGTACGGGCGTTGGCACCAAAGCCAATACCATCCGACATACCGGCGCCAATCGCAATCACGTTTTTCACCGCGCCGCCAAGCTGCATACCGATAAAGTCACTGTTTGCATAGACACGGAAGGTTTTGCTGCAGTGAATTTTCTCCTGCAGATCCGCCACAAACTGATTGTCCGGAGAGGCGACCGAAATTGCAGTCGGCATTCCCATCGCCAGCTCTTTGGCGAAAGTCGGGCCGGACAGAACCGCCAGCGGGTATTCTTCACCAATTGCGTCAAACGCCACTTCTTTCAGCAGGCGGCCTGTTTCCGGCTCAAGGCCTTTGGTCGCCCAGCAGATGCGGGTGTCTTCACGCAGGTGCGGTTTCAGGCTCTGCAGCACGATACCAAATACATGGCTCGGCACCACCACCAGCAGATCGCGGCTGGCTTTTACGGCTTTTTCCAGGTCAGATTCAACGATCAGGGTATCAGGAAAGCCAACGCCAGGCAGAAACTCTTCATTGGCGCGGTCGCGCTCCAGGCGCTGCATATGATCCTCTTCATGTCCCCAAATCACTACATTGGCACCATTACGAGCCAAAGAGATCGCCAGTGATGTACCGTATGAACCGGCACCGATCACCGTCATCGAGATCTCTTTTCCATATACGTCTTTACCAGTTGTTTCCATTATTGTTCCGCCTGACAGCTTTATCGTTTATCGGGAGTAGTATAAATAAAAAATGCACATCATGGGATGTGCATTTACAAAAGGCGCGGGGTTCTGGGTACTTGGCTCTTGGCGGTGACGGTTATAAGTCACGAAACCACATAAACTACAGGCAGTTATACTTCCCCTGTTATAACAAAGCTTCCCTGTGGGAAGCTTTGTTGCTTTACCAAGTGCCCAGGAGCGAAGCGCCCCAGGGCCCAGAGCCTTCAGAAATTATGCTTCTGCTGTGCCTTCTTCCTGCTGTGCCTGGTTTTGCAGGTAGTTCATGAACAGTGCGTCGAAGTTAACCGGTGCAAGGTTCAGCTGAGGGAAAGTCCCCTTAACTACCAGGCTTGAAATAGTTTCGCGAGCGTACGGGAACAGGATGTTCGGGCAGAATGCGCCCAGGCAGTGTGCCAGCTGGCCTGCTTCCATACCTTCTGCAGAGAAGATACCGCCCTGCTGCACTTCACACAGAAATGCAGTTTCTTCAGCGTTCTTAACAGTTACGGTCAGGCGAAGTACCACTTCGTAAACGCCTTCGCCCAGCTCACGGCTTTGAGTGTCCAGGTCCAGTTTTACATCCGGGTTCCACTCTTTCTGGAACATGTTTGGAGAGTTAGGCGCCTCGAAAGACACGTCTTTCAGGAAGATGCGTTGAATTGCGAAGTTTTGTGAATCTTGTTGTGGTGCTGCTTCAGCCATCGTAAAAATCCTTTCAGTATTCGGTTTAGTTGCACTGAGCCTAAACGAGTCATATCCGATAAACCAGCAGGTTTCTCCAATACGTGCCAGCGCTCACAAGTTGTGGCGGACGATGGCGATGTTTCGCTCAGTGCTTAGATTCTGTCTCGGGTAAGGCTTATTTCTTACCGCGGATCAGTGGCATGTTTGCCTCACTCCAGGCAATCAGACCGTTTTTCAGCAGGTAGACCTTCTCAAAACCGGCTTTGTGCAGATCGTTTGCACTCGCCGCAGCGGCCTGGCCTGACTTACATACCACAGTAATTGGGCTGGATTTGTACTTTTCAAGGCTTGAGATGGAGCCATTTTTGATATCAGACGGCAAAACGTGAAGTGCCCCGGTAATATGGCCTGATTTGAACTCGTCCTTTGAACGGATATCCACCACCACGCCTTCTTCTTTGTTGATGAACTGAGTCAGTTCAGCCGGGGTGATCTCGGTGTAACCCGCGGTTTTACTCTTAAAAATGTTCATGATCAGGGCAACGAACAAACCCGCCCAAACCACAACCATAATCATATTTTGCGAAATAAAATCTGTGTACTCTTGCATGTCCTACGCTCTTGCAATCAGGTTGCTAAATTCAGTGAAGGGCTGAGTATAGCCCGGGAGTTGGTGAGATGCGAGAGGTGTGATTGCGGACTGCGAAGTTGAGAGAGGCTTTATATCACCGGTCCTATGGTTCTGTGGTTCTATGGGGAGCCGACAAAAAGACACAGAACCACAGAACCACAGAACCACAGAACCACAGAACCACAGAACCACAGAACCACAGAACCACAGAACCACAGAACCATTATCCACCAATCCCATTAATAGTCATTTCCTCTGTGACACGTGAGATGAGATCGTATATAAATAAGTAAGTTGAAATTTTGTAACAGCCATTGACGCCCATAATTTGATCTCACGGGGCTGCATTCGGCTCAAAGTGTAGTAAAATTACGCTAATTTTTTCTTAAAGTTTGAATTTGACGAGGTAGGAATATGTCAGCTAAGAAGCCTATGGCTCTGGTGATCCTGGACGGTTGGGGATACCGTGAAGATAACGCAAACAACGCGATTGCTAACGCAAAAACGCCGGTAATGGATGAACTGTTTGCCAGCCAGCCTAACACGCTGATTTCTGCGTCAGGTATGGACGTGGGTCTGCCAGATGGTCAGATGGGTAACTCTGAAGTTGGTCACACCAACATCGGCGCAGGCCGTGTGGTATACCAGGACCTGACCCGCATCACCAAGTCAATCCAGGACGGTGAGTTCGAACAGACTGAAGCTCTGGTTGCGGCAATGGACAAAGCGATTGCAGCAGGCAAAGCAGTACACCTGATGGGCCTGATGTCTCCGGGCGGCGTACACAGCCACGAAGACCACATCTACGCAGCCGTTAAAATGGCAGCAGAGCGCGGCGCAGAGAAAATCTACCTGCACTGCTTCCTGGACGGACGTGATACGCCACCACGCAGCGCTGAAGGTTCACTGAAGCGTTTTGACGAGCTGTTTGCTGAGCTTGGCAAAGGCCGCGTTGCTTCTCTGGTTGGCCGTTACTACGCCATGGACCGTGACAACAACTGGGACCGCGTTCAGGTAGCTTACGAGCTGCTGACTGAAGCGAAAGCAGAATTCACTTACGACTCTGCAACCGCAGGTCTGGAAGCGGCTTACGCCCGTGAAGAGAACGATGAGTTCGTTAAAGCAACTGAAATCCGCGCTGAAGGCCAGGAATCAGCAGCTATCGAAGACGGTGACGCTGTTATCTTCATGAACTACCGTGCTGACCGTGCCCGTCAGATCACCCGTTCATTCGTACCAGCATTCGAAGGTTTCGAGCGCGCGAAATTCCCTGCGATCGAGTTTGTCATGCTGACTCAGTACGCGGCAGACATCCCTCTGTCTATCGCGTTCCCACCAGCATCACTGGAAAACACTTACGGTGAGTGGCTGTCTAAAGCAGGCAAAACTCAGCTGCGCATCTCTGAAACCGAGAAATACGCACACGTAACCTTCTTCTTCAACGGTGGCGTTGAGAACGAGTTTGAAGGCGAAGAGCGCAGCCTGGTTGCCTCTCCTAAAGTTGCCACTTACGACCTGCAGCCAGAAATGAGTTCTGAAGAGCTGACCGAGAAAATGGTCGCGGCTATCAAGTCTGGTAAGTACGATGCGATTATCTGTAACTACCCTAACCCGGATATGGTTGGTCACACCGGCGTTTACGACGCTGCAGAGAAAGCAATTGAAGCTATCGATGTATGTGTAGGTAAAGTGGTTGAAGCTATTAAAGAAGTTGACGGCCAGATGCTGCTGACTGCTGACCACGGTAACGCAGAAATGATGGTAGACCCTGAGACCGGCGGCATCCACACTGCGCACACTAACCTGCCTGTACCTCTGCTGTACGTGGGTAACCGTGAGCTTGAGTTTGCTGAAGGCGGTAAGCTTTCTGACCTGGCTCCAACCATGCTGAAACTGACCGACATGGAAATCCCGGCAGAGATGTCTGGTCAGGTGATCGTTAATCTGAAATAATCATTCCCATAATCAAGGGCCTGGAGTTCCCGGGCCCTGACTATGGCGGAAAGATGATTCGGATGATCCTGACTAAGCAATTTCTTAACGCCAGTGCCCTTCGCACTGGCGTTTTTGCATGCCTGTTGTGCTGCGCTCCCCTCCAGTCCGCCATGGCCAGCCAGGCCAGTGAGCTCAAAGGAGTAAAATCAGAGATCTCCCGTCAGCAACAGCAACTCAAAACCAGCCAGCAGGAACTCAACAAACTCCAGGCTGAGCTGAAAAAACACGAACTGAGCATCTCCCACGCTGACAAAGAAATCCGCACCAGCGAACTCAAACTCCAAAAGGCCAACCAGAAGCTGACCCAGTTTCAGTCCCGCTACGGCGACCTCGAACTGCAGCGCGACCAGCAACTGAAAAGCCTCGAAGAACTGGTCAAAAGCTACTACGTTTCCCGCCACAAATACGATGCGGCCTCCATGCTTCAGGGCGGAGATAAAGCCGAACTGGACCGGATAAACCAGTACATCGGCTACCTGGCAGAGCAGCGCAGCAAAACCATCGCCGCACTCGAGCAGACCGAGAACGACATGGGTGACACCGCCCGCGCTCTAAAGCAGGAACGCGAACAGATCGCCTCCATTCTGGAAAAGCAAAAACAGCGCCGAAGCCAGCTGCAAAGCTCGCAGAAAAAACGCAAGCAGACCATCGCCAAAATCCGCGGTAATATCAAAAACGACAAGAGCTACCTTGCCGAGCTGCAGCGCAACGAAAACCGCCTGAAAGCCGAGATAGAAAAAGCCCGCAAACGTAATGCGGTACCAATGGATGGCCTGGCAAAACGCAAAGGCAAACTGCCATGGCCACTGAAAGGTAAAGTGCTGCACAACTACGGCAGCCAGCAAAACGGCCAGCTCCGCTGGAAAGGCATGGTGATTGGTACCAATTACCGCCAGCCGGTCAAAGCCGTCTATTCAGGTACTGTCGTGTTCGCCGAATACCTGCGCGGCTACGGCCTGATGGTACTGATCGACCACGGCAAAGGGGACATGACCCTCTACGGATACAACCAGACCCTGATGAAAAAAGAAGGGGATAAGGTGACGGCCGGGGAGACCATTGCCCTTGCCGGAGATACTGGTGGGCAGGATCGCGCTTCACTTTACTTTGAGATCAGGCGGAATAGTGAGGCGCAGGATCCGAGGCGGTGGTTGAGGTAAGAACACCCAGATAAACAAAGCCAGCATTAAGCTGGCTTTGTTTATTGAATTAGTTGCTATGATGGCGGGCATTCCAGACCAGATCACATATGCCATCTGTTGGCGTAAAACCTGTCGGTGCCTGCAAAAGAATTTCCCGGATGGCTTCATGATCGAACTCATGGCAAGCCCGGTCCAGCTTATCCAGCAAACTGGTGAAATCATCCAAAGAAAGGGAGTTTTCATTGGCAGCCATAATCCGGGGATGCTTAGTTTTAGACACGTTGTCGCCAATCAATAGCTCTTCAAAAAGCTTTTCTCCTGGCCGCAGCCCCGTAAAGCGGATCTCTACATCCCCGAGAGGATTACTGTCAGACTTAACTTCCAGGCCGGAAAGCCGGATCAAGTTCCTTGCCAGATCAACGATTTTTACCGGCTCCCCCATATCCAACACATATACGTCGCCACCTTTTCCCATGGCTCCAGCCTGGAGCACTAACTGAGCAGCTTCAGGAATAGTCATAAAATATCGAATGATATCCGGGTGAGTAACCGTAACTGGCTTCCCTTCCTTGAGTTGTTTTTTGAACAACGGAATAACCGAACCAGAGGAACCCAGTACATTACCAAACCGCACCATACAAAAACGGGTTCCATTCGTTTTCCGGGCTTCTTGCTCAGCAAGGGCCTGAAGACCTAACTCCGCCAGCCTTTTAGTCGTTCCCATTATGTTTGTTGGTCTTACAGCTTTATCCGTAGATATCAATACAAAGGACTCTACCCCGGCTTTAATCGCGGCTTTTGCTGTATAATAAGTACCAAATACATTGTTTCGTACGCCCTCTACCACATTGTACTCAACCAACGGGACATGTTTATATGCTGCTGCATGATAAACAGTTTGGACACCAAATGATTCCATCACAGCAGATAATCTGTTACTACGCTGAACTGAACCTAAGACAGGGAGAATTTTACAGGCAATTCCATGCTTTTTTGCGTGTTCCGTAAGCTCACGCTCTATTTGGTAAAGACCAAACTCCGACAGCTCAAACAGCACCATTCGTACGGGATTTTGAACCAAAATCTGACGGCATAGTTCTGAACCAATAGACCCGCCCGCCCCCGTAACCATAACAACTTTATGCTCAATATTTCTCTTCATGAGCTCATGGTCAGGCTCAACGGAATCTCTTCCTAACAAGTCCTCAATGGCTACCTCTTTTAAATTATCCAGGTCAAAGCCGCCAGCAAGAATGTCATCCATATTGGGCATTGAAAGCACCTCTACTGGGTACTCAGCCAATATTTCAACAATGACTCTTTTCTGACTTCTCGAAGCAGATGGCATTGCCAGCAGCACCTTACTAATTGAACTTTTCTCTAACAAGCGCTTAAGTTTGCTTCTGTCGTAAACCACAACTCCCTGTACTGTAGTTCTGCTCAGTTCTTTATCATCATCCAGAAAAGCAACCACTTTGTACTCGTTACCTTGCCTGATAAGATTCAGCAACTGGCGGCCTGCTGAGCCGGCTCCATAAATCACCACTTTCTCTCTTTTCGGCGATAAAACACTATTTATATAGTGCTTCATCAACATCCTGCTGCCGCCTAAAAACATCATCAGGTAGCTTGCAAAAATAACCGGAACAGAGCGGGGTAAGAAAGCCTGAAGATAATGAGAAAACAACACTAACGAGAACGCTGAGATAACTGATGCAAAGCACACTGCCAAAAAAGCCGAAGTACTCATATACCGGATAATCGCCCGATACAAACCAGCACGATTAAGAGCTACTATCGAAATACAGATCAGAATACACAGAAGCAACCAGTATTCGGGCTGGGCCATATAGTCGGCGACTTTTCCCATTCGGGTGTAATAAGCAGCCCAGAATGCAGCCGTGACACATAATGAATCAGATACATAACTGACTATTTTCTTTAATGGTCTGGATAGCGTAAGTAAGAAACGCACAGAAAGCATAACCTCTAGTTTGTTTATAGTGAGAACGTTACTTCAAAGATGCGAGTTCAAGCACCTCTCGCAACACTCGTGCTGTCAGTGCCATCTCATCTTCTGTCAGAGTCGGATGGACAAGCAGCATCAAGCTCGTCTCTCCTAATTCTTTCGCCTTCTCTAAACGTGCCCTCGGCCTCCAGGGGGTGCTATCAAACGCTTTTTCCAGATAAACTTCAGAACAGCTCCCCTGATAGACAGGAACACCTCTCTGATTGATGGCTTCAACAATACGGTCTCGTGTCCAGCCACATGCTAAGTGTTGTGAATTAACAAAGAGATAGTGTTTATACTCTGCATGCTCGCTATACTCAGGCACAACAACAGTGCGGACCACGCTTAAACCGGCCACGGCCAAATCAATCAATGCAGCATGCTCTTGTCTTTTTGCTGTCCACTCCGGCATTCGTTTAAGCTGTATACGGCCAATAGCGGCCTGCATCTCTGTCATACGCCAGTTAGTGCCAAAGCTTTCATGCAGCCATCTGAAGCCGGGGGGATGCTTACGGTTATATATAGCATCGTAGTTCTTACCGTGATCTTTGTATGACCACATTTTTGACCAAAGCTCTCTGTCATTGGTCGTTACCATTCCGCCCTCACCGCCAGTCGACATAATCTTGTCCTGACAAAACGACCAGGCCCCTATGTGGCCAATAGAGCCTACACTACGACCTTTATACTTAGCGCCATGTGCTTGAGCGCAATCTTCAATAACGTAGAAACCACACTCTTTGGATAGCTCCATAATTGCATCCATCTCGGCAGGCATACCAGCCAAATGAACCACAATAACCGCTTTTGTTTTTTCGGTCAGTACTGCTTTGATTGATTCAGCAGTAATTGCCTGGCTGTTAAGATCTACATCAGCAAAAACAGGGGCAGCACCAGCCGTAACGATAGATGATGCAGAAGCTAAGAATGTTCTGGGCGTAGTGATGACCTCATCACCCTCTCCTACATTAATAGCTTTTAGCGCCAGATCGAGAGCTAAAGTGCCATTACCTAATGCGATGGCATAATCACAGCCAACCCAGGCGGCAAATTCTTTTTCAAACTCCCGGCACTCGGTTCCTGTCCAGTAGTTCACCTTATTAGAGAGCAATACCCGAGATACAGCATCTGCTTCTTCTTGCGTATATAATGGCCAAGGGGAAAAGGGGGTATTTAGCACAGTAAAACCTTATTTTATAAAAGAGAGCGAGCGGGAGTTCCTACTACAACATCATCGTCATCGACATTGTTAATAACAGTAGCGCCAGCACCAATTGTGGCACCGGAGCCTATTGTTATCAGCTGTTTTACCTGAGAGCCAACTCCAATCCATGAATTTTCACCGATTGTAACTGAACCCGAAATGTTTGAACCAGGGCTAACATGAACTCCATCCGATAGTATACAGTCATGATCCACTGAAGAAGAAGTGTTGATGATACACCCGGCTCCCACCTTAACAAAAGGATTCACCACTGCATTGGCCATAACGACCGTACCATAACCCAGTTCTGCGTAACGACTCACGGTTGCTGATGGGTGTATCAGAGGCGAAAGCGTACTCCCCACTTGCTGTAACATTCTGAGCTTAATTAGACGGGTACGATTGTTCCCTATAGCCACCACAACCAGATCATACTCTTGCACTCTTTCTAGCAGAGATTGAGTATCTCCGCCGACATGCCAGTGTTCAACATTAGCCAGGCATGGCCAACGATCATCGAAGAAATGGATCTCTTTATATCCATTCAGCTCCGCCAACTCAGCGATGACTTTACCATGCCCACTCGCTCCTAAAATGGCACACTTAGTCATCAGCGTTTCCTTTAAATGGTTCTATCGTGACATGCCCATCCGCTGAAATCCCCTCTTTGATGAACACTTTCTTCACGGTCAAAAACAGAATTTTAATATCAAGCCAAAGGGAGCGATTATCCACATACCACACATCGAGCTTAAATTTTTCATCCCAACTGATGGCGTTTCGACCGTTAATCTGCGCCCAGCCTGTTACACCAGGGCGTACATCATGGCGCCTTGCCTGTTCTTTGTTGTAGAGCGGTAAGTATTGCATCAGCAAAGGTCGCGGGCCAACAAGGCTCATGTCACCTTTCAGTACATTCCATAGTTCAGGAAGCTCATCTAAACTTGAGTTTCGTAACTTGTCTCCAAATGGTGTCATCCGCTCAGAATCAGGCAGTACATTGCCTTGCTCGTCTTTTTCATCTCTCATGCTTCGAAACTTAACCATTTCGAACGGTTCACCATTTAAACCAGGGCGTGTCTGACGAAAAAGCACCGGTGAGCCCAGATTGTTTTTTATCTTATAAGCAACCAAAGCAATAATGGGTGACAAGAGCACAAGCGCAGTCAACGAGACCACGATATCAAACAACCTTTTCATTCCCCTAACCCCATAATTTCACATAACGCTTTGTTTACATTATGAACATCAAACTTATCAATAGCCATTTGATACCCTTTGTCACCCATTGTTTTCCATTCATCCGGATGCTCAATAAACCAAGTCATTCGTTCAACCAACTGGTCTACATTGGCTTTCTCAACTAGCCAGCCATTTTCGCCATTAACGACAGTTTGACGACAACCAGGCACATCAGTCGTCAGAACCGGGCGTCCCATTGCCATCGCTTCTAAGACGGTTCTCGGCATACCTTCATGGTACGAGGGCAACACAAAAATACTTGCCTGTTTCAAAAAGGGCCTAACATCGCTGCTTGGTCCATAGTAAGTAATACTGCCATCCTTCTGCCAATGTTCGACTTCTTCAATCTTAATACCATCTGGTGAAGGGTCTTCTGGTCCGACTAAATTAAACTCGGCTTCAGGATATCGCTGTTTGACGATTTTTGCGGCCTTAGCGTACTCGCGAATTCCCTTATCTCCCAGCAGACGAGCAATCAAAAGGAAGCAGGCACCTTCCTGTAATGGCTCTTTTTTAAAGTGAGATAAGTCAACACCAGAACCATTCACTACATGACACTTTGATTCAGGGACTATTCCCTGCTCAATAAAGACCTTCATATTATCGCTGTTCTGAAAAATCACCCCCTTCGCGCCTTTCAATGCGACTTTATACAGAAACTTAACGATTGAATTGAGCAAAGATTTGACTAATCCGCCGGGCTGAAAGGCATAACCCAGCCCCGTAACCAATGCATAAAAACGCCCAGCCCCAGCCATCCTTGATGCGATACCACCCCATACGATTGGCTTAATCGTGTACGCCAGAATAATATCAGGCTGACGCTGACGAAAAACACGAAAGAGCTCTAACAGTGTCTTGGTGTCAGAAACAGGGTTTAGTCCTGTTCGAGCAACATTGTAATCAACATAGCGCGTTGCGCGCTTTTCAATCTCACGCACTTCTGGCTCGGTTGCGCCAGATCCCATGGCGGTGACTTTAAAGCGTGCAGATAACCGTTTTAAAAGTTCGCCACGAAAATTGACAAGAGAGGAAGGCAAAACGCCTATTACCACAATGTTCATATACCCTCTGATAGAAAGAAATTTAGATTTACAGCCTTAAAACTGGCGCTCAGTGTAATGTAACTACTTCTATACTCTCACACCTCAAGGACAGATAAGTACTCCTCAACGATTCTTTCAATAGAAAAGGACGACCTCACATGCTCTATCATCGCGCGATTGGCCTCATCTTGCGCTGAAAGAGGTAATTGCAAGTAGCTTTGGATGTTACTCGCCAGGTTACCCGCATCACCAACGGGTGTTATTCTGCTTGATTGATTTAAGATGATCTCAGCATCTCCCACATCTGTACTGAATGCCGCGCAACCATGAGCGACCGCCTCTGCAAGTACGTTAGGAAAACCTTCGGTTTTCGAGCTCAGCACAAAAATATCCACTTGCTGATAGAAATCACTCATATCCTTAACCAACCCAAGCAGTTCCACCTGGCTGGAGCATATATCGGAATCTCGTATCAACTTGATGAGTTCCGGGTTGGAAGAGTCCATATTGTGACCACACAGTAACAATTTAGAGCCCGGGTTTGTTTTGAGCAGTGGCGACAGTGCTTTAAACAAAGTCGGATAATCTTTTGCGTCATGATAGCGACCGGCAGCGCCAAAGCGAACACTCGATAAATGAGTGCTCGTTCTATTTACAGGAGTCGAAAACTCATAGCCGTTAGGGATATAGCGTGATTTGAAAGACAGGTTGTAACCAAATTCTTCGTGCTGTGACATAGCTCTTCGGGAGCAATAGATAACTCTCTCAGGGGAAAAGTTTAAAAATTTTCCTATATATATCGCGATCTTAGTACTTAAGCTCTCACCTTCGAAGTCATCCAGTGAGTGCCTGACCCCCCAAACAAGAGGCGTATTACGCGCAGCAATCAACCTGGAAATTGCTGCAATCGCATTCGCATGATACATCCAGGCGTAAGCAATATCGTGCTTTTTCATGTATCTCATCAGCTTAAACGATGTCAACAGCATGGAAACTGGTCCGGTAGCTCCCAGACTAACAACCTTTACATGCCCGGGTAAACGCTCTTCCATTTGAGGAGAAACGCCCATCAATGAGACTATTGTTTGCTCTACATCATTTGGAGTGGCCCTTACTAAACGAATTAACATGCTCTCCGCCCCACCGGGCAAAGTAAAGTTAGTAATGACATGCAATATTTTTTTCATGATAAACCCTGGCATTTAATAGTTAAATGCAAACAAAAAACGGCTCAACACATTTATGTCAGCCGCTCATATAAACTAATTATGATTGTGTCACTTAACTACAAACAAAATCGCGAATTCCGCTTGCCCTGATAGCCCATGTGTAGTTATTAAGTAAGTCGTTGTAAGCACACAAAGCTATTTCACTGGCGTAATCATGATCGTGCATTAGCGTGCTTAATCCACTATGCCACTCTTCAACAGAACTCTCGTTTACCAGAAGCGCGTTACTACTGTTGAGGACCTCACCAAGAACTGGCAAATCAGAACAAACGATTGGCTTTTGTGCAGCCATATATTCAAAGATCTTTAATGGTGACATGTAATCAACGGTGTTTCCACCACCACCGGACACATTTACTACCTTCTGATACGGAGCCAGTAAAACATCGAATGAGTCAAGGTAACTTGCGACTAATGAGTTAGGCTGATGTCCATAAAAATAGACATTTTCGGTATCTGACTTGTTCTTCCAACGTTGAATGTCACTATCGGTACCACCAACCAAATGAAAACCAATAGTTGGGTTTCTATTAGCTAAACCAAGAATAATCTCTACGCCCCGTCCATTATACAAGTGGCCAGTGTACCCCACATTAAAGTCGTGACAACCTCGCAATTCTACTGTTTTCAACTGCTCCTCTTCCGGCAAGGTAGCACCATCATGGAATACTTTGATATCGCCGCTATTGACTACGCCTTCTGACAAAATCAGTTTCTTCAACGCTTCAGAAATGACGACAAACTTAATGTTTCGTCTTTTCCTGTAGAGTGTATCAATAGATTTCTTAATAACAGGATGAAGCTCACCAATAGGTTTATGCAGCTCAATAACAACGTTTCGCTTTCTATCAAACAGAGCCACAAGTAATAATGGGATAATGTCACGACCAAACACCAATTTAGGCCTGGCAGAAAACACTGAGATGGCAGAAAACAATGAGTACAAAAACAATGCAAGCCTTACCGGTAATTTTGAGAAAATTCTGGGCAAGGGATTAAAAACTGAGAAGCTTTCGTTGCAACCATACTGCTCTAGAACACTATCTAACGGCACATTTCTGTCATAACGAGCAACTAAAGTCACCTCATACCCCAATTTTGAAAACTCATCACACATCTTCATGACGTGAACACTATTAGCATTTTTTGAGGGTATTATCGATCGTGATAGATAAAAAAAGCTTTCCACTAACTGGCCTCGCTTATACTCGCGTTATAAATACTACTAAACTCTGGACTATTCACTAGTAGCTCATCAAATGTCCCATATGAATCAACATCTCCTTCTTTGATAACGAAGATCTTATCGTAATCTTTTATCGTAGATAATCGATGTGCAACAGTGATGACTGTTGTCTCGTGGAGTAGGTCTATCGCTTGCTTTATCTTTGCTTCTGAAACGTTGTCCAGTGCGCTCGTAGCTTCATCCAAAATAAGTATCTCAGGGTTCTTTAGTAAGGCCCGGGCAATACTAATGCGCTGCCGTTGACCACCCGATAACTGCGCTCCACTTTCGCCTATTATTGTTTCCAGTCCCTCAGGTAGTTCCTGAACAAAATCCCACGCGAATGCCGCTTTCAAGGCAGCCTCGACTTCTGCATCATCAGCATCACGAAAAAATAAAATGTTATCTTTAACCGAAGCGTTAATCATAAACGCTTCCTGAGGCACATAACCTAGTCGGTCATACAATTGCTCAATTCCATTTTTTGAAACTACTTGAGGCGCATAGTGGATAGAGCCGGACTGAGGTAACACAAATCCCAAAATCAAATCAATGATCGTTGACTTACCAGCCCCGGAACCACCGACAAACGCTAGCTTTTTGCCTTTTTCAATTGAGATAGACAAGTCATTAATCACAGGCTTGCCTTCATTATAACTGAAGTTAACACCATCGAATTCTATGATATTAGACTTAGACTTCACTGGTGGTTTAAGAGAAGAAGAAGGTAATTGATAGGCCTCAATCTTCTTGATCAGTCCGTTCACTCGCTGGATAGAAACGTAATGAAGTACAGTTTTATAATGGAAATTTTGAATCGACTGGAGACAAGTGTACAACTTAATTACTGCAGCCACATACACAAACAAGGTAGCTACGTTAAAATCGAAGATATGATAACCTGTAATAACTATCAGTAGTGCCAATGGATAAAATATACTGGACAGAGCCGCCTCAACAACTGATAATTTTACACTTGTATCCTTAAAACGAGTGTGAAGCTCATCTTGCTCACCCATTATTTTCCCATAAGCATTGGAAACTTTTAAACTTGAGAAACCGTTGAGAATTACATTTAAGTTAGAATAAAGAAGATCACTAATCGAACCAATCGCCTTACCATTTTTCTTGGCTGTTCTGTAGATTTTCTTAATGCAGAGATAGACTGCACCACCGCAAAGAACAGTATATAACGTCATTTGCCAGGATACAGTAAGAATTAATAGCAAGTAAACTATCGCCTGGAGGACTAAAGAAACGTTTTTTACAAAGTAATCCAGTAAGTTGGATGACAGCCGTGCATCATTTTGAACCGTATACGATATGTTACCGAAGTCAAGATTGGACATCATACTAGGGCTAACTTTTGCCAAGGCCTGATATATCCGGCTCTTCTGATGAACATCAAAATTAAATTTAATTTGGCTTTGTATCCAACTTGAATATACCGACAACATCGAAGCACTAGCCATAATTACAAAAGCAAAGAGCAATACCGATGATACTGTTAATGGCATTGAGATAAAGCGAAACATTTCACTTATAATCTTGCTTAAATTAGTAGATGGATCAGAGGAACTTGACGATAACTCAATCATCGGTGCAATAACAGATAGAGATAGGCCTTGTAACAAAGAAGATATAAAGAAAGTAAGGAAAAGCATAGTAGCCCACGCCTTTCTTTCATAAACCAAGGATAGAATATTTTTGTACATAATCAAATAGTCTTAATAATTTTCTTTATCTTTATCTTGCTGAATTTTCTTAAATAGGCAAATGTCATAGCCAAGCTAAACCTACTACGGTATTTCCTATAAAAGTCAGCCATACCTACAAGTATACTATCAAAATTAGTCAGCCTCTCTCCATCATATGCCCTGTGGTAGACACCAATATCATCTAGTATCAGGACACCATTTTTTTGATCCAGAATTTTAATAAGTAAATCTTTGTCTTCTGAAGTTTTTAGCTTTACATCAAAACCTCCAACATCATAAAACAAGTCTTTAGTTATGAAAATATTGCTTCCTGTAACTCCAGGATTTCTAATGAACAATGTTTGAAAAGAAAGATCAGCACTAGAAATAGATTTATAAGGAGAAACGACACCATCAACATACTTATCTAAACGAGTTAAGCAGACTTTATCCTGAGGGGACCAGTTATTTAAAACATGTTCTAAATAATCTTTTGGCCACAAATCGTCATCATCTAAAAAAGCCAATATTGAGTTCGATGCTAGTGATGCTCCGATATTCCTTGCTTGACTTACCCCACAGAATGGTACTGCGTTAATTACACGCACCACCCTGCCTAAATCAATATCATTGAAAACATCTTCCGCTATAAAGTCGGTATGGTTGTTGACAACAATGACTTCGTTGACAAAACTCCCTTCTTGCTTTAGCACACTTACTACTGCTTCGCGAAGTAAATCTTCCCTACCACACGTGGGAATAATGCAGGTTACTTCATACACAGTCAAGCACCTTATTATTGTTATTTGATTTAGCGATGTATGTACTAGTTGGCATTGTGGGCTTTCGCTCCATTAACATATCAATAAAGGCATCTAAAGTATTTCCCTCACTCTCATTATGTTCAAACAAGCTCTCCTCATAACCAATCAGCTTCAAAAAATCTGAACATTTCTTATGGTAAGACAATGTAATAAACGGAATATCTAATAGGTAAGACAAAATAATACTGTGTAGCCTTTCACCAACAAAGAATCCACATTCAGATAATTCTTGAGTAAAACCTATTGTTTCTTGATAGTCCACGACCTCAATGTTTTCTGAAACCTTAGCCAACTCATAGTTCATATTTTGGTCACCAAGAGTGGGACTTGTACAAAAACTAAAGAGTTTTACTCGCTTATACCTTTTAGCTAAGTTGATTAGTATGTTTTTATTACGTTCGATCAGGTGTGAGGAACCTGTTCTAACAAAACTAACACCAACAACATCATTTTTTTTCTGCCAGAGCAGAGAGTTAACTTGCTCGATATAGGCGCCAGCCAAATCGGTAGACGCAAAATACTTAGAGCTGAGATTATGTTTCTCAGCCCAGTCAAACGAAGCCTTGTCACGAAGTGAAAAAGCATCTAGTGAGTTCAAGAAATCAACACACATACTTTCGGCTAAATCTGTTTTCAATGGACCAACAGAAAGGTTAATGCCAACAACAGGAATACCTCGCTGACTAGCGCTATCGACCACTTCCTGCTTCCAGCGAATACTTTGTTCTGAATGTAAGATCGAACCTCCCCCAATCACAACGAGCTCACTGTTTTTAACCTGCTGCAGTGCGAACAATTTTTTGACTTGTTTCGGCAACCATGAAACAGGATATATAGAACTATGTGAACCGACATTCCTTACAGCCCCTTCACACATAACCATGTTTTCAACTATGCCAAAACGATCTTCGAGCCATTTATCCACAACATGACTCATTAGGTCATCGCCAAAATTTGCATGCCCTAACCATGCAACTCTAATTACTTTTTTCATTAAGCTTTCGATTTATTTCGTTTAAATATATAGAGTTCAAGATGCCTCTTGGATCTTTTTTATCATTCTCCCAAGCATCTACGTAATTATAATCCCACCCTGTATCATAAGCAGATGCTATAAAATTAACTAAACTCGCGTCATACTTTTCTTCATCGAGAGTCGAAAATTCATTAAGGAGTGATTTAATTTTCAATGACAATTGCCCCATATCCGTGTAGTGATGAGTATTCGGCAAAGCCATTGTTGTTCCCAAGCCACCAAGTTGAATAGCTGGAATCCGATAAATAGCCGCTTCCATTAAAGTCGTACTATTTGGGCTGACCACTAGTTTACTCTTTTTAAGGACCTCTTCTGAAGGTGTATCCCATCGGACTAATTTCACATTAGGGATATGGTAGATCTTATCGAGCAACTTGTGACTTCTAAAACCTAAAGCCGCCGGGTGATCTTTAACCACTAGCGTGAAATCATCAGGCAGGGCCATTGCAACCTGTCGAATTGCATCTAGCTGATTGGAGAAAACTGGAGCCGCAACATCGATTGAAGCTTCAGGCTGAAACTGAAGCGGAAAATAAACAACATTGTCTAAGTCCTCCAATTTATAGTAACATCGGCTAATACTCTTACGGATATTAACTTCGCGCTGAATAAAGTCTCTGAACAAGATTTTTGCAGGTTTATTGTCTATAGTAATACCCAATGTTTCAATAACGTTCACATTGCCCTTCAGAATACGTCGAGCTACAGACTTTGTCATTTTCAAGAATGATATTAGTGTCTGCTTATTACTCGCAACTACTGTATTTTTTGCCATGTAAACAGGTTGAGATAGTTTTTGACGATTCTCTTCCAAATAATTACGAGCCTTGGAGATATTTTGTGACTCTACCTTTCCGCTCTCTAATGCATTGTACCTATCAATGAACTCACAATCATCGTCAAGATAAGAATAAGCAAAAATATGATAACCTCGCACCTTACAATCCGTAACCCCTTGCATCGGAATTCCTTGCTTCTTTCCTAGGAGGTTAAGCATGATATGAGGCAATGCTACAAAGTTGGGTGCAATAATAATATCCGGTTTAACCTTATCCAAGATGTCACAACAAAACAAAAACAATGCTTTTACATAGGTTATAATCTCTTCATCACTACAATTTTGCTTGAATCCGTAGTAATACTTCTGGCCATAGTTACGCACGTGGTTGCGCAAAGAGTTTACTAAAGGCCATATCGAATCAACGCCTAACGCCTCACATACTTCAGCCAATGTAACTTCACGACTTAAGTATTCCTTAGGATTCTCCATTACGTCATCATGGCCAAATATGTAGCTAAACTTATCCTTATGATTGTTTTTTATTACATCATGAGTGCTTTTTTTCAACGTTAGTGCAGAGACTTTGAACCCTTCAGACAATAGTTTATCTGTCAAGGGTAAACCTATATTTAAAGCCCATTTTCTTTGTTGGAGGATTAATACATTTTTATTCATTTCTTTAGATTCGCAAGCAGATTTATTCCAACACCTACCTTGTAGGGTTATAATAGTTTGTTAGTAATGAAAATCACTAATTAATTACTTTCTTAGGTGTAGAATTACACCAATTTCATTACAAAAGCCAGATTTAAACTTCGCGATTGAACTCTCCTTTTCACTAGAACCATAGTATTCAGAAAAGCCAATACCTATTTCATAGCGCTTAAGGCGTTTAGACAACATTAGTTCAATCGCTTTATATTGAACAACATGCCCTAATGGCTCAGAAAATAAGTCCCGGCGATATGCGGCGCTACCATACGTTCCACACTGGGAATTGTACATAAAGAACCCTGCTCCCACCAACTCATTACTGTCATCTCTAAGCGTCACCAGAAAAGCTTCACCTTTATTGAGCATATCCAATTGTTTTTGCCAAGACTCTATACAACGTGTCTCTCTTCCTGCCACAGCAACATGCAGCTTTTTGTACTCCCAGAGTACGTCCGAGTTGCTTTCCTCAATAACATCAACCGCCCACTTTTTCAGACCTTTGTTGATAAGCGGCTTGTAACTTTTCCTGAAATTACTCTTAATTTGATCAAGTGATTTGTTCAAATTCACATCAAATTGTTGGCCCACACGAAGAACACTACCAGTTTGCACAAGGCCAGCCCCCCACATTGAAAGACCTTTAGATGATGTCGTGACTTGATACTCGTTTGCTTCCACGCCTAAGCACTTAGAAAGGTCACTCAGTATTTCCTCACAAACCCTAATAACGGTCTTCTCTTCTTTGTCTGACGCATTCTGTACAAGTAGCGGCTGATAAATAGGCCCACCATTTGAGACAATTTTCCCTTCACCATTTTGACTCAATATGGCAAGTGGAAATACAGCTATCGGCTTACCTTTAGTGTAGAATATAATAGGCAGATTCTGATATTCAAATTTCGCACTAAAATATGCATCCTGATATACAATATTGCCCCAATTATAGTGTGGTGAAGGAATAGAAGAATCATCTAGCACGCGATTCCACTCATCCCCACTACCGTCATAAACTTCAGGAACAATGTCTTTACTTGCATATTTACTTATTTCATCTAAAATTGAAGCAAAACTTTTCAATTTTCACTACCTTTCTGAGATTAACTTGGATATACCAAGAAATCGGTGCTATATAGTTTTTAGGTTATTATATTAACTCAAAGAAGTTAAGAGCATTACCCAAATGCTAACTATCTACAAGTCAGCAAGTTAATATAACCACGTCTGTATCTGCCCGACACAGTCCTATGAGAGCAGATACAGTTCAAACTTACGCAACCAGAACAAACAACAGATGTCGATATCGTCACCTATGAGTTTCGAGTTAATATTCGCTCGGTAGGCTATCTTTTTTAGACTGGAGAACTTCGTAAAGGAACTCAGCAAAATTCCAATCCTGCATATTGTCAATATCAACACAGTATTCTTTAGGCAACACAAATCCCGAGAAACCAAGGTCGCCTGAGTCACTTGTTTCTCCTCTGATGCGCTCAGCACTAAACGCGGAGAAAGTACCTGTGTCAAAATAAGATGGCTTTAAGTCTTGTGAGCGAGTTGAGAATGCCCCTGGAGTTTTAGGTTGCAAAAGTTCGCCACTCTCCATAGAAAATGCCCACTCCGCCGGAGCGGGAAACTCACCTACGGCCAGTAAAGCACTACTTTTACAAGAGTCAAAGGTATGAGCCGCCTCTAAAAGATGTGAAGATTGCAAAAGAGGTGCGCACGCGGATACAAGCCATACCTGATCAAACTCCTCTCCTCTTGAGCAATAGTCCTTGTAAGCATGCTCCAGGACCGGAAAGACACCGATCCAATCTCCAGCCAGCTCAGCAGGGCGTAAAAATGGCACGTCAGCCCCACAGGCCTTTGCAATTTCTGCTATCTCTTGATCATCCGTCGATACGACAACCTTATCAAACACACCAGACTTAAGTGCGGCATCAATAGAATACTGGATTATTGGCTTTCCATTGAAATGTCTTATATTTTTCTTAGGAATTCGTTTGGAACCGCCTCTCGCGGGTATAACGGCTAAACGTTTCATAAAACCTCCATTCTCAAGTTATCCTTAGCTGCATCTATACCAACATTCGCAATTAGGTCAACAATTGACAAATATGGGGTAAATTCCCCATTTTCTTGCGGATACTCGAGAGGCTTTTGCTCAAAATACCGAAGATTGATAGGCGAAGACTTGAAGACTTCAGACTCCTCCAGGTAACCCTTGGAGCCCGGCGCTGATAAATAAGTAGTAGCATCGACAGCCTCAGCAATACTATAAATCAGCTCTCCTTTAGATGAGTTCAAACTCAGTGAACTCGAGTATGAAAACTTAGTATCAATGGATAAAGCCTCACAGAACGCCATTATTATACGTATATTTAGACTGCATAAATCATCTGGCAAGGATTTATATATGGGCTCGATAATACTCAATACATCATCCAGGTAAGGTGAACGGCTATATCGATCCTTTATAAGGTTTAAATGTGATACTACAGCAGCCTTTTCAGCTAAAAGAACATCTCTTATTTTAGTCTTTTGACCATCAACCAAAGTAACAGGGACGGTCAACCACTTCTCTTTAGAGTTGCCCTCAATCTTATTTCTCTGCTGCCAAGATCTCTTATTAAATTGAACTGAGTCAAGAAAAACAAACTCATCTACGTTAGCGATTAGATTAAAATAACCGACCCAAGGCAAATATGTTGGTTGCATAATGGCAACAGTTTTATTGGTTTTATCCATGACTAATTGTCCTGCACTGCAACACAAATACCGTGCTCGCCATAATTGTTTCCATTATAGAAAGCAATATGTTGGTCGCCCAATTTCAATACAACAGGGTAGCATACCATATCATCATCATATCCGGTTTCATTACCCGGCAATAGTCCAGCACCTTCAGGATCTCTCACCCAATTGATGCCATCTTCTGACTCAGCATACTGAGGGATGTAATGATCTCCTTTGGAAGAAAACCACATTCGTAAAATGCCGCCATCATTAATTACATAAGGGCGAGCCAAAGCATTCTCTCCTGGAGCAAAATCTATAGCAACATCCCCTTGGCGTTCCCAATCAAACATGTTCTTTGAAAAGGCCGTTTGTATATTGTAACGAGGAAGATCAGCGTGTTTCCACTCCACACCAGCCACATAATACATACGGTATCCATCTTTCCACGGAACCACCCAAGGGGCTGTATTAATGAAGGGATTAACCCTGTTTCTTTCAATGATTGGTGCCTCCGACCAACGTGTGAAAGCTGATCCACCATCATTGCTAGAACATAGGCCGCCAAAAAGATCCATTCTGGTTGTTCCGCCAGGTTTGAAACCAATATGATACATCCAAAGCGAATCTTCTTGCGTTAGAACACACGAGGGTAGTACCCCATTATCATCAAACGTTCCTAGACGTCCCGGAGTTAATACCGGTTGAACCGATCTTTCCAAGACGCGAGATGGATCGCGAAGATCAATTTCAGCATAGTGTACATTCGACTGGTTATGATCATTTCTGCTTCCAAAATATATTCGGTAACGAGTTTCAGATAGCTTCAATGGTGTTGGAAGCATTGCATGAGATCTTTGCGATGGTAGTTCTTGGTCTGGCGTAATTACAAGGCCTAGCTTGCGCCATTTAATTCTAGGAAAATGCACGATGTTTAAACTCCGAAATATTTCTTTTTAATTGTTCGAGCAACTCTGTCTTCTGCGGCCAACACTTTGGATGGGTTGTCTAAAACGACACTACCCGGTGTTAAATCGCGGGTAACATTTGCACCCATTCCAATAAAACACCCTTCCCCGATTTTCAAGAAATCCTTCGTAGCACTATTTACGCCGAAGAAACATTTTTCTCCAATCTCACAATGACCAGAAATAACAACATGTGATGCTAAATAAACATGGTTAGATATTCTACTTTCATGTCCAATGTGGTTTCCGGACCAAAGTACAACATTATCACCTATTTCCACACCATTCTGTATTGTTTGATCTTCCAAAATGAAGCAGTTATCACCAATTTTCACATTACCGATGATGGTACATTTGGATGAAATATAAGAAACTAATTGATATCCCATCGACTTGAACAATAAGTATTTCTCTTTCCTAACATCGTTAAGTTTTTTATATGATAATGCAACATGAGCAACGTACTTATCTGTAGGGAATTTCTCTTCAACCTCTGAAATCCCCACCAGTGGAACGCCACAAAACTCATCTGACACCTTGCTTTCATCATCAACAACAAAGCCAGCAATTACATATTCTGTATCAAACTCAAAATACATTTTTGCTAACTCAGCAATCTCACCATTACCAAAAATAATTAGCTCTTTATTCATAAAATCAGTCCTTCAGGTCGCTCGGCAACAATGGTTGATTTTTCGCTATATGCCGATTTGATCTCTTAGTGAATAACTCTTCATAATTCATTGGGGAAAGCGCTCCCGACGAAGCAGGGCCTCTGGCTGTACGAACATTCTCCGCAGTAAATGCATCACCGGGTTTGATGTCTTGAAAGGTCCATAATTGGCGTAAAAATATTCCTCTATTAGTTAAATCATGCTCGTTGCCGTATTTGACTGTACCAAGAGAACACCACGCGTTTTTGACCTCTCTTACAAGAGTAGATAATTCATCAGGTTCGAGTGAAAAATGAGAGTCAACCCCACCATCATCCCTTGACTTCGTAAAGTGTTTTTCTATTACCGAAGCCCCCAGTGCTACTGCTGATACAGAGGTGGTAGTCCCCATTGTATGATCTGATAAGCCAACTGAAACATTAAATGTATCTCGGATATCAATCATAGTCCTGAGGTTGCTGTCTTTCGCTTCAGCCGGGTAAGCAGAGATGCAATGCAAAACGACTAAGTCTTTGCAACCATTTTTTCGCATAAACTCTACAGTTTTACCAATTTCCGCTTTACTCGATGTTCCCGTAGAAATAATAACTGGTTTACCAGAACGAGCGACCAACTTAACCAAAGGCCAATCAGTAAGTTCGTTCGAAGCTATCTTGTAAGCGGGAGCATTAAGGCTTTCCAGCAACTCGAAGCTTCTTTTGCAGAATGGCGTACTAAAAGCTGTAATACCAATAGAGTCTGCATATTCAAAAAGTTCACCGAACCATGACCATGGTGTTTCTACCTGCTTATACAGATCATATAGGCGATGCCCAGACCAAGCCCCACCCTTAATGATAAACTCCGGGTTATCAGAATCTAATGTTAAAGAATCAGCGTCATACGTTTGAAACTTAACGGCATCAGCACCAGAATCATGGGCTATTTTGATTAGTTCCTTGGCTCTTTCGATACAACCATTATGATTTCCTGATATTTCAGCAATAATATATGGCGCAGCTTCAGGACCTATTAATCTATTATTTATCTTCATTACCACTCCTTAAAAAATCCAATAGATCATCACATATTAGCGAAACACCTTCAGGCATCAACGTTCTATCGTTATCACTATCAATGAATTTTTCAAAGTTTTTCACAAGTATATCTGTCAAGATAGCTTTCAGCTCACTATCACTAGTCGTTGAAAGCGATCCCATATATTTAGAATTCGTCTGCTCTTCAAAGAACAAACTTGAAGGAATATGATCATCAATTATAGCGCCAAAGATAACAGGTACACCTGCTACAATAGCTTCATACCTTGACATCCCTGAGCCTGTAATTAAGACATGAGCTTTTTCTAACAAACTTAATAGGTTTTTAGGTGAGTATATCAATGATAAACTATCTATTTTACTACCAAGAAACTCAACTTCCTTAACCATTTCTTTATCAAAGTCGGGACCAATAACCACTGTGACTTTATAATTTTTCAAATTAATTTGAGAAAGAACATTTACAAGCTTTGCGGTATAACCTTGAGGATCAGCAGCACCAAACGATACCAATATGTTATTTTCGGAGGATGACTCTACAAATTTACTCGACTTCAGTTGGTAGTACTCACGACCAACCAATGCATACTCCCCCCCCCTTATGGCCAATGCGGTGTTTGGCTTCGGAAGCTTTTCCGCTCCATAATAAGGCTGGATTAGAACATCGATATATTCAGACGAGCGAGCACTGAAAGAGTCCTCGCCGAATCCGTCAAGTGCTACTGTAGTAAATCCCATAGACTTTGCTGTTCTGACATAATACTCTAACTCATTAAAACCAGCTGATAACCGTTCTGAAGAGAAGAGATCAAGTATCAAAATAGCATTATCAGGATAGACTGCAAGTTCCTCTTCTATGCTACCAAAGTCCAGTTCAATTAATTCGTCTTTTCTTAAACCGGCACTTACCAGCCTTTGGGTAAGCACTGCTGGAACAGCGAATTTAGCACTCACATTTCTGGCTTTTAACTCACTGTACAATGTGAGGCACCTGGATACATGCCCAAAACCACTTTTTGAGGAAAATTCTGCTCGAATAATTATCACAATTATATTTACTTTCTGACTTTAAAAAGTGGTCGCAATACATCACAGCGAAGCTGGTCCTGAAGTAATGCTTCCGTATCGCTTTTCACGATAAGATCAAATAACTTTTGATAGGCTGAGATTAACTTATCTACATGCTCATGCGTATGACTGAAATTAATCACATGAGACCCCAACGTCAACACCCCATTATCCATCATTGTTTGTAAAAACAGAGTCTTGAGAATATCTCTATCAAATATTTCATTTTCTTTAATAATGAAAAAAGATAGCACAGGGTTACCAGATACAGCGAATAGATGGCCTAGTTCGTATTTTTTTATTTCTTCATTCAATCGTTCCATTAAGGATGTTCCAATCTCTCGAAGATGCTCTACTACGTTCTCATGCTCCAGCTTCTCAAGCGATGCAAGAGCAGCTGCAAGTGATAGTGTTTCACCACCGTATGTAAATGAAAAATACACTTCATCAAACAAATCCATAATCTCACGCTTACCTGCCACTGCAGATAACGGCATTCCATTTGATAAGCCTTTACCTAAAGCAACCAAATCGGGGGTAACACCATACAACTCCTGAGCACCACCGTTTGCATGCCTGAAGCCTGAGACCACTTCGTCAAAAACAAGGAGTGCACCGTGCTCTGACGTTAGTTTTTTTAGTTCTTGCAGATATCCAGGGTTTGGTTCCTCGACCGAGACAGCCTCCAGCACAACAGCAGCCACATTCCCAGCGTTGTCTTCCAGCAGCTTCCGGACTGAATTCAAATCATTGAACACGAAGCTTTTAGTCAGCTCTTTCGTACTTTCTGGTACACCCAGGCTTTTTGGAGTGCTTCCAATATACCAATCCTGCCAGCCATGGTAGCCCCCCACCAATACAACTTCACGTTTTGTATATGCACGAGCAAGTCTTACGCAAGCAGCAGTCGCATCAGATCCATTCTTCCCAAAACGAACCTTTTCCGCACACGGAACCATCGAAACGATTTTTTCTGCAACTTTCATTTCCAGTTCATTGGAAAGAGTAAAAATACTACCAAGCTCCAGTTGATTTGCTATTGCATTATTTACGTCACTGTCACTGTAACCTAAAGTTATCGCTCCCAAAGCACTTACAAAATCAACAAATACATTACCATCTACATCAGTGAGTTCAGCCCCCTTGCCCGAAGCGGCAAAAAAGGGAGAGACACCCAGAGGATACTGAGTAACACTCTTACTAAAGGTTTGACTACCAAGTGGAATTAATTGCTCAGCAGCAACCAGCATTTCTTCAGAACGCGCGTACAGGTTCATATTATTAGACATAACAGTCCTCACCAATTAGATGGATTTAGTAGTTTTGTTGGCACACGAGGCAGGTCATCGCACAACGTAAGCCCATTTTGATTAAATAAAGATACCGAATGTATGATCTCTTCCAGGTTACTGGCACTGTTAACTCCTATCACCAGCTTATCAATATATGGGTTGTTTAAACCCCAAGCCACACAAGCATGGAGCCGACTGATTTGCGCTGATGTGCAAGCTTTATCAAGAGAAAGTACGAAGTCCCTAATTCCTGCCATTGAGTCAGGTATCTCGTCCGTATTCATCAACAATGTACCCTGAAGAAAAATCGACCGTACGTGAACCTCTATTCCTTTATCTTTTAACCTTTTTAAGACACCTGCTCGCTCAAGTCTGTCATCTGCTATACTCGCAGGAAGTTGAATGACATCAATTGATATTTCTAGTTTTAACAACTCATCAACTTCATCGGCGGAATAAACAGACGCACCTATCCGCTGGGTCAGTCCAGTATCTTTTAGCCTTTTCAATAAGTTTATGTAAGATTGGGAATCCCCATCGAACAAGTCCCGGCTATGATGAACCATTAGACAATCAACGGAATCAACCCCCATATTAACGAGTGATTGACGAAAGTTTTGCTCTACCGCATTCATTTGTTCGGCTAAACAGCCCTCAAACATAGATAAAGGGGCCAGCTTAGTTATAATATCAAACTCTGATAACTCACCGACTTTACCCAGAACTTTGTCACAATTCCCATAAGTTGTTGCGGTATCAATCGTTTTAATGCCTGCCTTGTGGGCTAGTCTCATTATTTCTTTGACTGATTTCTCGGGCACCTGGTTAAAACCACTTGCCATACCGTAAGGTAACCCAAACTGTACTGTTCCTAACGCTATCTTCATAACCATATTACCGATAAACTTAAAAACTCATCACGTGAATATACCTCTTCATACATAGATAGACTTTCAACATAAGTTAGCGAAGGCACTAGTATTATGAGGCCGGATATTTATTTCATTAAAATACTCTTGAGAGTATCAACAACATAATTCTGTTCATCTTCTGACAACAGATGATACATCGGTAAAGATATCGCTTCAGCATAGTAACGCTCAGCTTCCGGAAAATCGCCAGGCTTAAAGCCCATCGCCTGATAGTAAGGCTGGGTATGAACGGGAATATAGTGCAGATTTACTCCAACCCCACCACCCCTGAGTGCATCGAACACTTCTTTATGGGTCAGCGAGATTTCATCCAGCTTCAAACGAATGACGTAAAGGTGCAAACCTGAATAAGTATTTTCAAGCTGATACGGCAATGTCAGCGGCAAACCTTTCAGCAGTTCATTATAACGTTTGGCCAGTTTATGTCTGGCGTCAACAAACTGATTCAGGCGCTTCATCTGACTAACACCCAGCGCGGCCTGAAGCTCAGTCATACGGTAGTTAAAGCCAAGATCAACCTGCTGATAATACCAGCCTCCATGGCTTTCGCCCTGCATTAAAGACTCATCCCGGGTAACACCATGGCTTCTTAACAGAGCCATTTTGTCAGCCAGTGCTTTGTCATTTGTAAGTGCGGCACCGCCCTCAGCTGTAGTGACAATTTTAACCGGGTGAAAGCTGAATACCGTAATATCTGAGTACTGACAATGACCAACTGGCACATCACGATACTTACCGCCAATCGCATGTGAAGCGTCTTCAATCACTTTAAAGCCATACTCTTTTGCCAGCCGGCTAATTGCAGCCATATCGCAAGGCTGACCACAAAGGTGCACAGGAACAACAACTTTTGGCAGCTTTCCGTTCGCCTTCGCGGTAATCAGCTTCTGCTCCAATTTTTCCGGGCACATATTGTAAGTATCTGGGTCAATATCAACGAAATCGATACTGGCTCCACAATACAGACCGCAGTTTGCAGATGCGACAAAGGTGACTGGTGAAGTCCACAACCAGTCTCCTTTTCCTAATCCTAATGCCAGGCAGGCTATATGCAATGCAGAAGTCGCACTATTTACGGCCAGCGCATATCTGGCTCCGGTATGCTCAATCAAAGCATTTTCAAAAGCGGGAACTTGTGGTCCCTGCGTAAGAAAGTCCGATTGAAGGACTTCCATAACTGCTTTGATATCCTGTTCCGAGATATCTTGTTTTCCGTATGGGATCACTGACTTACTCACACTGTAAAATTAGGATCAACGTGTTCTTTAATAAGCGCCCGCAGACTCTCAACGCTTTCCCATTCAGTGTTCGTACCAGAGTTATACTTAAAACCAAATGGTACTTTGCTGGCTTTATGATGACTGAGGTATTCATCTTCTGTATACGTAAAAGACACGGACGGAAGAATGGCGTAATACTTACCCAAATCGATAGTATTCAGGGAATCCGTATCAGTGATCATCTCTTCATGAAGCTTCTCACCCGGACGAATACCAACGACTTCAACTTTACACTCAGGAGCAACGGCTGTTGCTACATCAAGGATTTTATAAGAAGGGATCTTAGGAACGAAAATCTCACCACCAAGATGGTTTTCCAGTGCGTACATCACCATGTTCACACCATCCTGAAGCGAAATATTAAACCGGGTCATCTCTGCGTGAGTAACCGGCAACACACCATCTTCTTTTTTCTTAATGAAAAATGGAATCACCGACCCCCGGGAGCCCATTACATTTCCATACCGGACAACACTAAAGCGCACATCTTTTGAGCCCTTAATGTTATTTGCCGCAGTAAACAGCTTGTCAGATGCCAGCTTAGTTGCACCATAAAGGTTGATTGGGGCACATGCTTTATCAGTTGAAAGTGCAACAACATCTTTCACACCACACTGCAGTGCTGCATGAATGACGTTCTCAGCACCTGTAACGTTAGTCCGAATGCACTCTGTCGGGTTATACTCGGCAGTGTCGACCTGCTTGATCGCAGCCGCATGAATAATAATATCCACACCTTCACAAGCCTGAACCATACGCTGTTGATCTCGCACATCACCGATAAAAAAACGCAGTTGCGGATAGTCTCTTTCAGGATACTGCTGCTTCAGCTCGAACTGCTTCAACTCATCTCTGGAGAAAATGATAATTTTTTTAACTTTTGAATAGCGCTCCAGAATCGTTTTTACAAACTGCTTTCCAAATGATCCTGTTCCGCCGGTGATCAACACTACTTTGTTATTTAACATGAGAAATCTCTTCAACAACTACAGTGAAGCCAGTTATGACAAGGGGAGATGTAGTCACTTCCTGATGCTCCACTGTTTTAAAACCAAATACCTGTTAACGCGAAAGGAAAGCCTTGTACCACGGCATCGCCTTACTAATACCCGACTGGATATTGTGAGACGGCTCGTAACCTAACTTGCTCTTTGCTTTATTAATGTCAGCCTGAGAATGCCTTACATCGCCAGCTCTAAAGTCCTGGTACACGGGCTCATGAGAAACAACGATGTCATTCTGAGCAAGAGCATGTTTAATTAAACCATGCAACTCATTCAGGGTCGTACGGTCACCAACAGCAACATTATAGACCTCGTCTTTACCCGCTTCATCAGCGGTTGCCGCCAGTATGTTCATCTGTACAACATTTTCGATAAAGCAAAAGTCCCGGCTGGTTTCGCCATCACCGTTAATCTTAACGACTTCTCCCTCAATCATCGCCGCTGTCCACTTAGGTATCACCGCGGCATAGGCTCCATTTGGGTCCTGCCGCTGGCCAAATACATTGAAGTAACGAAGACCAATTGACTTGAAGCCGTATGTACGGGCATATACACCAGCGTACAGCTCATTCACATACTTGGTCACCGCATAAGGGGAAAGAGGACTGCCAATGTTCTCCTCCACTTTAGGAAGCGCGGGATGATCACCATAGGTAGAACTGCTGGCTGCATAAGTGAAGCTACTGACTCCCTCTTCTTTAGAAGCATTCAGCATATTGAGAAAACCCGTAATATTTGCCGCATTTGATGTCAGGGGATCAGCAATTGAACGAGGCACAGAGCCGAGCGCAGCCTGATGAAGAACATAATCAACCCCTGCAACCACCTGCTGGCAGGTTGAGTAATCGCGGATATCGCCTTCAGTAAACGAAAAACGGGACCACTGCTCCTCTGTAACCTGACGCTTAACCTCATCCAGGTTGTACTGGTGACCCGTTGCAAAGTTATCCAGCCCGATCACTTTCTGGCCCAGCTTCAACAAAGTTTCCAGAAGATTGGAGCCTATAAAACCAGCCACTCCCGTTACCAGCCAGGTTTTTGGCTGTTGTTGCAACTGCTGCTGGACATCTTGATATTTTGACATAATAAATTCCATAAACTGACAAACTGGATTACAGGCGCATATCTACATCGTCTTTTGCCAGCACATATTTCAGATCATAAAGCACGTGTTCAGGCTTACCGTACGACTTGATTTTTTCCGCACCTAACTGCTTAAACTCATCATGAGAAACCGCCATGATAATGGCATCATAGAAGCCTGGCTTCTCCTCATCACACAGAGTCAACCCATACTCTTCATGCGCCTCCTCTCCGGAGCACCATGGATCCATCACATCGACATTGATGTTGTACTCTTTCAGCTCTGAAATAATATCGATGACCCTGGTGTTTCTCAGATCCGGACAGTTTTCTTTAAACGTCAGCCCCATCACCAGCACATTTGCTCCCTCAACATGAATGCGTTTTTTCAGCATTTTTTTCACCAGTTGAGAAACCACATACTGTCCCATACCATCATTCAGACGACGGCCCGCGAGGATCATTTCAGGATGGTAGCCCAGCGACTGCGCTTTGTGTGTCAGGTAATATGGGTCAACACCGATACAGTGCCCCCCAACCAGACCCGGGCGGAATGGTAAGAAGTTCCACTTTGTACCTGCCGCTTCCAGCACTTCCAGCGTATCGATACCAAGCTTATTGAAGATGATAGAAAGCTCATTGATCAGTGCAATATTGACATCCCGCTGAGTGTTTTCGATCACTTTAGCGGCTTCTGCCACCTTTATAGAGGAAGCTTTGTGAGTACCAGCGATGATAATCGACTGATAGAGCTTATCAACAAACTCAGCTACTTCCGGAGTCGAACCACTGGTCACCTTAAGGATAGTTGTGACACGATGCTCTTTATCTCCGGGATTTATACGCTCCGGAGAATAGCCGGCAAAGAAATCACGGTTAAAAATCAAACCCGACGCCTTCTCAACAACCGGAATGCAGTCTTCTTCAGTTGCACCAGGGTAAACTGTTGATTCATAAATAATGATATCGCCCTTAGATACAATACTACCCAGAGCTTCAGAAGCCTTGATGAGAGGAGTCAAATCAGGCTGCTTATGATCATCGATAGGAGTGGGGACGGTAACAATATAGACATTACACTGACCTAAGTCCTGAAGTTCAGAGGTATAGGATAATAATGGAGCCTCTGCCAGTTCAGCATCACTGCACTCCAGAGTACTGTCATGACCTGCGGAAAGCTCATCAATCCGGCTTTTGTTAATATCAAAACCTACCGTCTCGAACTTCTTCCCAAACTCTACCGCCAGAGGAAGTCCGACGTAACCCAGGCCAATAATGCCGATTTTTGTATCACCAGGTAATATCATTAATCTGTGCCTTAAAACTAAAATGTCATTTGTTTAATAATCAGCTTGAAGCATTCCCATCCATAGGGATTGTGTGCAAAGCTCATTTCTCGATACTCGGTTGATTTCATTGACAACTCATCAATACATAAAGTTATCAGCGCTGCATTTACCCCACCCAATTTTTACTTCTGTCCAGAGCCGAAAAGCGAGGGAAGCGCTTAAGTCCGAAGCCGTCATTACTTTTTCTACCATCAGCAAAAAACCGACAACAATGTTCCCCGTATACAGCTCAGCTTCAATGTGCCCAGTTGCTTAACCACAGTTATCGCTGTACAACCTTGATTCAGCACAACAAACCCGTCTTCAGGCCCGATTAAACACGCTACCGCCCTGAGGTTTACCGTGCCCTCAAGACGTGAAGCTGCAAATTAGATGAAACTGGCGGGTATTATACCCCCATAACCACAATAACAACAAAAGCCGTGTTCATATGGCCTGAATGTCGTGAAGCTGTATGCCCGGTTTTCCTTTACGCCTCACCACCCGCTCCGGAAACAACCAATATTATAAACAGCTCTGTCCGACTTGCACTCTGCCCTTTCCTGTACGATATTTAAACACCCAGGGAATGGATTTCAGAGGTACACATGGACGATACCAGCTAGTACTACCTGTCAATAACAAGAAACGATTGCATCTCCATTCAGTGGCAGGTTTCATTATGGCTTTGACTCTTCTTCTCAGCCTCGGGCTATCCTGGGGTTACCTGTGCGCGGCGCACAAGTTAGCGCTGCGATTCAATCTGCTTGATCTTCCCGATCATCGTAAGCATCACCAGGGTGCTGTTCCTTTAACTGGCGGCATCGCGTTAGCGCTTACTGTCATCTCGATAGCTGTATTTCAACCGGCGATTACGGGACACTCCGCCTGGTTTAGCTTCGCAGTTTTAATACTCGCCATACTGGGGCTACTGGACGACAGATTTGATCTTAGCTGTCGTTCCAGGTTACTGGTTCAGGCCCTGCTGACCATCAGTATGATTTGGTTTACCGGCCTCCAGCTCAGTTCTTTTGGCAATCTGTCAGGAAGCGGTGATATCACTCTGGGGTGGTTTGCTCCACTCCTGACAGTGATGGCTGTTATCGGAGCGATAAACGCATTTAATATGGTCGATGGAATAGACGGCCTGTTGGGTGGATTAAGCATTGTCACCATCACTTCCATTGCTGTCCTGCTGATGATGGCCGGACACGTTCAACTGGCATTACTGTGCGGCGTGATCATCACTGCACTTATCCCATACCTGGCCAGAAACCTGGGGCTGATTAAAGGTAAGGTGTTTATGGGTGACACCGGCAGCATGGTGATCGGTTTTATCGTGATTTGGCTTCTTCTTCAGCTAAGCCAGCCTGGCCAGTTAGACGTTATCCGCCCGGTCACGGCGCTGTGGCTGATTGCCGTCCCACTGACGGATATGGTCGCTATTATGGTCCGGCGTGTACTGCATGGTCAGTCTCCTCTGAAACCAGACCGGGAACACCTCCACCATATCTGCCAGCGCATGGGGCTCTCCTCCAGACAGACTTTGGTTGCTATCTGCCTGGTCGCCACTGGCTACGCTGTAATTGGGATCTATGGCGAACTCAGCCAAATCCCCGAAAGCACCATGTTTTACTCATTCCTGGCCTGCTTTGGGGTCTATCTTTTTGGGTTGATGTACGCATGGCGGGTTACACGAATTGTGCGGGGGTTGAAAGACAGGAAAAAGACTTGGGAGGTTCGGGGGACGAGGTTCTAGGTTCTGGGTTCTGGGTTCTGGGTTCTGGGTTCTGGGTTCTGGGTTCTGGGTTCTGGGTTCTGGGTTCTGGGTTCTGGGTTCTGGGTTCTGGGTTCTGGGTTCTGGGTTCTGGGTTCTGGGTTCTGGGAAAGCGTTAATTAATCCGCTTGCCGGGCGCAAGTAATTTGTTGATTTTGAACTGACTTGCTTTCAAAAACAGCGAGAGCATAACCCCCTGCTGCAATGCCTGCAGTATTCGCAGCCAAATCATAGAACGATGCTTCACGACCAGTGAAGTGCTGCAATACCTCAATGCTTGCTCCCATGGAAAAAAGTAATATCGAGATAATGCTTACTCGCCAGTTTGCTCCGCGCAGAAACAGAACCGTTAAAACACAGTAAGCCATGAAATGCTCCAATTTATCGGCATTCGCGAAGTTCCACAGCCTGATTTCCGTTGGAAACAGAGAAAGTGCGATGATCGCTATTGCTCCAATACAACACAGCAACTGTATGAAAAGTCGTCTCATTAATAGGAACTCCAAAAAATAAGAGAAGGATAATTCTGTGACTCTGTTGCACTGCACCTCTTCAGCTTAATCAAGCACATGACAGTTACCATAGTCAATGGTGCCTAATCTATCAATATCAAGGCCTCTGAACCTTTCCCGCATCTTAACCTCTTACCTCTCAAACCTGTCTTCATTACAGACCCATTTTCGATTAGAATATGCCCACAAAAAAAGGAACTACAATTCTAAAATAACAGTTGGCAGGATTATGTTTTTAGAGCTTTTATTCGTATTTTTCTTCTCTTTCGCGACCCTCTTCTTAATGCGCAAGGTCGCCAGGCATGCAGGCCTGGTCGATAAACCCAACGAACGCAAGCTTCACACTGGTGCGGTGCCTCTGGTTGGTGGCATTTCGATCTGCATTACTCTGGCTCAGTTCATTATTCATAAACCGGATATCATTTTACACAGTGAACTGTTTTTGGGCTGCATTGCTATGCTTACCGGCCTTGGAGCACTGGATGATAAGTTTGATGTGAGCTTCAAAGTGCGGATGGTGGTTCAGGCGGCGCTGTCTGTGGCGATGATTTATATTGCAGGCCTGAGCCTTCACTACCTGGGTAACATGTTTGGCCCCGGCGTACTTTGGCTGGGTGAGGGTGTCGTCAGCACCATCATTACCATTCTGGCGGTAATCGGGGCAATTAACGCATTCAATATGGTCGATGGCATTGATGGCCTGTTAGGCGGGCTTTCTATGGTAACGTTTGGCGCATTGGCTTTGTTACTTCAGTTGGACGGGCAGCACGGACTGGCTTACCTGTGCGTAGTGATTGTAATCAGTATGATTCCATACATCTGTATGAACCTTGGCCTTCTGGGCAGGGAGAGAAAAGTATTTATGGGTGATGCGGGCAGCATGATGATTGGCTTTAGCGTGATCTGGATTTTACTCAGCGCCAGCCAGGCCAATGCCGGTAACGGTGAACTGCTTATGCGCCCGGTCACCGCACTTTGGCTGATTGCCATTCCGCTGATGGACATGGCTGCAATTATGATCCGCCGTGTGCGCCGTGGCGATTCACCATTCAAACCAGACCGTGAACACCTCCACCATATCTTCCAGCGTCTTGGGCTCAGCTCCCGTCAGACTCTGCTGATTATCTGCAGCTTTGCTGCTGCATTTGCCGGATTTGGCATCTACGGTGAAGCAGTTGAGATTCCTGAACCGGTTATGTTCTGGTTGTTTATTGCTACTTTTGGAGTGTATGCACTGCTGCTGGCTTATGTGTGGCGTATTACCAGTGCGATTCGCAAATGGCGGGGCATGCCAGAGAAGGCGTTTTAAAAGTGAGATCACAGCTCTAGAATCAAATACAAAAATGGCACCTTTCAGAGGTGCCATTTTTTTGGGGAGGGTTACATAATGAACAGCAAGATCTACCACTGTGTTGTATCTACGGACTGGATCAGTTGCAGCACTTGCCCTACTATGTTTTGCGCTTTTTCTGGCGAGCTTGACTCAGCATAACAACGCAACTCAGGCGCATTACCAGAAGGACGCAGATGAATAATATCTGCGGTATCCAGCGTCATTCTCAACCCATCAGTCGTATCAACTAAGCTCACCTGAGCAGCATCAAAACCTAGCACACTCAATAAGTTATCTTCTTTTCCCGTCGCTTTGGCGATAATTTCACGACTTCTCTCCGTTGCGAAATTCTGAATGCGATCGCTATCGGTATAACGTGGCTGCAAAGCGTTAACCAAAGCTGCAATGCCACACTCTTTTGCTGCAGCTAGCAACATAAGAGCAGGCAGCACTGCATCGCGAGTTGGCAGAGCCTTAATGGTTTTACCATTCACTACAACATCACTACCCAGAAGGAAGCCACCGTTGGCTTCAAAGCCGGCAATTGCGCCAAACTCCTGGCTAAGCTGAGAAAACGCTTCAATGACATAAGGTGAACCAATTTTTGTGCGCGATACTTTGGCAAACTTTACTGAAGAGTCAATAACAGTGTTGCAGCTCACCGGTACGGCCAGCGCTTCAATGTTCATCGCTTCTGCACACAGCAGCCCAAGAATATCACCGCGAAGCCACTCTCCATTTTCATCCGCTACTAACGGCCGGTCTCCATCACCGTCTGTAGAGAAGATAAAGTCTAAGTTGTGCTCTTTTGACCAGGCACGTGCTTTGGCTTTATCCACTTCAGCAACCGCTTCTGTATCAATTGGAACAAACTCATCGGTACGCTCCAGCGAGATAAATTCTGCCCCTAAAGCCTCAAACAACCCCTGGTACA
Organism: Vibrio sp. 9-16B-A1; assembly: GCF_056726165.1. Lineage (NCBI taxonomy): Bacteria > Pseudomonadati > Pseudomonadota > Gammaproteobacteria > Vibrionales > Vibrionaceae > Vibrio > Vibrio sp. 9-16B-A1. The sequence continues at coordinate 105,813 of NZ_JBSDZD010000013.1, forward strand.
GCTCTCTGCCAGCACTAGAGTGTTCGTAGATACCGATGCGTTTGTCTGCCAACAGGTTATCTGGAAACAGCTCTGTATATCTTGCCACATACTGCTCAGCAGCTCTGTTAGATACCTTCAGCTCTTCTAATTCAGGCTCAGAAAACACCACTTCAGCCGATAAAATCGCTTGCTCATCTGCTTTAGTGATCTCACCATCTGGGCGGTAGAATTTAATACCATTGCGATCAAACGGAATATGGCTGCCAGTGATCATGATGCAAGGTATTCCATCCTGCATCGCAGAATATGCCAGCGCTGGCGTCGGGATCACGCCATAATAGACAGCTTCAAGCCCCATCGCTTTAATTGCAGCAATTGTCGCTTGCGCCATCGCAGGGCTACTTGGGCGATTGTCAATGGCAACAGCTACCATATTAAAATCAAAGGATGCTTTAATTCCGCTAATAAACGAATAAGCAAAGGCGGCACACACTCGGGGAGTAAACTGCTCAACCAAACCTCGGGCACCACTAGTACCGAATTGGATTCCTGATTCAGCAATCACCTTATTAGAAAGCAGCATTCGTTACCTCTTAAAAAACTGTGGTATTTTTGAAAAATTCTTAATCAACAAAGCAATCGGCCAAAATAGCTGATTATTCTTTAATGCTTGAATGTCTTCTTTGGTTTTATCAATGATATTCGACAAGCTACGGTTGCTCGCGCCACCCACTCTCATTTTTGTGACAACTTTGGGTAAGTAACTCGCGGTCACATTGTTCGTCCATAAGTAACGAAGGAGTGAGTCGTAGTCAGCTGCGATTTTTAAACCGAGATCAAATAGACCAAGCGACAAATACCGCTCTCTTTTCATGAAAAAAGTAGGGTGAGGAGGCATCCACCCTGAACGTAGCTTTTGTTGATCATACTCACCAGAAGTCCATTTTCGGATAACTTTAGACGTATCCTCTTTTGCAACGTACTCTAGATCAGCATAAACAGCGTCAGAGCCTTCTCGTTGCATGGTATCAACCAGATCATTTACTGCATCGGGATAAGCAAATAAATCATCAGAATGTAAGAAACCAACAACATCCCCCGTTGCCGAATTGATACCTTTGTTCAGCGCATCATAAATACCATTGTCGGGTTCTGAAATTATCGTCGCAACTCGGGAACAATTATCTTTGATTACCGACAGCGTATTATCTGATGAGCCACCATCAACAATAATATACTCAATGTCTGAGTATGTTTGCTCATTTAAGGTTCGAAGCGTATCTGATATCGTTTCGCTACTGTTATAGGTTGCTGTAATAATGGAAACTTTCACTAATATCCCACTCCATAGCCTTCCTCTACACGAACAATATCGTCTTCCCCAAGGTAACTGCCTGAGCGCACTTCAATCAGAATGAGAGGTACCTTACCCGGGTTCTCAATACAATGTGGAGAGCCAACAGGAATAAAAGTCGATTCATTCTCACCAACCAGGTAAACCTTATCACCGTTGGTCACTTTTGCCGTACCTGAAACCACCACCCAGTGTTCTGCTCTGTGATAGTGCATTTGAGTCGCGGTTCGTTGACCAGGCTTAATGGTCAAATGCTTAACATGGTAACGCTCGCCTTCGGTGATCGCATCATGCTTACCCCAAGGGCGATAGACTTCTCTATGCTGTAAGTGCTCACTTCGCTTAGCTTGTTTTAACTGATTTACAATGCTTTTCACGTCTTGAACTTTGTCTTTTTCTGCTACTAAAACCGCGTCTTTAGTTTCAACGACTACAAGGTTGTCTACACCGACAGTAGCGACTAACTTATCTTGAGCATAGATATAGCTGTTGCTTGTATTTTCAGTAAGAACATCACCACGAATGGCATTGCTATCGTCGTTCTTATCATTAACTTCCCAAAGCGCAGACCAGGAGCCGACATCACTCCAGCTTGCATCCATAGGAACAACAACCGCATCTTGAGTTTTTTCCATTACGGCATAATCGATAGAATCATCGGGGCATGCGGAGAAACTTTGAGTATCCAGACGAATAAAATCCAGATCGTCATACGCGCCTTTTAGTGACTCCTCACAAGCGCTCAAGATATCAGGGCGGTGCTGTTTAAGTTCATCTAAATAACGAGATGCTTTAAACAAAAACATGCCGCTGTTCCAGTAGTAATCACCACTGGCAACATAATCTCTCGCTGTATCTATGTTAGGTTTTTCAACAAACTGAGCGACCTTAAAGGCACTGTCATCATGCTTTGATTGACCACGCTGAATATAACCATAACCGGTTTCTGGTGCAGTTGGCACAATGCCAAATGTAACTAGCTTACCTTGCTGCGCAAATGGGATAGCAGCTTCAACTGATTGAGCAAAAGCTGACTGATTTTGAATCACATGATCGGCAGCTAAAACTAATAGCAGAGGATCATCGCCATTTTGCACCGCTTTTAAAGCCGCAAGGGCGATAGCTGGCGCTGTATTGCGCCCAACAGGCTCTAAAATGATGCCACTATGAGCTTGCTCTTGTTGACGAAGCTGTTCTGCAACGATAAAGCGATGCTCTTCATTACAAATGAGCAATGGCGCTTGATGCTCAATAGAAGCCAAACGGCTAACCGTTTCCTGCAACATGGTTTGGCTACTGGTGAGCGACAGGAACTGTTTTGGGTAAAGTGTACGAGACAACGGCCATAAGCGGCTACCCGAGCCTCCCGCCATAATCACTGGTAATAACATCTTGATTTCACTCATTGAAAATAGAGCTTAGTGTTGGCGTGAACCTTATCTGAGCCTAGCAGCTCATCCACACTAAACCACTGATAGGTGCCATGCTGCTCTTTAGGCAACATTGTTATATCGATATCGAGCTTCAGGCGATAGCCTAGTACGACATAGTGGGTGCTGAAATCATCGCCCGAGAAGTTGTCTTGATATCGGTGCTCGTATGGGCCGAGAAACTCAGCGTCCTGTATGTGCTGATGCAAACCGAGCTCTTGCTGAACTAAGCGCTCAAAAGCCTGTGCCATGGTCTCATCTTTTACGATCCTCCCACCAGGGACAAACCAATAGCCTTTGGCTGGGCGATTTAATCTCTGGCCGAGCAAGACTCTCCCTTGAGAGTCTTGCACGATAAGGTCGATAGAGATGAGTGGAGTATGGGCCACAACGGTTTTAAACAACTCCGTGTCTAACCGGGACATATCAACTATCCTTTCGAATGTTACTTACGGAAGTTATCTTGGTTATCTAAAAACCACTGGTAAGTCTTGGTTAGACCTTCTTCCAGGCTAATGCTGTACTTCCAGCCTAGATCCGCTAAACGGCTAACATCCATTAGTTTGCGTGGCGTACCATCAGGCTTACTGCTATCAAAAGCGACCTTGCCTTCAAAGCCCACCACTTTGGCCATGGTTTCTGCCATTTCACGAATAGTGCAATCTACACCTGTGCCTACATTGATATGGGATAGCATTGCCTCTGTGTTGGCTTGATAGGTATCATTATCTAACTCCATTACATGCACGCAGGCTGCCGCCATATCATCGACATAAAGAAACTCACGCATTGGCGTGCCCGTACCCCAAACGACCACTTCATCCGCATTATTTAACTTAGCTTCATGGAAACGGCGCATTAATGCTGGAATAACGTGCGAATTTTCAGGGTGGAAGTTATCATTCATGCCGTATAAGTTAGTTGGCATTACGCTGCGATAATCCCGGCCGTACTGGCGGTTATAGGACTCACACAATTTAATACCAGCAATTTTGGCAATCGCATACGGCTCGTTAGTCGCTTCCAGCACGCCTGTTAAAAGCGCTTGCTCAGTCATTGGTTGTTCTGCGAGTTTAGGGTAAATACACGATGAGCCCAAAAACAGCAGGTGCTGAACACCGTTCACATGCGCGGCATGAACGATATTATTTTCAATCATCAAGTTCTGATAAATGAACTCGGCAGGATAAGTATTATTCGCATGGATGCCACCGACTTTTGCTGCTGCCAAATAGACTTCATCAATCGATTCAGCGGCAAAAAACGCATCAACAGCAGCCTGGTTGGTTAGATCCAGCTCCTCAAAGCTGCGAGTGACAAGTTCTACATCACCACGGCTTGTCAATTGTCGAACAATAGCAGAGCCAACCATACCGTTATGGCCAGCAACAAAAACTCGCTTCTTAGTATTGCTCATCATCATTAACTCTCTACCGAGATGGATACATCAAAGCCATTTGCTTTAAGCAATGCATGTTGCTTGGCTTTGTTTACGTCACACTGCACCATTTCTGCACACATCTCTTCGACAGTAATTTCAGGAACCCAACCAAGTTTAGCCTTAGCTTTGCTTGGATCGCCTAGCAGCGTTTCTACTTCTGCCGGGCGGAAGAACTTAGGGTTAACGCGAACAATAACATCACCCACGGATACTGCAGGCGCTTTCTCAGCGTCTACCGCAACAACGGTTGCAATTTCATCTACACCTTCACCGCTAAACTCGAGCTCAATGCCGGCCTCTTTAGCAGACATGCGAACAAATTCGCGCACTGAGATTTGCTTGCCTGTTGCGATCACAAAGTCATCTGCAACTTCTTGCTGTAGCATCATCCACTGCATTCGCACGTAATCTTTTGCATGGCCCCAGTCACGCAATGCGTCCATGTTACCTAATTGAAGGCAAGACTCTAAACCCTGAGAGATGTTTGCAATAGTACGGGTAATTTTACGGGTAACAAAAGTCTCACCACGGCGCGGAGACTCATGGTTGAACAAAATACCATTACATGCGTACATACCGTAAGACTCGCGATAGTTTACAGTAATCCAATATGCGTACATTTTCGCAACAGCATAAGGCGAGCGTGGGTGGAAAGGAGTAGTTTCGCGCTGTGGAATTTCTTGCACTTCTCCGTAAAGCTCTGAGGTAGACGCTTGATAAAAACGTGTTTTCTTTTCCAAGCCATTAATACGAATAGCTTCGAGTAAACGAATTGTACCCATAGCATCAACGTCAGCCGCATATTCCGGGGATTCAAATGAGACCGCTACATGAGACATTGCACCTAGATTATAGATTTCGTCAGGCTGAATTTCCTTTACCAGTCGAATCAGGTTCGATGAATCTGTTAGATCACCATAATGCAGGTGAATCTTATCTGAACAGTCTAAAGCGGAATCTATTCGCTCTGTATTAAAAGATGAAGCCCGACGAATAATACCATGAACCTCATAACCCTTCTCTAGGAGAAGCTCTGCTAAATACGAGCCGTCTTGCCCTGTAATTCCAGTTATTAACGCTACTTTATTTTCAAACATTTTAATCTCATTTCTCGTTATAAATCTCGTACCAACGCTGTGCAACTGATGCAGTACTATAGTGTTCGATGACTGCTGCACGCGCCTGTTTACCTAGTAACTCTAACTCTTCTTCATCCTTAAAAAGGTAAGAATAAACTCTTTCGCTTAAAGCATCAGTATCAAAAGCCGGCACAGTAAAGCCATCTATGCACCTATCAACTACCTCGCCAAGGCCTGAATTATCAAATGCAAATACCGGTGTACCACATGAGAGGCTTTCAGCTGCAACCTGACCAAATGACTCGACCCTCGATGGTATAACAACCAAATCAGCAGCAGAATAAAGAACTGCTAACTCAGACATACTATCAACCCTGCCATAATGCACTGCTTTAAAACCATTGACATCGGAGCTATCCTGTCGACGGCCTCCAAAAATTAACAGCTCTACATTCTTTGTAAAACCGTCCAACTTATGTTGCAAGTCAGCCAGCATATTTGTAAGCAGATCATAGCCCTTCAAGTAATTAGACGTACCACCTACCGCACCGAAAGCAATAATAACACTATCGGACTTGAGCCCCAATCTCTCTCTAGATGATAGCTTATTCGAAGGTATAAAAACATTTGTATCCAGTACATTAGGCACATATCGAATGTCAGCATCACGCAATATCAAGCTACCTTTTGCTTTTTCCATCATCCACAAAGAAGGAGCTGTAAAAATAACGTTAGGATTATCCAACAATGGCTTTAAACGTTTTTTTCGTTCAAAGCCCAAATACTCCAAATTAAGCCCATAACCTAACTTTCTCATTTCTGAATAGCCAGTTTTGTACCTCTCATCCTGAAAGACACTATGTTCAGTCCCACAAAATAACCAATCATCATGAAGAGTGATCACTATTTTCCCGTCATAACTCCTTAGCAATCGTTTCAAAAAACGGACAGAAAGCGTATCGTTATTAAACCAATGCAAATGGATTACATCCGAACTAAAGTCAATATTTTCTATCACATGCCTTGAACTAAACAAATTAAGAGAACGCTTACCTGGAGCAACCCCAAACTGAAGCTTAACTATTAGCAGTGAGCACAATCTCAAAACAAAATGAATGAAATACGAAAAAAACGACGGGCCAATAATAATATTGTCATCGCTTCGTTTTTCTGCTACAACGTAGTTTATTTCCATGTCGGAATATAAATCTCGCATCATCTTAACTTGTCGTGTAGCAGCTTTTGCAGCACCGCCTCGAATATCAGAAAAGGAAACAATTGTAATCTTCATAATCATATTACCCTTTTAGATACAAAAAGACGAAATAGCCTAATAAATGGAATAAGAGCAAAAACAGAAACCAAACAAAAAGAAGTCATTTCTAGCCACGAACTAAAAGACACAAAACGAGATATGACATTCAAAGCAACCACATGAACAATATAAAAAACCAGAATCTCGCCTGAAAGATAAGAAATAAAACCAGCTCCAACCAAATATCTTTCTAAGGCACTGCCGACATTTATCATAATCAACGAAAAAACCAGCAACATCAAAATCTCAACAATAAAGCCAAATTCAGGTGACACTAAGAAAAACGACAGATAGATAAATAACATTATAGCCGCCACTGAAAGTCGACCTCGAGACAAAAGCCCCCTAATAGAATCGATAAATGACAACAAAATACCAAAAACCCCAAACGCCAGGTAATAAGCCCAGTAAAATCCATAGCTGACATATATGCATATCAATACAAAAAACAGGGCAAACACCGCTAACTTCTCGTAACTAGCGCACCCCTGCCTTACTAAAGAATAAAATGCAACCAATAGCGACAAAGGAAATAAAATATACAACCCAGGCTTCCCTGGAGTATTATACTCATATAGAAAAAAGAACTCATGAAAAGGTCTTTCATTCCCCCTTAAAAAATAACTTACAAAAGCAAACACCAAAGATAGAACAAATAACTTTATTGCTAATCTCACATGCTTTGGAAATGAGCTATAAGTCTTATCAAATGAAAGCCCCAAAGTGTAGCCTAATACAAAAATAAAACCTGACGTAACAGGAATAAAAAAAGAATAGACGCTTAGTTCATTTACAGAGTACTCGACTAAAGGCTCATCGAACAAGAACAAAGGTGCATGCCTGAACATCATACCTACTACTAGCGAAAACTTCAGGAAATCTATAGAGAAATATCTAGCCTTCATTTGCATCATTCCTAAAAACCCACACCAGCCTATAATTCAGACCAATAATAAACCAAGGTAATGGTAACGAATATGAAGCCGTTTGCAACCAAAGAGAAAGGATCAGCAACGTAGAAAACAATAGGTATCGCTTAATTTCCACATTTCCAGATAACTTCCGAGAAGAAAAGAGCGGACCGAACATTATTAACAATATAATGAGTACACCAAACCCACCCAAGTCATGGGCGATCCCTCCCATAAAGGACATAGGTGGAATATATTTAGCCTCGTGGAACGCATTTTGTATTTCAAACGCTTGCGGGACGTCGGATATTATATTTAGTTGTGTTACGATGCTCATCCAGTTAAAAGAATATGAACCAGTCCCCCACCCGAACAAGTAACTAGTCAAAGCACCATAATATGTTGATAATATAAAATAAAATCTTGATGAAAGAGACTGGTCGAGCAGCAACATTGAAGGAGATTCAATGAGAGTCTTTAACATTGTTAAACTTCTTGCTTCTACTTCCATTTGAAGAAGAACAAACAAAGATATGGCAGGAATTATGATGAGCGCCAACTTTACATACATCTTTATTTTTGAAAAAGCCACTTTTAGCACTATATAAGACATAAGTAATAGGATAGCGTTCGATGAAAACGTCATAATTGCAAACACACCCAGAATTACATACATTCCTGGATTAATTCTATTCCCTAATACTTTAATATAATCCAACACCACGAGAAATAGGACTATATACATTCCCGCGTAACTAGGTTCATTTGCAAGCATGTTTAACCCCCTGCCAGACTCTTCTGAGTAAGCGGAGCGAGTCATAATTGCTTCCAATACAACTTGAACATTATTTGACACTGGTGACAACTGTAATATACCCACTATCAACCAGGTATAAATGAAGTATTTTAGCATCTTTACAGTTAAATTACCGCCATATCTAGATGCATATAAAAGCACGCTAATACCGAGTATAAATGAAATTATCGTTTTAACGTAAAATAACAGATATCGAGCATCATATATATAATCTAACCTAAGCCTTAGAATCAGTAATAGTAAAAAAACCAAACATAAAAAAGAAACCTTGCTAACACGTTCATTACTCCTAAACAAAAATGCTAGAGATACAGAAAAAAAAGCAACCAGCCCAGCAAGTGGTGAGGTTTCAAACTTGTACACTCTAACAACATCTATAAAGGGAAAGAAGACCCCCATGAAAAAAAGTAATTTCACTAATCTATTGTTCATTTTGGCTATTTCAAGAACTTCTTAGCGTACTTTTTGAAAAACTCAAGTTTCTTTTTATACTGATAGAATAAACAGCTAAAAACAGTGCGTTCATTAAACTTAAGAAATACGCGTTCATACTCTTCCCATGTTCGACATCGTTCTTCATCAGACAGCCCGCCGCTTGTTATAGTTGAGATAACCTCACTAACTTTCGTTATTTTGACCCCGTCGAAGAAACAGTTCTGAACAAAGTCAAAATCGGCAGCAATCCTAAAATTAGTATCAAATGGATAATTTACACACAGCTCCCGACGAGCAAACAAAGATTGATGACAAAAAGGCATTTTCATTAATACTTTAGCGTTACCAACATGTTCTGGTGAGTTCAAAACCTTTCTACCATCAGGATATTTAACACAGTGACCACCATATATAAGATCACATTTTAAAAGTTCTGAACTGGTACCAAAAGCATGTTCGACAGTATCGCATTCAAAAAATGAGTCACCTGCATTCATAAATATAACATAGTCGCCTTTTGCTAAGGAAACTCCTTTGTTCATTGCGTCATAAATCCCATTATCACGCTCACTTACCACTAAATCAATGTCATTCTTATACTTATTAATAACGTTCAGTGTATTATCAGATGATAATCCATCGATAATCAAGTACTCTATATTATCATAAGTCTGACATAGTACCGATCTAATAGTTTCCTCTATTTCTGACTCGCCATTATAAACTACCGTTATGACCGAGACCTTAGCTTTATTTTGTCCCACAACTTTTCTCACAAATACACAAAACCAACAATCTTAAATCAAAGCTATAATTCAACGCCACCAATTATTTTATGATAAAGCTGAATATACTTCTTGGAAACAACGGTACTATCAAACTTTCTCAATACGCTCGTTCTAGCATTATCCTTGAGTTTATCATAACCATCGTTATATATGACCCACTCTATACCCGTTGCTAAATCAGGCACGTCGGCCGACTTAGCAAGGTAGCCATCAACCATATGCTCAATTAAATCTGAGTTACCACCAATATCAAAAGCGACGACAGGAGTACCACAAGAAAGGCTCTCCATAATTGCATTTGACAAATTTTCTTGTTTTGATGGAACAACCATAACATCCACTGCGTTATATAGTGTAACTAAGCTAATATCGTCGTGAAGCGAACCTACATAATGTATTTTGCATCCAAGGTCTGGTGGACTTTTAGGCTGGCTGGAGCCAAATACGACAAATTCGATATTTTGGGTATTAAGCATACTGAGAGCATTTACTAACTCTAAGTAACCTTTCCTTGGGTCACTTGTTGCTCCCATCGCTCCAAACAGGACTAGTTTCTTATCTAGCGGTAATCCCCACAACTTCCTAGCCACCTCTGAATCTGACAGGCAAAACCTGGTTGTGTCAATTGGATTAGGGATATTGACAATGAATCTATTTTTAAATAACGAGCTACTCTTGGCTGAAGATGCAATCCATTTACTCAAGCCGACAACTGTAATATCACTCTTATTTTCGAGCAATTTTTTCTTTCTAAGATAAACCTTTCTACTTAAATCTATTTCCAAGTTTGAGCCTAGTACTTTACAGTTTCCACACGATAATTTGTAAGCTCCACAATTTTCATCATAATGACACCCCCCTGTAAACAACCACATGTCATGAATAGACCAAACCACAGGAGCATCTATATTTGCAATATCTTCAATACTCAACATACCATGGTTGACCCAATGCAAATGAACGATATCGGGCTTTTTTTCATTAATCATTTTTACTGCATCATGACTAGAATAGTAGCCTGGAGAAAAAAGGGTCTGAGTTTTTGTTTTGTATTTTTTGAGCTTTAATCTATCCAACATTGAGGATAGTTTCGCTTTGGCTATCTTGAATGGGCTGCTAGTGACTACGTCCACCGAAGCAGCATCACTACTTTTATAATTAGCAAGCACTTCGCTATCAATACCTTCATTCAAGAGAGACTCATGAAGCCGATATGCAGCTCTTGCCGCTCCGCCGTCTATATCAGATGTGTTGACAATAAGAACTTTCATTATCTATTTCTCTTAATAACAAGACGATACAGGGTTCTAGCATGATTGTATAGCCCAATATCTTTGAATAATCGCATAGCAAAAACAAGTAGTGCCCTTGAGAGCTTTATTTTTAGATACAAAACTTTTTGTCTTAACTTTGATACAACTTCTTGAAAAACATTCCCTTCAATCGATGCCCTCATAATCCTACAATCGATAACATCTTTATTCTCCTTTCTTACCGACTTCATTGCATATAATTGAGAAAAGGATACAAACTTAACCCCATTATATATAAAGTAATTATCGGGATTGTAGATTAGTTCTTCCTTGTCTTTCTTATGGTAGAGCAATTGATCATCATGACTTTCAAACTCTCCTTCTACATTCTCAATCGGACATTTACTACTGGCTATAAAGTCAACGTCTTGATTCTTTCTATAACCATAAAGAGATAAAACCGTACTCCCATCCAATATAACATCGTCCAAGCTAATATTATTTTTCTTAAGGAAACATTTAAACCCCACTATCTCTTTAATTGTTCCCTTATATTTTATTGGGTCGGCATAATTCAAAAAATGGAAACCATTATCATTGAACAACAAGTGGCCAACTCTAATGGCTTCTTCCTTGGTGTCTGTTATATGGATTGAACTATACCCTATTCCGTAAATATCTCTAACCCTTTTCTTTACTTCCAGTACATTGTCAAAACTTTCAGACTGGAACAAGATAACTGTAAACTCTGAAAATAATGGGAAACACTCAATAAGTTTTTGTTCAATTCCTTTGTAGTCATTTTCCAGTGACCCAGTCCAGTCCATATGTTTATATAACTCAACTAACAAGTTAAAGGCCCCTTTAGGGGTGAGCTTTATACTTTTCTTATATACCACATTGGAAAACAAACTTTCCACTTCAGTCTTAAATCCCTTACCAGACGGCCACAAAAATGCTATATGCAGGTCATCATCTGAATATTCAATAAATTTTTCGACGGCAAATTCAACTTTGTTTCTATTAACATCCCTTTCAGTATAATATTTGTAGTCAACGATCATGTCAGCTTCTTCGGTCATGATTGCACTGACTTCTTTATTCATCTTAATCGCACTAGCAACGCGGTGAGAACCATTTATTATACTTGCGCTACGAGATAATGGTAAAACCGATTCGCTGGATTTGAAACCATGCTTTTGAATACTCAAGTATGTATTTTCAAAAGATAAGAGGTATTTATCAAATCCATTTTTATTTTTTTCATCTCCGTACTCAATGAAAGATCCCAATGTCTGAGCCTTAATATCATTATAGTACATTTCTCTTGCTAAATCGGGATTTTTGTCTTTCAAGTCTAAATACGCAAGCTTGAAACCAAGATCTAGTCTGTTCCAGGTCAGCAATTTCTTGGAGCTTATATTAATAGTTTTATAGTCTTCTTTCGACAATCTATCAAAAATAAATGATTCCAACATGTCGACGTAGTTATCTTTGCTTTTAACTTCCATTAACTTCTTTTCCCGCATAAATTTAACTGACCAATATGACCTTTTACTTAAATAGCAAGCACAACACTATTTTAACCTAAAGGTTCGACATGTATAAATGGCAAATTTATAGATGGGCTCCATAGACAACAAATACGAAATGGCATTAACAATCTTCTCATTTATTGTTTTTGAAGGCACCTCTTGATATCCCACGCCTTTTCTATACAAGTTCACTTTAAAACCAAATGACTTGGTCTCATTAGTTATACTATCAATCCTTTTATCTATAAGGTATTTTGCACGTTCACTAGTTAATAATTCTCTGAACATAGCTTGGTGGCGAGGAATATCTTCATAATATACTTTGACCAAGTTATAATTTTTCTCAGCCATTCTTAAGTTTACTACCGCATATTCTGGAACTATAATTTTATATGCTTTATCCAAATTATTTAAAATTTGCACCCAAAAGCATACATATGCATGGCTCCCACCATATAGCCCCTTAAAGTATTCTGACTTTACATGCTCTTTTTTAACCAGTACAGCTCCAAATGTGGAAGCGCCCTTCAACTCCAAAAAAGCTTCTTCCGCACAATCATAATTTCGCTGCTTGACGTCTAGTGACCTACCTAACGTATTTCCTTTTCCATCGACCCTATTAGCATTAAACACTGCAAGATCTATCTCTTTCACCTTGATCAGGTCAGCTATTGTATCAAAAGCATCGTTCTCAAAATAATCATCATCACCAAGAAAGTAAATGTAACTTCCAGAAGCCATGTCTGTAACAAAGTGCATATGCTCATCCAAATCAAGCCTAACCTTTTGCTTACAATACTTAACTGAAAATAATTTTGAGACCTCACCATCCAGATACGCCTCAGTCTTACTATAATCAGCTTCAGAGCAATTATTTGATATGCATAACTCAATGTGCATACTATTGTTTTTTTGACTAACAATAGATTTAATTGCTGCCATCAAATATTCAGGCCTATTCATTGTAGGAATACAGATACTTAAATCTACTTGCATTGCTATCACCTAAAGAGAACTGTTCGCCATGTCAGTTGGAACAAGTTTCTAGATAAAAAGAAGGTTACAAATAAAACTTGGAAAACTTGAGTTAACAGAGTTGCGTATGCCGCACCTATAACACCAAACTTACCAATTAAAATAGTGTTCAGTATTGTACTCACTATTGCAGCCGACAAAGTCTGCCATAGTACAACCTTAGTTTTGTTTTCATTAACTAACCAGAGAGACTGAGCACACCCTAAAGCAACCGGAATCAATGTGAAAACGTGGACTGAAAATATAAACTTACTCTGGTAATACTCAGCCCCATAAATATATGGAATAGCAAAATAGCCTATTACACCAAAAACAGACGCTCCTATCAATGCACATATATACATTATTCTAAAAAACGATTTGGTCTGTAGTAAGTACTCACTTTCACTTTTACTTTTTGCATTGGCTATTATTGGAGCAAAGCTAGTTAACAGTAAGGTTGGAAATATATATGATATTTCAGCTAGTGTAACCCCAACAGAGTATACACCTACAGCATCAAAACCAAGAAACTTCTCTATAAAGAAAATTCCAGCCTTCATGAAAACTATAATAGAAACACTTGAAATCGCTAAGGGCCAAGATTCTGCCACCAATTCCTTTATATAAGTTAGCCTAAAACCTTTAAATATCGAGTTAGAATCATGAAGATCCAAAAATCTTTTTATAAGGAAGATCGAGGATAAGAGCACCTCAAAAGAGAATATCGCAAATATTAATATCGGTTCTAGCGAAAACACTATAACTGATACTTTTAACACCATACATATTAAATATGATTTAATCTTTGAAATGACAGTCAATCGACTAGCGCTTTTACTTTGAAACAATAAGTCAACAACATTGCCTATTGAAAAAAACACCGAGGATAGCACTATAGTGTTTACAACAATATGCTCCTTCACATAACCGAATAAAACCAACATTCCTAGGCATACACACATAATTGAAGTAAATAACTTCAATACCAGCACATCACTTAAGATTCGCCCGGCTCCATCCTTGTTCCTTGACATATCTCGGACAACTATCGAATCTACACCAAAGTTCGATAGTGCTTGAAAAAAAGCTGTAAAAGCTAAAGCAAATGACAACTGCCCGTAATATTCAGCCCCCAAAAATCGCGCCACTAAAACACTTATAAAGAAGCCAAGAAATAACCTTATAGCTTTGTCAAAAAAAAGCCAGCCAAAGTTCTTTGCGACCTTTTGAAGCCCCATTTCTCTTATATGTGATATAGGCTTACTGAGAATCACTTTCATATATAATCATAATGCATAGGATACGCTGCATCCATTTATTTCAACTGATTGTAAACTAGGATAAACCTGTTATTGAGGTCTGGCATTATATATGGTTCCATATTAAAAAACCAAAATGCTGATATAATTCACCAAGTAAAATGTCGCGATACGGATATTATTAGTAACCATATAAATTAGTGTTCATGGCAAATAACATAACAGCAAGTCAATCTTTATCTGGAACACTCAACTCGCGCGTCTTGTGAACAACATCAGCAATACCTTCTTCCAGATTAGTACCACACACCCACCCTAATTCGTTAAGACGATGGGTATCCGCGCATAAACACTCCAGCTCATTATCCCTCATTGGTACAGCGCCAAATTTCAATACTGAACTTGACTGGGAGGTTCTATGGATTCTTTCAACTACTTCGCGAATACTTCGCGCACTTCCGGAGCCTAATGAAATAGTTTCATTGTCATCCAACTCATCAAGGGATAACACTATCCTTTCAAAGGCAGAAATTACATCACGAATATGAACAAAATCACGCCTATGGTAACCGTCGGTTAACTCTATATCCTCATTAGAAATACACTTTTGGATGACATAACTAATAAACTTGTTAGTATCATCACCAACTCCATAAAAATGCTCTAGCGCTACATTTATAAACTTAGTGTTGCCCAGGTCTTGTAAGTTGGCTATTTTAACAAATGAATTTTTAGTAAGAGAGTAACTAGACAGGTTATCAGGCAATGATGTGCCGACATTAATAATAGCCTTGACCCCGTACCTTTTCGATAAAGAGAGTATCTGACACGGATAGTGTATGTTGGAATCTATCAATTCCATCAAGGAATCTGGTTTTCTTCCATAACTAGCGACCGTATTAATAACAACATCTGGTTTTACAGCTTTAAAAATCTCATCCATCTCTAGGAATGAATCACCTGATACTATTCTTGCTATTGAGTTCTCAACTCGTTTTCTGGAAGAACTTGAACGAACTAACGCTGTTATTTCCCATTTTTCAGATAGTTTATCTACGAGTTGGCTACCAAGGTAACCAGATGCTCCTGTTATCAAAACTTTCATCTTGTAATTAAGGGAGTATTACCTCCCTTCCCATTTAAAGTTAAGTTAAAAGTTCACACCAAAGAACTCTTCAAACTTCTCGATTACAAAGTTCAAATGTTCTTCAGTTAGCCCTGGGTAAACACCAATCCAAAATGTATTGTTCATAATAAGATCAGTGTTAGTTAAATCGCCTACTACACGATATTCCACTTTTTCGAAATATGGCTGACGCGTCAAGTTACCGGCAAACAGCAAGCGAGTTCCAATTTTGAACTGGTCCATGAACTTCAGCAAGTCAACTCGTTCAATTCCGGCATCTTCTCGAATAGTAATAGGAAAACCAAACCAAGAAGGGTCAGAGTTTTCGGTTGCTTCAGGAAGAATGATAAACTCTTCACAGGAAGCTAACCCCTCCTTTAAGTAGGCATAATTATCTTTGCGGGCTTGCACTAACTCTTCAACACGATCCATCTGAGCAAGGCCACAAGCCGCTTGCATGTCTGTAATCTTTAGGTTGTAACCTAAATGAGAGTATGTGTACTTGTGATCGTAACCATGTGGCAAAGAACCCAGTTGTTGATCAAAACGCTTTTTGCAAGTGTTATCACAACCTGGTGCACAGTAACAATCACGTCCCCAGTCACGGAAAGACTCAATCAACTTGCGAAGTTCATTGTCTTTAGTAAACACGGCACCACCTTCACCCATAGTAATATGGTGAGCAGGGTAGAAACTTACAGTTGCGATATCACCAAAAGTGCCTACCATCTGGCCATTGTACGTAGAGCCCAGAGCATCACAGCAATCTTCAATTAACCAAAGGTTGTATTTATCTGCTACACGGCGCGCTTCTGTTAAGTCAAAAACATTACCCAAGGTATGCGCTACCATAATCGCTTTAGTTTTCTCAGAAACAGCAGCTTCAATCATTTCAGGTTTAATTTGATAAGTCGGAATATCGACATCCACAAAAACTGGTACTAAACCATTCTGGATAGTTGGGTTAACTGTGGTTGGGAAGCCAGCTGCAACAGTGATCACTTCATCACCAGGCTTCAACTGACGTTCGCCTAATTTAGGTGATGTCAGCGCAGTCATCGCCAAAAGGTTTGCAGAAGAGCCAGATGTAGTCGTCAATACGTAAGGTACACCTAGGTAGTCGCCTAAGCGCTTTTCAAACGCGTCGTTAAAACGTCCAGTGGTTAACCAGCCATCTAACGATGCTTCTACCATCATTTTTAACTCATTTGCGCCAAGTACTTTACCTGAAGGGGGAACAACTGTTTCACCACCAACAAAATCTTTAGGTGCATATTCAAGTGCTGCGTACTGTTCTACAAGCTCAGCAATCTGAGTTCTTAACTGTTCTTTTGACATTACTTTGTTCCCGCTTTTGCTGTCATGTAATCTTTAATTTCTTGCAAAGTATATTGCTTCATATCTTGTTTTGTAATCCAGGCTTTTTGCCAGTTTACAATTCTGGCCAGTGTTTGCTCTAAGCTCCATACTGGCTGCCAGTTGAGGCGCATTTTTGCTTTTGAGCAATCAAGTTTTAGGTAGTGAGCTTCATGAGGGTGCTCACCTTCGCTTAAGTGCCAAGAAGCACCTTCCCCCCACAAAGTTGAAAGCTTATCTACGATCCACTCTACTGGTTTGGCATCTTCTTCTTTTGGTCCAAAGTTCCATCCTTCCGCAAACTCTGGGCCATGCTCATATAAGTGCTCAGCAATTGTAATGTAACCAGAAAGCGGTTCTAAAACATGCTGCCAAGGGCGAATAGCGTGTGGGCTACGGATCTCTACACTGCGACCTTCAGAAAAAGCTTTAAGCATATCTGGAATGAGGCGATCATCAGCCCAGTCACCTCCGCCTATGACATTACCTGCTCTTACCGAAGCAAGAGCGCAGCCATGCTCATGATATCTATCTTTGTTGAAGAAAGACTGGCGATAAGAAGACGCCACTAATTCAGCACAACCCTTACTATTGCTGTATGGGTCATACCCCCCCATTGCTTCATCTTCACGGTAGCCCCACACCCACTCCCGATTCTCATAACATTTATCAGAAGTAATGTTTACAACGGCTTTGACCCCACCAACTTGCTTTACCGCCTCGAGCAAGTACACTGTCCCCATCACATTCGTTGAGTAGGTTTCCATTGGCTCATCATAGGAAAGACGAACTAAAGGTTGAGCAGCCATGTGAAAAACAATTTCCGGCTTAAACTCCGCCATCACCTGGCGAAGATGAGTAAAGTCCCGAATATCGCCTTCTTCTGTGCCCATTTCAGCCCAAACTTTGGCTTCTTCAAATAAGCTAGGCTCTGTAGGTGCAGGAAGAGAGTATCCTTTAACTAGCGCCCCCATTTCTTGGAGCCACAGGGATAACCAGCCACCTTTAAATCCTGTATGACCTGTAATAAAAACTCGCTTACCTTGCCAGAATTTCGGATTCATCAGTTACTCCCAGATTTTCCAAGGTGCTTTGCCTGCTTGCCATAGCTCTTCTAAATGCACTTTATCGCGGAGTGTGTCCATCGGCTGCCAAAAACCGTGGTGCTCATACGCCATTAATTCGTCATCTTCAGCAAGTTGATTTAGCGGGTATTGCTCCCAAACACAAGCATCACCATCAATGTAATCAAGCACTGCAGGAGACAAAACAAAGAAGCCGCCATTAATCATAGCTCCATCACCTTTTGGTTTTTCTTTAAAGCTATTTACTTTACCCGATTGAATATCAAGTGCACCAAAACGGCCAGGAGGGAACGTAGCTGTTAGTGTCGCTTTTTTACCGTGTGTCTTGTGGAAATCAATGGTCTTTGAAATATCAATATCCCCCACACCATCACCATAAGTAAAACAGAATGCCTCTTCGTTTTTTACGTAATCCGCAACACGACCCAGGCGACCACCAGTCATAGACCTATCACCAGTATCAACTAAAGTCACTGTCCATGGTTCGGCATGATTGCGATGCACTTTCATTTCATTATTTTGCATATCAAACGTCACATCAGACATATGTAAGAAGTAATTAGCAAAGTACTCCTTGATCACATAGCCTTTATAACCACAGCAAATAATAAAGTCATTGATACCGTGCGCTGAATATTGTTTCATTATGTGCCACAGAATTGGTTTACCACCAATTTCAACCATCGGCTTAGGCTTAACTGAGGTTTCTTCACTTAGGCGCGTTCCTAAGCCACCAGCGAGAATGACTGCTTTCATAGTTATCTCCAACTAACTCTTAATTATTTTGCGGGGGTAAATGCATCAGAAAAGAAAGCGTCACTTTGTAGCCCCTTCTCTATGAAATCTTTTTTTGCGGCTTCAATCATTACTGGTGAGCCACAAGCGTAAACTTGATAACTTTCTAACAAGTCAAAATCTTGACACACAGCCTCGTGAACCAAACCTGTTCGTCCAAACCAGTTTTCTGTATCGCCTGAGCAAACGGGAGTATAGTGAAAGTCCTCAATTTGTTCAGAAAGCAAAGTCAACTCGGGAAGGTAGAACCCATGTTTAGTAGGCATCCCCCAATAAACGTGAACAGGCCTTGAGTCTTCGTTGGCTCTTAATTCTTCAACTATAGCTTTTATTGGCGCAATACCCGTACCGCCAGCAAGAAGTATCAAAGGCTTCTCGTTATCACGAACAAAAAATGTACCTTTGGGGCCTTCTAGCCGCATTAGTTGATTTACTTTTAAATCATCAAACAACAGCTGGGACATTTGCCCATTGGGAACCTTACGAATATGTAACTCTAGCACTTGAGTTTCAGATTTAGCGTTAGCGATCGAATAGCTTCGTTTAATGCCCTTAAAGCTTACATCTACATACTGTCCTGGTAAATAGTCGAACTTTGCAGTTGGGGGAAAGCGAAACTTAATCACAACAATATCATCTGTAACCAGTTCAAACTCAGCAACTTTACAAGGAAGTGTTTGTTGCTTGATATCAACTAACTCGGGGTAGTAGTTTGCTTGCAAAGTTATATCAGAGAGTGCTTTTGACTGACACGTCAAGATATCTCCCCGCTCAACAACCTCACCTTTCTCATTTTCTACACTTCCTGAAATCACAGAAGCGCTACACATACCACAATCACCAGTTTTACAGCTGTGTTCTAGAGGAACTGATTGTGCTATTGCATCATCTAGCAAGTTATCTTCTGTTTTATAACTTACACCAGCAGGTTGAATATCTACGTTGTATTGCATTACTTCTCTTCTTTTCTAAAAGCAAACCGAACTAAGACTAAAGCTATCCCAAGCATGCCACCAAGTAGCGTTGCAAGCACGCAAATCAGTGCACGCTTAGGACCTGCTTTTTCTTCCGGGACAACCGCTGGATCTATAGTTTTGAAGGCAAATTCTGTTTCAACTTCCGCCAGCATCAGGTTTTTCGTTTGCTCTTCAATTAGCTGAAAGAACACTGAGCGCATATCAGAGATTTTAGTTTTATCTAACTGCTGCTCTAAGTAACCAATATTACGCTTAGTTTCATTTAGAGATTTTTCTTTCATCCAAGCATTAAGATCCTTAACTAACAACTCTACCCATTGCTGCGCAACGACTGGTGAAAAGTGAGTTACGTCCAGAGTAACTAAACCAGTATCTTTCGCTTCGGATGTTGATAGTACTTTTTTAAATGCTTTATAAGCTTCCCAGTCAGTTGGGACAACTGAGTCTCCAGGTTTTACTTCACGTACCCACTGTTTGGTATTTACATCATATAGCTCAGGATCTAACTCTAACTCGCCAGATCCTTTATTCCACTCTGTTGCAGCTATGAGCGGCACAAGTAAATCGTGTTTGTGAACAAAGGCATTAATGAACTGGCGAGATTGCAATACTGCCAGCGCCATTGCTTTATTGTCTGTTCCACTACTACCACCTATGTTGATCCCAGCTAGTGATGCCAAGCCACCGAACTGTGCTGCCATGGCTGCCATACCGCTTTTTCCGCCATCGCTTGCAGAAGCTAGTACTGCTGTTGCTTTGTAGGTGTTGGGTTGGGATAGAGCGAACAGCACACCGCCAACTGCGAAAATGAAAGTGGTTAAAATAACTACCCACTTGCCTTTCCATAGGGCTTTGAAGAGCTCGCGGAGATCGATTTCGTCGGTGGCTGGAGGTGGGGTGTATTGTGGGGGGTATGGGTATGGTGTGTTTTGTTGATTGTTAGGTATTTGGTTCATAGAGAAACTAGAAACTAGAAACTAGAGACTATAAGAGCGAGAGCGGATCGTCGGTGTTATAGGTTCTGTGTTCTTGGTTTTCCTCAGTTGTATTAAACTTTAGAGACTAGAGACTAGATCGCTTTGCTTCTAGAGACAATATAAGCAAATCAAGATCAGCTTCTAGTTCCTGCTTTAATTTTGTTTTTGTCTTTTTGGATGATGGTGGCGAGAATTTTGGCGATTTCTTTGGCTTCTTTGAGTAGCCTTAGACCTTCTTGCTTTTTCATGTGAGAGGTTTTCACTGCAATTTGTAACTGCGTGACTACTTCTCCGCAAGAGCCTTTCGCGTAATAGTAAAAGCGTATTTTCTCTTTCAGTGTTTCTCGCTCTTCACCTTCAGCTATATTTGAAGGGATAGACAATGAAGAACGATAAATTTGGTCTTTCAAAGCAAAGTTACGACTGGTTTCAAACTCTTCCATAATGTCGCAACACAAGCGACTAGACCGCTTCCAAACATCCAGATTTTCAAAAAGCACAGTACTCTCCCTTATAGCTTCTAGCTTCTAGCTTCTAGCTTCTATAATAGCGAAAGCACCTTAACTTATTGTATTAAACAAAGGTGAAGCAACCTTACTCACTTCACCTTTTTTACGCACTGTTAGTCTTTAACAGCTTTCCAGGCTACACCAATCTGGTAAAGGATTTGAGTTGCTGAAGTTAGCGTACTCAAGCCATCCAGGTAGTCGGTGTCGATTGGAACGATGATCGTGTCGCCTGGTGCCAGTGGTTTATCTTTGCGGCTGAACCAGAAAGAGTTGTTTGGCATCATTACTGAGCCGTTGGCACGGACTACGTAAATGCGGTCAGTGTCGGCTTGTTTCTTGGTGCCGCCTGCCGTTTCTAAGTACTGCTCAACCGTCATGCCTGGCTGGTAAGTGTGGTTAGATGCAAATTGCACTTCACCCATTACGCTAATCACCGGATTTTTCGCCGGTACGTAAAGTTTGTCACCCTTCTCCAGCATGATGTCGGCAACTTCATCACCGGCTATTGCTTTAGGCAGGTCAATAACCAAACGGCCCATTGCTTCTACTTTCGCCAGCTCGTCAGCGATATCCATCGCCTCTGAAGGTGGTGTGGTATAGGTTGCAGATGAGTTTTGGCGACGCAGTGAAAGACTGCCGATCTCCTGCTTAAGCTGAGCGTTCAGGAGGCGTAGGCGCTCTTGTTCCTGGCGCTTCAGGCGTTCACGGCTAAATACCGCACCGTCTGCGTAGGCAAACTTGGTCAAGCCACCCGCACGCTGGATGATGTCCTGCAAGGTTTCTCCGCGCTCAAAAGTATAAGTACCCGGGAAAACCACTTCACCCTGCAGTTCAATCATCATGCCTTGTTGCCAGTTTGGCTGAGTCTTGATCACGATGTGGTCCTGGGCTTGCAGCTCGATGCTTTTCTCGCCGTTTAGTGCTTTATCCAGTGCAAATGGGTAATGCTTTGAAGCATAGCTTTCGCCTTTGCGCATGCTGCGGGTCAGTTCAGCCTGAGTTAAGTAAGCACGTTCGTGCAAACCACCAGCAGCCAAAATCAGTTGTTCGATGCCGCCATTTTTAACCAGTGGGTAAGTACCCGGGAACTTCACCGCGCCAGTGACCTCTACCAACTTTGCAGGCTCAGCAAAGGAAGACTGAGCTTTTAAGCGCTCAATGATCGGATTAAGCAGCGCTTCGCGGCTGGTTTGCTGAATGTTTTCGCCTTTAGAAACGGTTTTTTTCGTCTGAACATTAAGCTCTTGCGCTTTATCATCAACGACCAGTGCGCCTGTTTCAGAGTCGATGGATTCTTTGGTAATAAGCTTTTGAGTATCGGCAGCATTGGCTTTTTTATTGATCTGCGCTCCATACCAGTACTCCAGCTCCAGGCCGTTATCAAATACAAAGATTTGGTCGCGCTCGTTAAGACTAATATTATCTTCAGATTTTGGGTTACGCAGTGCGTTTCCCAGATTAAATTGCAGTACTTCAATGTCACGCTTGGCGTTTACTTCTCGCACGATTAAGGCGTAATCTAAGTCTGCACTCTGTTTTAAATCATCTTTAGCCGAAGTGATCACATCAGTCACCTTCATGCCTTTCTGGTAGCTTAGTGCTCCCTGGCGGATCACCTCACCACGCACAGCAACGGCATTGGTAAGGTTTAGTGATGAGCGAGCGACTTCGACTTCATCGCCAGATCGAACCAGGAAGTTACGCCCCTTCGCCGTAGTAAGATCCAGCGTGAACTGTTGCATACCTTTATTGGTGGTGCGGCGCACGTTTACTTTTGAAAGGTACGCTTGCGGCAATACGCCACCAGAAAGCTCAAGTAACTGAGCAAGTGTGGTGCGGCTACCCAGCTCATAAACAGCAGGGCGCAACACTTCACCTTCTACTGAAATGCTTGAAGTTTTGGCAGGAACAAAAAGGGTATCTCCTGCTAACAAGCGTACATCGTTAGTGGTATCACCGTTAATAAGCAGCTCGTAAAGATCTAATGTGGAAACAGTTTTGCCTTTACGTTTAAGCTGGATGTTACGCAGGCTGCCGGTTTCCAGCACGCCACCACTGGCGATCAAAGCCTGGGTAACTGTAGTTAAGCCGTTGACGTTGTACGCACCCGGCTGGCCGGTTTCACCTACAATGTAAACCTGCATGCTACGCATCGCCCCCATAGAGACCACAACATCTACGCCGATGACTTTCTGTTCAACCAGGTTAACGATTTGCTGGCGCATTTGAGCAAAGGTTTGACCTGCGACAGGTACGGGGCCAAAGTCCGGGAAGTACACTTTACCTTCACGGTCGATGGTTAAGCTTAGCTCTTCACTGGTTTTGCCATACAGCTGAACTTTAATCTCATCACCCGCTTCCATCACGTAATCAAGTGGTACAGGCAGGCTGTCGACAGGGGTAAATGAGGTGGCTTTACCGCTAAGCACGTTATAACCAAAGGCTTTTAGTTCGCTGCCTTTCTGAGTGACTTTCTCAGGCACTTTCTGTTTAACGGCATGCGTTGCTTCTGTACTGCGCTTTGGTGCTTCCACTTCGGTTTGCACTTTGTTGCTTCCGGCACTGTTACCCGTTTTTAAGCTGTTTAAATCTACGCCATATTGACGTGCAAGCTGCTCTTGCTGCGCTTTTGGCAGCGCCTGAAACTGGGCCATTTGCGCAGCAGTTGGCTGAGCTGCGAACGCACCAGCACTGGCAGCACCTGCGATGCAAAGGGTGATGAAACGTGTTTTTAAGGTGTTATGCATGGTTTGTGGTTCAGTTTTTTTTTGAAAGTGATGAAATGGACTATGGCGCTGCGCTTCTAGAAACTAGATCGCTTCGCTCCTATAAGAGCAAAAGACAAAAGCGCTCGTCCCGCTCTTTGCTCTTCTAGTTTCTAGTTTCTAGTTTCTAGTTTCTAGTTTCTAGTTTCTAGTTTCTAGTTTCTAGTTTCTAGTTTCTAAAACATTAAAATCGAAACTCATACCCAGTCCAAACATTGGTCTGGTTCTTGTCGTTTGTCTGTTTGCTGTACCCGATACCAAAATGGAGCATGCCTGCCAGTGCCGGGAGGCGGTAGGTGGCGTTGGTGCTGGTTAAGGTGTCGTTTGAATAGTTTGATTCCTGCCATACCAGGCTCAGGTTATGGTCGTTTTCCATTTGAACGTATAACGCGGCTGAGGTGCTGTCGTCTAATAAATAGGTGTTGCGGGCAGCTTGATTGTTGAAAGCTGGGTAGCTGCCTTTGTTCCAGTGCGCGGCCTGGTTTTGTTCGGTTTCTTTTTTGGCGTCTGTCGATTGCTGTTTTTCTAGTACGATGCGCCATGTTTGGTTGGCGGCGTCGAACTGGCCGCTCCAGCCCATCAGGTAAGCACCGAGCTCCGATGTATTGGATGTTGAAGCCAGCTCTGTGTATACGCTGTGGTACAGGCCATTCAGATGTGGCAAAGAGAACTTTGCATCGAAAGCGGTTTGCTTGTCGCTGTCTTTTAATTGAGTGCCATCGAACCAGGTTTGGTAAGTCAGGCCAAATTCAAACATACTGAAGGGTTTAGCGACAAAGCGGGCGGCGCTGTGGTGCTCCTGGGCTGCATCTTCTGGCATACCCGCCAGTGCTTCCAGGCTCCAGCCACCCAGGAAGTCGTTTTCACCAATGTAGCTTACGCTGGCTTCAGGTACCGATTGGGCGAACGAGCCTAAAATCAGGTTATGTTGCCAGCCCTGGCCCCACCAGCGGTCCAGGCTGCCGACGGAAAACAGCCATGCGCCTGCGTTCAGGGAGATGTAGCTGTCATCCCACACCACCTCCTGGTCACCGTTGTAGTCGCTGTAACCTGTGGTTACACGAAAGGCAAAACTGTTGGATAAGTGCTCGTAACTTGCGAATGCGCCCCACTTGTCTTTGCTGAACTGCCCAAATCCGGTAGAGCCTGGCATTTCGTTACCAAAAACAAATTTGGCACTTCGGTTACCGCGGCTATACTGGGCTGAGGCCATGGCATAACTCACATGGCGTTCAGCGCGCTGATTTGAATCTTTCCTGGCGTTGTCAAGACAATCACCAATGGCAGACCAGCGAAGAGGAAAATGATTCACGGGCGCACTCAATAGCCCGGCGTCTGAGAGCTGGGTTAAATCGGAGCGAAGGAAAGGGTCAGAGGCTTCCAGCCAGGGAGATGCTTGCGCCATACCTGTATGACAAACCAGAGGCAACGCAACAAGGATAGCCCCCGCGACCTTTTTCACTCTGAATGAGCTGAGGGTCGCAAGTGAAGGGTAGAGAACTTCCATTTCAGTACTAGCCAAATCAAAATGAATAACTGCAGAGGGTAGTGAACAAATAGTATCTGTTCCGTGGCGGCATAGCGCCATAGCATGTCCGGGGCTTCGGCGAAAGCGGGACACGCTACCGCCCATTGGTACACGCTTAACCACACTGCGTTTTTTAATAGTTTATTGTCCGCGCCAGGAGTCGTGTTGCAATTTCATTGCTCAGCCTGCGCACAGGCATATTTATAACAAGCTGCAACATTATCCACAATCGGGCAAATAATTCAATTGATGGTCAAATGCGTTGCATTCATCATTACTATTGATAAAACAGATGATTAAACATTAACTGTTGTACCTGGCATTACCTTTTGCAGCAATGCCTTAAGTGCATTTTTGGGGTCTGTGTCACCATGTATTAAGTGGATAGTTTCAGGCGCATAATCCCTGCATCCTGCAAATCTGACCAGATCATTCTTATCTGCATGGGCAGAGTAACCGGAGATCTGATGAACTCGCGCATTTACTTCCCTCTCATCGCCGCTAATCCAGACTCTGTCACTCCCATTTTGCAACGCCCTTCCCAGGGTGCCTTTTGCCTGATACCCAACAAATATCACATCTGTTCTCCTGTCCGGCAGCAGCGCACTTAAGTAGTTCATAACCCTTCCCCCCTGGCACATACCGGAAGCCGCAATCACAATACAGGGTTCGCCCGTGTGTTTAATCCGGTTTACCAGCGCCAGATGTTGCTGATGGCTGTCTATAGTTATGCATTGCCCGAAAGCCAGTGGCATCCGTAACTCCGCCAGTTTCATTTTGGCTTCCCTGCTCCAGAGTTTTTTATAACGACGGTACGAACGGGTAACTTTAGCCGCCAATGGTGAATCCACTATGACTGGCATACGCTTTGTCAGTTTCTGCTCATGCAGGAGTTGCTCTATATCGAAAAGCAACTCCTGAGTTCTTCCCACACTGAATGCAGGAATGATGATCGCACCACCGTCCTGCACCGAACGCTGAATTATCTGATTTAATCGCTCCCGGCGGGCAGCGATACTTTCGTGGGCCTTATCGCCATAGGTAGACTCGAGAAAAAGGATATCCGCGTGTGCTGGTGGAGCAGGATCAGGCAAAAGTGGCGTGTTGGCAGGCCCAAGGTCACCCGAGAAAACAATAAGTTGGTTAGATGGTGTTTTTAACTCGATGTAAGCGGAACCCAGAATGTGGCCTGCGGGCTGAAAACGAACAAGAAGCGAAGAAGCCAGAGACGAGGTTTCAGATGAGGCGTCTGGGCGGCCCTGCGTTTCTAATAAAACCGCGCGATCGAGGACCTTATAAAATTTACGCTTAGTATGCTTCGCAGATTTAGCACTACCTTTATCGTGCAGCGGCTCCAGGTTAATTCTGTGCCATCGGTTGTATGGGAGGGGTTTTAGTTGTTTCTGTATTTGTTGTAAGACCCGCGCCCGCTGGCCTTTGTCCAGATTTAACTGGATTTTCAGGCCGTCTTCCAGCATCAGTGGGAGCAGTTCTGCTGTCGCCTGGGTGCAGTATATCGGGCCTTTGAAACCGGCCGCTAAGAGCCAGGGGATTCGTCCAATATGATCGATGTGGCTGTGGGTTATAACCAGGGCCCGAATATGGCTGACGGGAAAATCAACGTTCAGGGGCTGAGACTCATCGCCCTGAAACAGACCACAATCGATGAGGATACCGCCACGCCCTAACCTGACCTCATGGCATGAACCAGTAACCGTGTCTTTTCCACCATAATAAATAATTTGCACAGAAGACTCCGAAACAGAAACAAAGCCCCATGATATGCAGTCAATTGAGTCGCTATTGCGAGTGAGTAGACAGATATAAAACAACACAGTCAGATCAACGACCAGGTGACCGCCCAAAGCTCTCAGAAATACCGTCCGGCACCCGGTTAACAATGTACTGATTTGTCAGTTAATTCTATAAATACCTTAAATACTCAACAGACCAGCCAGATCGTTTACATTATGCTCAGAGTTACACTAGAATAGGTAATGGTGCGGTTTATCCGCACCATTACATCGATGTAAAATGGAAATAAAGGAATAACAATGAAAAATATCGCTCTGGCAATGCTGGTTGCACTAGGCACTATGGGTACCGCTGTAGCACAAACGGAAGGTAGTGCTACTGCAGCCTCTTCAAGCTCTGCAGCCGCTGGTGCAGGCGCTGGTGCAGGCGCTGCAGTTGGTGGTACTACTGTAGCTGTTGTTGGTGCAACTGTAGCAGCCGCTGTAGTTGTTTCAGTTTCTGACTCTGGCAGTTCTGAAACCACCAACACTACTACTGTAAATCAGTAATACCCTTAGGTATCGCCCTGCCTGCGCAGGGCGTTTTTCATTTCCTCCCAAACTCCATCCACACAAACGTCAGATATTTACCATGCTCAGAAGAATTGCCCTTCCCGCGTTATGTATTCCAGTCCTGCTCGGCGGTTGTACTAATAAAATGGAGCACGTCAACGATACTGTAGTTGCTCTTTATAAAAGCCATCAGGATGTAAACCTCTCGACAAAGGAAATCGCAAACCTTCCCTATGCCAGCGCCTATGTTCGCTTAGATGATCAGCGGAAAATTTTTGTAGTACTTGCCTTTGTCGACAACCTCCCAGACAGCCCGGCCCCAAGACTCAGCTGGATAGCAGCAGACCATGCAATGATCATTACCGAGCAGGGGCGAATCATCAAAACCGTAGGTCTGGAAGAGGATAACCTGGTTCAGCTGGAAATGATTCAGGCCAAACCCGCCATCTGGCAACAACAAAACTGGCAGGCAAACTACAGTTGGTCACCACAATACCGGTATGCATTTTCTGCCAAGGCCACATCAGAGTATCTTGGCACCGAACCTTTAACTTCAAGCCAGTGGCAACTGGAAACCAGGCATTACAGGGAAACAATCAACTACCCGGCCCTTGAAAGGGCCATATATAACGAATACTGGCTGGACAGCAAAAAACAGGTGGTGAAAACCATCCAGCACCTTGGTCCGGATATGACCAGGATTGAGATGACATTTGTAAAACCTTACGCTGCTACACAATAAGAACGGATTTTCTATGTTTCAACTAATTACCCGGCAGGTACTGGTGCTATCCGGCCTCATTTTTGCCTCAACTTCTGCCATTGCAGGAGAGCTTTCTGTGACCCTGGCAAATCAGGGTAAAACTCTGACTTATGCGGAGCCGGTTCGGCTGGAGCAGGTTTTACATGACAGCTACCAGGTCATTGGTTACTGGCCGTATGAAACCGATTCATCCTTAAGCGCCCATAGTGAACAAGTCAAACTTGAGCAATTAAAACAGTCAGTATTTGAACAACTTAATACTATGGGCTCTGCAGAGGCCATTGAAGTCAGGAATCAACTCTCACAACTCCGCTATACCAACCGGCTTTTTCTCAA
Organism: Vibrio sp. 9-16B-A1; assembly: GCF_056726165.1. NCBI lineage: Bacteria > Pseudomonadati > Pseudomonadota > Gammaproteobacteria > Vibrionales > Vibrionaceae > Vibrio > Vibrio sp. 9-16B-A1. The sequence goes on from NZ_JBSDZD010000013.1 coordinate 134,952, forward strand.
CCTGGATCTGGATACAGTTCGGGTCACGCCAAAGCTAAACCCGCTTTTGCAGGGCGAATATATGCTGCATCTGAGTAAAGCGAGCGACTCCTTCACGGTATTAGGCCTGCTTCCTGAACCACAGGAAATTCAGCTCAGAGATGGTACTGACCTCAATACTTACCTGAGTAACCTGGAGTACTTTGAAGCCGGAAACATGAACCGGCCCTATATCATTCAGCCAGATGGCAACGTCATCAAAGCCAACACCGCACACTGGGGGGATAAAAACTATTATGTTGCTCCCGGCGCTATCGTATTTATTGGCTTTTCCGGCCAGCCCGAGCTCAATCAGTCAATTACCCGGCTTCTTCGGTACGCAGTGGAGAAACAGTAAAAATGCCTGCAAATCATAAAACACTACCTGTGCAAAACCTGCAACGCTCTTCTGTCTCTATCGCCATACTGGCAGCCCTGATTGCAGGCTCAGCTCTGGCTGGTGACGTATTTCAGCCAGTAACCTTTACCCCATCTCAAAGTGATTTTGGTGGTACAGGTTTAATGCAGATGCCCAATGGCCGCCTGGCCCCTGAGGGAGAGTTCAACCTAAGCGCTAACTATAGTGATGCCTATCATTTTTACGATGTATCATTGGTATTGATGCCCTGGTTTGAAACCACCATCCGCTACACCCTCATGCCAAGTCAATACTACAGTAACGACCCGTCGTTTAGTGATGGTTCACCCTACACTGATAAAGGTATCGACTTCAAGTTTCGGCTATGGCAAGAGAGTGACTGGTTACCGGAAGTCGCAGTCGGGGTTCGAGACTTTGGCGGTACTGGGCTGTTTGACGGAGAGTTTGTAGCAGCCTCAAAGAAATATGTATCCCGGGATTATGGAGTTTTTGATTTTACTCTCGGTATGGGTTGGGGGTATATGGGCACCCGTGGCAATATCAGTAATCCCTTCTGTCAAGCCAGCGACAAATTTTGTACTAGACCCTCTGACTTTGGGGGTAAAGGGGGGCAAATAGACTACCATCGCTGGTTTAAAGGTCCCGCATCTCTCTACGGCGGTATAGAGTATCAAACACCATATCAACCCTTAGTGCTCAAGCTCGAGTATGACGGTAATGACTATAGCAAGGACTTTGTTTCTACCCGGCCGAACGAACGCAGAGATGTGGATGTCACTCCTCATACGCCATGGAACATTGGTCTTGTATATGCGGTGCATGATGTAGTGAACCTAAGACTTGCTTATCAGCGTGGAGATACTCTTACCGCGGGTATCAGTCTGCATACCAACTACAACGATGTAAAAGCGACCTGGCTGGATGAACCTGAACCAAGACCGTCAGAAGACCGACCAGCAACAACAGAAGAAGTCAACTGGCAGGCCCTGGAAGAAGAAGTAGCTAAAGTCGCTGGGTATCAGGAAGGGCAAATCTATCTCGCTGGCAACAGTGTGACAGTCAAAGCCGAGCAAAAAAAATACCGGAACCGGGACAATGCTCACCAAAGGGCCGCCGCTGTACTTAATAAAAATCTGCCAGAATCGATCACGACTTACCGTCTGGTAGAAACGGAAAAACATCTGCCGGTAACAGAAACCCGGGTATCTGCGGAGAAATACCGCCAGGTGGCCAATGTTACTTATATCGACCCGGATATCAGGGACGCAGCCCAAACTAGCTCTCCAAACCAAGATGAGTACGGACAGTTAATGGCAGATGGCAGCAACCGCCTGGATTACGGCCTGTCCCCACAACTGAACCAGTCTTTTGGTAATGCAGAGACGTTTTATCTTTATAACCTTGGGATCAACGCTAACGCCAGTTACTGGCTGACCAATAATATGCAGCTGACCGGTTCACTCTACCTGAACCTGTTAGATAACTATGACCAGCTAAACTTTGTCACGCCGCCTGATGGCACAACCGGGCCAGCCCGGGTGCGTACCATGATCCGGGCCTACGTTTCAGATAATCCAGTAAGGATGAACAACCTGCAGCTGACCTGGTTTGAGAACTACGGTCAGGAGTTCTACCAGCAAATGTACGGTGGATACCTGGAGATGATGTTTGCCGGTGTGGGCACCGAAGTGCTGTACCGCCCGCAGGGGAAAAACTGGGCTATCGGTGCGGATATAAACCTGATTTCTCAGCGGGATCCGGAAAGCTGGTTTGCCGTTTATGACACTCCCGATCAATCTAACCCGGAGTACGGCCGTGACTTTAAAGTACTCGACCGCGGAACCACCGGCTTTATCTCAGGCTACTACATGCCGGAATGGTCTTTGCTGGCTAATACACTTTTCCGTGTCGATGTCGGCCAGTTCCTTGCTCAGGATGTCGGGGTAAGAATGGACTTCTCCAAACAGTTTGACAGCGGAATTATCGTCGGTGCTTACGCCAGTAAAACCGATATGCCGGTAGAGCAGTTTGGTGAGGGAAGCTTTACCAAAGGTTTCTATATCTCAATTCCATTCGATGTAATGACGGTTAAGCCGAGCAAACAGCGTGCAATACTGGGCTGGCAGCCAATTACCCGTGATGGTGGCCAGAAACTGAACACGGCGCATTCGCTGTTTGGTATTACGGATGCGGCTTCGCCGTGGTATACGAGAAAGTAACGGAGAGCGGTTGAAGAGCGGTGCTGTGGTTCTATGGGTAGAAAACGTTTGCCCATAGACCCATAGACCCATAGACCCATAGACCCATAGACCCATAGACCCATAGACCCATAGACCCATAGACCCATAGACCCATAGACCCATAGACCCATAGACCCATAGACCCATAGACCCATAGAACCACAGAACCACAGAACCACAGAACCACAGAACCACAGAACCACTCTATACCCATACCTCCCGGAGTCTGCTACACTCCTGCACAGTATTTTTTCTAATCTGGACGGACATTTTATGATCATCGTAACTGGTGGTGCCGGTATGATCGGCAGCAATATTGTTAAGGCGCTGAACGAAGCGGGTCACAACGATATTCTGGTTGTGGACAACCTGAAAAACGGTAAGAAGTTTAAGAACCTGGTTGATCTGGATATCACCGACTACATGGACCGCGATGATTTTCTGACCCAGATTATGGCCGGTGACGATTTTGGCCCTATTGAAGCCGTTTTTCATGAAGGTGCCTGCTCTGCCACCACTGAGTGGGATGGCAAGTACATGATGCTCAATAACTACGAGTACTCAAAGGAGCTGCTGCACTACTGCCTGGATCGTGAAATTCCGTTCCTGTATGCCTCTTCTGCAGCGACTTACGGTGGCCGCAACGAGAACTTCATCGAAGAGCGTGAATTTGAAGGTGCACTGAACGTATACGGTTACTCCAAGCAGCAGTTTGATAACTACGTACGTCGCCTGTGGGCGGATGCCGAAGAGCACGGTGAGTCACTGTCTCAAATCACCGGCTTCCGTTACTTCAACGTATACGGCCCGCGTGAAGATCACAAAGGCAGCATGGCATCAGTAGCATTCCACCTGAACAACCAGATTCTGGCGGGCGAAAATCCGAAACTGTTCGAAAGCAGTGATACGTTCAAGCGCGACTTCGTGTACGTTGGTGATGTTTGTAAAGTAAACCTGTGGTTTATGCAGCACGGTGTATCAGGCATCTTTAACTGCGGTACCGGCCGTGCGGAACCTTTCTCTGAAGTGGCCAAAGCGGTAGTTAAGCACCACGGCAAAGGTGAAGTTGAAACCATTCCTTTCCCTGAGCACCTGAAAGGCGCTTACCAGGAGTTTACTCAGGCAGATCTGACCAAGCTGCGCGCTGCAGGTTGTGATGTTGAATTTAAAACAGTTGCTGAAGGTGTGGCTGAATACATGGCTATTATTAATTAGTAACACGACTTTATTATGCAAATCAGATTAAATACCATTAGCCCATTCTTAGTGGGCTTTTGTTTTCTAACCCTGTACCCTTCCAAGGCTGGTATAAATATCAGCCTTGGTTTACTACTGATAACGTTAATCGCTTATCTCGCCTCTCAAAGAAGCCTGTTCCGCCAACCTGATATTGATTCGCTAACCAAATCAATGTGGGGAGTATTTCTTATCGGGCTCATCGCAAAAGCTATCTCCCCCGGCAACCTTCAGGAGATCGAAACAGCTTTTGTGAAAACCGGTTTTTTACTGGTAACCCCCCTGCTCATTCACCTTCTCAGGCAGAAAAACAATCTGAATATTGCCATTTCATGTCTGTCTATCGGAGCCCTTATCAGTTTTGGTTATGCTTTCTACCTATTTGCCCAACTCGCAGCTCAGGGCAAGTTCAACCACAGGATTCCAAGTTTCTGGATGATCGGTGCATGGTCCGAGTTTTTGGCGTATATCTCTGCTGCTGCAGTTCCTTTTGTACTCAATTATTGCAAAGGAAAGAGACTGATTAGTGGTGTAATTTTTATTCTTTTATCATTTGCCTGCCTTGTGCTTTCAGGAGGAAGAGGACCACTCGTGGCTGTAGCGCTCACAACTGGTGTCTACTTGTTAGTTTTCCATAAAAAATGGCTGTTTACTTTGGTGGGCGGTCTTTTACTTTGTGTTGTCGTTTTTTACGATTCATCTCTCATCCAGTCTGTGATAGCCCGGATAGCCTCAATAACCGATCTGTCATCAAACACTTCCTATATAGCCCGCGCTGTTATGTTGGAGCATGGACTGGAGTTTGCAGTCTACAACCTGCAAAATAATCCGCTTGCGTTCTTTTTTGGCTTAGGCAAAGAGCCTCTTGAAGCTCATCTGGTAGAATTTTTACTCATTAACCACAACCTGGCTGAGTTGCAGGCTAGTGCTGCTAATGGTTTTTCTTACAATGACTCTCACAACGCCTACCTGAATGCGCTTCACATAATGGGTGCAATCTATCTTGTGGCTTATTATTCACTGCTAGGCAAGATTGCCCATACCCTGTGGAAGTTCAGACACACAGCAACCGGCTACTGCTGGAGCGGACTAAGCCTTATATCCTGTGCACTCATTATTGGCATGCTCTACGGCAACAACATGGTGTTTGAAACTATATGCCTGTTCTACCTGCTTTCCATTTGTATTGCCGGCTGTGTTAAGAGCAAAGAGAGCGAGGCATAAAGTGAAGATTCTGATTATCGGTCCGTCGTGGGTGGGAGATATGGTTATGTCCCAGTCACTGTACATAATACTCAAACAAAAACACCCCGACGCAGTTATCGACGTACTTGCTCCGGAATGGTGCAAACCGATTCTGGAGAGAATGCCTGAAGTCAGCCAGGCACTGAGTATGCCGATAGGTCACGGTGAACTGGATCTGCTTAAACGTCGGGAAATCGGCAAAAGCCTGAAAGTACAGAGCTATGATCAGGCCATTATCCTGCCGAACTCAGCCAAGTCTGCGCTTGTTCCCTGGTTTGCAGGCATAAAAAAGCGTACCGGCTGGAAAGGTGAGATGCGCTACGGCCTGTTGAACGACCTTCGCCCTAACAAGAAAGAATTTCAGTTTATGGTTGAGCGCTACGTTGCTTTGGCGCACCCGAAAGCAGAAATGGCGAACTCAGCATCGCTTGGAGGTCTGGAGGCGCTGCCGAAACCTGCTCTGCATATTGAAAAAGAAGCCCAACAGGCGGCACTGAGCCACTTTGGTCTTAATAACACCGCAGAGTCCGTGGCTATGTGTCCTGGCGCTGAGTTTGGGCCAGCCAAAAAGTGGCCCAGTAAGCACTACGCCAGTGTCGCAAAGCACTTATGCAGTCAGGGCCGTCAGGTCTGGCTGTTTGGCGGTCCAAAAGACAGCGATACCTGCAATGAGATCAAACAGCAGGTACCCGCTGAGTATCATTCGCAAATCACGGTACTGGCAGGCAAAACCAAACTGGTTGAAGCAGTTGATCTGCTGGCGGCATGTAAAACCGTCGTCACCAATGATTCCGGCCTGATGCATGTTGCAGCTGCTGTCGGTTGTAATGTTGTCGCGGTATATGGTTCTTCATCACCTGAGTACACACCGCCTCTGGCCGACAAAGTCGCTTACCTGCATACTGATATCGAATGCCGGCCCTGCTTTAAAAAAACCTGCAAGTTTGGCCACCAACGCTGCCTGACAGAGTTAATGCCAGAGCGGGTTATCAATGCGATTACTGCACTGGAGGCCTGAGTGCGCTGGCTCTACACTCTGTTGTTAACCCTTGCCGCCCCACTCCTGCTCCGGGGGCTTTACAAACGCAAGCCTGGTAAGCCACCTTTCGGCGAACGCTGGAAGGAACACTTTGGCATAACACCAAAACTGGATGACCCGGATACCTCTCCGCTATGGATCCATGCGGTATCTGTGGGTGAGTGTATCGCCGTTATCCCTCTTATCCGTGCGATAAAACAGGCTCATCCTGACTTACCGGTTGTTGTCACCACAACGACAAGCACAGGTGCAGCGCAGATCGCCAAACTGGGCGATCTGGCCGAACACAGATACATGCCGCTGGATTTTCCGTTTGCTGTAAAAGCATTCATTAAAACCATAAAGCCCTCTCAGATGATCATCGCGGAAACAGAGCTTTGGCCAAATACGCTGAGCATTGTCTCTGCGGCAGGGATTCCGGTTACCGTTATCAATGCCCGGCTCTCTGAACGCTCAAAAGCCCGCTACCAGAAGATACCAGGCGGACTGGTGACCGGGATGCTTTCTAAAATCAATCTGATCATTTGCCAGCATCAGGAAGACGCTAACCGGTTTGAAGAGCTTGGCGTTGAAAAAGATAAGCTGGCTGTTTCCGGCTCAGTAAAATTTGATATCACTATTCCTGAATCGGTAAGAAACGATGGTACAAACCTCAGAAATGAGCTCGGTTCTGGCCGCCCTGTCTGGGTTGCTGCCAGCACCCACCGGGGAGAAGATGAAAAGCTGCTTAACGAGCACAATAAAGTCCTTAAGCAACATCCGGACGCCTTACTGATACTGGTCCCAAGACACCCGGAACGATTTGATGAAGTTTTCAGGCTTTGCCAGTCTTCCGGTTTTAGCACCTCCCGTCGAACACAAAGCAACGGCAATCCCGCGAAATCTCAGGTTTACCTTGCTGATACCATGGGAGAAATGCTGTGTTTACTCGCATCAGCAGACGTATGCTTTATGGGCGGCAGCCTGCTCGGTGATGCCGTTGGTGGGCATAATGTCCTTGAGCCGGCAGCCCTGGGAGTTCCGACTATTACAGGCCCCAGCTTTTTCAACTTTCTTGATATAACGAATGCGCTGATCGCAAAGAAAGCCGTGATAGTTTCACAGGAAGACATGATAAGCGAAGCTTTACTTAAGCTTTTCCAGGACGCACAGCTCCGGAAGAGCATGTCAGACAATGCGCTAAATTATGTGATAAAACAGCGCGGAGCGGTTGCAAAAACACTTGCAATGATTAATCTTTAACTGCATTGACTCTCTTATACTATTGTTATGAAAATATTTATCATCAGCCTGCAGCAGGACGAAGCCAGAAGAGACCGGGCCAGAGAGGTTCTGGCCCCGTTTAATCTTGATTACGAGTTCTTTGATGCGGTAAATGGTATTGAAGGCCTGCCCGAAGACCTTGCAATCCTGCCGGATGACAAGCACCGGGTTCTGTTCCGCAGCCGGCCACTAACGCCCGGTGAGCGGGGGTGTTATGCCAGCCATTACCGGCTTTGGCAAAAGTGTGTTGAGTTGAACGAGCCGGTTATCATTCTGGAAGATGATTTTCTCCCCACTGAGTTCTTTTCCCCTGTACTGAAGAAGCTCCCTGCCCTGCATGAAAAGTACAACTATTTGCGCCTGGAGTACCAACACGGGCAGTATGATCATATAGAGCACTTGCAGGATATTGAAATTGTTCAGTGGAAGGACAACTCTAAAGGAACCAATGCTTACAGCATTACACCGGAAGGTGCCAAAATGTTTTTAAACGCCAGCCAGCGCTGGATTTGCTCGGTAGATAATTTTATTGGTGAATCGTACCGGCACAAAGTTCCTTCTCTTGGTGTATTGCCCTGCGCCACTTTTGCTCCATGCGACTTCGGAAGCCAGATCCAGGGAGATCAACACAAGACTAAAGTAAAAGCCCACTACAAAGCCCTGCGTGAGTGCTATCGCTTCTACCGCTTTATCCGTATGAGCATGTGGAACTTACAAACACGAAATCGCCTGGTTCAGACTTACCGGGGTGGGTGGAGACCAGAGCAATGATGAGTCAGTTTCTTTTCAGGCTTCGCAACAAAGTTCGTTGCCATACCGGAAACCAAATCGTTCTGGGCAATAAAGTTCGTATTAAGGAATGCGAGATAAACCTGAAAGGGAGCAACAACAAACTCATTATTGAAGATGGCGCTATCCTGCGGGATGTCTATATCGAACTGGACGGCCAGGGCTGTGAGCTTCACATTGGTAAAGGGTGTGTTATCGGTCAGAAAACATACCTTTCTGCCCGGGAAAAAGAAACCAAACTGATCATCGGAGAACGCTGCATGCTCTCCCGAAATGTGAGGATTATGACCAGTGACGGGCATGACATAGTGAAAAATGGCCAACGAATTAATCCGGCACAAAGCGTAATCATCGGAGACAACGTCTGGCTGGCTGATAATGCGACCATTCTTAAGGGAGTAAACATCGGCAATGGCGCTGTTATCGGTATCAACTCTACTGTCACAAAAAGCATACCTGAACATTCCATTGCAGCCGGACAACCTGCAAGAGTCGTGCAAACGGATATGGAATGGCATGAAGAACTCACTTATTAGAGCAGATTTATGAGCCGAAACCTCGAGTACCTTCTTGGATTACCAAAATCGATATACGTTAACTTTCGCCTCTGCAAGTTCACTGACGCGGTAAAACTGCCAATTGTAGTTTCCCGCAGAACAAAGCTTCAGTCATTGAGTAAAGGACGAGCGACATTCGGCAAAGTCAAACCGGGTATTGTACGCATTGGGTTTGGCAGCGTGGAAACCTACGACTTTGAATACCAGAGAACACTCCTGTTCATTGAAGGTCATGTGCACTTTAAAGGCAAAGCAAAGATCGGACTGGGTTCACGAATTTCCGTGACAAACAAAGCCAGCATCACCTTTGGCGAACGGTTTCATATTTCCGCGAAAGGAACCGTCATTTGCCGAAAAAATATAGAGTTCGGCCATGACAACCTGATCTCATGGGAAACACTGATCATGGATACTGACCATCACAAGATCACAGCACTGTCTGACAGCAGTCCGATCAATCCCGATCGCCCAATTAAAACCGGAAATCATTGCTGGATAGGCGCTAAAGCCAGTATTTTAAAAGGCTCAGAACTGCCCGATAATACTATCGTTGGCACCTCTGCTGTGGTTACCAAATCATTTACAGAGCCTGATACCTGCCTGGCCGGTACTCCTGCCAGGGTAATTAAAGCTAATGTCAGTTGGGCAGAATAATGTCGGAAGATCCACTCACCACCAGCAAGACACTCTATAACTAATACTGTTTTCTTCCATAATTTACATTGCATTGAACCACCTGCACAATCTCTCCTGAACTACGACTATGCGGACGACAAAATGAACCCTTATCAATGGCTGGATAAACACTTCAGCAAGATTTTCATCCTTGGCCTAATAACAGGAACCGTGCTTTCCGTGCTCTACGCAGAGCACCAGTTGCTTCGCGGAGATCAAATCCAAATGATCAATAAGGGTTACCTGGGGGCGGTGAAGGGAGAATGGCTCGCCTATGGTAATTTTGCCAGTACCATTGGAAATCTTCCCGGGTATTTATCTGCCCTTGTCGTCGGAGTTCCTCTTCTGTTGTGGGATAATCCATGGGCGCCAATGCTGTTTCTTATCGCCCTGCGACTGGTCGCTTTCCTGATGCTGGACTCCGTTGTTAAACGTGTCTTCGACAATAACATCCGTCTGGTTTTCATGCTGCTTTTCTGGCTTAGCCCGTGGATTCTGTACGACAGCCTGATGTATAACCCTGCCTACCTGTGCCTGTTTGCCGCACTGCACCTGTGGACTGCATTCCGGATGCAAAACCAGAAATCCTTTATCCTGAGTTTTCTGCATGTCGCTTCTGTCGGTATGGCAATGCAACTGCATTTTTCATGGCCGATCCTGGCTGTCGCTTCGGTTTATATTTTTTATCGCCAGATGATCAAAGTTTCCTGGCCGGGCGTTATCGCTGCCATTTTGACTACTGCAGCCTCACTGTTTCCCTACTTTCAGGAGCTGCTTACCAACGAAGCGATTGTTCAGGAAAGCGACCGATATATCGGCTATGGCCTGGTTCATGTCTATCCGGTGCTTAAGTCTCTTCTTTACTGGCTGCGCTACGGCTCGTTCTTGTTCTCCAACCGGGTAATTGCCGACAGCGGCTTTGACTGGGTAACCAGTATCGACTGGCTGCAAATGGTTGTTCAGTACGCCTGGAAAGCCATCACCTTCCCTGTTGGTATCGCCACTGTAGTGATCTCCGCCAGATTCAACTGGCGCACCTGGAAGTTTGTTAAGCCGTTGATCAAGAAGGGACAAAACGTCTCAGAGCCAGAAACCTGGCTCATCATGTACTCGTTTGCCATCCTGGTGGGGATCCTGATCAGTGCCTGCCTGTCTCCGATCACTTTCAGTTACTGGCACCTTATTATTACGTTCCCGTTTGCTCTGTTCCCGATCCTGCGCGAAATAAACCTGTGGAAGACCAGTAACAGCAAACGGTTTGGTCAGTTCCTGCTGGCAGCCGCCACTTATTTGCTGGTACTGAACCTGCTTGCGGCTCATGACAGCGAGAAGTTTTCTTACTCCGTCTCATATCAGCCACAGGTAGAACAGTACCTGACTGAGCAGGGATTCAGATAATGCCACTGTTTAAGGCTCCACCAGAATCATTATGTGTGCTGCGGCTTTCAGCCATCGGCGACGTCTGTAATACCATCGCAGCGGTACAGGCCGTTCAAAAGGAATGGCCTGAAACCCGGCTGACCTGGATAACCGGTAAAGCGGAAGCTCAGCTTCTTCAGGCTGTAGCGGGCATTGAAGTCATTGTCTTTGACAAAAAGGCTGGCTGGCGCGGCTATACCGCTCTCTGGCGACAACTGAAAGGCCGTCATTTTGATGCGCTCTTGCATATGCAGTATGCCATTCGTGCCAGTATTGCCACCCTTGGAATAAAAGCGCGTTACAAACTGGGGTTTGATAAGAAGAGAAGCCAGGACTTCCAGACTCTCTTTACCAATATTCAGGTGCCCTCACCAGAGAAGCCGCATGTACTCGATGGACTGATGGCCTTCAGCCATGCTCTGGGCATCCCGGCAGAGAAACCAGAATGGTCTCTGAGTTATCCGGAAGAGGATTCAGCCTGGGCCGCCTCTCAGCTGAGCCAGACAAAACCCAACCTGGTCATCGTGCCTGCTGCGAGTAAAGGGTACAAAAACTGGCATGCTCAGGGATACGCAGAGTTAATCGAACACGCTGCCAGGCAGGGCTGGCATATCGTTTTAGCCGGAAGCCCGGCAGAAACAGAAGTAAAACTGGCTGCTGACGTTGAAAGCAAACTATCGCAGGGAGTCCATAACCTGGTAGGTCAAAGTTCGCTGATGCAGATGCTGGCTCTGCTGGATAAAGCCGAACTGGTGATTGCTCCGGATACCGGTCCGGCACACATGGCCAATGCCATGAATACGCCGGTAATCGGCCTGTATGCCCACCATAATCCTCAGCGGACCGGGCCTTATAACTACTCAGACTATGTTGTCTCAGCCTACGACGAAGCTATTTTGGCCGAAACCGGCAAAACGCCGGAGCAGCTCAGCTGGAGAACCCGGGTAAAAGACAAGAATGCGATGTCACGTATAAGCCCGGACCAGGTGATCAGCATGTTTGATAAAGCGGTGGCTGATTTTTCACTTAACAGCAAGTAGACTGGGGCTGAAATACCCAACCGAGGCACAACTGTGACAAAACCAACTCTGGCGGTCGCCCTGATCGTTAAAAACGAAGCCAAACACCTGAAAGAATGTCTGGAGACAGTCAGTGGCTGGGTGGATGAGATCGTAGTTCTGGATTCCGGCAGCAGCGATGAAACTGAAAGTGTTGCCCGCGGGTTTACCGACAAGTTTTATGTCAATGCGGACTGGCCAGGATTCGGGCCCCAACGCCGTATCGCTCAGTCTTATGTGGAGTCCGATTATGTACTCTGGCTGGATGCTGATGAACGCATTACCCCGGAACTGAAAGAGAGCATTCTCCGCGCCGTTTCCGAAAACAGACCGGATACGGTCTGGCAGTTTGCCCGCCTGAGCTGGGTATTTGGCCGCTTTATCCGCCACTGTGGCTGGTACCCGGACCGCGTTCTGCGCCTTTACCCAACCAGGCTGACCCGGTATACCGATGCACTGGTTCATGAGCGGGTAGAAGTCAAAGACGGGATGCAGATTGCTACCCTGAATGGCGATGCCATCCACTATACCTACAACGATGCGCACCACTACCTGGTCAAATCAGCTGGTTACGCCAAAGCATGGGCCGATCAGCGGGAAAAGCGCGGGAAAAAAGCCAGTATCAACCAGGGTATTGTCCATGCCATCGCCTGCTTTATGAAGATGTACATTCTTAAAGCCGGGTTTCTGGACGGTAAGCAGGGCTTTCTGTTGTCAGTACTCTCAGCCCACTCTACGTTTGTGAAATATGCTGACTTATGGGTGAGAGGGCAGGAGAAGAAGTAAAAGCAGAGGGCGAGAGGCGAGAAAACAACATCCACCTCTCGCTCCCAAAGTCCTGGGTCCTGGGTCCTGGGTCCTGGGTCCTGGGTCCTGGGAACCCTACCCCATCACCACCTTCTCTATCCATTCTTTTGCTTCAGCAACAACCGCACCCATATCAATTCTCGCCATATCTTCCTGACTGGCTTTGTCTCCGCAAGCCGGAGGACAAAAAGCAAGGTGGCGCCCATCAGAGTTCACCGGGCGCCAGCGAAGTGGCGTGGCAGAGCGCTTGGCCGGGAAAAAGCCCAGTGTGGGCACGTCAAGGGCTGCAGCAATATGCAGCGGCCCGGTTGAGCCGGCTATAAACAGATCTGCGCAGGCAATCGAGCGGGTAAAATCGACCAGGCCGTCATTTTTGTCATAGACCTGCGCATCCATCCCGTTTGCTTTCATCAGCTTTTGAAGATCACGCGCTTTCTCTTCCTCTCCCGGTCCTGCAGTAAGTACGTACTCACAATCCATCACCAGACCCGCGGCAAGCTCAGTATACTGCTCAAGGGAAAGATTATTGGCGCTGCCACCACTTCCGGCATGCAGGTATACCCACTTTTTATCCGGGTTCAGAGAGAGCAGTTCTGCCAGTTTCTCTTTTTGAGCGGCCAGCTCCGGTTCAGCAAAGCTCAGATAAGGTGCCTGTGGCTCTTTTACCGAAACATTAATCTCTTTCAGGAACGCACGGATCAGGTCAAGGTTGTACTCGTATTCCGGCTTTGCCGACTGAGAACGTTTCTGCTTAATCCGTCTGTTATAAAAAATCTGTGCGATCTTGGTTGCCGGCGCCAGGCGGTATTTAATTCCGGCTTTCCACACCAGCATCGCATTGTAAGTGGTGGAAAACAGATTAACCGAGGCATCAAACTCAGCCGCCCGGATAACCTGAATCAGCGCATTGTGCGCCGCTTTGTCCGCGTTTTTACCCGGATCGAGCATCACCTCATCAATCCAGGGACACAGCTCAGCCAGGGCTTTGGTGTAGCCCGGTACCAGTGCGGTAATATGACACTCAGGCAATGATTGTTTCAGCATCGCGAAAGCCGGCCAGGCCAGCATAAAATCACCGATTTTATCGTTACGGATCACCAGAATTTTGTTCATATCACCTTCCTGATTTTTTCTGCTTCGCCATAATACCGGAGTTTGGCTGTAATTTGTTATGATTACTCAGGTTAACCCAATTTGAAGAGCCATTTATCGTGTCACATAAACGGATATCCCGGGTGATCTACCCCGGCACATTTGATCCCATCACCAACGGGCACCTGGATCTTATCGAGCGCAGCGCAAGCATGTTTGATGAGGTCATCGTCGCGGTTGCAGCCAGCCCGAGTAAAAACACCATGTTTACTCTTGAAGAACGGGTGGAGTTCGTAAAGCAGGTAACTACTCACTTACCTAATGTGAGTGCCAAAGGCTTTACCGGTTTGATGGTGGACTTTGCTAAAGCAGAAGATGCCAACGTACTGATCCGCGGCCTGCGCACTACTGTGGACTTTGAGTACGAGTTTGGCCTGACCAATATGTACCGCCGGCTGATGCCTGGGCTTGAGAGCGTGTTCCTTACCCCGGCAGAAGAGTATGCATTTGTCTCTTCAACCATCGTCCGCGAAGTGGCGATTCACGGCGGCAGCGTGGAGCAGTTTGTTCCACCAATAGTCGCGAAAGCCCTGGCTGCGAAATATCAGGAAAGACTGGCTTAATCAGCGACAGGCTGGCAGCGCGGACAGTAAAATGTATTGCGCTGCCCTATTACCATCTGCTCTATCGGCTCACCACAGGCTGAGCAGTTTTCGCCTACCCTGCCATATATCTGCAGCTCCTGAGCAAAATAACCCGGTTTGCCATCAGCCTGGTTAAAATCTTTCAGCGTGGTACCGCCCTGTGAGATAGCGATTTTCAGCACGGCTTTGATTTCTTCCACCAGAGCACCCAGTTGCTCCGCCCTCAGCTTTCCGGCAGCGGTTTTCGGGTGAATACGGGCAGAAAACAGCGCTTCGTTGGCGTAGATATTCCCCACCCCAACCACGACTTTGTTATCCATTATCAGCTGCTTAATCGCTACCCGCCTGCCTTTGGCTTTTTCGGCAAGGTAGTCAGCATGAAAGGCAGAAGTCAGCGGCTCAGGCCCCAGGTTTTCCAGCACAGAATGACTTTCCCCTGGCGCGGCAAACAGCCAGGCACCAAAACGGCGCGGGTCGTTATAGCGCAGCACTTTTCTGTTATCCAGAATCAGATCCACGTGATCGTGTTTACCCGGCTCAATAAACGCATCCAGCACCCGCAGGCTGCCGGACATCCCCAGATGAATCAGGATGCTGCCCTGCTCCGTTTCCACCACCAGATATTTGGCCCGGCGGGAAACCGACAGGATCTGCTCCCCCACAAGAGTCTGCAGCTCATCAGGCACCGCCCAGCGCAACTTCGGCTGACGGACAACAACAGACTGGATTTTCTGACCAGTCAGATAAGGGCTGATACCCATCCGGCTGACTTCAACTTCGGGTAGTTCGGGCATGGGAAGCTCCGTGGTTCTGTGGTTCTGTGGTTCTGTGGTTCTGTGGTTCTGTGGTTCTGTGGTTCTGTGGTTCTGTGGTTCTGTGGTTCTGTGGTTCTGTGGTTCTGTGGTTCTGTGGTTCTGTGGTTCTGTGGTTC
>NZ_JBSDZD010000014.1:0-145575 GCF_056726165.1 Vibrio sp. 9-16B-A1
CCACTGGCTCTTCGTCAAATGCCGCCAGTGCATCTTCTTCGCTGAACTCACCAAGATCGGCTTCGTCCAGTTCCGGAAGTTCAAACTCTGGTTCTTCTGCAACAGGCACTTCTGCCTCTGGAGCAGCCGCTAAGTCTGCATCCAGTGCCGCAAGTGGGTCTTCTTCGCTGAACTCACCAGGATCGGCTTCGTCCAGTTGCGGCAGTTCGAACTCTGGTCCTTCTGCTACAGGCGCTTCCGCCTCTTGAGAAGCAGCAAAGTCTGCATCCAGTGCCGCAAGTGGGTCTTCTTCGCTGAACTCGCCAGGGTCGGCTTCGTCCGGTTCAGGAAGTTCAAACTCTGGTTCTTCTGCAGCTGGCGCTTCCGCTTCAGGTGATACTACCGGCTCTTCAGCAACAGGTGCTTCCACCTCTGGAGACGCAGCTAAGTCTGCATCAAGTGCAGCAAGAGGGTCCTCTTCACTGAACTCGCCGTGTTCCGGCAGTTCGAACTCTGGTTCTTCAACGACAGGAGCTTCAGATTCTGGTGCAGCTACAGGCTCAGCCTGCACTTCTGGCAGCTCAGGTTCTGCTTCCTCAATGACAGGGGTTTCTGGCTGGTCATCGTCCAGGCCGGAAAGGTCAACGTCGTCGAACTCCCAGTCTTCGTCCTGAGGAATACCAAATTCATTAGCAGGCAGCGCCGGCTCTGCTGGCTCTGCTGGCTCTGCTGGCTCTGCTGGCTCTGCTGGCTCTGCTGGCTCTGCTGGCTCTGCTGGCTCTGCTGGCTCTGCAGCTTGTGGCATTTCCTGAGCAGCGTCAACTTCTGCCAGGGCTTCATCCAGACCTTCTGTGCCAGGGATTTGCAGTTCAGACTCATCTTCAGGCTCGTCACCGGCCAGGGCTTCTGCCTGCCAGTCTTCAATCAGGGCTTCTTCATCGTCCAGATCGGCCGGAGTTTCCCCCATCAGAATATCCAGCGGCTCATCTTCATGACCGCGAAGAGAGAAAGCGGTAGTTGGATCGGTCACCGGTGCGGCTTCAAACTCTTCCTCCACCTGCGCCGCTGTTTCCGCTTCCTGCTCCGGCATTGCCATTTCAGGCATGGCTTCTGCCTGCGATGCCAGTTCTTCTTCAGGCGACAGAATCTCTTCCTGTGGTTCTTCCACAGCCAGTTCCGGCTCCACTGCTGGCGCAGGTTCAGACGGTTCTTCAGCTACATCCACCACTGGCACTTCAGCGTCTGCATCTGGTTCTGTTATTAATTCTGGTTCAGCAACTGTTTCCGGCTCCAAGTCCTCCACAGCTATTTCTGACAAAGGCTCTGACTCTTCATCGGCAGAGACTTCCGGTACAGCTTCACCGGCAGCAAGCTCAGCCTGCAGCACTTCATCGAACACTGCATCAGCAGCTTCAGGCAGCACCTCGTCTTCAGTTGCCGGAGTCAGGGTTTCTTCCTCAGGCTCTGCCAGAGCTTCTTCCGGCTCAATATCGATCAACTCATCGAAATCAAACGCCTCTTCTGCCTGAGGTGCTTCCTCTGAAGTCTCCGGTGCGGCCTGATGCTCATCAAGCAGGGTATCGAGCAGGTCGGTGCTGTCCGGCTCAACTGAGGTTTTACTGTCCTCTGCCAGCACTTCATCGAGCAGATCAACGCTGTCCTCATCCAGCTTAAAGTCCTGATGCTCAGAGGCACCGTCACCCAGTACATCATCAAGCAGCTCGGTGCTGGCTTCATCAAGTTCAAACTCCGGTGCATGCTCATTCTCTTCAATCAGGCTGTCGAGCAGATCAGTGCTGTCAGGGTCGATGCTGGCTTTGACTTCTTCTTCAGCGTTCCCATCCTGAGCCGGGATTTCAGGCAGCTCAGCTTCCAGACCATCATCCAGGTTAAAGTCCAGCTCTTCATCTTCCTGTTTAAGGCTTGAGTGCTCTTCAAGAAGCTCATCAAGGAGGTCAGTGTCGCTGAGGGTATCGCCTCCGCTTTCAATCACTTCATCCAACAGATCAGTGCTGTCTGCATCCGGAGCAGGTTCACCCGACTCTTCAAGCAGTTCATCGAGCAGCTCAGTGCTGTCATCCTCAACGGACTCAGGCAGCGCTTCGCCATCCGCAAGCAGGGTGCCAAAATCCAGGTCGTCTTCCGTTTCTGTGGTGTCGATACCGGCAAACAGGTCATCAAGCATAGACTGGTCAAGGGATTCGGCCTCCAGCTCTTCAGTCGGGCCATCCGCTTCCAGCAACGCATCAATATCATCGTTGGACAGGCTCTCTTCCTGAGAAAGGTCGAACTCGTTGCCAATGCCTGCGTCATCGATTTCCGGCTCAACCGAATCAAGCGCAGCAGACATTTCATCCAGCCCCAGAGCCTTCTCATCCGCATCAACGCTGATGCCATTGCTGCTTTCTTCAAGATCAGCAATTTCGGCTTCCAGTTCCCCGTCGTCACCGATACCGGCAAATGGGTCTTCGCCGTCTTCATCGTCCAGGTTGAAGTCGAGCTCGCCCTCATCCAGGTTACCGAAAATGTCTTCCTGGTTGTCTTCCTGCTGAGGCTCGTCATCATCCAGCCCCATATCATCAGAGAACAGCTCGTCGCCAAGACCCAGCTCTTCTTCCGGCAACTCGCCGATGAGATCATCTTCAAGGTTGATCTCATCAATATCTTCGTCCTGCGGCGGAATAACCGGCGGAGGCGTGATTTCAGGCGTTGCCTGCTGCTCTGGCTCCGCGGTTTGTTTCTTACGGTTAAGCAGCATCACCACCAGCAGACCAAGCAGCAGACCCGGGATCAGCGCAACGCCGCCCAGCAGCAGAGGATTGGCGATGATTTTTTCCATCAGAGTCGGGGCGTTTTGTGCCGCTTCAATTTCACGCATGCGCTCTGCTGCCAGCAGTTTCTCGACTTCTGAGCGGATACGGTCATCGTCGCTGAGTTCTGTTTTCAGCGTCTCAACTTCGTTTTGTACTTTAGACAGCATCAGACGCAGCTGATGATTTTTCTCTTCCAGTGTGGACAGCTCAGTTTCCGACATTTCGAGCTGCTCTTTAAGATCGCTGACCTGTTTTGGCTCTGTTTGCGGCTTAATCTGTACCAGCGGTTTGACCACTTCTTGTTTTTGGCTGGTCTCTGCGGCCGGAACAGGCTTAGTTTGTGACTGCGGTTTGGCGACCGGTTTAACCGCAATGCGTACCGGTTTTTCCGTCCCTTTGTCCTGCTTTTTGCGGGCGTTGTGTGCATTCATCAGGCGAACAGCGGCATTGGTGTTTTCAGCCTGAACCTGTTCGAGTGACGGGATACGCAGGGTACTGCCAGGGATCAGCAGATGGATGTTTTGATTTTCAAACGCCTGAGGGTTAAGACGGTAGATCGCCAGCAGGGTCTGCTGCACGGTCAGGTTGTTAGCCGGACGCAATGTGGTGGCAATCGCCCACAGGGTTTCCTCACGACCGGTTGGGCCATAAAACAGGGAGGGCTCATCAGCTTCCAGGGCCTGATTGAACTGCTCAGAGAATTGCGGAGAAGTGATGACTTCCCCGTCTGAACCGACGATTCTGATGGCTTCCGCTTCTGCTGTGGAAATCTGGCTGGCGGCCACCAGAAGCAAGGGCGTTAACAGACGCTTGAAAAATTGGTGCATAAAAGGCTCTGCGTTACCTGCTTTCTATTATATGAATAATACTGTGATCTCCTTAATATATCGGATATTCACGGCAAAACTGTAGGCTGGCAGGCAAAAAATGTGTGACCGGAACAAAAAAATTCCGGGATATGGAGAAAAAGACAGCGAAATCCGATGAGTTGCCCCAAAAATAAAGGGCTCCGCGAAGGAGCCCTTTATAAAAACATCACTAAATTCTGACTCAGAAGTAATCGCGGATAAGCACTTCTGCAATCTGGACTGCGTTGGTTGCCGCGCCTTTGCGTACGTTATCCGCCACAACCCACAGGTTCACGCCACTGTGGTGGCTGATGTCGTTACGGATACGGCCAACCATGACATGGTCTTTACCGCCTGCGTCACGTACCTGAGTCGGGAAATCTTCACCGTGGAACACTTCAATACCGTCAGTTTGATCAAGCATCTGAACCACTTCTTCCGCATCGATCGGTGCGCGGGTTTCCAGGTGGATAGCTTCTGCATGGCCGTAGAATACCGGCACACGAACCGCAGTCGGGTTCACCATGATGGATGGATCGTTGAAAATCTTCTGGGTTTCCCACACCATTTTCATCTCTTCTTTGGTGTAGCCATTTTCCATGAACTTGTCGATCTGCGGGATACAGTTAAACGCGATCTGCTGGCTGAAGGCTTTCGTTTCTGCCGGACGACCGTTCAGCAGTTGCGCAGTCTGGCCTGCCAGCTCATCGATACCTGATTTACCCGCACCGGATACTGACTGGTAGGTCGATACGTTAATACGCTCGATACCCACTGCGTCATGGATTGGTTTCAGCGCGACCAGCATCTGAATGGTAGAACAGTTCGGGTTCGCGATGATGTTGCGGTTACGGAACTCAGCAATGGCTTCCGGGTTCACTTCCGGCACAACCAGCGGAACGTCGTACTCGTAACGGAACTGAGAGGTGTTATCGATCACTACCACGCCTTCGTCTGCCGCGATTGGTGCCCACTTCTCAGACAGCTCACCACCAGCGGAGAACAGCGCAATATGAGCCTGAGACCAGTCAAAGTTCTCTACGTTCTGCACTTTGATGGTTTTACCGTTAAAACGGTAAGTTTTACCTTCGCTGCGCTCACTGGCCAGCAGGTACAGCTCATCGACCGGAAACTGACGTTCCTGCAGTACTTCCAGCATGGTTTCGCCGACCGCACCGGTCGCACCAAAGATTGCAACGTTAAATTTTTGGCTCATCTTTTACCTCAATTTTGAAACCTAATTTCGCCAGTGGTTCAAGCTTGCACAGGGCATCGCCCACCAGCGTAATGGCACTGTATTCTCTTCTGTCCCAGTATTGCTTACGCATCTGATCAAATGCACCGGGTTTGGCAATTTCACGCCGGAACAGGGCATCGTCCTGGCGCACATCATAGATCAACTGAGTCAGATTGTGCAGTGTTGTGTGATCCCATTCACGATCCAGCATGACTTTCGGAACAGGCGCAACCGGTAACAGCTCAGCTGCCCGAGCCCGGTTTTCCAGCTCCATAAACTCACACAGTGAGTTGAACACCATGGTGGTCCCGCGTGCTTTTCCTTCAAGGCCATACCCCGCTACATGCGGCGTGGCAAAAGCCAGATGAGGCAACAGGTTCATATCTACCTGAGGCTCAAACTCAAATACGTCCAGCGCTGCGGTAAAACCATCTGCCCGCTCAAGGCGTGCTTTCAGTGCCTGGTTGTCCACCACCGGGCCGCGGGCGGCATTAATCAGGATCTGGTCACCACG
This sequence comes from Vibrio sp. 9-16B-A1, assembly GCF_056726165.1. Lineage (NCBI taxonomy): Bacteria > Pseudomonadati > Pseudomonadota > Gammaproteobacteria > Vibrionales > Vibrionaceae > Vibrio > Vibrio sp. 9-16B-A1. The sequence goes on from NZ_JBSDZD010000014.1 coordinate 5,392, forward strand.
CAGCTTGTTCAGCCGGTCACTGTCCATCAGGTGGTGGGTAGGATAGTCGCCATCACGGGTGATTGGGGTATGCAGAGTGATAACATCTGCCTCTTCAAGCAGGGTATCGAGCTCAGTAAAGCTGCGCGTATCACCCTCAGCCTGTTTCGGCGGATCATTCAGCAGAACCTTAATGCCCAGCCCCTCAAGACATTTCGCCAGGTAGGTACCAACCTGCCCCGCACCAACGATGCCCACGGTTTTATCGAAGATGGTAAAGCCCTGCTGCTGAGCCAGTACCATCAGCACACTTATCACATACTCGGCCACACCGACCTTGTTGCAGCCCGGGGCATTGGTAAATGCGATACCGCGCTCAGCCAGCAGTGGCTGGTCCACGTGGTCCATTCCGGCGGTCGCGGTGCCTACAAACTTCAGCTTATCTGCTTTTTCCAGCAGCGCCTGGCTGACCTTAGTCACCGAGCGGATCATCAGGGCATCGATACCCACAAGGTCGTCAGCGCAAAGCGTGCGGCCGGGTTTGGCGATCACCTCACCGAGCTGACTGAACAACTCGCGGGCATAAGGCATGTTCTCATCGATCAGAATTTTCATGGGAAAGAGGAATTCATTGTTGGAAGAGGCCATGATTGTGCCTTAACCGATGGAAATTGGAAATAAAAAACCGGCCTCAGATGAGGCCGGTAAGCTCCAGAACAAAAGGACTGAACCCCGCTCTCCTTGGGGAACTGCCTGCGTCTGTTCGATCAGGCCATAACGTCAACGCCGGCCTGATCAGCTCTGGAAAGCAGGATTAACCCTGGTACTTCTTGATAACCAGAGTGGCGTTGGTGCCACCGAAGCCGAAGCTGTTTGACATTACTGTTGTCAGCTCCTGCTCACGCAGCTCAGATACGATATCCAGGCCTTGTGCTGCTTCGTCCAGGTTTTCAATGTTAATGCTTGGTGCAACGAAGTTGTTGTCCAGCATCAGGGTTGAGTAAATTGCTTCGTGTACGCCTGCTGCGCCCAGTGCGTGACCGGTCATCGCCTTGGTTGCAGAGATCGCAGGGCTGTTGCCGCCGAATACTTCCTGGATAGCGCCCAGCTCTTTCACGTCGCCAACCGGAGTTGAAGTACCGTGAGTGTTGATGTAATCAACGCCGTCTACGCTTTCCATCGCCATCTTCATACAACGAACCGCGCCTTCACCTGATGGTGCTACCATGTCGTAGCCGTCAGAAGTTGCGCCGTAACCTACGATCTCACCGTAGATCTTCGCGCCACGTGCCAGAGCGTGCTCCAGCTCTTCGATAACCATCATGCCGCCGCCGCCAGAGATTACGAAACCGTCACGGTCCGCATCATAAGTACGTGATGCCTGATCAGGCGTCTCGTTGTACTTGGTAGACAGTGCGCCCATTGCGTCGAACATCATGGTCAGAGTCCAGTCCAGCTCTTCACCGCCGCCTGCAAATACGATGTCCTGTTTGCCCAGTTGGATTAGCTCCATCGCGTGGCCGATACAGTGTGCAGAAGTCGCACACGCAGAACTCATTGAGTAGTTTACGCCGCGGATCTTAAACGGAGTCGCCAGACACGCAGAAACTGTAGAAGACATGGTACGTGGAACCATGTATGGACCAATACGCTTCACGCCTTTCTCACGCAGGGTGTCAACTGCCACAGCCTGATTAAGAGAGGAAGCGCCACCCGAACCGGCAACGATACCAGTACGGTCATTAGAAACCTGGTCTTCAGACAGGCCTGCATCAGCAATCGCCTGCTCCATTGACAGGTAAGCATAGGCTGCCGCATCACCCATAAAGCGCATCTTTTTGCGGTCAATGTGCTCTGCCGGGTTGATTTTCAGATCACCCCAAACCTGTGAACGCAGACCTTTTTCTTTGAACTGCTCAGACGCGTTGATGCCTGATTTACCTGCTTTAAGTGATGCTAGAACTTCTTCGACGTTGTTACCGATACTGGAAACAATGCCCATACCGGTGATTACGACACGTTTCATGTGACATTCCTATAATTCAAAAATCCGTAGAATAATAACCAGGATGATAACCAGAAGTGGTCAGCTTTCCCGGAAATCCGTACAATCGCGGCTAACTTTAAGCGAATCACCCCAAAGATCAAAGCAACTATGACCACAATTAAGAATGCCGTACTGGAATGGAACGACGCCGGTACCCCGGTATCCGACCAGTTTGACGATGTTTACTTCTCCAATGTGGATGGCCTGGCCGAAACCCGGTACGTGTTTCTGGAGAAAAACCACCTGCCTGAACGCTGGGAAAACTTTGAGCGACAGCGCTTTGTGGTCGGTGAGACCGGCTTTGGTACCGGGCTTAACTTTCTCGCACTTTGGCAGTGGTTCGACGCATTTCGCCGCGATAACCCAAACGCAGCACTGAAAGAGCTGCACTTTATCAGCTTTGAGAAGTTCCCGGTCACTCAACAAGACCTGGAAAAAGCGCACCAGGCATGGCCGGAACTGGCCGAATATGCAGAGCAGCTGCGCCGCTACTACCCGGTTGCCGTACCGGAATGTCACCGTATCGTGCTGGCTGACGGCGCAGTCACGCTGGACCTCTGGTTTGGCGATATCAAAGACTGCATGCCAAAAGTCCCGACGCCTGCCGAAGGTATCGTTGACGCCTGGTTCCTGGACGGCTTTGCCCCAAGCAAAAACCCGGAGATGTGGAATCAGGATCTGTTCAACGGCATGGCGAAACTGGCACGTCAGGACTGTACCTGTGCCACCTTTACCGCGGCCGGATTTGTCCGCCGCGGCCTGATTGAAGCCGGTTTTGAAATGAAGAAAACCAAAGGCTTTGGTACCAAACGGGATATGATCGTCGGCCATATTGCAGAAAAACAGCCTCACACAAATATCAAGCCATGGTATTTCACCCAGTCCGCAGAGCAGCCGCAGGATGTCGCGATCATCGGTGGCGGTATCGCCAGCGCGACGCTGGCAACTACGCTGGCACGACGCGGCGTAAACGTCACTCTTTACTGTGAAGACAACCAGGCGGCTCAGGGCGCATCGGGTAACCGACAGGGCGCGGTTTATCCGCTGCTGAACGGCAATCACGAGGGCGTTTCCCGTCTGTTTGCACCTGCATTCCTGTTTGCCCGTCAGTTTGCTGATCAGGCAACGGAAAACGGCATTCAGTTCGACCACAGCTGGTGCGGCGTCACCCAGCTTGCCTGGGATGAAGCTTCCCACACCAAACTGAGAAAAATGGCCGATGGCGGCTTTGACCCTCAGCTGGTGCACTGGCTGGATGAAGAGCAGACTAATCAGAGTATCGGCCAGAACGCCGGTATGCCGTCTGTCCACTACCCGCTTGGCGGCTGGCTGTGCCCTCAGCAGTTAACTCAGGGTCTGCTTGATTCCCTGGAACAACAGGACAAACTCAGCGCACATTACGAAACCCGCATCGATGCACTGAGCCACAATGGCGAACAGTGGCAGCTGACCAGTGGTGACAAAGTGTTTAACCACACGGTCGTAGTGGTAGCCAACGGCCACAAGTTTAACCAGCTGGAGCCAACCCAAACCCTGCCTCTGGCAGCGGTGAAAGGCCAGGTCAGCCATATCCCGACTACGGAAGCACTGAGCAAAATTAACAATGTGCTCTGCTACGACGGCTATATGACTCCGGTAAACCCCAACAACCAGCAGCACTGCATCGGCGCCAGTTACGACCGCACTCATATCGACACTGAGTTTGACCCTGCAGCACAGCAGGATAACAGTGAGAAACTGAAACGCTGCGTGCCGGATCAGAGCTGGGTGGATGAGATTGATACCAGCGATAACCAGTCCCGCCAGGGGATCCGCTGCGTCACCCGTGACCACACCCCGTTTGTCGGCAACGTGGCCCAGTTCGAACAGTTAGTTGAGCAGTACCAGGACCTGGTATTCAAAGACGAGACCAGCGCCAAACCAGCACCACTGGCACCCAACCTCTACTGCATGCTGGGCCTTGGCTCCCGCGGCCTGAGCTCAGCACCGCTGATGGCAGAAACCCTGGCATCACTGATCTGTAGCCAGCCACTACCGCTGCCGGTTGATGTGCTTGAGACAATCCATCCGGCGAAGATGTGGGTGAGGAAGTTGAGGAAAGGGAAAGCGGTTACAGAAGGCTAGAGTTATAGAAACGAGAGGGGGGAGGAAGCCGGTTCTCGGTTCTAGGTTCTAGGTTCTAGGTTCTAGGTTCTAGGTTCTAGGTTCTAGGTTCTAGGTTCTAGGTTCTAGGTTCTAGGTAAGCAGGATTTCTGACTAACGGCTTACCGTCAACACTTTAGCTTCGTTTCTCACTAAACTTATCGCAAACTCCCCCAGGACCTTATACCCAGCACCTGTAAAAAAAAACGCCCAACCGGGCGTTTTTTTAAGCCTGTGACAACAACAACTGCCAAAGGTCAGAAACAATAATCCGGTCTGCCGGGGAGAGTTCTGAACGGGCTGATTCCAGGCTCTGTTCGATGCGGGCTTTAAACTGCTCCAGGTCTGTGACGCCCTCTTCTTCGCACGCGGCGGCGGACAGAGAGATATGACCACGCAGGTAACCACCAGCAAACAGCTCATCTTCAGACGCGCTTTCAATACGCTCGTCGATCAAATCCAGCAGCTTTTCTTCAAACTCAATAATCATGGTTTCTCTCTATTTCACTGTAAAATCGGCCACCGTTAACGGGGCCTGCTGATAAAAGTCGCGCAGCGCCTGTGAGAGCATCTTCACTCTTGGCGGCAGCCCCTGCTCAAGGATAGTCATCACCTCAGCGTGAACTTTGGTCATAAACGCGATTCTGTCAGGTTCAAAGTCGCCGTTAAGGTTGTCACAACTGACGTTAAATGGAAAGCCTGCGCTGACCGCCAGAATCCACTCATACGCCTGCGGGCGGGTTTCCACTTTCTCAAACTCCGCCTGCACCGCTTCACTGCGGCCATCCGGCTGATACCAGTACCCAAAATCCTCCAGTAACCGGCGCTCAGGCCCGGCCACACACCAGTGAGCAATTTCGTGCAGCGCTGAGGCGTAAAATCCGCGGGCAAAGATGATTCGGTGATAATCACACTCCTCTCCTGCCGGAAGATAAATGGGCTCATCCCCACCTGGCTCCAGCCGGGTGTTAAACGGCTCAAAAAAGGTGGCATCAAAGAGGCGGATCAGGTCCTGGTAGTTGTGCTCCATGACTCTCTCAGGCTAATAAACACGGGCTGTCTATTGTGCTTGGCTGGCATAATTTGTAAAGCGTTATCGTTTGCGATTTTAACCATTAGATTTTCTAATTAATATTCAACTCGATTTATTACTCTATCCCCCTTAGAATGCGGCTTTCGACTTCTGGTTGGGTTTAAATAATGTTGTTAAGCGTACTATATGTCATCGGCATCACGGCTGAAGCCATGACCGGCGCACTAAGCGCCGGACGTAAGAAAATGGACTGGTTTGGGGTTATGTTTGTCGCCAGTGCTACGGCCATCGGTGGGGGTACGGTTCGCGACATTCTTTTGGGTCACTATCCGCTGACCTGGGTTAAGAGCCCGCAATACCTGATCATCACCTGTCTGGCCGGCGTACTGACGACCGGTATCGCCAAATGGGTGATTAAATACCGTGGCCTGTTTATCCACCTGGATGCGCTGGGTCTTATCGTGTTCAGCATCATCGGTACCAAAGTAGGTATGTCGATGGGCCTGCACCCGGTGATCTGTGTGGTCTCTGCGATCGTGACCGGCGTGTTCGGCGGCCTGCTGCGCGACCTTATCTGCCGTCAGACTCCGCTGGTTCTGCACGAAGAGCTGTATGCCTCGGTTTCTCTGGTAGCCGGTGTGCTTTACCTGGCGCTGCTGCACTTTGGCATCAATGATGTGGCTGCAACGGTAGCAACCCTGGTAACAGGCTACACACTGCGTATCGCAGCGGTACGCTTTAAATGGCGCCTGCCTTCCTTTCACCTGGAAGCGGAAGGGTCACTGCACTGACAGCAGGGAACTGTATCCTGACGACTGGCCGGCCAACAGAGCCGGCTTTTTCTCACCTGTTCTTCAGACACTCTGCCCGAGAAGCCACTTACATCACGATCCAGATCACACTTTCCTATAATTAATTTCTCCGCTAACCGTAAAAACAACTGGAACAACCGTCCTGTTTCTCTTGCCTGCCTCCAGTCCTCCCCGTCAATTTGCATCTTTCCACCAGCATTCCGTCACTTAAGCCAGTGCTTTTCACACAATGCCACCAGCACAACCGATTGATATGATAGGGGATTATCATCAATTTACGTTGTTTTGAATATTCTGACAGGACCACACTATGGTTAATGCCACAGAATTCCTATTTGTTGTTCCGGGCACAACAGAGGCATTCAAAGTTGAAAGCTTTCAGGCAAGTGAAACTATCTCCAGGCCTTTTGAGATCTCACTCTCCGTGATCTCAGAAAATCCGGACCTGGAATTCAGCGATCTTAGCAGGAAGCCGGGGATCCTGACGCTGCACGGTCAGGGAGTTGGAGCCGCCCGCATATTTCATGGCGTCATAAATCAACTGCGCTACCTGGGTCAGGGCCGCCGGTTTAGCCGCTATCAGATCGTACTGGTTCCTCAGCTGTGGTTTTTAACCCAGAGGCAAGATTGCCGGATTTTTCAAAAGCAGAGCATTCCTGACATCATCAGTACAGTTCTGGACGAAGCGTATGTCACAGACTATCGTCTTGAGCTGTCAGCCAGTCACCCTGCAAAAGAGTACCTTCTGCAATACCGTGAGTCGGATTACCACTTCATCCAGCGCCTGCTGGCAGAACATGGTATGTGGTACTACTTCGAGCATTCTGTTACGGGACATACCCTTGTCATCACAGACAACAATGATGCTATACCGAAGCTAAGCAGCACCCCGGCAAACGCCTCTTACATGGGACCTCTGGTCTTCCATGCCGATGGCGGAGGCATGGCTGACAAAGAGCACATTACTGAACTGGAGCAGATACACAGGGTAAGAACGGGCCAGGTCAGCCACACTGACTACAATTACCATCACCCAAATATTCCCCAACATGCTGTCAACTACACTGCAACCAACAGCGATCTGGCTACTTTCGACTATCCGGGACGTTACACCAACCCGGGTGAAGGCGACCTGAAAGCCAGGCAGCAGGTAGCCTGTCATGTCGTAAACAGCCATCAGGTTTGTGCATCGGGCAATATAATGCGTCTGCTCCCCGGCTTTTCGTTTTATATCGGCGAGCATCCCCGCACCTCCCTCAACCAGCAGTACACCATGCTGTCCGTCACTCACTATGGTCAGAACCCTCAGGTACACGAGGAGGAATCCGGCGAAGAACCTGCCAGCTATTACAACCAGTTTGTTTCTGTCCCACGGGAAACGGAGATTAAAGTTGAGGCCCTGCCTGCTCCTGTCATTGATGGCCCTCAAACCGCTGTCGTTGTGGGCCCGGAAGGCGAAGAGATTTACACCGACGAAATGGGGCGAATCAAAGTTCAGTTCCACTGGGACCGCTATGGCAAAAACAACGAACACGCCAGCTGTTGGTTACGGGTCAGCCAGGCCATGGCGGCACCAAACTGGGGGGCGGTCTGCCTGCCGAGAATCGGCCATGAAGTCGTGGTCAACTTTTTGGAAGGCGATCCGGATCAGCCAATGATCACCGGCGCAGTCTACAACGGCCTTCATCAGCCTCCCTACCCCCTGCCGGAAAACAAAACCCGCACAGTACTCCGCACCCAGAGCCACAAGGCCGAAGGGCATAACGAGCTGTTTTTTGAAGATGAAGCCAACCAGGAAGAGATCCACCTCCGCGCCCAGCGCGATATGAAAACCAAAGTGCTCCGCAACCGCTACCGGGAGATTGGGCAGGATGAAGAGCTGAAAGTTCATCAGCACCAAACCAATGAGATCATGGCTGACCGCAAGGAAAGCATTAGTGGGAATAAGTCTTCCGTTACGGAGCAAACCTTTGAGGAAAAAGTCCTCAGGGATGTCACTGTTCGCCACAACGCTAACCAAAGTAATGAGACAGCGAAAGACACGGATACCACTATCCTTGAGAACCGCACCACCAGGATCAGCCAAAGCGAGGAACTCTCTGTAGAAGGAGAGCAGTCTGTTGTCATGCTTTCTTCAAACACCTGTGAGATCGGCACCGGTGATTCACTTACCGTTGGAAACCACCTGGATGTTCAGGCAGGCGGAAACATCACGATTCAGTCTGACGGGAAACACGCCATAGTCAGCGCGGATGAAATCAAAGTCCAGGTCGGCTTCTCCGGACTGGTGATGAGCAACAGTGGAAACATATCTCTGTACGGCTCAAGTATCTCAATAGACGGTCAAAGTGAAATATCGGTCCAGGGAGGAGTCGTGGATATCAACCCGGGTCTGAACAAGGTAGTAAACACACGCCCTATTGTTAGTGCACCTAAGGGGCTGTCTCCGGAAGCATACGCCGGACTGGTCGAAGTCGGCGCTTTGATGCAGGAAATATGTCAATGTGGGGAGGATGGAACATGTCAGCTGCACAAATAAATACAGAGTGGCGCGTTAACAGCGCTGGCGCTCCTTCCCCTGAGCCAGAATCAAAGATTTTCGCACTCATAGAGCCAGCTCTTTGGCCAGAGTGGCAGGATGAGCTTCTGGCCCTGGACCCGGAGCTGTCCTTTCACCAACTGTTTCAGGCAACCCGGTTCCGGACTGCTCACAATGGGCCGGTACTTGTTCGTATCGCTGATTCTGAAAGCCTGTTAAAAGCCTGCTCCACACAAATGCAGGCGAAACCCTGTGGATGCCTGTTTTACTCATTCCCGGAAACACGGGACAGAACGCTGCTTAAGACTCTTCGCAAAAGTCTCATAGCCAGTAAAGGAGAAGCAGAAGTCCTTCTCAGGTACTACGAACCCAGAATGTTGTTACCACTGCTCGGTGCGATATCAGACCCCGAACGGGCAGAGCTGTTTTCTGGTATCAGGCAGATTGTCTGGCATCACAAACAGTGGCTGTGCGCAGACATTGGCGCTGTGGCCGCGCATTCTCAACTTCAAAATCATCCTTTACATCTGACCCCGCATCATTTGGAAGCGATGCAGTCTATCGCAGAGCAATACGCATCATGAGTAAAACCTATACCGTAACCAAAGGCGATACGCTATTGCAGATCGCCATCGACCATAACGTGGATTTCAACACCCTGCTGGAACTGAACCCCAGATTTCAGCCAAACCCTGACTACATTCAGATTGGTGAGCAAATTACGCTCCCGGATGAGCAAGAGCCAGAACAGATCGAGCCCACCTACCCTGTCGAACCAGTTGGGGAAGTCCGCCCGCCCAAAGAAGAGGGATGCCTTGAGGGTGACCCTGACTGTAAACCCATGGAAGTTCACGACATTCTTTTTGTCACGGGTGACAGCCCCACCGATTACTTTTGTATCGATGAAGAGTCTGCTGCTCTGCTTGAAGAAGAAATCGGCTATACAGAGCAACTTCTGGATGGTTATAAAAAACTTCTGGAGGAAGCCCCCGGCAGCAAAGACGCGACACAACAGCAACTTGAACAACATGCCAAAAAACGGCAGGCCTGGTTTGATGAAGCCACCTACGCCGGTCTTATTGCCCAAGAAGACTCCCGCCCTCAACACCTGACAGCAAAAATCGCCACAGCTCAGGCTATGGGGCCAAAAACCGATCCCAATCAGAACATGGTGTCGTCGAAACTGAAAGAGCTGGATCAGCGTAAACGCTTTGTTGAAGACGTAGAAGATGGCTGGTTTACCAGCGAGATCTCGACCAACCAGTTAAGAGCCAAAGTTCTGTCTGACATTAACAGCCAAATCGAGTACTGGACTGCGCTGCAAACGCCTTCCAGACAGCCAGAATTCCCTAATAAACTGAGTGTGAAACTGGATAACTTCAATACCAAAAGCAAAACACTGGCAACAAAAAAAGCCAGGCAGCATGTGGTTGAAGTCTTTTCCGTTAAGCGCAATAAGTATATTTATATCCGCTTCCATTTTTACGAGCAGGAAAAAAACAAAAAGTACTGGCGAAAAACCAAAAGCAGAACTCATGCTATGGAGGCCCTGAAAACAGGGAAAAGTACGGAGTTTGCCAAAGCCATTGCCAAAGATATTGCAAAAGATATCCGGAGCGAGTTTAAAGATCCTACGCTTAAAGCAAAGCTTGCAGAATGGAAACTTGACGGCGACAAATGGCAGGAGTGGAAGTCCACCAACCACGTACTCAATGAGGACGGAGAAACCGTTGTTAACATCAGCGCTGAAGCACAACTGCTCCGCTGGGGCGCGCAGGCCAGCGTGGAAAGCAACCTGAAACTGAGTGAAGTTAAACAGGGCAAAATCAATATCGGCATCGCCGCCGATGCGGCAATATCTCTTGCTGAAGCCTCCGTCACTGCGCAAGTGTTTATTCCGTATGAAAAGGGCTTTCCTGTATCCCTCAGCTACAAAGACGCCAACAAAAAAGACGCCGTCCATTCATTTGGCCGCTTTCGCTGTAAAGGACAAATTACCCTTAGCTGCTTTGCGGGTTTAATGGCTCAGGGCTCAGCGCAAATCAGTAATAAAAACGACACCGGCGCCAACGGAGCGGCAGTCGGCGCTATGTTTACCCCAAAGGTCAAAGTCAACACCAGCGCAACAGGCCAGGTCGGCATTAAAGCGGAAGGATTTGCCGGAGCCCAGGCAGGCGGAAAGATAGCCGGAGCCATAGAGTGGCAGCACCCGGATAAAGAGAACACCCTTGATTTTGCCACTCTGACTGAAGTCTCAGCCGAAGGAAACATTGCAGCCGGTGCGGGGCTTGGAGGGGATTTCCAGCTCAAACTCGAAAAAGGCGTTTTCTACCTGGTTTGCTCCGGCAGAATCGTCTGGGGCGTCGGTGGCAGCGGCGGCTTTGGTGCCACACTGGATATGGAGCAGGTCTGGGAGCTGGCTAAAGTTATCCTGGAAGGACTTCAATATGTCGAATACCGTCATCTGGAAAACATCAACAAAGAAGCGTATGAATATCTGGTTAAAGCCAGCTATCTGGCACTTGCTACAACAACTATCACCAGCCCAAATCTAGCTCTATTTCTCGTAATAAACTCAGGAAGCGAACAAATTAAAGTGTGGTGGGATGAACTTAAAAAAACAAACAAGCGACAGGAAGAAGCAGAAATTCTTTCTAAGCGCTTGCTGGATAGCAATGTAATCAAAGGCATTCCCTACGAACAATTATTACCCGAAGCAATAGGAATGATGCTCAATACCCTGGTCGAAGAATTTTTCTTCAGTTTCAATGAGCAACAGGAAAAAGCCATCTGCCACTTACTGGAAAAAAGCGTGACAAGCTGGCGTAAATTTGAAGAAGTACTGGCCCGGATAAACAACAATGGCAGCAAACAGTCCGGAGATAAAGTCCTGTTTAATAATATCAAGCGGATCAACGCCATACTGGATAACTCCCAGCAAGCCCAGTTCAACCTCTGGGTTTACCATTTGGCGAACAAGAAACCAGAGCAAACCTCTCCGGCTCGGCCTTTTACTCCGCTCTCAGGTCAGAGCTTTGCAAATAAGCGAAGTCAAATACAGCTGCAAATTGCCAGCCTGAATACCAGCAAACAGGAATACTATGTATAAAACTCAGCCCCTTAAGGCAGGGGCTGTACACTATCAATTTGCGGGAGTCGTCTGTTGCAATGAGCAACGAAAGCTATCACCCGGATAATACATGTCTTTCTCTGGTATTGATGGCACACGATCAAAAGTGAATGTTACGCCAGAGGCATCTCTCATCACTTTCTGCGATCCTTTCTCCGGGCCTTGGGGATTATGTTCCGGGGAGTGTTGATAATAATCTGGCGAATACCAGTCATTAACCCACTCGCTAATACCATTGCTCATACCATAAACCCCCAAAGAATTGGGAGGGTATTTACCTATATGTTCTTCCAGCCCCGTCTGTTTATTCACTTGCTCCTGAGTGTAATAAACATCCTCCCCAATAACCGGGTCGAAGTACCAGGTATCAGCGTACTGTAGATACCCTGTATTGGTAGCAAAATAGTACTTTTGACCTCGACTGCGCGCCGCATACTCCCATTGCGCTTCAGTAGGCAAATCAAACGGCAGTGCCGTGACCTCTCCAAGCCATAAACAGTAATCTTTTGCTTCCTGCCATTTTCTTATTGGCGCTACTTTATTTGCACGATACTCCAGCAAACGCTTATAGTCTGTGCTACTTCTGCTTATGTGCTGCCCTTCAAGAACCTGATAATCCTTTGTTTTATTATCAGCCACCGGCAAACCATTAATCTTGCGCATCCACTCCATATCTAAAAATCCAGTCTCAAACTTAGAAATAGAATAGGAATCAAGTGTGACCTTGTGAAGATGGTCAATACCGGTTTCCACGCTGGAATAGGACGTCAGACATTCCGCCTCCGGACTCCAGTCTATCCGGTTTCGTGTCCCACTGGGAATTTCACAGGGCGCACGAAAATCCCCCATTTCAAAGCTGCCACCTTCCACATACACCAGGTTTTCAATAGCCCGGACTGCTGTGCCTGCGGCTTTCTGCTTTAACTCATTTGATGCATCCGGATACGCTTTATTGATATTGGCGATAATTGTCTTTATCCGCTCCGGCGACACGGACTCACTGGTGACTTTAATATCTGTTCCTGTGCTATTACAGCCACTGACTACCGGCAGCAAGCAAACCAGACCTAACCAACTGTTTTTCATTGTAGTTCCTTCTTTATGACGTCTGGCTATTTTACTTAATTGAAGTGTTTTTTTACAGGGCAAAATCAATATCGGCATCGCCGCCGATGCGGCAATATCTCTTGCTGAAGCCTCCGTCACTGCGCAAGTGTTTATTCCGTATGAAAAGGGCTTTCCTGTATCCCTCAGCTACAAAGACGCCAACAAAAAAGACGCCGTCCATTCATTTGGCCGCTTTCGCTGTAAAGGACAAATTACCCTTAGCTGCTTTGCGGGTTTAATGGCTCAGGGCTCAGCGCAAATCAGTAATAAAAACGACACCGGCGCCAACGGAGCGGCTGTCGGCGCTATGTTTACCCCAAAGGTCAAAGTCAACACCAGCGCAACAGGCCAGGTCGGCATTAAAGCGGAAGGATTTGCCGGGGCCCAGGCAGGCGGAAAGATAGCCGGAGCCATAGAGTGGCAACACCCGGATAAAGAGAACACCCTTGATTTTGCCACTCTGACTGAAGTCTCAGCCGAAGGAAACATTGCAGCCGGAGCCGGACTGGGGGGGGGATTTCGAACTCCGTTTGCAGAACGGTGTCTTCTATCTTGTATGCTCCGGCAGAATCGTTTGGGGCGTCGGTGGCAGCGGTGGCTTTGGTGCCACACTGGATATGGAACAGGTCTGGGAGCTGGCTAAAGTAATATTGGAAGGGCTTCAATATGTTGAGTATCGTCACCTGGAAAATATCAATGATTTGGCGTACGAATATCTCGTTAAAGCCAGTTACCTGGCACTTGCTACAACCGCTATCACCAGCCCAAATCTAGCTCTATTTCTCGCAATAAACTCCGGAAGCGAACAAATTAAAGTATGGTGGGATGAGCTTAAAAAAACGAACAAGCGACAGGAAGAAGCAGAAATTCTTTCTAAGCGCTTGCTGGATAGCAATGTAATCAAAGGCATTCCCTACGAACAATTATTACCCGAAGCGATAGGAATGATGCTCAATACCCTGGTCGAAGAATTTTTCTTCAGTTTCAATGAGCAACAGGAAAAGGCCATCTGTCACTTACTGGAACAAAGCGTGACAAGCTGGCGTAAATTTGAAGAAGTACTGGCCCGGATAGACAGCAATGGCAGCAAACAATCCGGAGATAAAGTCCTGTTTGATAATATCAAACGGATCAACGCCATACTGGACAACTCCCAGCAAGCCCAGTTCAACCTCTGGGTTTACCAGTTGGCGAATAAGAAACCAGAGCAAACCTCTCCGGCTCAGCCCTTTACTCCACTTTCTGGTCAGGACTTCGCGAACAAACGCAGTCAGATACAGCTGCAAATTGCCAGCCTGAATACCGGCAGACAGGAATACTATGTATAAAACTCAGCCCCTGAATGCAGGGGCTGTACACTATCAATTTACGGGAGTCGTCTGTTGCAATGAACAACGAAAGCTATCACCCGGATAATACTTGTCTCTCTCTGGTTCCGATGGAATACGGGAAAATGTCATCGTTACCCCGGCAGCATCCCTCTTCACTTTCTGAGTTCCTTTTTCCGGACCTTGAGGATTAAGCTCCGGCGAGCGTTGATAATAATCTGGCGAATACCAGTCATTAACCCACTCACTAATCTGATTGCTCATTCCATAAACTCCCAATGGATTGGGTGGGTATTTGTCGAGATCATCAGCTCCTTTGGGCGCATTAACTTCATCGTCTGAATAATCAATATAGTAACCACTTTCTGGATCGAAGTAATGCCCCCCCTGCAACTGCAAATAACCAGTATTGGTAGCAAAATAGTACTTTTGCCCGCGACTGCGCGCCGCATACTCCCATTGCGCTTCAGTAGGCAAATCAAACGGCAGTGCCGTTATCTCTCCAAGCCATAAACAGTAATCCTTCGCTTCCTGCCATTTTTTTATTGGAGCAACTTTATTTGCACGATACTCCAGCAAACGCTTATAGTCTGAGCTACTTCTGCTTATGTGCTGCCCTTCAAGAACCTGATAATCCTTTGTTTTATTATCAGCCACCGGCAACCCATTAATCTGCCTCATCCACTCCATATCTAAAAAACCCGTTTCAAATCTGGAGATAGAATAAGAGTCCAGTGTGACTTTATGCAGATGAACGGCTCCGGTCCTGACACTGGATGGGGAACTTAAACACTGGGCGTCCGGAGTCCAGTCAATCCGTTCAATTGCCCGACTGGGAATTTCACAGGGCGCACGAAAATCCCCCATTTCAAAGCTGCCACCTTCCACATACACCAGGTTTTCAATAGCCCGAACCGCTGTGCCTGCAGCTTTCTGCTTTAACTCATTTGATGCATCCGGATACGCTTTATTGATATTGGCGATAATTGTCTTTATCTGCTCCGGCGACACCGTCTCACTGGTGACTTTGATATCGGTTCCTGTGCTATTACAGCCACTGACCACCGGCAGCAAGCAAACCAGACCTAACCAACTGTTTTTCATTGTAGTTCCTTTTTTATCGTCACCTGAGTATTCTACTCAATCCTGAAGGATTTTAGTAGAACAGAAACAACTGAACTTCATTTGAAAATATAATAACACCAACCTTTCCCAGAGAGAAAATGGGACAAAGATCACGCCAGCAACAATTTCCTTTCTGCCCAGTATTAAGTCTTTTCATTCCGGACTTTCATTTTTTCCAAAACAGCACTCAAATTAACTGCAGGGAGACAAGTAAAAATAACCACAAGGTGAACTAATTCCACCAAATCACTATTAATTCTGAAACAGTGAACTTTCATAGTGTAGTGATAGAATCCCAGAACGTATCAACCCAAAATGCCTTCACCACCAGTTCGAGATACTTTAGAGCAGGACAATGAAAATAGATATAGGAACATAACCAGGGGATTAAATGAAAATAATATAAAAAGTAAAATACACATTCACCGTTGCAGGACTTGGGCTGATTTTAACAGCTTTGTTCTTTATTTCAGATACCCGGAATTTTCTGAACAACTCTTATACTACTGAAGGAACAGTTGTAGACCTTGCCAGCATCAGGTCAGGAAGCTCATACACCTACCGACCTGTTGTCGTATTTGAAACACTTGATGGCACAATCACAGAGTTTATTTCATCAACCGGATCCAATCCACCCAGCTTTTCAAGAGGGGAACAAGTAGAAGTTCTGTATCAGCCGTCATCTCCCGAAGAAGCGGAAATTAACAGTTTCCTTACTCTGTGGGGAGGGACTCTCATTTTCGGCTCTCTAGGTATTGTATTCTTTTCTGTCGGCCTGATTATCATCTTAATCGGGAGAGCCAGTTCTAAGAAAATGAACAAGCTGAAAGAGAAAGGAGTTCCGGTACAAGCAAAAGTCAGGGGCATTCAAATCAACACCTCACTGAGTGTCAACGGTCAACACCCATACCAAATCCACGCAGACTGGGAAAACCCTTCCACTTCTGAGCTGATGACATTTATCTGTGACAATATATGGTTCGACCCAACTGAGCACATCGGTACTGATGACATCACGGTACTGATTGAGGAAGGAAATCCGAAAACATACTACGTTGATATTTCATTCCTTCCGAACACTTAAGCGATAATACTGATATAAAAAACCTCCCCATTCGGGGAGGTTCAAACTAAATCACCGGCGTTTCCGTCGTCACACCCTGATTCTGGCCGCGATGACGCAGCAGATGGTCAAGCAATACAATCGCCAGCATAGCTTCTGCGATAGGCACTGCGCGGATACCCACACACGGGTCATGACGGCCTTTGGTAATAAGCTGAGTCGGCTCACCCTGTCTGGTGATGGTGTCACCCGGTACGGTAATGCTTGAAGTCGGCTTAAGCGCGATATGGGCGACGATATCCTGGCCGGTAGAGATGCCACCGAGAATGCCACCAGCGTGGTTGCTGGTAAAACCGTCCGGCGTCAGCGGGTCACGGTGCTGGCTGCCCTTCTGGTTTACCACATCAAAACCGTCACCAATTTCGACACCTTTCACTGCGTTGATGCTCATCAGTGCATGGGCAATATCGGCGTCCAGACGGTCAAACACCGGCTCACCGAGACCGACCGGTACTTTTGAAGCCACCACAGTCAGGCGCGCACCGATAGAGTCACCCTCTTTCTTAAGATCGCGGATCAATTGGTCAAATTGCTCAACTTTGTCGACATCCGGACAGAAAAAGGCATTATTTTCGATTTCATCCCAGTCCACTTTATCGATGGTCACATCACCCATCTGAGAAAGATAAGCGCGCACTTCCACACCAAACTGGTCTTTAAGATATTTCTTGGCAATCGCACCTGCGGCTACACGCATAGCGGTTTCCCGTGCCGAAGAGCGGCCGCCGCCACGATAATCACGAATGCCGTATTTCTGATGGTAGGTATAGTCAGCATGACCAGGACGGAACTTGTCTTTGATCTCTGAGTAATCTTTTGAACGCTGGTCGGTGTTTTCAATAAGAAGGCCGATAGAGGTACCAGTGGTTTTGCCTTCAAATACGCCGGAAAGGATTTTCACTTCATCCGGTTCGCGGCGCTGGGTGGTATAACGGGAAGTGCCCGGGCGGCGGCGGTCCAGATCGCCCTGAAGATCGGCTTCGGTAAGCTCTAATCCCGGAGGGCAGCCATCCACCACACACCCCAGTGCAATACCATGACTCTCACCAAATGTGGTGACGCGAAAATGTTGTCCTATGCTGTTTCCTGCCATTACTTCCTCTGTAGCGCCGGGCCCTGATAATCCCGGCGGAATGCTCATTGTTGGTGCCTTTCATATTGTCGTTAACCCGGTACGATGTAAACCCCGTACCATAAAAAAACGCCGGCTTCAAAAGCCGGCGTTTAAATCATCACTCAAAAGCTGTATCAGTCTTTGTACAGTTTAAACTCTTCAGCGCACTCGACCAGTTGATCACGGGTCAGCATAAATACGCCGTGGCCACCGTTTTCAAACTCGATCCAGGTGAACGGGATCTCCGGGTACTGTTCCATCATGTGGATCATTGAGTTACCCACTTCACACACCAGGATACCCTTGTCGGTCAGGTAATCCGGCGCGTTAGCCAGAATGCGGCGCACCAGTTTCAGACCATCGGTACCGGCTGCCAGGCCCAGCTCAGGTTCGTGAGTGAACTCTTCCGGCAGGCTGTTCATGTCTTCCTCGTCCACGTATGGCGGGTTAGTCACGATCAGGTTGTACTTGTCTTTTGGCAGGTCGCGGAACAGATCAGAGCGGATTGGGAACACCTGCTGCTCCATACCGTGGTCCTGAATGTTTTGCTCGGCTACTTCCAGCGCGTCAGCTGAAATATCAATCGCATCGACTTCCGCTTCCGGGAATGCGTGCGCACAGGCAATCGCGATACAGCCGCTGCCGGTACACATATCCATGATACGGGTTGGCTCTTCAGTCAGCCATGGCTGGAACTCAGCCTGGATCAGTTCACCGATTGGCGAACGGGGCACCAGTACACGCTCATCAACAAAGAACTCAAGGCCACAGAACCAGGCTTTGTTAGTCAGGTAGGCGGTTGGAGTCCGCTCGTTGATACGACGAACTACGCGCTCAACGATGCGCAGACGCTCACTGCTGGTCAGGCGTGAATTGAGTACATGCGGCGGTACGTCAATTTGCAGATAAAGAGTTGGCAGGATCAGCTGAACCGCTTCATCCCATGCGTTGTCTGTACCGTGACCGAAAAAAAGACCGGCTGCATTAAAGCGGCTGACCGTCCAGCGGATCATATCCTGAAGGGTGTGAAGCTCTGACACCGCTTCTTCTACGAAAATCTTATCCAATTTTGCCTCCGAATAGCTACAATACGGCTATTCCAATTTGTTTTTTAATCCCATGAACAAGAAAGACACCGAACAAGATGAACTCTCCCTATTCAGGGATGCCGTCAAAGGCGTAAAAAAGTTGCAACAGGATACCATAGTCCGGCAGCTAAACAGAAACACCAAACAAAAAGAAATCCTGCGTTCTAACCGCGAAGCGAGTGACAACGAATTCTACTTCTCAGACGAGTTTGAACCTCACCTGGATGATGAAGGGCCGACCCGCTACGCACGCTCAGATGTCTCCAAATACGAAGTGAAACGTCTGAGACGGGGCGTGTACGTGCCGGATGTGTATCTGGATATGCATGGCATGACCCAGCAGGAAGCCAAACGCGAACTGGGCGCGATGATCGCCCACTGCGTGAAGGAGAGTGTTCACTGTGCCTGTGTGATGCACGGGATCGGCAAACATATCCTTAAACAAAAGGTTCCGCTGTGGCTGGCGCAGCATCCGGATGTGATGGCCTACCACCAGGCTCCGCTGGAATTTGGTGGTGATGGCGCTCTGCTGGTGCTGCTCAGTATTCCGGAAAAATAACCGTTGCTTAAGGGTGAATATGCCAGAGCAGTTCGCCCTGCTCTTTCTCCACATCAAACTCCACACACGCCAGTCCCGATGTCGGGAACATAGGTGGTGCCATACCGGTGACAAACTCAGCGGTCAGGTAGCCCACCAGCGGCAGGTGCGAAACCAGCAATACACTCTCAAGCCCTCGTACTTCAGCCAGTGCTTTCACATAGTGATACACTTCTTCAGAATCGCCGTATGGGGTAATGTCCCCGCACTCTTCAACCCGGGCCGGATCCACGTTAAAACTCCCGCTGATCTCCTGCCAGGTCTGCTGAGCGCGCACATAAGGGCTGACCAGCACCAAATCGAACTCAGAAAAGCCCTGCTCACAACAGGCTCTGGCAACCAGACGCGACTGGCTGACACCCCTTTTGGTCAGGTTTCTTTCTGAATCACTGGCAGCGAACGTTTCCGCTTCACCATGGCGCATAATAAAAATTTTCATTGTTGTACCCGTTATCTAAAATTACAGCTGTGGACGGGAAGCCCTCAGGGCAGATAACCGCCTAGTGTAACCGCACTCAACAAGCCGAGTATATCAACTTGATGTCATCAGACTTCGACTTTGGTAACAAAGCATTAATTTTTTTGTGATCTCCGCTTTGCAGCACGCCTTTAGCCAGTCATAATTAAATCAATAGCTTTTATGGAGATAAGCCTGTGCATGTCAGCCCGAACGATAAGAACAAATACCGCTATTTGCAACTCGACAACGGGCTGAAAGTTCTGCTGGTCCAGGACCCGAATGCGCAGAAATCCGCCGCTGCACTGGCGGTCAACGTCGGCCACTTCGATGATCCGCAACCGCGGGAAGGGCTGGCACACTTTCTTGAGCACATGCTTTTTCTCGGCACTGAAAAGTACCCTAAAGTCGGTGAGTTCCAGTCATTTATCAGCCAGCACGGCGGTAACAACAACGCCTGGACAGGCACCGAACACACCTGCTTTTTCTTCGATGTCTCTCCCGCTGCGTTTGAGCGGGGCCTGAAACGCTTCAGCCAGTTTTTTGTTTCCCCGCTGTTTAATACCGAAGCGCTGGAAAAAGAGCGCGAGGCGGTTGAGTCTGAGTACAAACTCAAGCTCAAAGACGACATGCGCCGTCTGTATCAGGTACAAAAAGAGGTGATTAATCCGGCGCACCCGTTTGCCAAATTTTCGGTCGGTAACCTGGAGACCCTCGGCGACCGGGACGGGATATCACTCCGCGATGAGATGATCGACTTCTATGAAAGCCATTACTCCGCAGATTTAATGACCCTGGCTATCGCCGGTAACCATCCGCTCGATGAGATGGAGGGCTGGGTACAGAGCCTGTTCTCTCCGGTAAGAAACAACCAGCTGGCCGGCAAGAAAATCACCGTTCCCCTTACTCTTGATGAGCACAAAGGGCAATACATTCAGGTCGAGCCGGTGAAAGACAGCCGCAAACTTCTGATGGCCTTCACCCTGCCGGAAATGGATCAGTATTACGATTCCAAACCGCTCTCCTATTTTGCCCACCTGCTCGGTTATGAGGGCAAGGGCTCTCTGATGCTGCACCTGAAAAACAAAGGCTGGATCAACAGCCTGGGCGCAGGCGGTGGCATGAGCGGCAGCAACTACCGTGAGTTTACAGTCAGCTGTAACCTCACACCGGAAGGTCTGGAACACATTGATGACATCGTTCAGGCCACCTTTGAATATATGGAGCTGATCCGTGCAGGCGGATACCAGGAGTGGCGCTATAAAGAGAAACAGGCGGTTCTGGAATCGGCGTTTCGTTTCCAGGAATCGGTTCGTCCGCTGGATCTGGTCAGCCATCTGGTGATGAACCTGCATCACTACCCGGAAGAGGATGTGATCTACGGCGATTACCGGATGAGCCATTTTGACCCGGCACTGCTCGCTGACATTCAGCGCTATTTCTGCCCGGAAAACCTTCGCCTGACGGTTATCGCCCAGGGGCTGGAGTGCGATAAAACCGCGCGCTGGTATCACACCCCATATTCGGTCCAACCGATCAGCGAAGAGCAAAACCGCCGCTGGAATGCGCCGGCACCCGCTGAAGACATGACACTGCCCCCGGTTAACCCGTACATCTGTTACGACCTGGATCCGCTGCCGCTGGAGTCTGATCACACCACGCCTCAGCTGATTGAAGAGCAGGAAGGCTTTCGCCTCTGGCACCTTCAGGAGCGTGATTTCCGGGTACCCAAAGGCGTTATCTATATCGCCATCGACAGCCCGCATGCGGTGGCCACTCCCCGCAATATCGTCAAAACCCGGCTGTGCGTCGAGCTGTTCCTCGACTCACTGATCAAAGAGACCTACCAGGCCGAGATTGCCGGTATGGGTTACAACATGTATGCCCACCAGGGCGGGGTTACCCTCTCCCTGAGCGGCTTTACCCAGAAACAGCCTCAGCTGCTGAAAGTGATCCTGGATCGCTTTGCCGCCCGCGAATTCAGCCCGCAGCGCTTTGATACCATCAAGCAGCAGATGCTGCGTAACTGGCAAAACGCCTCCAAAGACCGCCCGGTATCCCAGCTGTTTAACGGCCTGACCGGTCTGCTGCAGCCAAACAACCCACCGCATGAGGTTCTGCTGGAAGCACTGGAAACCATTGAGGTGGATGAGCTGGCGAGCTTTGTAGAAAGCATCATCGCCGAACTGCACGTTGAACTGTTTGTTTACGGTGACTGGCACAGAGCGCAGGCTATTGAGCTGGGCAATACGATTAAAGATGCGCTGAAAGTTCAGAACCAGCGCTACGAAGAGACGCTGAGGCCGCTGGTGATGATCGGGGAGCACGGCACCTTCCAGCACGAAGTTTTTCCTGACCAGGCGGATTCCGCCATTGTGATTTACTACCAGTCAGAGAGCTGTGAGCCGAAAAACATCGCGCTGTACTCACTTGCCAATCACCTGATGTCAGCAACTTTCTTCCATGAAATCCGCACCAAACAGCAGCTCGGTTACATGGTCGGCACCGGCAATATGCCGCTCAACCGCCATCCGGGTATGGTGCTGTATGTACAGTCTCCAAACGCCGCGCCGGGTGAACTGTTGTCAGCTATCGATGAGTTCCTGAATGCTTTCTATATGGTGTTGCTGGAGCTGAACGAATACCAGTGGCAGAGCAGTAAAAAAGGCCTGTGGAATCAAATCGCCACACCGGACACCAACCTGCGCACACGCGCCCAGCGCCTGTGGGTCGCGATCGGTAATAAAGACCACAGCTTCAATCAGAAAGAAGTGGTTCTGGAAGAGCTGAAGAAACTCAGCCGCTCAGAAATGATCCGCTTTGTGGTCAACATTCTGAAGCCACGCACCTCCAACCGCCTGATCATGCACGCCAAAGGCAACGCCCACCTGGACGCAGAGCCACTGGATGTAGGGCTGGAAATCGGCTCGGTGCATGAGTTTCAGTTGTTGCCGAAGGACGGGGAATTGGGCTAACGCCCGGGCGCTGGGCGCTGGGCGCTGGGCGCTGGGCGCTGGGCGCTGGGCGCTGGGCGCTGGGCGCTGGGCGCTGGGCGCTGGGCGCTGCAAGATATTGCATCTCATAAACTGGCAGGTAAAGAGATAATTACGACCCTGTCTCACAAAGTAACCGCAAACGCCCCCCAGGGCCCAGGGCCTATAGCCCAGAGCCCCTTAGAAAATCAGTAAAAACTCTTCTCCTCCCCCGCCCTTGTCAACAACCCATCACACGGCGCAAAACGGTCTCCATATTTCTCAGCGAACTCGTTCATCAGGCTGACCAGCTCTTTCAGGCCGATCTGATCCATGTAACGGAACGGGCCGCCGAGGAATGGCGGGAAGCCGATGCCGAAGATGGCGCCGATGTCACCGTCACGTGGGCTGCGGATGATGCCCTCGTCCAGGCAACGGACGGCTTCATTAAGCATTGGCAACACGCAGCGCAGTGCCATATCACGCTCCGGAATGCGGGCTTCAGGGGTCAGTTTAAGCAGTTTGTATACGCTCTTATCGACCTCTTTCTTCTTACCTTTGTACTGGTAGAAACCTTTGCCGCTCTTACGGCCTTTGCGGCCATCATTCAGCAGGGTATCGAATACCGGCGGCGCGCTGAAACGCGGGCCCAGCTCTTCCACCAGGATTGGCATGATCTTCGCGCCGATATCCACGCCGACTTCATCGAGCAGGGTGATTGGGCCGACCGGAAAACCAAAGTTGAGCAGCGCTTCATCCAGCCCTTCGATCGGTTCACCACTCAGCAGCAGATGGGCAGATTCCGTCATATAGGGCGCCAGAATCCGGTTAACGTAGAAACCGGCTTTATCGGCCACAACAATCGGTGTCTTGCCCTGTTTTCTTGCCAGCTCAACGACCGTTGAAACCGTTTCATCCGATGTACCCTCATGCGGAATGACTTCCACCAGCGGCATTTTCTCAACCGGACTGAAATAGTGCAGACCCACTACGTTCTCAGGACGTTCAGCCTGAGCGGCGATCTGGTGAATAGGCAGTGATGAAGTGTTGGTAGCGAAAATGGTATTAGCATTACCATAGTGCTCAATATCTTTGACCATCGCCTGCTTCAGACCCAGATCCTCAAACACGGCTTCCACCACCACATCGGTATGCTGAAACGCGGTGTAATCCGTGCCACCAGAAAGCATCGCCATTTTATGCTGCAGGCCAGATTTGGTCAGAATGCGGCGTTTTTTCTGTTTGCTCAGCAGCTTGTAGCTGTAGTTCAGTGCGCCCAGCACGCCGTCGTTTGAAACGTCTTTAAACCGCACCGGCAATTTGGCTTTGGTCGCAGAAACAAATCCGATCCCCGCCCCCATCAGACCACCACCGAGCACACCCACCTTAGTGAGCTTACGCGGCGCAGCATCACTGCCGTGCTCTTTTTTCATCTCTGTGGTAGCAAAGAAAATCGAACGCAGCGCTCTGGACTCAGGAGTCATGCACAGTTTGCCAAACTGGCGCGCTTCTTCTGCCAGACCTTTTTCCAGACCGTGCTCAAGGCCATAACCGATCACTTCCAGGATTGCAGTGGTCGCAGGGTAGTTACCCCGCGCTTTGGCCTGGGTTTTCTTCGCTGCCTGGTCGAGGACAAAATTACGCCCCAGCTTCACTCCCGACAGCATCCGCTCTTTGGCCGCCAGCTTACGTTTGGCTTTGCCTTTGTTTTTCGCCATCTCTCTGGCGACATCGAGCAGAATACTGTGAGGCACGCTGGCGTCCACCACACCAAGATTTTTAGCTTTCTTCGCCCGCAACTGTTTGCCGGTCAGGATCATATCCAGCGACGGAACCAGACCGATAAGCCTTGGTAAACGCTGGGTGCCCCCTGAGCCAGGCAAAAGGCCAAGCTGCACTTCCGGAAGGCCGATGCGGGTTTTATCAGAGTCGCTGCACACCCGGTAGTCACACGCCAGCGCCAGTTCAAGACCGCCGCCCAGACACGGGCCGTGGATCGCCGCTACCGAAGGAAACGGCAGCGCTTCGAGCCTGGCAAACATCTGCTGGCCCTGTGTGGCCAGACCCTGCGCTTCTTCGGCCGTTGTGCAGGCGTCAAGCATGCGTACGTCGGCACCGGCGACAAAGTTGTCCGGCTTAAGGGAATGAATAACCAATCCGGACAGTTCGTTTTGTTTAGCTTCAAGCTCCAGCAGGATAGCCTGCATCTCTTCGCTGAACTGCGCCTGGAGGGTATTCATCTTCTCCCCCGGCACGTCAATAGCCAGCCAGGCCAGATTGTTGTCATCAATGGTTAACTGAAAAGCGCTTTTCCCTTCCATTACTCCACCTCCAATACCATTGCTGCGCCAAGGCCACCGGCCGCACAGGCCGTGTTCAGTGCCAGTCCGCCACCACGCCGCTTAAGCTCACGCAAAGTCTGAGTGATCATTCGTGCGCCAGTCGCGGCAAACGGGTGACCATAAGCAATGGAGCCACCCAGCACGTTAAATTTATCCATATCGATTTCACCAATCGCTTTATCCCGCCCCAGTACTTCGCGGGCGAACTTATCCGAGGCAAACATCTTCACATTCGCCAGCGCCTGAGCGGCAAAAGCCTCGTGCATATCGATCAGCGTCAGATCAGAAAGGCTGATACCCGCCCGGTCGAGCGCTATCGGCGTCGCGTGAGATGGTCCCATCAGCATATCGGTCTCCACACCAATTGCCGCAAACGCATAAGAGCGGATATAACCCATCACCTCAAGACCAAGCTCTTTGGCTTTACCTTCGCGCATCAGCAGAAGGGCTGCTGCACCATC
This sequence comes from Vibrio sp. 9-16B-A1, assembly GCF_056726165.1. Classification (NCBI taxonomy): domain Bacteria; kingdom Pseudomonadati; phylum Pseudomonadota; class Gammaproteobacteria; order Vibrionales; family Vibrionaceae; genus Vibrio; species Vibrio sp. 9-16B-A1. The sequence goes on from NZ_JBSDZD010000014.1 coordinate 30,789, forward strand.
GGTAAGTGGCGTGCTGTTCGCCGCCGTCACAGAGCCGTACTGGCGGTCAAACGCCGGGCGGAGTTTGGCGTACCCCTCAAGGGTAGAGTCACTGCGGATATTGTTGTCTTTGTCTATCCACTGTTTATAGGGCTCAGGAAATGCCGTCATCACTTCATCACGGATCCTGCCCTCATCCCAGGCTTTTGCGGCCAGGGTATGCGAGCGGTGCGCCAGTGCATCCTGTTCTTCGCGGGAGATACCATGGGTTTTGGCCATCTGCTCTGCCGTCTGCCCCATTGAAAGCCCGGTCGAATACTCAGCCACCGCAGGGGGAACCGGCATCAGGTCTTTAAAGCCAAGCTTGCTCAGAATGGACAACTTCTGCCCTGCTTTTTTGGCCTTGCTGAGAGCCAGCAAAGAAGAAGCCAGCTTCTTTGATACGCCGATGGGTAAAACAGAGGAGGAGTCCGCACCGCCGGCAATGCCCACATCAATGGTGCCGGACATGATGCTTTCTGCCACATTGGCCGCCGCCTGAAAACTGGTAGCACAGGCGCGGGTGACACTGTAGGCATCGGTATGAATGTTCATTCCGGTGCCCAGCACAATTTCCCGGGCAATGTTCGGCGCCTCAGGCATCTGAACCACCTGGCCGAATACCACCTGATCGATAATGGCAGGGTCGATGTCCGCCCGGGTCATCAGCTCGCTGACCACCATCTTACCTAAATCAACCGCCGGAACCTGGCCAAACTCAGTGCTTTGCCTGGCAAAAGGGGTTCGAAGCCCCGCGACCACCGCAATCCGCTCGCCATTGCGGGTGGTTAAATCCTGAATGCCCATCATATCTCCTTTTGACAGAGGTCAGACCTGTAATGTAACGAAAATGTTACCAGACCTAAACACATGTTTGAATCACTTTTTGTGCCAGAGCGTGAAGTGACGCAGGGGATATGTCATAGCCGGGAAAAAGAAGAGTGTAATTGCACGGTAAAACAAATAATTAACAGAGTGGTATTTACTGCTATGATGGAAGAGACAAAAAAAAACCACACATTACTGTGTGGTTGGAATCGATATATAGCGTATCGCCAAATTCAAAAAATCAGTTTCCTGATTAGGAGAAAGTAAAGTCAGCCTTCAAAAGGAAGTGTCATCTTGCTCAACATGTTGGAAAAAACCAACGAGATGACATGAGGTACTATAGCGCTTTCCCCTTACAGAAATTTGAACTAGATCAATTTAGTTGTAGTTTTATATCAATATACAGCCCGATACGCCGGTTTATTTGTTAACAGGAAGGAATGTCAGACAACGCACCTCTAACCACTCAAGCCCAATTTAAGCCTAATACTCATGAGGTTAAACCAAGTTTGACGAGGACCATTCCTTATATTCATAAAACAGATGGAGCGACCCAGGTCGATATTCAGGATGTTTGGAAAGAAAAGTCCCGGGGGGCCGGTCAACTCGGATATGGACAAGCAAAAAAAGTACGAAGCTCTGGTAAGAGCTTATCACCGGGATCTTTACCGTTACGCCTACTGGCTGTGTAAAGATGGACATGTTGCCGAAGATCTGGTGCAGGAAACCTGCCTGCGTGCCTGGAAAGCACTCGACAGCCTGCAGGATGAAAAGGCAGCCAAGTCATGGCTGATCACCATACTGCGGCGGGAAAACGCACGCAGATTTGAACGCAAACAGCTGGATCTGGTCGATATCGATGACCACGGCAACGACGCCAAAGTCAGCGATGATGGCCACCACCAGCAGGAATGGCTGCACAATCAGATAATGAAACTGGACCAGGACTACCGCGAGCCTTTATTCTTGCAGGTTGTGGGCGGATTCAGTGGCGATGAAATAGGCCAGATTCTTGAACTGAACACCAATACCGTCATGACCCGGCTATTCCGGGCCCGGAACCAGCTCAAAGAGTTGCTGGATAACACACAAACCGATAAGGGGGTACATAATGGATGATTTAGAGTTTCGCCGTCGCATTATGTCGGATCCCCGGACCAGGGACCGGGATACAGCACTGGCCGCCGCACAAAGTGAAACCAACAGTAACTTTCTGGACGAAGTGCTCAAACTCGACAGCCAGATTGAACAGGCAATGAATGTCGATGTGCCTGATGATCTTGCTGACCGTATTCTGTTCAATCAGAGCACGCAGCAGGAATCCAGTGTGGTGCCCTTTACCCGACGCAAAGCGCGGCGACTTACCGCCCTCGCCGCTTCTGTCGCATTTGTGGCGGGTATTTTGGTGAGTCAGCTGAACTGGTCTCCCGGTATTATCACTCCGGCCTACGCCTCCCTGGCTGATACTGCAGTTCAGCATGTGATCGATGAGTCTCCGTTTATCGATCCACTCGATGAGAAGGTCAGCTCCCGGCAGATCAACACCAAGATGAAGCCGTTTGCTTATCAGTTTACTGATAACTTCCCATACCACGTGTACTATCTGAACCACTGCGGTTTTGGTGATTCCAACGCACTGCACATGGTCTTTGAAGGAGAAACCGGTAAGGTCACGCTGTTTGTCACCAATCTTGCCAGTAGTGACAGCAAAGTGTTCGACAAACAGGGCCTGAAAGGCAGCATCACTCCTCTTGGCGACGCCAGCATGATACTGGTTGGAGAAAAAGGCGAAGATGTTGCTAAAATCGCCGAAAAACTGCGGCCAATCATCAAACCAGCCAGTTAATCAAAAAGCTCCGCATGTGCGGAGCTTTTCATATCCCCAAACGGGCAAAGTAGAGCACAAACTCTAATTTACTGCATTTTAGCGACATATACTGTTAATTGGCGCCCATTTCATGAATTTTATCACCAATTTTTTCAATGGTCGGATTTCTCATCTCATGCCTGGGTATTAGTATCAGCGCCACTGAGTTTTTACTCACCCCGTAAGTCTCCTTTAAAACATACTTCTTACGGCGTTCATATTAAAAAAATAGGTAGTAACCACATGAAAAACGTGCGTCTGTTTAAAAAAACGGCTATCGCTGCCACTCTGGCACTGGCCTCTTCACAAGCTCTCGCTGCTGGTTTCCAGCTTAATGCCCAGTCAGCCACCGGCCTTGGCCGCGCGTTCGCGGGTGATGCGGTAATTGCGGATAATGCTTCTGTAATGGCGCGTAACCCGGCTGCTATGGCGCTGTTTGATGATGTTTCTATGTCTCTGGGTTTTGTTGCTATTCAGACTAAGATTTCTGTGAAAGATACTGAATACAAAACTTTTACAGGCTTTGAAGGTGAGTCAGATTACGACAACGCAGGCGGCACCTCTGTTGCACCAAATATCCACCTGATTGTTCCTGTTAACGAGAAGTTTGCCTGGGGTGTAAACGCATACTCTAACTTTGGTACCAAAACCGAATTTGATGACACTTTTGTGGGAGCTGAGTACGGCGGCCTGACAGACGTAAAAAGTGCCAACATTGGCCTGGCAGGCTCATACCGAGTTAATGAGCAACTGAGCTTTGGTGCAGGCCTGGATATCATTTATGGCCAGGGAAAAATGGAGCGCAAACTAAGCTCAAAACTACCTGCACTTGTTGGTGGAGGGGAAACTGCACTTGAAGCAGAAGCTGATGGCTGGGCTCTGGGTTTCAACCTGGGTACCGTTTACGAGCTGGATGAGAACAACCGTTTCGGTCTGTCCTACCGCTATAGCCCAACTATCAATGCTAAGGGTGATATCACCAAATCAGACACAAAGTATGACACTCTGGTGATGCCACTACCTGATATGGCAGAATTTTCTGGCTTCCATAAAATCACAGACACAAAATTTGCAGTTCACTACAGCGTGCAGTGGATTGGCTGGTCTGCATTCGACAAGCTGGAAGTAAAAGGCGAGACTACCGATACACTAAAAGAGTACAAGTGGCAAAACGGTATGCACTACTCTGTTGGTGGTACTTACTACATGAACGAAAGCTGGACCCTGCGTGCTGGTTACATGCACGATACCAGTGCTCAAAACGAACTGACTTCAGTATCAGTTCCAGACTCAAGCCGTAACTGGTTCTCAGGTGGCTTTACTTACCACCTGGACCAGAAGTCAAACATCGACTTTGGCTTCACGTACCTGCTTGGACATGATGTATCCGTAAGTGAAACCACAATGGGGGTGAACCCAATCTCAGGTAATCCGTTTGAGGTTTCCTCTATTTCAGGAACAACTCGTGCTGATGCAATCCTGGTTGGTCTGCAGTACAGCCGTTCTTTCTAAGAGACTGAGCAAGTGCATTGATGAAGGGTTGGCTTTTGCCAGCCCTTTTTTTATTTCGGGTTCGCTGTCAGTGCTGAGCTGTCGCCACGCGAGGTGACTTTCGTATGTACTGAGAGCAGATCCCGAATCGCGCTTTACCTGCAGCATTCATGGGCAGTTAACGGGAGCGCGTTCGGGATGACCGCTGGATGGATGGTGCCTGATTTGAAGGTACGGATCGCTTTGCGGGATCCCGGATAGCGCCCACCAGCGAGTGTGTGACAAGTTCAGTGGAGCGCTTCCGGGATGACAAATTTTACATAAATTCAATGAACTACCGTCATCCCGGCCTCCGAGCCGGGATCTCGTGACACGATCTCAGACACAAAAATCTGCACCGGCACTACCGGTGAGAGATCCCGGATAGCGCCCGCCAGTGAGTGTGTGACAAGTTCAGTGGAGCGCTTCCGGGATGACAAATTCAACTTAAGATTCAATAAATTACTGTCATCCCGGCCCTGAGCCGGGACCCCGTGATGCGATCTCAGGAGCATAACTATGCACAGGCACTACTGGCGGGAAATCCCGGACAGCGCCCGCCAATGAGTGTGTGACAAGTTCAGTGGAGCGCTTCCGGGATGACAAATTCGACTTAAGATTCAACAAATTACTGTCATCCCGGCCCTGAGCCGGGACCCCGCAACGCAACCTCCAGAGCATAAATCTGCACAGGCTCTACCCGTGAGAGATCCCGGATAGCGCCCGCCTGCGAGTGTGTGATAAGTTCGGTGGAACGCTTCCGGGATGACAGATTTCATTTTAAATTCAACAAACTACCGTCATCCCGGCCTCCGGGCCGGGACCTCGTGACGCGATCTCAAACACAAAAATCTGTACCGGCACTACTGGAGAAAGATCCCGGATAGCGCCTGCCTGCGAGTGTGTGACGAGTTCAGTGGAGCGCTTCCGGGATGACAAATTTTTACTTTAATTTCAAAAGATTAAGTACATTAAACCCAAGTCGTCATCTCACAAAACACTCTGCGACATCAAGAGAACAAAGAATGCCCCTCAACCCACGCAATCACGCCCCACGCAACCCGCCTGCGGCGTCCCTACTCAAACTCATCCAAATACTCATCAAGCATATCTTCCTGCTCCTCATCGATCTGCTCTTCATCCGTCAGACCGGCCGTATAATCACGGCGCTGCAGATAAACTTCACGACTGAGCGCGTAAGGATCCGGGGAGGTTTCCAGCGTGCCTTCCTGCGGGATCAGCATGTAGCGTGTTTCCATCCCTTCCAGAGCCCATTTACCAAGGCCTGCCCAGAAGTTGAGGTAGGAAAGTGGCACGTAGGAGCTGTCGACAAAGCTGGTGGCTTTACGCGGAGTGATGGGGCCATAACCGGGAACCATCACGTACGGGCCGTGGCCGACGCCGTGATAGCCAAGCATGTCACCGAACTCGCGCTCATTGTGTTTCTTGATACCAGCGGCTGAGGCGATGTCAATCAGGCCCAGCAGGCCGATGGTGGAGTTAATCCAGAAGCGGTTAAAGTGAGTGACTGCGCGTTCACCCTTGCCCATCAGGAGATTGTTGACCACGCTGGCGGGCTCATCCAGGTTAGAAAGGAAATTGGCCACACCGGTGCGTACCGGTACGGGGACGTTTTCCACGTAAGCGACGGAGACCGGACGGACCAGGTATGGGTCGATATAGTCGTAGTTCAGATCGAACATTGTCCGGTTGAAGCTTTCAAACGGGTCGTTTGGGTGCTCTTCGGCATCATCCGGTACGCTGCTGCAGCCGGCCAGAGTTGCAAGCGTAAATAGAGCCACTGCTTTTTTTGTTTGTTTAAGTGCCATGCATCCGTTCCAACAAAAAAACCAGCCGCAGCTGGTTTTTGTTTGTTTATTATAATAATTGACTAACCGCTAGGGTATTAATAGCGTTTATCAATGGTCAGCGCAACCGCTTCACCCATTTTCACCGCATTGCTTTCACCGTACCAGTCGCCTTGTTTTGTCGCGACATTACCATCGGCGTCAATTCTGGCGCGTACCATCAGCTCAGTCAGGGAAGACAGATTCTGCCCTTCCATCATGCTGTTCCGGTCATCGAGCACCACGGTACGCGGGAATGAGCCCAGCGGGTAACGGGCCGCTGCCAGTGGCATCGGGCTGCCATCGGCGCGGTGTACCGAGACAATCAGTACCGAATCCGGAGCTGGCTTAACGCCTGGTGCGAGCTCAACCGAGACCGCGACCGTTTTGCCTGGAGCCTGGCCCGGATCAATTTTCTTACGTGCATTCTCAATACTGCGCTCCAGCATCGGGTAACGCGGGTCATCCGGAGAGATCAGCTTTTGCATCGCCCCCCAGTAACGGATCGCTGCCGCGTAGTCCTGACGCTCAAACGAATCAAACGCCAGCAGGGAGAATACCCGCAAATCCATGTGGTTCTGACGCAGCAGACCCACCAGCAGCGAACGCGCTTTATTCTGATCGAACTCATCCGATGAAAGCATCAGGGCCTGGGCATAACCCAGCTGCACGTCGGCATCATCAGGTTCCAGCTGATAGGCCTTGTGCATAGCGCCGGTGGCGGTGGTGACATCGCGGTTAGACAGACCGATTCTTCCCAACAACAGCCAGCCGGTGGCATCATTGGGTTCATTATGTAAACGGGTACGCAACGCCAGGGTGAGATCCTGCATCTCGTCTTCAGTCAAAGAGACGTTTTGAGAGTTCAGCAGCTTCTTGGTCAGTGCCGGTAAGTTGTCACTCACCTGCTGCCAGTTGGCCACTTTCTCCGCTCCGCCAAACTGGAAATAGACACCATAAGAGATAGCTGCCAGCAGCACCAGAGAAAACACAACCAGGCTGCGTGGAACATCGGCTTTTACAGCACTGCTCTGCTGCTGAGGAATGTCATCGAGCAGGGTCTGCTTAAGGTCCGCAATCAGTTCCTGCTGATCTTCCACCAGTCCTTCCTGGGTTTCTTCTTCCAGTTCAGCCAGACGGTCTTTATAGAATGCTTTGTTGAGCTCATCGCGACGGGCCTCATCATCAAACTCTTTGCGACGAATAAGTGGCCAAAGCAGGAATACTGCCGAGATAACGATTAGCGCCAGGGTAGCAAGCCAAAACTCAGTCATGTTTTTTGTCTCCCTGCTCATCATCCAGCAGCGCTTTCAGGCGCGCTTCTTTCTCTTCATTCCAGCTTTCATCCGGCGTCGGTTCAGAAGCCTTTTTCCTGCGACTGCGCAATATGATAAAACCAAAGCCAAACACGACTACGGCCAGTGGCCCCAGCCACAGTACAGAGGTTGCGGCCGTCACCGGCGGTTTGTAGGTCACAAAGTTGCCGTAACGGGCGATCATGTAGTCCACGACTTCCTGTTCCGACTTGCCCTGTTTCAGCATCTCGTACACTTTCTGACGCAGGTCCTGCGCCAGTGGTGCATTAGAGTCGCCAATCGAGTTGTTCTGACATTTCGGGCAGCGCAGGGTTGAGTTCAGCTCTTTAAACAACTGCTCCTGCTCTGCTGAATCAAACTCATGTACCTCAATTGCGGCATGAGCGGTCAGGCCAAAAGCAAGGGCGAACGGCACCAGCCATTTGATTAATCTCATTGCTTCGCCTCCTGCACATACTTCTGATACATAGGCTCCAGTGTCTCTTTCCAGTTATTCGGATTTACGTCACCCACATGGCGGTAACGGATAATACCGTCTGCATCGATAAGGAAGGTTTCCGGCGCGCCATAAACGCCCAGATCCAGCCCCAGCATACCGTCGCCATCAAACAGGCTGATCAGGTATGGATTACCTAATTGATCCAGCCACTGAGTCGCCTTGGCACGATCATCTTTATAGTTCAGTCCGATGATCTTCACCCCTTTGGAGGCCAGTTCGTTCAAATACTGATGCTCTGCGTAGCAGGTCGGGCACCAGGTAGCCCATACATTGAGCAGCAGGGGTTCACCTTTGAAAATTGCCTGGTCGTACAGACGCCCCGGCTCTGCCAGATCTTCCAGCTTAAACTCAGGTACCTGCTTACCGACCAGCACGGATTCAAGTTTGGTCGGGTCATCACCCTCTGCATTGCGGTTAAGCTGGGTTGCAAAAATCGCCACCAGGCCAATAAACAGGACCAGCGGCACAAATAACAATTTACGATTCACTGACTGTCTCCTCTACCGGTTTGCCGGCTTTTGCCTGCTTTTTCCGAAAACGGTAGCGCTTGTCACTGATGGCAATCAGGCCACCCAGGGACATCAGCAAACTGCCCGCCCAAATCCAGCGTACAAACGGCTTGTAATAAATCCGTACCGCCCAGGCATCCGTTCCTTCCAGACGCTCACCCATGGCGATATACAGGTCCCGGGTAACACCGCGGTCAATTGCCGCTTCCGTCATCATGGAGCGCGCAGTGCGGTAGAAACGCTTCTCTGCGTGCAGGGTATTAACGTACTGGCCGTTCTCAGTGATCTCAAAATCAGCGATATAGCCGTCGTAGTTCGGGCCATCTTTGTCACGCAGGCCGGAGAAGTAAAAATCGTAACCTTCGATTTGAAAGTGCTCGCCCGGTGCAAGGCGGACATCACGCTCGATTGAATAGTTCTGCACCATGGCGATACCAATAACGGTCACAGCAAGGCCGATATGACCCAGCATCATCGCCCAGTGGCTTGGCTGAAGCTTTTTCACCCCCTCGCCAAAGCTGTGGCGGTGTGTAGCGCGCTGATAGAGTTCCACTCCGTGCATCAGAATGATCCACAACGCCATCACCCAGCCAAGGAATGCCAGACCCGAGAAGTGGGCGCCAAGCATCACAACAGCAACACCCGACAATGCCAGTGACAGCAAACCGCAAACCAGCATTGGTTTCATCAGGGTGGAGAGATTATCGCGCTTCCAGCGGACCAGCGGGCCAATACCAAGCAGGAAGGCAAACGGCACCATCAGCCAGGTAAACAGCATATTGAAAAACGGCGCGCCGATAGAAACAGAGCCAAGGCCAATCTGCTTATGAACCAGCGGCAGCAGGGTACCCACCAGCACCACTACCAAGGCCGCCACCAACAGTACATTGTTAGCCAGCAACACATTTTCCCGGGATACCAGGTCGAAATTTCCGCGAACCCGCACCGAGCTGCCCTTAAGGGCAAACAGCAGCAGCGAACCACCAATCACAAACACCAGGAACGCCAGAATAAACATGCCGCGCGCCGGATCAGAAGCGAACGCATGCACCGAAACCAGAATGCCCGAACGCACCAGGAAAGTACCCAACAGGCTAAGCGAGAACGCTGAAATCGCCAGCAGTACAGTCCAGGCTTTAAAGGTGCCGCGTTTTTCCGTTACCGCCAGTGAGTGCATCAGGGCAGTACCGGCCAGCCATGGCATAAAGGAGGCATTTTCAACCGGATCCCAGAACCACCAGCCGCCCCAGCCAAGCTCGTAATACGCCCACCAGGAGCCCAGTGCGATACCCAGGGTCAGAAACAGCCAGGCCGCTGTCGTCCAGGGACGGGACCAGCGCGCCCAGGCGGTATCCAGCCTGCCGGTCATCAGTGATGCGATCGCAAACGAGAACGCCACCGAGAAACCCACATAGCCCATGTAGAGCATCGGCGGGTGAATAATCAGGCCCGGGTCCTGCAGCAGCGGGTTGAGGTCACGGCCGTCTATCGGGAAGAACGGCAGCGTACGCAAAAACGGGTTAGAGGTCAGGATGATAAACAGCAGGAAACCAACGGTGATCATGCCCATAACGGCCAGCACACGGGCTACTGACTCCTGTGGCATCCCCCGGCTGAAAGTCGCAACGGCTACTGTCCAGGCTGCCTGGATCAGCACCCAAAGAAGCAGGGAGCCTTCATGCGCACCCCAAACAGCGGTCAGGCGATAGTACCAGGGCAGCTGACTGTTGGAGTTGGTCGCCACATAAGTCAGGGTAAAATCGTTGGTATAAAACGCGTACAGCAGCACAGCAAACGAGATGCTGAGCAGTACAAACATGCCCCACGACAGTGGCCGGGCAAAGCTCATCATCCCGGTATGGTTTTTCGAAGCACCATACAGCGGGATCACGCTGAGCAGAACCGCAAACGCCAGCGAGATGATCAGGGCAAAGTGACCGAGTTCAGCGATCATTGGCTGCTTCCTTCTTTCTGATCCCTTGTATACTCAAGCGGCGCATGAACTTTTTCCATCGCTTCAGCCACTTCCGGCGGCATATAGTCTTCGTCGTGCTTGGCCAGCACTTCGAACGCTTCAATTGTGGTTGCGTCTTTCAGAACGCCCTGCGCCACAATGCCCTGCCCTTCACGGAACAGGTCCGGCAGAATACCTTCATACTCAATAGTCACTTTCGGACCGACATCAGCCAGATCAAAGCTCACTTTCAGTGACTGAGGGTCACGGAAAACGGAGCCGGCCACGACCATACCGCCAATACGCAGGCGCTGACCGACATGAGGTTTGGTACCGTCCGGCTTACCGTACACCAGCTCGGTAGGGGTATAGAACAGGTCCATATTCTGATTGAGGGCATACAGCATCAGGCCCACTGTGGCAGAAATACCCACCACCAGGGCGAGAACCAGTCCGAGCCTCTTTTTACGTCTTGGGTTCATAGGGTGTTCTCCATGTTTTTTGCTGCCTCAATACGGGCCTGACGGGCCAGTTTGTTCTGAACATCATTCAACAGCTGACGGTGACGGCGCTTACTCAGCCAGGCCAGCATCAGCATAGAGCCGAAGGTAATACCAAAAGCGCTCCAGACATAGCCTGCATAGCCCCCCATAGCGAGAAGATCACTGAAAGAATCGAAATGCATGCTTTAGTTCTCCTGTTGTGGGTTAGCGAGCTTTTCCACCCACGGGCGGTGGCTCTCTCTGGCGATAATTTCGTTTTTAAACCGTACCAGGGTGACACTGGCAAAGAAGAAAGCAAAACCAAAGATATTCAGCAGCAGTGGCCAGAGCATATCTGCGGCAATGGACGGCTTCTCAAATTTGGTGATGGTGGCGCCCTGATGCAGGGTGTTCCACCACTCCACAGAGAAATGGATAATTGGCAGATTCACCACCCCGACAATCGCCAGGATACCGGCCGCTTTAGCAGCAGTTTTCTGGTCATCAAATGCGTGGTAAAGAGCAATAACACCAAGGTATAGAAACAGAAGGATCAGTTCAGAAGTCAGGCGTGCGTCCCATACCCACCAGGTACCCCACATCGGCTTACCCCAAACCGCGCCCGTCACAAGGGCGATAAAGGTAAACACCGCGCCAACCGGCGCCATAGCTGCTGCAGCCATATCAGACAGACGTACCTGCCACACCAGACCGATGAATGCGGCAATAGCCATAGACATATAAGCGCCCATCGACCAGATGGCCGAAGGCACATGAATATAGATGATCCTGAAACTGTCACCCTGCTGATAATCGGACGGCGCAAACGCCAGCCCCCACACGGTTCCGGTTACAAGACACCCCAGCGCCAGCAGGGAAAACCAGGGCAACAGGGTGTTACTCAGCTGATATGCCCGCTCGGGTTTGGCAAAAGGATGGAGCCATTTCCACATCGTCTTATCTCACTCTTGCTTGCTTCCTTTCCTCTTCTGGGAAAGTCATACAGTAATTAATCAGTTCACACTTACGCGCAGAGACGCGCTGATCGCAAATGGGGTCAGGGTAGCGGCACCAGCCAGCATCGCCCCCAAAATCGCCAGTTGTCCGTTATATGGCATGCCCAGGCTGGCCGCATCAATGGCTGAGGTAGCAAAGATCAGTACCGGAATGTACAGCGGCAGGATCAACAGGCTCAGCAGCACGCCACCTTTTTGCAGTCCGACGGTCAGTGCAACACCTATTGCGCCGATGAAACTCAGGGTAGGGGTACCAATCACCAGGGTCAGCACTACAGCAAGCCAGGTGGAAAAGTCCAGCGACAGCAAAACAGCCAGCAATGGACTTATCAAAATAAGGGGAAGGCCAGTCAGCAACCAGTGAGCAATCACTTTCGCTATCACCGCCAGTGGCAGGGGAACCGGCATCAGCATCATCTGCTCAAGCGCGCCGTCCTGATAGTCATCGCGAAACAGCCGCTCCAGTGACAGCAGTGCAGAAAGCAGCGCCGCTACCCACACAATACCCGCCGCGATACGTGCCAACAGGTTCGGCTCAGGGCCAATACTGAGCGGAAACAGAGTCACCACGATAATGAAAAACCACAGCGGGTTAAGAATGTCCGCCTGGCGACGAAACGCTATCAGGAGTTCACGGCGGACAATGGTCAGCATGGCATTGATCATCTAGTCCCCCAGTCGTATTTTTCGCAGCAGCGGATTATCCGCAAACATATCCTGGTGAGTCGTCAGGATAACCATCCCACCCTGCTCTGCGTGATGTAAGAAAAGCTGCTCAAGAACTTTAACGCCCTGCTTGTCAATCGCGGTCAGGGGTTCATCGAGGATCCACAAGGGATGAGAGCTCAGCCAGAGGCGGGCCAGTGCCACGCGGCGTTGCTGACCGGCAGAAAGCTGGGCAACCGGGACCTCTTCGCGTCCGGCCAGTCCCACCTGAGTCAGCGCATCCCAGATAACCTGTGGCTCGCTGCGCTGCTGATGGAGCTGCTGGTAAAAATGAAGGTTTTCAAAGGCGGTCAGCTCGCGTTTAACCCCGGTCTGATGACCAAGAAACAGAAGGTCCTGATGATAAAGGTCACGGGCGGCAGCAATGTTTTCCTGCTTCCAGCAGATCTCACCCTGCTCGCGGTCACCCAGGCCTGCGATAATACGCAGAAGGGTAGTCTTGCCGGTTCCGTTACGTCCTTCAATCTGAACCAGTTCACCGCTGCTGACACTAAATGAAAGGTCTTCAAAAAGAATCCGTTCATCACGTATCGCGGTCAGGCCTGAAACTTCTAACATCTTCTGTATCTGTCTCCTTATACGAAAACTTATCTTAACACAGTGGATCTGCCTCAAAACAGAAGTACAGCTTAAGGAAAAGCGAATTCAGGTAAAATTCTGTTAACCATTTATCACATTTCAGAAAAAACTATCATAAAGGGGTAGAGACACTTCATATTCTGTTGTAAACACACATAAAAAAAGAGACCTTTTGGTCTCTTTTCAGGGGTAATTCTCAACGCTTGCCCGGGCCTTTGTTAACTTTTGCCGTGGGTTTTCGTGCGGCCTTGTCCGGGTGGCTGTTTAGTGGCGGGACCTTCTGCCTGCCTGCAATTTTGTTTTGCAAAGACATCATCAGTTCCGCTTCGGCTTTGGGCAGCTCGCACTCTTCAATCAGCTCATTGAGGTCTGCACCCAATTGTACCATTTTGCTGGCCCGGCTGTAGAGGCGACTGTCTGAGTCGGAATGCTCCAGCTCATTTACCCTGTCGCTAAGGTGCTGGATGACATCCTGCTGCTCTGCGACTTTCTGTCCCAGACCAACCATCACAGAGCGCACTTCCATCAATTGCTTGTTGGTTTTCTGCAGCTCTTTTTCCAGCGCCCGGCTCTGCTGCCTTTGAGCGTCAAAACGCCTGCTCAGCTGGCGACGGCCACGAACAAAAATCAGCAGGATCAGGGCAAAAACTAACACACTTACCCCTGCAATCAGGGGCAAGTAGGTAAACAACTGTTCAGGCATTACAGGTGAGCCATTTCTTCCCACTCTTCGTCAGTAAGCAGCTTGTTCAAATCCACCAGGATCAGCAGCTTACCGTCGCGGTTACTCACGCCCTGAATAAACTTGGCGCTTTCATCGGTGCCCACGCTCGGCGTAGTATCGATTTCAGAGGTGCGCAGGTAAACCACTTCAGCCACGCTGTCGACCAGAATGCCGATCACCTGATGCTCAGATTCGATCACAATGATACGGGTGTTGTCGGTCACTTCACCTTCCATAAGGCCAAAGCGTGAACGCGTGTCGATAACAGTCACGACGTTACCACGAAGATTGATGATACCCAGAACATAGTCAGGCGCACCAGGAACCGGCGCGATCTCAGTGTAACGCAGCACTTCACGTACCTGCATCACGTTGATACCGTAGGTTTCGTCTTCCAGCTGGAAGGTCACCCACTGCAGTATCTCATCGTTGACCTGCTCTTTTCTCACTTCTAGTTCATTGGTTTGAGACATATCTTATCCTCATTTCTGTCGTAGCCGACAATTCTTATATTTGCAGCAAGGTTACGTGCCTTACTCAGTTATCCAGTGCTTTTACATCCAGTCCGGCTTTGAGCATCTTAACCATGGCATTAACATGGATAAGAGCGCACATCTTCTCTTTTACCATCCCTGCCAGCCAAGGACGTTTACCCGGACTCTGACGCCAGCGAATTTTGTCGGGATCCAGCCACTCTGTCCCTTTCAGTTGGTCAGAGGCCAGCCCCCAGTTGCTTTCTCCCAGCATGACCACATACTGGTACTTGTCACGGTGTTCATTGTCAGCCAGTTTCTCGGCCATTGCCCAGCGGGCAGTATCTACCACATCCAGCTGATCAGTTTTATTGGTCTGAAGCCCCAGATACCAGTCCGGACGACCAATAAGGTGATTCAGCTCATCCGCTTTACGGTGTATACCACCGAGCTCATCAAGCGGCACTGCGAAAGTGACACTGTTTACATCAAAGTAAAGCACCTGGAAGGCTTCATTTCTAGCAACATTTTGCCATTCCTGCCCCAGATCTTCTCCGGCCAGGGTTTCAGGCTCAACTTCGGTCTCTGTTTCTTCCACCGGTTCTGCTGCTGCCACTTCTGACTGGGCTTCAACAACCGGCTCTTCAACCTGAGGTTCAGCGAAGGCTTCAACATCCCACTCCTGAACCTCTTCTTCAACAACTTCTTCAACCTGAGGCTCAGTCACCACTTCAACGGTTTCAGTTACCGTTTCGGTAACTACTTCTGCTTCAGGTTCATGAACAGCGGCTGCAATCTCTGCGGTATTCTGCTCCAGAAGCTGGTCGATTTCTTCCGTATCGGCAAAGCTGCTGTTTTCAAGCTGACTCAGCAGGCGCTGAACGTCCTCAAGATCCGGCACCTCAAACTCGTTAAATACGGTTTCGTTGTACGACGGGCTGTAGTCTGTCTGTGGCTGCAACTGAGGCTCTGCAGAAAAACCAGCTTCCGGCATCATATCTTCGGCAGAAACCTTCGCTTCTGACGCCGGTTCAGCGGCAGTTTCAGATTCGGCTGCAACCGCTTCCTGTACAGGGGCCTGTTCCGCCACTGCAATTTCAGCCGTTGTTTCTTCATCAGCCTGCGCTTCCAGCTCAGGCTCCGGAAGCATCTCCTCGCCAAGCAACGCGGTAAAATATTCGTCTAATGCCTGTTCACTCGACAGTACGGCGTCTTTAATCATCGAAAGCCAACCTCTCGAGATAAAGCAGCAACTGCTTGTAAGCGAACACGCCCCGGCTCCCGGAAGCAAAGTGAGAGGCAGGTAAATGTTTTAAGCTGGCATCACGGAACTTGGTGTCGATAGGCACTGCCGATGGCCACACCTGCTTTGAGTAGCTCTTTTTGAGCTGAGTCAGGGTCTGCAGCGAAGCATTGGTACGCTTATCGTACATGGTCGGGACTATGGTGGTCTTAAACGCCGTTGGCCGTGATTTCTGCATAATAGCCAGGGTACGGATCATCCGCTCCAGGCCTTTCATTGCCAGGAACTCGGTCTGCACCGGGATCAGGATCCGGTCAGAGGCTGCCAGTGCATTCACCATCATGACGCCAAGGATAGGCGGACAGTCAATCAGGACATAATCATAGGTATCAGCAACCGAACGAAGCGCCTTATGCAGAATAAGACCCATACCGCTGCGGTTACCCATCACCCGGTCAAGGGTCGCCAGCGACATATGAGCCGGGATGATATCGATGTTCTCAATATCCGTTCCCAGAATCATGGATGTCACACCGGCGCGGTCGATCTTAGGCAGCTGAAACAGGTCAAACAGGCTCGATGGCACCTCATCAGAGTCATAGCCGAGATAAGTGGTCAGCGACGCATGCGGGTCAGTATCAACCAGCAGCACACGATGACCTTTCTGACTCAGCAGGCCAGCCAGGGTCACGGTAGTGGTGGTTTTACCTACTCCGCCCTTTTGGTTAGCGACACTCCAAACTATCACAATGACTCCTTACGCCATGCCCACTTCAACCAAAATGCGCTCGGCAATTCGCTCAAGAGGCAGATCTTCAGTTGAAATTCCCGCTTTGGCGACTGCCTGCGGCATACCATAAACCACACAGCTGTCTTCATCCTGCGCCCAGATGGTCGCACCCGCTGTTTTCAGCATACGTGCACCCTCGCGGCCATCTGCGCCCATACCGGTCAACACCATAGACAACACTTTGTCCTGGTAAATTTTAGCGGCTGAACCGAATGTTACGTCGACACAAGGTTTGTAATTCATACGATCGCCGCCATCGATAATGCGCAGTTTTGCAGCACCCGGACGGCCATCGATCATCATCTGCTTACCACCAGGTGCCAGATAGGCATGTCCCGGACGCAGCACATCGCCATCCTCGGCCTCTTTCACCTGGATTTTGCACAGGGAGTTCAGACGGGAAGCAAATGCCGCGGTAAAAGTCGCAGGCATGTGCTGGATCAGCACGATCGGGTGCGGATAGTTAGCTGGCAGCTTAGTCAGAATTTTCTGCAGGGCAACCGGGCCTCCGGTCGAAGTGCCAATTGCCGTCAGCTGATACTTCTTACCTGATGCCTTAAATTTGGCAGCCGGACGCGCGGCAGCTGGCGCACCAGTCTGACGCGCTGCCGTACCCGTTACAGGACGCTGCAAACCACCCGCCGCAGGACGGCCCGGTTTAGCGGCCGGCGTTGGAGGTGGCGTAACAGGGCGGCGCATAAAGGCGCGCTTACGGGCAATCTCAGTAACACGCTTTTGCAGCAGGGCAACCGCTTCGTCACGGTTACGGGCAATATCTTCGAATTTCTTTGGCAGAAAATCGAGCGCACCCGCATCCAGTGCGTCCAGGGTAGCTTTTGCTCCGTCATGCGTCAGCGACGAAAACATCAGGATAGGGGTTGGCTGCGCTTTCATGATTTCGCGCACCGCCGTGATGCCGTCCATAACCGGCATCTCGATATCCATGGTGATAACGTCTGGCTTGAGGCGGATCGTTTTTTCGACGGCGTCTTTACCGTTGACCGCCATGTCCACTACTTCAAGGCGCGGGTCTGAGTTGATAATCTCACTTACTCGACGTCGGAAAAAACTTGAGTCATCAACAACTAGTACTCTAACCGCCATATATTTCCTTTATCAGATGCGCGAACGGGTCGCATATTTTTTCAACAGATTCGGAACATCCAGAATCAGTGCGATATGACCATCACTGGTGATAGTTGCACCCGCCATACCTGGCGTTCCCTGCAACAGTTCATCCAGAGGCTTAATCACCACTTCTTCCTGTCCGATCAGAGTATCCACCACGAAACCAACGCGCTGGCTGCCCAACTGGACGATCACTACGTGGCCCAGTTTCTGCTTCTCATCAAACGGTTTGCGTGGCACCAGCCACTTCTGCAGATAGAACAGCGGGATCGACTTTTCACGCACAATAATCGTGAGCTGGCCATCCACCACATTGGTCTTGCTCAGATCCAGGTGGAAAATCTCATTCACACTTGCCAGTGGCAGCGCAAACGGCTGTCCGGATACACCAACCATCAGGGTAGGCAGAATCGCCAGAGTCAGTGGTACCTTGATGGTGATACGGGTACCTTTACCCATCTCAGAGTCGATATCAATCGAACCATTAAGGGTGTTAATCGCGGTTTTCACCACGTCCATACCCACACCACGTCCGGAGATATCTGAAATCTGTTCTTTGGTCGAGAAACCTGGCGCAAAGATCAGGTTGTAACACTCTTTTGGTGTCAGCCTTGCAGCCGCATCAGCGTCCATCAGACCACGGTTAACTGCAATACCACGCAGCTTATCTGCGTCCATACCGCCACCGTCATCCACGATAGCCAGCTGAATGTGATCACCTTCCTGAGACGCAGAAAGGATCACCTTACCGGTACGGGACTTACCTGCCGCAACACGGGCATCCGGCATTTCAATACCGTGGTCTACCGAGTTACGTACCAGGTGAATCAATGGATCGGCCAGAGCTTCAACCAGGTTTTTATCCAGGTCGGTATCTTCACCGCGCATTTCCAGCACAATGTCTTTTTTCAGGCTGCGCGCAAGGTCACGTACAACCCGCGGGAAGCGTCCAAAGACTTTCTTGATTGGCTGCATGCGGGTTTTCATTACCGCGCCCTGCAGATCCGCCGTTACCACATCCAGGTTGGCAACCGCTTTCGACATTTCTTCGTCGTTACTGTTCAGGCCCAGGCTCACCAGACGGTTTCGTACCAGAACCAGCTCACCGACCATATTCATGATGTCGTCAAGAGTAGAGGTATCAACACGTACGGTCGCTTCAGCCTGAGGTTTCTTGGTATCTTTCGCTGCCACAGGTGCTTTCGCTTCTGCTTTGGCAGGTGGCGCCGCTTTTGCTGCCGGCGCAGGAGCCGGTGCAGGTTTGGCTGGCTCAGCCGGCTGAGGTGCTTCAGCTTTAGGTGCGGCAGGTTTTGCTGCCGCCGGCTTAGGTGCGGCCGGCTTAGGCTCAGCTGGCCTGGTCGCCATCTCAAGCTCTTCGATTGAAGGGCCTTTACCCTGACCGTGCAATTCGTCGAGCAGTTTCTCAAACTCGTCGTCGGTCATCAGATCGCTGTCACCGGCAGCAGCTGGTGCCGCTGGCGGTGGTGTTGGCGCTGCAGGTGGTGGCGTTGGAGCCGCAGCTCCGGCGCCCGGCGCTTTACCGCTGCCATGCAACTCATCGAGCAGCTTTTCAAACTCATCGTCAGTGATGTCATCACCACCGGCGGCAGGCGCGGCAGGCGCAGTTGGCTGAGCTGGAGCAGCAGCTGGTGCTGCCGCTGCACTTGGTGCGTTACCCGCCCCATGCAGCTCATCAAGCAGCTTGTCGAATTCATCCTGAGTGATTTCGTCGATAGACGAAGCCTGAGATCCCGCCTGAGGCTGCGGAGTCTCAACAACAGGTTCAGGGGTAACCACTGGCTCAGGTTCTGGTGCGACAACGACTGGTTCTGGCTCGGCTGCAGCCTGCTCGTCTGCCGAAGCTGGCTTACTCAGCCTGTGCAGCTCTTCGAGCAGTGCAGGGTCTGCCGGTGTCAAAGGCTCACGCTCCTGTACGGCTGCGAACATGATGTTCACCGCATCAAGAGCCTGAAGGATGGTGTCCATCAGGTCGGCGGTTACTTCACGCTGCCCGTTACGCAGAATGTCAAACACGTTCTCCGCACCGTGACAGGCATCAACCAGCTCAGTCAGTGCAAGGAAGCCAGCACCACCTTTAACGGTATGGAAACCGCGGAAGATAGCGTTAAGCAGATCCCTGTCATCCGGATTATTTTCCAGTTCAATCAGCTGCTCAGAAAGCAGCTCCAGAATCTCTCCGGCCTCAATTAAAAAATCCTGTAGGATATCTTCGTCTAAATCGTAGCTCATATAGTACCCCTAGAAGCCAAGACTCGACAGCAAATCATCGACGTCGTCTTGTGAAGAAACTGTGTCATCCCTTTCATGCGGGTTAATAATCGGACCTTCCGGTTCCGTTTTACTCTTACCCGATGCCTCTTGTTTTTGCTCTTCTTGTTGCTCAACACCAAAGGCTGTCAAAATTTCGACAAGCCGGTCTTCAACTTCACGAACCAGCGTAATTACGCGTCGTATGATCTGACCTGTTAAGTCCTGAAAATCCTGAGCCATCAGAATGTCAGTCAACTGACTGCGAAGCTCAGAACTGTCACCTTCAACCTGAACCATCAAAGCATCAATGCTGTGACACAGCGCCTTGAACTCACTGAGCTCAATTCGCCCCTTCATCAGTTCATTCCACTGAGGACGAACCTTCATCAGGTGACCGTGCAGGTTATCCGCCATCGGCAGTGAACGCTCCACCGCATCCATAGTGCGGTTGGCAGCCGATTCCGTTTTCTCAATAACGTATTCCAGGCGATCACGCGCGTCAGGAATATCATCCTTGGCGATCTCGCTCAGACGGTGGTCATAGCGAAACTGTTGCAGCGAGTCATGCAGTTCACGGGTCAGCTGTCCAACCTCCTGGATAACCGGGTTATCCACGGGCCTGACGATGCTTCTGACAAGATCATTTGCTTCCTGCTGGCGCTCCTGCTCCAGCAGTTCAACAAGTTGCTTCGCCTGCTCTAATGAAATCATGCTTAGAATGCCCTTTTCGCCTGTTAATCGGTGACGATGTAATCAGCGTGACAATCGACTCAGAGACGCTCAAAAATTTTGTCGAGCTTCTCTTTCAGAGTCGCCGCTGTAAACGGTTTAACGATATAGCCGTTTACACCAGCCTGAGCAGCTTCAATGATCTGCTCACGCTTTGCTTCCGCTGTGATCATCAGTACAGGGAGGTGCTTCAGTTCTTCATCCGCGCGAATATTTTTCAGAAGGTCAATCCCCTGCATTCCCGGCATGTTCCAGTCAGTGACTACGAAGTCAAACTCACCTTTTTTAAGCATAGGTAGCGCAGTCAAACCGTCGTCCGCTTCCTGGGTGTTGTTAAAACCCAGGTCACGCAGCAAGTTCTTGACAATACGACGCATTGTTGAGAAGTCATCAACAATGAGGATCTTCATATTTTTATTCAAAATCGCCTCCACTGAGGTCAAAGTCAGTGTTATTACTCATTATCTGTCCACGCTCTAAGCTTAGCACGCAGACGTTGCATTGCCTGGCTGTGTATCTGACTTACGCGGGATTCGCTTACGTCCAACACAGCCCCTATTTCTTTTAAATTTAGCTCTTCATCGTAATAAAGTGAAAGAACAAGAGCTTCTCTTTCCGGCAGGGTCTTGATTGACTCAATCAGCGCATGGCGGAATGAGTCGTCAGCAACCCCTTTGAAAGGAGAGTGATCATCCGATGATTCGTGAGGAGAAATGGCATCTTCAGAGACGCCAAGGTCTTCTATCCCTATCAGACGGGAACAGTTTATATCAGTCAGCGCATTATGGTACTGATCCAGCGACATATTCAGGTGTTTGGCTACTTCTGCATCAGTCGGGTCACGATTCAGTTGCGATTCCAGCTCATTTATTGCGCTGCTGATAGTCCGGTTCACTTTATGCACTGAACGGGGCACCCAGTCGCCCCGGCGCATTTCATCGAGCATAGCCCCGCGGATACGGATACCCGCGTAGGTCTCGAAACTGGCCCCTTTCGAGCCATCATAGTTCTGCTGAGCCTCAATCAGGCCAATCATGCCAGCCTGGATGAGGTCCTCAACCAGTACACTCGGGGGCAAACGGCCAATCAAATGGTGTGCGATGCGCTTGACCAAATCGGAATAACGTTCCAAGAACGCCGATTGGTTGCCGGGATTCCCAAATTGATCATATGTCAGCGCCTTATTCACTAAAAGGCTCTCCTGCTACTTCTGTGTTATTCAGTAAGCGTTCTACAAAAAACTCTAAATGTCCACTTGGCGTTTTCGGAATTGGCCATGTGAGAGCTTTATTCGCTAAAGAGCTTAATGCTAATGCAGCAGGCGAGCGAGGGAAAGCATCAACGACAATTTTTTGTTTTTTAACCGCTTGCCTAACTTTATCATCTAGCGGGATACATGCGACGAGCTCAAGGCTCACATTGAGAAATCGCTCTGTGACCAAGGTCAACTTTGCAAACAATTCTCGTCCTTCCCGGTAACTTCTGACCATATTGGCCACAATCTTGAAGCGCTGAACCTGATGTTCACGACTCAACAGCTTAATTAAAGCATACGCATCGGTAATTGACGTAGGTTCATCACAAACTACTACCACTACATCCTGAGCAGCGCGGCAAAAACTCACAACCATATCTGAAATGCCGGCTGCAGTATCAACCAGCAGCACATCCATCTCTTCTTCCAGGCTGCCAAAAGCACGGATAAGCCCGGCGTGCTGCGCAGGTGTCAGTTCGGTCATGGATTTGGTTCCGGAAGTCGCAGGAATGATTTTAACCCCGTGAGGCCCTTCTACCATCGCATCCTGCAGGCTGCATTCCCCGGCCAGTACGTGACCCAGGTTGCGTTTAGCCCGGATCCCCAACATGACATCCACATTGGCAAGACCAAGGTCAGCGTCCAGTACCACGACTTTCTTACCCTGTCTGGCCATACACATCGCCATTCCCAGAGTCACGTTGGTTTTACCGACACCACCTTTACCCCCGGACACGGCTATAACCTTGGTCAGGGTTGGCTGAGTTAAGCGGCGGAGGCCGCTGGCTTGATCATGTATCATATCTTTGTTCATTATCGTCCGCCGCCTAGAGTTCCTGGTTGTCGCTGTTCCAGTAGTGAGGTTCATCTTCTGTTGATTTCTCAAGTAACTCATTTGCTTTTGCGAGCATGTACTTAGGTTGTGCGATCACTATGTCCTCCGGTACGCGCTGCCCGTTGGCAATATATGCCACCGGAAGTGCATTCTCGATAACCACACTGATCACTTCCCCCAAACTCAGGGATTCATCCAGCTTGGTTAAAATACAGCCACTGAGCGGAATCCGTTTAAAGTGGTCAATGGTTTCCTGCAATACCTTGCGCTGAGCAGTGGCCGGCAACACCAGGTAACTGCTGATGGCTTCGCCGCTCTCCTGCATCAGGGTTTCCAACTGCTCGGACAGCCTTACATCACGCTGCCCCATCCCTGCAGTATCAATTAAGATAAGTCTTCGATTTCTAAGCTGATATATTACTTCGGCCAGCTGATCAGAATCTTTAGCAACCCGTACCGGACAACCCATAATTCTTCCATAAATGGCCAGTTGCTCATGGGCACCTATCCGGTAGGTATCTGTCGTTACCAGGGCTACATTGTCAGAGCCATACTCCATGGCAGCACGGGCAGCCAGCTTGGCGATGGTAGTGGTTTTCCCCACACCGGTCGGGCCAAGCAGTGCTACCACACCACCGCGGCGCAGGATGTCTTCCCTTGGCGTGGTGATCTGGTCAGATACCAGTCCCAGCAGGGCTTTCCATGCGTGGACCGGCGGGGTTTCTTCCGGAATATAACAGGCCATCTGATCGGCCAGGGTCTGAGAAACACCCATGCGCTCCAGACGTTTGATCAGCATGGCGCGGAGCGGTTCACGGCGCTCAACTTCCTGCCACATCAGGCCGGAGACCTGATGCTCCAGCAGGCGACGGATAGAGGTCATCTCTTCGCGCATGTTTTCCAGCTCTTCAGCCGAACCGGATGACTGGGCAGGCTGGCCTTTATCAAAACGGGTCGGGTCCAGGCGCGGTTTATTGCGCGCGGGCTGCGCGTCCTGGGCCAGCAGCTTCGCCAGCCCTGACTCTTCTGCCAGCGATCCTGACTGTGCGGAGCCATAACGGCTTTGTGGCTGCTGAGTACGGGCACCACCTTCACGGGGTGACTGGCGCTGCAGCAGCGCTGCCAGTGAATCTGCTTCGGTTTCTTTCTCTTCTTCGACGCCGCTACTGTATTGCTTCAGCATGCTGGCAAAACGTTTGGTCATGGAGCCACCGGCACCACCAAGGCTGACTTTGTCTTCCTGAAGCTCTCTGCGCCCGGCCTGGTCTGTGCGGCTGCGTGGCGCAGAAGAGTACTGTGCCTGTGGTGCGCGTGCCTGCTGGGTACGGGCACCCTGCCCTGAAGCCGCTGATTCGCCATCAACCGCAGCGACGATCTCGACTCCGCCGGAGACGCGCTTATTTGACATGATCACCGCATCAGAGCCGAGCTCTTCTTTCACCTGCATCAGGGCAGTGCGCATGTCTTTGGCAAAAAAACGTTTAATCTTCAAAATCGTATTCCACTGTTACGGGATAGCTTAGTTTCCAACGGCCTGAACTATCCGGATTTGTTTCTCATCCGGGATTTCCTGGTATGAGAGTACCCTCAGGTTAGGTATGGTGTTTTTCACAAACTTGGCAAGTGTGGTTCGCAATACACCTGACGTCAGTAACACCGCCGGTTCGCCTTTCAGTTCCTGATCGTGAGTCGCCTGACTCAGGGAGGCCTGAAGCCGTTCAGCCAGCCCGGGCTCAATGCCTGCGGACTCACCTCCTGACGCCTGCATGGTCTGATGCAAGATTTGTTCCAGCTCTGGAATCAAAGTTATCACAGGAAGCTCTGGCTCTATACCATTGATTTCCTGAACAATTAGTCGCTTAAGTGAAATACGGACAGCCGCGGTCAGGATGTCAGGTTCTTGACTCTTGCTCGCGTACTCCGACAGGGTTTGAACGATCGTGCGGATATCCCGAATTGGAATCGCTTCATTAAGCAGGTTCTGCAGCACTTTCACCACCACACCCAACTGCAGCTGATCCGGCACAAAAGACTCGACCAGTTTCGGTGAGCTTCGGCCCAGCATTTCCAGCAGATTCTGCACTTCTTCGTGGCCAATAAGCTGAGAGGCGTTGTTGGTCAGCAACTGACTCATGTGAGTCGCCAGCACCGTTGATGCATCTACCACTGTGTAGCCGAGCGCCTGAGCCGTTTCACGGTGATCATCGCTCACCCAGACCGCTTCCAGGCCAAATGCCGGATCAATCGTCGGTTCACCTTCCACCATGCCATAGACCTGGCCCGGGTTGATTGCCAGCTCTTTGTCCGCCCGTATTTCGGCTTCACCGACTGCGACGCCCATCAGGGTAATACGGTAGCTGTTTGGCGGCAGTTCCAGGTTATCCCGGATATGAACGGCCGGAATAAGAAAACCAAAGTCCTGCGACAGCTTTTTACGCACCCCCTTGACCCGCTCAAGCAGTTCACCACCCTGCTCACGGTCCACCAGCGGGATCAGGCGGTAACCCACTTCCAGGCCAATCACATCAACCGGCTGCACGTCATCCCAGGAGAGCTCTTTCTGCGCTACCGGCTCGGCATCGGTTTTGGCCGGAAGCTTGTTCGGATCGTCTTTATCCTTCTGCTTTTTAGTCATAAAGTAAGCACCGCCACCAGCCAGTGTTGCCAGAAGCAGGAAAGCAAAGTGTGGCATACCCGGAACAATACCCATCACACCCAGGATAGCCGCGGTGATCATCAGGGCTTTGGGGTTGTCGAACAGCTGGAAGACCACCTGTTCACCCATATCTTCATCGGTGTTCTGACGGGTCACCATGATCGCTGCGCCGATAGAGAGCAGCAGTGACGGGATCTGAGCAACCAGACCATCACCGATGGTCAGAAGGGTATAGATCTGCACCGCGTCCCCAAAACCGACATCATGCTGGATCATACCGATAGAAAGGCCACCGAGAATGTTGATAAACAGAATAAGGATACCGGCAATGGCATCCCCTTTTACGAACTTGGACGCACCATCCATCGAACCGTAGAAATCCGCTTCCTTGGTTACCTCAAAGCGGCGGGTACGCGCCTGCTCCTGGTCAATAAGACCGGCGTTCAGGTCAGCATCGATCGCCATCTGCTTACCTGGAAGGGCATCAAGGGTAAAGCGGGCACTTACTTCAGAAATACGGCCGGCACCTTTGGTAACCACCATGAAGTTGATGATCATCAGGATAAGGAACACCACCAGACCAACGGCGTAGTTACCACCTATCACCACGCTACCAAACGCTTCAATCACGTTACCGGCGGCGTTGCCCCCTTCGTGACCATACAGCAGTACCACACGGGTTGAAGCCACGTTCAGCGCCAGACGCAGCAGCGTCGCAATCAGCAGTACCGTCGGGAAAGCCGCAAAGTCGAGCGGACGGCGGGTATACACGGTGACCAGCAGCACCACCATCGCCAGCGCGATGTTGAAGGTAAACATCAAATCGAGCAGGAACGGCGGCATTGGCAATACCACCATTGCCAGGGTCGCAAGTACGGTTACCGGAGCACCAATCGCCGGCATCGAACGTCCGGGCAGTTTTGGCAGCTTATCCGCAAAAGGCAGGCTCAGTTTCATACGTCTTAAGTATCAGATTTATTGGGAGAAAATCACATTGGGCTTAATTATGCAATTTTTGAGCCCAATAGCGAGTCAAAAAAGTGGCGGGTGGGAAAGGCCCTGGGCACTGGGCACGCGGCGCTGGGCCAAGAGCCCAGAGCCCAGAGCCCAGAGCCCAGAGCCCAGAGCCCAGAGCCCGAAGTCTGATACCCCAGGCCATGTGTCAAGCCACACCTTGCCTTGAACATCATCTCTTACCCCGAACTCCGTTAGTACCTCATCTCCGGCGGGATCTGCATGTTCTCCGGTTTCAGGGTTGGACGTTCGCCTCCGCGGCGGCGGAACTGTTTAAGCTGGAAGACATAGGCGAGGACCTGAGCCACAGCAACGAACAGGCCGTCAGGGATTTCCTGTTCCAGCTCGGTGGTGTGGTAAAGAGCACGGGCCAAAGGCGGTGCCGGGACAACATAGATATCGTGTTCCCGGGCGATTTCACGGATTTTAAGCGCAATATGGTCGGTACCCTTGGCAACCACGATTGGTGCCCGGTCTTTTTTCTGGTCATAACGCAGCGCAACCGAGAAGTGTTCCGGGTTGGTGACGATAACATCTGCCTGGGGTACGTCTGCCATCATCCGGCGCTGGGCAGCTTCACGCTGGAGCATACGGATACGGCCTTTGACTTCCGGCTTACCTTCGGTCTCTTTGTATTCGTCCTTCACTTCCTGCTTGGTCATTTTCAGCTGGTTGGCGTGCTGCCAGATCTGGAACGGAATATCGATGGCGACCACTACCAGCAGTGAGCAACTGATCAGCAGGATGAAATTGAGCAAAATATCCAGTGCGTGAAAGATATTGGCCGGGAAAAGGTCCAGGCTGAGCTGAAACAGGTCTTCCCTGGCGGACTGAATAAGATAAAACGCCACCCCGGCCACCAGGATGACTTTTAAGATGGACTTGAGCAGCTCGACCCAACTCTGCAAACCAACCATACGTTTCAGGCCGGAGAGCGGGTTCATTTTCGACAGCTTGGGCATCGCTGCTTCGACAGAGAAGCTGATCCCGCCAACACCGGCAGCACCAATCAGCGCAGCGACAAACAGCGTCACCAGTATCATCAGCATTGGGAGCAGCAGGTGGAGCAGCGCTCCGGAAATAATATCGACAAGCTTGGCCGGGTCGAAAATTTCTTCACGGGTCAGGGAGAAGAAACGGGACATGATCACAAACAGACCGCGTGCGAGACCCTCGCCAAACATCATCAGCGATACCGATCCCACCACAAGCACTGAAACCGAAGCCAGCTCTTTTGAACGGGCGACCTGGCCTTTTTCACGCGCCTGTTTTAACCGCCTGGGCGTGGCGTCTTCTGTGCGTTCCT
The DNA here is from genome assembly GCF_056726165.1 of Vibrio sp. 9-16B-A1. Taxonomy (NCBI): domain Bacteria; kingdom Pseudomonadati; phylum Pseudomonadota; class Gammaproteobacteria; order Vibrionales; family Vibrionaceae; genus Vibrio; species Vibrio sp. 9-16B-A1. The sequence goes on from NZ_JBSDZD010000014.1 coordinate 58,384, forward strand.
GACCGTCAGACTCAGCCAATCCTGCCTCCGATGTTTAGCGCCTGCTTCCTAGCAATTAAGCCGGATCAGACGACATATTTGTTCCTGTCCAACCTGCCAGTACAGGTCATAGTGAGCAAAAATACCCGCGATGATGTACCAGCAGAGCAAAAGACCCACCAACAGTGCAAATGCAAAGCCAAGCGAGAAAATGTTCAGCTGTGGTGCTGCCCTGGTCATCACACCGAACGACATGTTGATAGTCAGCAGCGCGATGATCCCCGACAGCGACATACTCAGCGCTGTCTTAAACATTATACCAAACCATTGTGCCAGCTCACGGTAATCCACCGTGTTGAGTGCCCCCTCTCCAATTGGCAGGGTACGAAAGCTCAGTACCACCAGCTGGATCATCTGCAGGTGCCCGTCGGTGGCGAGAAAAAACATGGTCGCAAGAAACATAAACAGCTGACCAAGCAAAGGGGTATTCTGTCCGTTAGCCGGATCCACCATAGATGCAAAACCCAGGCTCGACTGCATACCCAGGATCTGACCAAGAACAACAAACGTCTGGAGCATAAACTGGGTCACCATACCCATCGCCACACCAATCACCACCTGCTCAAACGTGGTAAGAAAACCGGCAAAGGAGAGCAGTTCAAGATTCTGAGGTACTGCAGGAAGCGCCGGCATCACAGCAAAAGTGATTGCCAGCCCCATATATAAACGGATCCGTGTGGAAACAAATCGTGCACCGGTTACGGTCATCACCATCAGCATGGCGGCAATGCGGGTATAGGGCCAGAAGTAATTGGCGATCCAATCCATGGCCAGGCTGGCAGGAAACTCCATAACCGCCCCTAATACAGTACCTGGGGCATGCGTTCAATCATGCCAAAGAAGAAGTCCATCAGCAGGGTCGTCATCCAGTGACCAAACAGCATCAGCGCCAGCAGGGTGACGATAAGACGTGGCAGAAAGCTCAGGGTTTGTTCGTTGATTGAGGTCGCGGCCTGAAAAATAGCGACTATCAGACCGATCATCAGGCTGGGGATGATAATGGCACACACCATGATCAGCACCATCCACAGCGCTTCACGAAACAGGTCAACAAACATTTCAGGTGTCATGGCGTCCCCTATATGGCAAAGCTGCCTGCCAGTGTGGACAGGATAAGGTTCCAGCCGTCGACCAGTACAAACAACATAAGTTTAAACGGCAGGGATACGATCATCGGTGAAAGCATCATCATACCCATGGCCATCAGTACCGATGCCACCACAAGGTCGATGATCAGAAACGGCAAAAACAGCATAAAGCCTATCTGAAACGCGGTCTTAAGCTCAGAGGTGATAAACGCCGGGATAAGCACGCTCATCGGCACGTCCTCCGGCGCAGTCACATCGCTTCCGGCGATGTTAACGAACGTCTCCAGGTCCTTAACCCGGGTCTGCTTGAGCATAAACTCTTTCATCGGTGCCTGCGCCAGGCTGAAAGCCTGTTTGGCCGTCACCTGTTCGTTCACATAAGGCTGTATCGCATCCTGATTCACCTTATCGATTACCGGCGACATAATAAAAAAGGTCAGAAAGATGGCGATGCCGATGATGACCTGGTTAGATGGTGTTTGCTGAAGACCCATGGCCTGACGCAAAATCGACATCACTACCACAATACGGGTGAATGAGGTCATCAGGATCACCATCGCCGGCAGGAAGCCAAGCAGGGTCATCAGTGCCAGGATCTGCAGGTTAATTGAGTAATCTTCACTGCCATCAGGATTTGTGGTCACCGTCAGTGCCGGAATACCGCTGCCCGGCGGACCGGACACCACCAGATTGCTGGCACCGGTATCGCTTTTCATTTCCTGAACTGTCACGCTTTCACTGCCCGCCGTTCCCGGCGGCACAGCGCCCGCCAGTGCTTCCTGAGCCAGCACAGACAGGGGGGTAAACAGCAGTAAAAACGCTGCCAAAAAGGCAGCGAAGTAGTTATTTTTTCTCATCTTTCTTCAATAATTGACCGAGTTGAGAAGCGAAAGGTGACGCACTGACGTCTCCTTCTTCGAGCGGTGTTTCCAGCTTAGCGAGCATATTGATCGACTGACCGGTGACACCGATAAGAAACTGCTCTTCGCCCGCCTGAACTACCATCAGCCGCTCTTTCGTGCCGACCGGAAGCTGACGAACCACTTTAAGTCCGCTCTGACCGCTCATCGCAGGCAGACGCATGCGCTTAAGCAGCCAGGCAAGAAACAGGATAAAAGCGATGACAAACAGCAACGACCCAAAGGTGGTTGCAAGGTCGATTTGACTGGCACTGGTGGCTGCCAGCGCAGGCAGGGGCAGCAGCCAGCACACCAAAATCCTTTTCATCACTTACCTTAGTTTCTTAATACGCTCTGTCTGGCTGATCACATCGGTAAGACGGATACCAAACTTATCGTTAACCACCACCACTTCGCCGTGGGCGATCAGGGTACCGTTGACCAGTACATCCAGCGATTCACCGGCAACGCGCTCCAGCTCTACCACTGAGCCCTGGTTAAGCTGCAGCAGGTTACGGATGCTGATCTGCGAACGGCCGACCTCCATCGAAATGGTGACCGGAATATCCATAATGGTATCGAGCTTACGGCGCTCATCATCACTGATAGGTGTCGATTCATCTCTCAGCTCTTCAAGCGGTGCGGCTTCCACCTCTTCAGCCTGGCTGGCTAACGGGTCTTCACCCAGGGCTGCCGCCCATTCGTCCGCCAGTTTTTGGTCATCACTTGGATCCATTTTGTCACCTATTCACGTCTGTATTCTGTCTGGTCCTCTTCCTCACCATCGAGTTCAGAAACCATGTCATTACTTAAAAAGGCCAGATCGGTCTTCACCACATCCGGACGTCTGATTTTCTCGGATACCTGGACCGCTATCTTCTCACCTGAACGGCCCATCTTCACCCGGTATGTTGGCAGCTCTTCCACAAACATAGTGGCATGCTCAGGCATTTCGATTGGGATAATATCGCCGGGCCGGAGCTCCATCAGATCCCGCAGGGAAATATCACGCTCAAGAAGGTTAACCCGGAAGTTAACCGGCACATCCATGATCTCTTCTTTAAGTGCCGTGCTCCAGCGAACGTCGGTTTCCATCTTGTCCGACTGCACACCGGCATCGAGCAGTTCACGAATAGGTTCGACCATGGAGTACGGCATCACCACGTGGAAATCACCACCGCCGCCGTCCACTTCAATATGGAAACTGCTGACCACGATCACTTCGGTCGGGCTGACGATGTTAGCCATACTCGGGTTCACTTCTGAATCCAGGTAATCAAACTCAACACCCATAACCGGAGACCAGGCTTCTTTGTAGTCCTCAAAGACGATTTTCAGCAGCAACTGAATGATCCGACGTTCAGTTGGAGTGAACTCCCGGCCTTCGATTTTGGCGTGGAAACGACCGTCACCACCGAAGAAGTTCTCCACCAGAATAAACACCAGCCTGGCTTCCATGGTTACCAGTGCGGTGCCTTTCAACGGGCGAAAACGTACCATGTTCAGACTGGTCGGCACGTACAGGGTGTTCTGATACTCACCGAACTTCATCATCTGTACGCCGTTGATAGAGACTTCCGCCGTCTTGCGCAGCATGTTAAACAGGCTGATACGCATGTGACGGGCGAAACGCTCGTTGATAAGCTCCAGGGTCGGCATCCGGCCCCGGACAATCCGGTCCTGAGAAGAGAAATCGAAACTGACGGCGTCCCCGGAGGAGGCCTCGACCTCGTCTATCTCATCTTCTTCGACGTCATCGACACCGTGCAACAACGCATCAATTTCGTCCTGGCTTAATAGATCCGTCACGTTATCCCTATTGCATTACAAAGTCGGTAAACAATACTTTCTCAATTACGGGCTGGCCGACCAGTTCGGTCAGTGCAGCCTTAATATCTTCCGTCGCCTGATCGCGCAGTTTGGTCCGGCCCATCGGGCTTCGCAGCTGATCCACAGTCGCCACGCCAAATGTCGCCAGCAGGGTACTTTCGATCAGCGGAGAGTGATGTCGGGCCAGTTGTTCATTTTCCGAACCGCGGACCATCAGCTGTACTTTTATCTGTACCATGCGGTCGCGCTTATCGTCGCTGGCGTTAAACAGAAATGGCTGGGCAATGTTCACATAAGATGCCGGTGCGACCACCGGTATCGCTGCCACGTCTTCCACTACCGGCTCTTCATCGCCGGAGCCAAGCAGGAAGAATGCCGCTCCGCCGCCTACCGCCATCAGCACGACCAGTGCCACGACGATAATAATGAGTTTCTTTTTTCCACCTGCCGCTTCGGTTTCCGGGGTTTGCTCGTCAGCCATAACCTTCTCTGTCTGTTTTATTCTTCAATGGGTTAATCTTAAGCGTAAAAACTGATTCCATCACGTTTGGATGCCACATCCACATTCACTTCCGTGACGTCGTCTGCATTCAGCCCGTCTTCAGCATCAAAAATGCCGCCCTGCCCCTTACCGGAACCCTCTTGCCCCGCAAGATACTGACTTTGTTGCTGTTGTCCTGCATTTTGCTGCTGAACGGACGTATCTGCAAGCTGTAAACCCTGCTGAGCCAACATTTCCCTTAATCTGGGCATTGCCTGTTCAACCATATCCCGGGTTTGCTGGCTGGCCACGGTAAACTGCACCGAAGCGGTATCATTGTGCATAGTCATCCGGATGTGCAGTCTGCCCAGCTCTGGCGGGTCGAGGCGAATATCTACATTTTTAAGGTTTTTGGACATCATCATCTGAACCCGCTCTGCCAGCTGCTCACCGGCCATTTCGCGATTCAGGGTTAACGGAGGCTGACTCGCCGCCTGAGCCTGAGGTCCTTCAGCACGAAGCTGAGCCGTTCCCTGCTGACCGGCAGCGGCGGCGATTTGATGAGCAAATTCGGCTTTCTCTCCGCCCGGCTCATGGGATGACTTGTCCCTGCCACCCGCAAGAGCTGCTACTGCCGCTGCGCCGGCTGCCGCGCCATGCACCGCTTTAGCCGATGCGGCGCTGGCTTCAGGATGCAGCATGGCGGCAGGTGCTCCGGCGGCGGCCAGAGAGTTCGCAGCCTGACCCGCAGCAAATGCAGAACTAGCACCACCGGCAACAGCCTGCTCTGCACCACTCAGCGCTGCCTTATCTGCCGGCATAGAAGCCGACACCGGATTGTTAAGCTGAGCGGCCATACCCGCCCCGGCAAGAGCTGCTGCGGTTTTTGCCACAACCGGATCTTTGGCTCCGGCGGCAAGCTGCTCAGTCACAGGCTGATTTTGCGCGCCAACACTGCTCCACATAGGTTCGACATAATCGTGTTCACTCAGGGCATCCGGATCCGGCTGACTCTGCTCGAGCTGCCCGCTGGCCGCTACGGCCACTCCGGCACCTGCTCCGGCGGCAACAACGTTGCCATCAATATCTGTCTGTTGCGCGTTAACATCCTGAAACCGGGTTGCAAGCTCAGTCTGGGCATCTCCGGCCGGAGCTGCCTGTGACTTCCATTCAATCACCTGAGACTCTGTGTTTTCAATCCCCTGCTGTGATTCAGATCCGGCTGCGGCAAGCGCAGCACCCGAACCAGCGGCCACCAGTGCCACTTCATCCGCGGCGCCAGCTCCAGAAGCAGGCATTCCGGCCTGAGCGTTAACCGAAACTTCCGCCTGCAGTTCAGCCGTTTTCAGGGTATCCTCCGGGCCCGGTTTGCCCGCCATTGCCGCACCGGCAACGGCGCCAGAGCCCGCTGCTGCCCAGTCAATATTCTCTTTACCACCAGGACTGTCTTTCACGCCCTGCACAGTCTGTATCTCTGATGAAGTGTCACCACTGGTCTGCAACTTTTCTCCATCCGGCTTTTCACCGGATTTTTGCAACTGTTTTGCTGCCAATGAAGCGCCAGCGCCGGCAACAACGGCCTGCTCACCATCTGTCAGCGCACTTTCCGGAGACCCGGGCTTGAGAGTCTGATTGGCCTGATCCAGCCTGCCGAGCAGTTCACTGCTCTCATCCATAGCCTGATCGGCCTGAACTCTTCCATCTGCCGGTGTCTGCGCCGTTTCGTCAGATGGCAGAGCCTTGCCGTCTTCGGCAACCTCACCGCCCCCCTGCTCCAGCAACGCTTTGGTCGACTCCTCACTGCCTTCTTCGGCCGCCACCTCTGCGTCCACGTCAACTGCCTTATCAGCACCTTCTGCCGGAGCAGCCTTTTCAGCGCCCTCTGCAGACTCCGCCGGGCTGGCTTCTTTACCGGAGAAAGCGGACTTAAGCGCATCAATAAACCCTTCTGATTCAGAGCCTTGCTTTGCAGACGAGCTGGATTTTCCCATCAGGGGGGAGGATTTTGAGACTTCAGAAACCGCTAATGATTGTTGACCCATAACCTGTTCTCACTGTTGCCGTGTCCGACACGGAAGCCTGGATACCAGACCCGGGTGTTGTACCTGAAGGCGCTGGCTGACTATCGTTTGCCACAAATTGTGCAATTATCACAGCAATAGTCCATGCAATAATCAGACCAAATTTGGTTTTACAGTATGGCTCAGCGCATACGGCGGGCGTATTGCAGGGTAGCAAACTCATCATTGAGCTTCTGTTCCTGCTTCTCTTCCCGGAGGCGCTTTTCTTCGGCTTTTTTCTCCAGCATCCACTCGTAAGAGCGGCGCTGTTTACGCTGGTTAAGCCAGAACTCCTGGCAGTTATCAACCTGCTCTTTGAAATGGCTCTCAGCCTGCTTTTGTTTGGAAAGGGTTTCATCGAGCTGGGTAAGGAAGCGGTTAAGGTGACCGTACTGACTGGCAGTCAGACCCGCCATTCCGCGCTCGACCAGCTGATTACAATAATCGAGACGATACTGCTCGATCTGCTTCAGCTGCTGGTAGTAGTTGTCCAGCTCTGCCCTGGCCTTGTTAAGCGCGAGCACAGCCTGAGATTCGTGTTCTTTTGCCTGTTCCAGCAGAAATTCCAGTGCGTTCTCCATGCCTTATCCCACTTATTGAGCCGGCTGCATGATGCTTTTCAGCATGTTGACACACATGTCATACGGTACCGAGTCACCCATCATCTGCTGGGAGAACATATCCAGCTTAGGCTTAAGGGTGAAAGCAGCATCAATGGCAGGATCACTGCCAGGCTTATACGCGCCAATGGAAACCAGGTCCTGGTTTTTACGACACAGTGACAGCACCTGACGGACACCTTTGGCCATCAGCATGTGCTCGTCGGTTACGATCTGTGGCATTACCCGGCTGACCGATTTCTCAACATCAATCGCAGGGTAATGACCGGCATCCGCCAGTTCACGCGACAGCACAATATGGCCATCGAGAATTGCCCGCGAGGCATCGGCAATCGGGTCCTGAAGGTCATCCCCTTCAGTAAGAACGGTAAAGAATGCGGTAATTGAGCCCTGATCCGGCCCGCCGTTACCGGCGCGCTCCACCAGCGCAGGAAGCTTGGCAAACACTGACGGCGGGTAACCTTTGGTCGCCGGTGGTTCGCCGACCGACAGGGCGATTTCACGCTGAGCCTGAGCAAAACGGGTCAGTGAATCCATCAACAACAGGACATCAAGCCCCTGATCACGGAAATACTCCGCGATAGTCAGCGCGGTCTGACAACCTTTGAGACGCATCAGGGGTGAAGCGTCGGCCGGAGCTGCGACCACGACAGAACGCTGGCGACCTTCAGTCCCCAGGATCTCTTCAATAAATTCCTTAACTTCGCGTCCCCGTTCACCAATCAGTCCAACCACGACTACCTGAGCTGTAGTGCCGCGGGTCATCATGCCAAGTGTGACCGATTTACCCACACCTGAACCGGCAAACAGGCCGATACGCTGGCCTTTACCCACGGTAAGCAGGCCATTAACCGCCTTCAGACCAACATCAAGCGGTTCAGAAATGGGTTTACGCGCCAGCGGATTGATAGGATCAGCACTGAATTTGGCCCGCTGAGCGGTATAGATTTCACCAAGGCCATCGATAGGATTACCGGTGCCGTCTATCACCCGCCCCAGCAGTTCCATGCCAACCGGCAGGCCGCTTTCTGCGGTGATAGGAGTGACTTTAGCACCAGGCAAAATACCGGCGATCTGCTCGCTCGGCATAAGATAAAGGTTATCGCCGGAGAAACCGACCACTTCGGCTTCCATCTCACCACTGAGGGTTTCCACCCGGCAGAGACTGCCGATAGGGGCGCGGCATCCGGTGGCTTCAAGGGTCAGACCGACCACGCGCACCAGTTTACCCGAGGCGATCGCTTTGGTGGTGATCCCCTGGGTTTTGTAATTCGCAAGACGGGTTTCAAGAGCCAGCATCAGTCACCTCTCTGGTGGCGGTTAGCCGCACAGAAAGTCTCCAGCACACTGCGGATCCGCTCTTCCATTTTATAACTGACCGAGGACTCCCCGGCTTCGAGGTGCACATCCCCCCGGTTGAGTGACGGTTCAGACATCAGGGTCCAGTTACGGCAATCCAGATCCTTCTCGCCATAGGCAGAACGAACGATCTGCTCATCTTCCGGGTTGAGTTTGATGGTGATCGCATGGCCAGCTACCGGCAGAGCTTCTACACACTCCCGCACGGTATCCAAAACCACCTGAGGATTAGTCTGTACTTCAATATGCACCACTTCTTTGGTGAGGTGCAGTACCATGTCCACCAGCTGACGCTCTACCTGAGCATTCATCAGCTCCAGTGGCTGGGCAAACTGATTGGCCAGCGCCATAAAGTGTTCGACCTGCTGCTGGATAAACTCCTGACCGGCAGCGACGCCTTCAGCTTTACCGGCTTCCAGGCCTTCAGCATGACCGGCAGCGAGCCCTTCCTCTTTGCCTTTGTCATAGCCCTGTTTGTAGCCCGCTTCCTGGCCAGAAATCATGCCTTCCTGATATGCCGCCTGACGGATCTCTTCGATCTCTTCAGCAGTCAGCGGCTGAGGCTCTTCCTCTTCCGGCTCATCAAAGCTGGGTACCCAGGACGGGTCATACTTAAGCGCGGTTTCCCGCGCTGCCGGCTGGCTTTCAGAGGTGTAGTCCGGCAGACCCCAGGTATGAGCTTCTGCTACGGTTTCGTCCTCTTCCGGCCGTAAAAATCCGCGTTTTCTTTCTAAGGACATCGTACTACCCCTGAACCATGATTACAGGAACTCGTCCGCACCACCGGAGAGCATGATCTCGCCGTTGTCGGCCAGTCTTCGGGCCACAGCCAGAATTTCTTTCTGGGCTGCTTCCACGTCGGCAACCCGTACCGGAGGCATCGCCTCGATATCGTCGCGCATCATATCGGCAGCACGCTTGGACATATTCTTGTAGATCTTCTCCTGCAGAGAATCGTCGGCACCCTTGAGGGCTTTTTGCAGCACATCCTGCGGAACGTCGCGCAGCAGTTTCTGGATACCTTGGTCGTCTACCTCGATCAGGTTCTCGAATACGAACATCAGATCCTGGATCTGGGTCGCCATATCTTCGTCCTGCTCGCGAATCTGATCCATCAGCACGCCTTCGATACTGTTGTCCAAGAAGTTCATGATCTCAGCCGCAGCCTTAGTACCACCAATCTTGGCAGCCTGAGCACCAGCCTGACCAGCGAACTGTTTCTCCATGATCTCATTCAGCTCAGCCAGTGCAGATGGCTGAACCTCTTCCAGATTCGCAATACGCATCATCAGGTCAAGACGCACTCGCTCAGGGAACTGAGACAGAATTTCGGCTGACTGATCCGCTTCCAGGTAAGACAACACGATGGTCTGGATCTGCGGGTGTTCGTTAATGATAATGCTGGCCACCTGACGGGGATCCATCCACTTAAGGGAATCCAGGCCTTTGGAGCCGGTACCCAGCAGGATCTGATCCACCAGGTTATTCGCTTTATCTTCACCCAGCGCAGCCACCAGGGCATTACGCATAAAGTCTTCGCTGCCCATACCGATGTTGGTGTATTTCTGGATATCTTCCAGAAATGCGCGGTGTACCACGGCGACTTTATCTGAACTCAAATCCGCCGCACGGGCCATGGCACTGCCCACCCGCTGAACCTGCTTGGGTTCAAGGTGGCGGATAATGCCCGCAGCATCAGATTCGTTCAGGCTCAGCAGCAGGATCGCAGCACGCTCTTCACCCGGGATTTCCGAAATATCAAGGTCGGTTCCGTTTTCGCCGTTACCGTTTTCGGTGGTTGTCAGTTCGTTAGCCATCGGTCACCCAATTCTTCACAACTTGTGCCGCCAGTTCAGGTTCGTTAGCCACCAGGGCACGAACCGCTTTCAGCACATCTTCGTCTTTATGCAGGTTTGGCAGGTCAATGCCTGAACCAAACTCGAAGGTTTCACCCACATCAATATCACTGCCGATCAGGCTGGTATCGCCGTCAGCGGCCAGCGGCAGGCCATCAGAGCCATATTCGCCTTCTTCATCTTCAGTGTGTGGATTAAGCAGTTTCTTCATCGCCGGACGAACCAGGATCATAATGATAGCGATGATCACCAGCGCACTTGCCAGCCAGCGGATCCAGTCGTTGAAGTTCGGATGCTCCCAGATTGGCACATCTGCAACCGTCTCCTGCACCGGTTCAGCAAACTTCATGCTGATCACGTTAAGCAGGTCACCACGGGCATCGTTAAAGCCGACCGCACCCACCAGTACCGATCGAATCGCATCCACTTCGGCCTGGGCCAGTGGCTGATAGGTCACTTCACCTGTCTCCGGGTTCACTACCGGTTTATCTTTGATAGCGACCGAAACAGTCTGGCGATTCACCACGCCGGTCTGCCTGCGCTCATGGCTGATGGTGGTATCCAGCTCAAAGTTACGGGTCGCTTCTTTGTGCACCGAACCCTGACCCAGCACCGAACCATCTTTCATCTGTTTAACATCTTCCGGAATAGACGCATCTGCCGGTGGCTGATTACTCAGCGCACCCGGAACGCCGGCGACTACATTACCGTTATTATAGTCTTCCAGGGTGTATTCACTGCGGGTGGCAGGAGTATTCGGGTCAAACTTTTTACGGGTCTGCTCGATGGCGCTGAAATCCAGCTCGATATCAACCTGTGCGGTGTAGTTACCAATACCCAGAATCGGGATCAGTACCGAGTCAATTTTTTCACGCAGCGCCTGCTCCTGACGGCGCTCCAGCTCATGCTCTTTGCGGCGGGCGGTCGCCATCGGATCCTGTGAACCAGAGCTCAGCAGGCGGCCAAACTGATCGGTCACCGTCACACGGGTCGGTTTCATACCCGGTACGGCGCTCGCAACCATATCGACGATGGAGTCGACCTCTTCCTGGTTAAGCGTTTTACCGGTTGCAACAGTCAGAAAAACAGTGGCTGAGGCTTCCTGGTTATGACGGACAAACACACTCTGCTTTGGCAGAGCCAGCAGTACCTGAGCCTTCCGCACCAGGCGGATTTGCTCGATGGCCTGCGCCAGCTGACGTTCCCGGCTCAGTTTCAGACGCTCCTGCTCCAGGCGCTGGGAAACGCCAAAGCCCATGTCATTAAGCAGAATATCGTCACCAGCCGGATCATTCTGATTCAGGCCCGCGCGGGTCATGTTGAGTTTGATGGTGTTGTAGTCACTGACCGGAACACGGATAGTGTTTCCTTCCAGTTTGTATTCGATTTTTTGCTGGTCCAAATGATCAAGGACGGTGATCAGCTCTGCGGTTTCATAGGTGCCAAGCGGGCGCAACTCCGGCTCTTTTACCCAGAAGAACACCATCACGATAAGCGCCACACAGATAGAGATGGCGACCACCAGAACCACCTGACGAAGCAGGTCCAGGTCACCCATGGCGACGTCAAACTTCGATGAGCTTTTCTCGTCCAGATCCAGGTTCTGGTTATCTGTATCTAAGTCTGTGCTCAGACCGGTCTCGCCGTTCATGCCACCGTTGGCCACGGCCAGATCTGTTGATTGAGTTTCTTCTGCCACGATCTGCTACCTGAGTTATACCGGCATGTTCATCAGCTCTTTGTAAGCTTCTACCAGCTTATTGCGGACTTGAATGGTGGCTTCAAAGGCCACACTGGATTTATTACGGGCGATCATCACATCCGACAGTGAGACGTTTGGATCGCCCTGGTCAAAACGGGTTGCCAGGGTGCTGGATTGTTTCTGCAGTGCATTAACGTTGTTAATCGCCTGATTGAGCAGATTGCCAAAGTCGGCATTGACCTGAGCGCCGGTCGCCTGCTGGCGGCCATTTGTCGCTTCCAGCATCATCGCCTGCATTTCCTGCTGTAATCCACCAACTTTCATCACTACCCCAAAGTCAAAATATTGACCTGCTAAATTAACCCTGATTTATATAAAGCAATTAGTATGCCATGCCAAGAATACCAGTAATTCCGGGGCTTAGTTAGGGATTTCTATCCCTGCATCACGCATTTTTGCCAACTTGTAGCGAAGGGTACGCGGACTGATGCCCAGTTTCTCTGCCATCTCCTTCCGGCGGCCATTACACTCGGTCATGGTATCGAGAATGATCGCATACTCCTGCTCCCGCAGCTCCGAGCCCAGACCTTCCCCACCAAACACCAGTTTACCAGTGTCATCAGCCATTTCTGCTACAGGCGCGATGTCAGGGACCGCCACCGCCGGAGCCACCGCTGACTGCAGACTGCTGACGTCCTGCCAGTCCACGCCTTCCAGCAGAATATGCTCAGCGTCAATATTCTGTTGCTCACTGAGGATCAGCGCGCGCTGCACGACATTATCCAGCTCACGCACGTTACCCGGCCACGGATAATGTGACAGCTTGGTCAGGGCACTGCTGCTCAGCTCGGGTACCGGCAGGCCGAGTTTTTTACAGTGACGGCCCACCAGGTGCCTCGCCAGCGGCTCTATATCACCCGGGCGTTCACACAATGGCGGCCAGGCGATTGGAAATACATTCAAACGGTAGTAAAGGTCTTCACGGAAGCTGCCTTCTGCCACGTACTGCTTGAGGTCACGGTTACTGGTCGCCAGCACGCGCACATCGAGTTTAATACTCTTGCGGCTGCCAAGACGTTCCACTTCACGCTCCTGAAGCACACGCAGCAGCTTGGCCTGCAGATTCAGATCCATCTCACTGATCTCATCGAGCAAAATGGTACCGCCCTGAGCCTGTTCAAACTTACCCGGGCAGGCCTGTACCGCACCGGTGAAAGCGCCTTTTTCGTAACCAAACAGGGTCGCTTCCAGCATGTTATCCGGAATGGCGGCACAGTTGATCGCCACAAACGGGCCGTCCTTGCGCAGCGAAGCATTATGGATGTAACGGGACATCACCTCTTTACCACTGCCGCTCGGGCCGAGCACCATGACGCTGGCGTCGGTTTTGGCGACTTTGTCCGCCAGTGCCAGCAACTGAATACTTTTCGGGTCTGCGACGATCGCATCACCGCTGTCTTCCGACTTCACCGGCGCGTAGCGGCTGACCATGTTGAGCAGGACTTCCGGCGCAAAAGGTTTGGCCATGTAGTCGATGGCGCCCTCTTTCATCGCAGACACAGCGTCTTCAATATTGGCGTACGCCGTCATCAGCAGAACCGGCAGGTTTGGCCAGTGCTGACGGATATTACGCAGCAGCGCAAGGCCACCCATACCGGCCATCTGCACGTCAGAAATCACGATATCGACTTCCTGCGCTTTAAGGATCAACAGCGCCTGCTCGGCGCAGTCAGCTTCAACCCAGTCATATCCAGCTAAGGCTAAAGTATCTACCAATGCTTCACGCAGGCCTTCGTCATCCTCTACGATTAACACTTTGCTTTGGGCCATCATTCTTCTCCAGAGTTTTGGGTTGCCAGCGGCAGGCAGACGGTGAAACACGCACCATCGCCCGGCTCAGAGAGCAGTTCCAGGCGCCCCTTATGGGCGCGGGCGACCATTTGCACTACCGCAAGACCAAGGCCGGTGCCCTGAGAACGGGTAGTGAAAAAGGGTTCTAAAATCTTTTGCTGCAGCTCGGGTGGTACACCCGGGCCACTATCCTGTACCGAAATTTTGAGTTCCTGCCCGACTACGCGGGCGAACACGTCGATCTGGCTCTGCTTCCCGGCGATCTGAATCGCATTGATCACCAGGTTACTCAGTGCAGAAGCCACCGCGTTGGCGTTACCCATCAGGGCAGCATCCTGGTCTTCAACTTCCAGGCAGTAATCGATTTGATTGTTCTTAAGCGCCGCTTCCACCATCGGCTGAAACTCATCCATCAATCCCTGACAGGTGAACGGCTTAACCACTTTATTGTCACCGCCTTTGGCGAACAGCAGCATGTCATTCACCTGCTTCTCCAGGTCGTGCAGCCGGTCCATCAGTTTGGTCTGAAAGCGTTCACGGGTTGGCTGATTAAGGCTTGGGGAGGACAGGTTGGACGCATACAGCATTGCACTCGACAATGGCGTACGAACCTGATGCGCCAGTGACGCCACCATACGACCGAGCGATGACAATCGCTGCAGGTCACTGACCCTGGCCTGAAGCAGGCGGGTTTCGGTCAGGTCGGTGATCAGAATAAGCTGGCCGGTGGATGAAGCTGAAATAGCCAGACGCACCTTACGTCCGTTGCGCAGCGAGATTTCATGACCATCATCCTCCTGAGGTGCAAAAGCCGCCTGGATCACTTCGAACCAGCGCTGACCCAGCAGGGACACTTCCAGAAGGCGCTCCGCCTCCGGGTTCGCTTCCACAACTTCCCCCTGGGTATTAAGCAGGATCACACCTGCCGGCATCACATCCAGCACCTGCTTATAACGGCTTACCTGGTCTTCCAGGCTGCCCAGCAATGGATTTTGGTCTTGTAGTTCACTCACTGACATGACAGGTTTCCGACAATCAATATAACAATAGCCTGATATGCATTTTGCATGCCAGGCCATTTACCAAATAAATTCAACAAGTTATATCAGATTGACTTGTCAATTGATTGACATCTGTCTGAATCAGTAACGAATCAGCGGTTAAGGTTATACTTACGCATTTTCTCAACCAGAGTCGTACGCCGCATTCCCAGCATGTCTGCAGCGCGGGCAACCACCCCATCCTGGGCTTCCAGCGCCTGGTTGATCATATTGATTTCCACATCAGCCAGCAGTTCTTTGAGGTTCACCCCCTCCGGCGGCAGCTCCTGCGGATGATCGGCGCTTTCCTGTGAATCAAACCCCGCTTCCAGGCTGAAATCTTCAGAGAAAATGTCTGCAAGCGCATCCTGCTCCTGTTCCTCGATACTCTTGTTCGGCGCCAGATTCTCCGGCTGGAACTCAGGAATATCACTGTAGCGGTACTTGGTCGGAAGATGGTTTACATCCACCAGGCTGTTCGGGAACAGGATCACCATACGCTCTACCAGGTTCGCCAGCTCACGCACATTACCCGGCCAGTCATGCTCCATCAGGGAGTTGATCGCTCTTGGAGTGAAGCAAATTGTCTGCCCGCCTTCGGCTTCCAGACGCGCCATCAGTTCTTTGAGGAGCAGCGGAATGTCTTCCTTACGTGCTTTCAGTGCCGGCATATCAATCGGGAACACGTTCAGACGATAGTACAGGTCTTCACGGAAGCCACCGTCATCGATCATGTTCTCAAGATTGCGGTGAGTCGCCGCCACCACACGCACATTAGCTTTGACCGTGCTGTTGCCGCCAACCCGCTCAAAACAGCGCTCCTGCAGAACCCGCAGCAGTTTTACCTGCATCGGCATCGGCATGTCACCGATCTCATCGAGAAACAGGGTGCCGCCTTCGGCCAGTTCAAAGCGGCCTTTACGTGAAGTTATCGCACCGGTAAACGCACCTTTTTCATGACCGAACAACTCGCTCTCCAGCAGATCTGGCGGAATCGCACCACAGTTGATTGGCACAAACGGTCCGTTACGGCGCTCTGAATGGTAGTGAATGTTACGCGCCACCACTTCCTTACCCGTACCCGATTCACCAAGGATAAGCACATTGGCTTCCGTTCCGGCCACCTGCTCTATCAGGTGACGGACTTCCTGGATCCCGCCACTCTGACCAACCAGACTGCGGAACAGAGTGTTTTTGCGCCCGGCACCCACCTGACGCCCGTGCCTGCCCAGAAACTCCTGGCAGTGACGCAGGGCATCGCTTAACTGAGCATAATTGAGAGGTTGCTGGAGATCGCCAACAAAATGAGGGAACTCATCCACGCTCACATGCTGGTTACCAAGTGTCAGCAGGGGAATATGAACCGCACGCTTAAGGTGCGCACTGACATCCTGACTATCGCAGTCAGCTCTCAGGGTACCCAAAATACACCCAACCCAGGCGTCGGCCCACTTAATCTGATTAAGCTGATCCGAGCCCACTATCGTTGCGTGTTCACCGATAAATTCGAGAATAATCCCTAAATCGTGTTTGATCTGCTGATCATCTTCGATGACCAACAGCTTTGCCAAGCCCTGCATAGATGAAAAATATTGCCTTTATAATTTAGTCATTATTGTACAATTTAACTGCACTCACCAAAGTCACCGTGAATATTTGCCACCCGGGGCAGCAAAAACACCTCAACCTGGTTATTTTATGAGCACAAAAAATAGAGCCAACATAGGCTTGCGCTACATTGACTCTATTCTAAGAGAAAAAAAATATAAGGCAACCGACCCCTTACGCTCTGTGAGGTCTATTCGAAAACCGGCCGTTTGTCTTTACTGGCCAATTTCTGCTGCAGTCAGGTTATGAAACTCTGGTGGTATTTGATCCCAGGCTGATTTGATTTCGCGAATAATATCGATCACATCGTCAATCGGCTGAGGATCGTTTTTATGGTTCGCCTGAGTGATCTGAGTGATCATGAATTCATACAGCTGGTCCAGGTTGCGGGCGATATCGCCACCATCATCCATCGACAGGCACGAGCGCAGGCTGATAATGATATCCAGACCTTTACCCAGCCGCTCACCTTTCACTGCAATATTACCCTGCTGCATCGCGGCCTTACCCTGGATCAGGCGCTCAATCGCACCGGCCATCAGCATCTGGATGATCTTATGCGGAGAGGCGGCAGACAACTGACTGTCTACTGAAACCTTTTTGTAAGCCTGTAAAGAACCTCGCATGGTAATCCTCTCTGTTTATGAAAATTTCTTGTACAACTGTACCGACTTGTTTCCGTGCCGGTATTTTTTTAAATCGCTGCCGATCTTACCCGTCTTTTCCTGCATAAGGCGGACGATGCTGACAGTGCGTTTTATTGCCGCCTGCCACGCCTGTTTATCCACCTGCTGCGGCGATTGTTCTATATCGCGCAGGACAGTCGCCAGCAACTGTTCCCTTTTATCGACGAGATGAACAATTTCTTCAGTATTTATTTCATCTTTTTCCAGATTTGTCAGCAATAACTGATCGAGATCACTTAGCTGCGTCAAATTATCGCTCATAAATTCGCCTGTATTAACCTAATGCATTCATCATGCCAGAAAGTTGGGCCTGCATCTTACTGGTCGCATCCTGCATGGCGGCAAACTTATCATGCGTACGCTGCTGAAGACTCTCCATCCGGCGGTCCAGCTGTACCTGCTGATCATTGAGGCGGTAGTTTTGCTCGAACAGACTCTTCTCCCGGGTACGGATAGAGCCGGTCACTCCGGTCATGGAATGAATCGCGTCTTCAACCTTTTTGGCAAAGCCGTTATTGCCACCGAAAAAGTCACCTAATTTGGTGAAGTTATTCTGCAGCTGCTTGTCGAGCATGTCATAGTTGATTTCGAGGGTACCCTGACGGGTAGTGGTGATACCAAACTCGGTCAGGGTTTTCATGGTGTCCGGTGCGCCCTCTATTTTGGAGGTAAACACCGTCTTAAGCCGGGACTCTGCGCTGCGGACAATACTGTCACCAGCCAACGGCCCCGCGGTACCCGCTGCCGGATCTGAACCCGCCAGATCTTTGCTGACCTGATAGAACTGGTTATAGCTGGCAACGAAGTTCTCAATATCGCTGCGCACCCGCTCACGGTCATAGTCGATGCCGATTTCAGCTTTCTTTTTCGGATCCGATACCCCTTTCAGGGTCAGATCCACGCCCTGAATAGCGTCTTTGATGATGTTGTTGTCGCTGGAAAGCTGAGCAATGCCATCAAGCATCACCTGAGCATCCTGGCCTTTTTGCAGCTCATTCATGCCGCTGTAGCCGTTGAACGAACGTTCGGCCGAAGCCACCCGGTCCAACGCGTCCTGCAGCTCTTTTTCCCGCTCCGCCCTGGCGTTGGCGATCAGGATCGCATCACGCTCACGCGGGGTCACATAGGAATCATCCAGGGTACCGCCAGCGGTCGGGGTGTAACCTGGAATCTCTGAGGCTTTCTGCTCCTGATCTTCGGTCAGCGCCTCTTTCGAACCAGGCTTCTCGTAGGAATCAATCAGGGTACCACCGGCCGCTTCAGAGAAGCCCGGGATCTCATCTTCCGGCTGCGGACCGGCATCCGCCATCCCAAGGTCATCTTCCTGGCCTGGCAGGTTAACCACGTAAACCGGTGTGACACCATCCGGGGCTTTAGGAAAACGCTCCAGCGCCTGCTCGATCTCTTCCGGGGTATATTTGCTCTCAAGATCGGCAATATTTTGCCCATCTTCGGTCAGAATTGGGGAGGTTTGCAGTTTGGCGAGCTCAGCCTGCGCCTTTTCAAGGTCGCGCACCCGCTCTTCGAGGGTTTTATACTCCAGTTCAAGGAGTGGATTGCCAGGATCAGCGGACTCCGCTGACACATAAATCTGGTTTTCAACGCCGGATTTCTCCGAAGCTAAAATAAGGCGCTGCCCATCAACATCGTTAATGACAGCAGCGCGAACACCGGGATTGCCCTTCGCTGAGTTGATGCTTTTTACCACATCCATCAGCGTGGCGTTTTGTTTTACTTCGACAGTAAACTTCCCGTCACCTAAACGGATCTGCAGCTTACCAGAACCAAATTTGGTCTCCTCAGCAATCACGTTGGATCCCAACTTGTGATTCTGAGCAAGCTGCAACACATCGACAGAATACCTACCTGCGATTGCGTCCGTTGTGGCCGTAGCCGAAACGACTTCTTCATCAGAGGATTTTACAGAACGAACTGCAAAAGCCTTATCCTGACGAAACTGAGTCATCAGTGCCTTCATGGCATCCAGTGATTCCCTGAGCCGTCCGTAAGCACTGATGCTGGACTCAACTTTGGCGCGCTCATTATCGATACGTTGCTGCTTGGGTACGCGCTCCGCATCAACAATTTTGCTGACCATTCCGTTGATGTCCATGCCACCAGACATGCCCATCGGGTTTAAACTCATTTAACCACCTTCATGCCATCAGACCTTTTCCACAATTAAACCTGAGGAATTGGCCGCCAGGCGCCTTAAAATTTCAAGCATTTCTTCGCTCGGTATCTGTTTGATTATGTCGCCAGTATTTGCGTCAAATATGGTTACCACGTCCCGTCCAGATGCCTCGTCGAAACGAAAAGATAAACCTTTGTTGATAGAAGATATAAACTCGTTTATCTCCGCTACCCGCTTTTCCAACTCGTCTGCATTCAGTTTAGTTCTTTGCTCAGCAAAAACCTGTGCAGATTCGTTTTGCACGATTTCCCGTGGGTCGATCTCTTCGACTGCTTTCTTTTGCGCGTCAACACTGGATGCATCTTCAGCTTTAGAAGCAAAGTTCATGCCACTACCATAAGGCTGGGTTAGCGATGTGTAGGATGAAATGTCCATACGATCACACCTCCACCTTGTTTAGTGTGTTTCCGGTCGCCCTTCCACATGCTTCTTTAGTGCGAAGTATACCAGATTAACCCAACAAACTCAGTGCCGCGGATGGTGTCTGTTTTGCCTGAGCCAGAATAGACGTACTCGCCTGTTCCAGGATCTGAGACTTCGTCATTTGAGTCGTCTCTTTGGCAAAATCAGTGTCGCGGATGCGACTCATCGATGCGTTCACGTTTTCGTTGATGCTGTCAAGGTTATTGATAGCATGGTCAAACCGGCTCTGGAATGCGCCCAGTTCCGCGCGCTTACTGTCGACATTTTTCAGTGCGCCATCAATGATAGCCACTGCCTGCTGAGAACCTGCTACGGTAGTCACGTCCACGTTATTCACGGTCACGTCCTGCTCGTTAGCAATGTCCAGTTCAGTTGCCAGGGCACCACTGAAGGCAACGCTGCCTTCTACTTTCTGGCTGTGAGCAAAAATGCCCAACTTGCCTTCTTCGCCGACATAAGCTTTCAGGTAATCTTGCTGACCATTGATGAAGGTCGCCAGCTCCTCAACATCATCACCCGCCACGGCATTGATAGTAAGTGTCTGAGCAGTACCTTCTTTGTCTGTAAAATCAAACACAAGGTCATTATTTCCGGCTTCTACTTCCCAACTTGCGTCTTTCCCGACGTTAGCGGTATAGCTTTTTCCTCCCATGGAAGCATGGTCAGACCGGACATTACCCATTTGTAACACTACGGCTTCACCGGATGCGGCACCTATCTGGAACGACTGTTCCCCATAAGTTCCGTTCAACAGTTTGTTACCACCAAATGAAGTGGTTTCTGCAATACGATTTAATTCATCGTTTAGAGCCGATACCTCTTCCTGAATAGCAACCCGCTCAGAGCGGCTGTTGGAACCGTTAGCAGACTGGAGTGAAAGGTCTCTCATGCGCTGAAGGATATTGGTTGTTTCCTTCATTGCCCCTTCAGCTGTCTGGGCTATCGATATCCCGTCGTTTGCGTTTCGCACCGCCACGTCCAGACCGCGACTTTGTGAAAACAGACGATTGGATACCTGCAGACCAGCAGCATCATCCCGTGCGCTGTTTATACGGTAACCCGATGATAAACGCTCCATCGATCTGTTCATGTCTGCTGAAGCGTTGTTTAAATTACGCTGAGCAGTCATGGCAGACACGTTCGTGTTTACATTAATTGCCATAGTTGATCTCCTTTGACATTAAGGATGATGGCTTCGCGTCTCTCACCTCGCTCCACCATCTTCATTTCTCGCACACTCTTTAACGGCCGATGTCAGGAGTTCTTTAACAAAAAAATGCGTTTTTTTGAGTTTTTTTTACGATCAGTGGCGAAGAGGTCGCCAGACAGGTGATAGTTTAACCGGATGGTTAATCCATCATGTTGTTCGAAAAGAAGTATCGCCAGCTCTGTGGCGATCACTCTCTTTAGTGCAGCAAACTGGTCGCCGCTGACGGTAACTGGTTCGCCTGGGCCATGATCGCCGAAGACGACTGACTCAGGATCTGGGATTTGGTCAATGCTGTCGTGGTACGGGCAAAGTCCGTATCCATCAGCTGACCTTTGGAGTCGTTAAGATTGATCCCCATATTGCCCAGATTGGATACTGCATGCTCAAAGCGGTTGTGCAGTGTTCCAAGCTCTCCCCGTTCGGAGTCGACATACGCGAGCGCCGAATCGAGCAAAGCGATAGCATTCTGAGCGCCTCCGACGCTGGAGATATCAATATCATCCACCGTCATGGGCGTATCTTTTTTCAGTCCCAATTCAGCGGCGAGAGCGCCGCTAAATGAGAGGTCTGACTTTACGTCACGGTCAGCCGCCATCAGCTGCAGTTGTCCGTCTTCATTGACCGACGCACTGAGCTCTGTTGTCTGTCCGTTAATATAAGTCGCCAGTTCCTGGATATTGTCTCCCGCTTTGGCGCGTATCTGCACCGTCGCGGGTTTTCCGCCAATATCGGTAAACTGGATATTCAGCAGGTTGCCCGCTGAGGGCACAACCCAATCCTTGTCTTTACTACTGTCTGCTATATAAGTCACTCCTCCCATAGCTTGCCCGTCACTTCGCATATCAGCCATGGATACCATAATGGCGTCGGTATTTGGGCCGATATGGAACGAACGGGTTCCATACGTGCCGTTCAACAGCTTATCACCGCCGAAACTGCTGGTTTCTGCGATACGGTTAAGCTCATCGTTCAGTGCACTGACTTCTTCCTGCAGTGCCTCACGATCAGCGTGAGAGTTGTTACCGTTAGCTGACTGAATGGCTAAGTCGCGCATCCGCAACATAATGTCACTCGACTCTGCCAGTGCCCCTTCTGCTGTAGAGACCACTGACATGCCGTCATTAGCATTGCGAATTGCAACATCAATTCCGCGAGTTTGTACCTGGAGACGATTGGCTATTTGCAGCCCGGCTGCATCATCTTTCGCCTTATTTATCTTGCTTCCTGAGGCCAGTCGCTCCAGCGCTGTGTTGGCGTCCTGGTTGACCCTGCCGAGCTGGGACCTGGTTGCCATCGCAGTTACGTTGGTGTTCACCGTCAGTGCCACATTCCGCTCCTGATAAAAAACTTAAGATGGTTGTGAGAGAGAGCTCCACATCGGTGCCCAGCGTGAGCTGAGCGGGCGATGGGATGACGACTTGTCCATCCGACTATGCCGTTAGGCCAGCCGTCTAATCCCAGTGGAGTCAGGTGATCAGGCCAATATCTGACCACCCTGATCCGCCCTTAGAATCTCAATTCAGCCTTAGCCAAGAAGCATTAATGCTGAATTTGGAGATTGCTTTGCCTGAGCAAGAATCGAAGTCGATGCCTGTTGCAGGATTTGAGACTTGGTCATAGCCGTGGTCTCTTTCGCAAAGTCGGTGTCTTTGATCCGGCTCTTAGACGCATTCACGTTTTCGTTGATGTTGTCTAAGTTATTGATCGCGTGGTCGAAACGGTTCTGGAATGCACCCAGTTCAGCGCGGTGGCTGTCTACGTACTTCAGTGCCGCATCCACAACTGCTACAGACTGCTGAGCACCTGCTACAGAGGTAACGTCGATATCATCAACCGTGGTTGCCTGCGCAGCACCCATTGCCAGGTCACCGCCCAGTGCGCCACCAAAGGTAACATCGCTGGTTACTTTATTGGTGTCTGCAAAAATCTGCAGGTTACCGTCGTCACCGACAGAGGCTTTCACCGCATCGGTCTGACCGTTGATGTAAGTGGCCACTTCTTCGATGTCATCGCCGACTTTTGCGTTCACGGTTACGGTCTGGCTTACGCCATCTGCATCGTCAAACGTCATGGTGATGTCTTCTGTACCCGCCGCAACGGTCCAGTTTGCGTCTTTCGCTGTAGCAGCTACGTACGACTTACCACCCATCTCAGAGATGTCTGAACGCATGCTCTTGATGTTCAGGTTTACCGCTTCACCACTGTCTGCACCGATCTGGAACGCAGAGGTTCCGAAAGTGCCGTTCAGCAGTTTGTTACCACCGAAAGAGGTGGTTTCAGCCACGCGGTTCAGCTCATCGTTCAGCGCGGTGATCTCTTCCTGAATCGCTACGCGGTCTGCTTTACTGTTTGAACCGTTAGCCGATTGCAGGGACAGGTCACGCATACGTTGCAGGATGTTGGTGGTTTCTTTCATCGCACCTTCGGCTGTCTGTGCCATGGAAATACCGTCATTAGCATTTCGCACTGCCACATCCAGGCCGCGACTCTGGACGTTCAATCGGTTTGAGATTTGCAAACCGGCTGCATCGTCTTTTGCACTGTTGATTTTGTAACCAGATGATAGACGTTCCATTGATGTATTCAGATCACTTGCTGCATTGCTTAAGTGACGCTGAGCGGTCATCGCGGACACGTTCGTATTTACTGTCATAGCCATGGTGATTTCTCCCATTGATTTTCCGTTAAGGGCGGTTTCCGACGTCTCGGAAAACCAACTAGTTCTCTCAAAGTCATCTTTTATATCGACTTAGTATCTATTTACTTTAGATTTTTCTGAGGAATATTTGTTTTTATGTCAATTTCAGCCACTTAAGAGCAATTAATAAAAACAAAAACAAAAGAAAGGAGATTAGAATCACAAAATCATGAAGTTATGAATTTATAAATCCAATTTAAGCTCAGTTTCTTCAGATACACTGAACCCCTGCCGGGCAGGCAGTAATAACAGGATCGCCAGACACATCAGCGGCAGAAAACCGTGATGACAGCGGGTAAAAACCAGGCATGAGTCAGCCGGATCTCCGGTGCTGGCTGTAGCAGGGTCACGTGTACGGCTTTCCTTAGTGCGGCATCAGCACGCAACTGGCTATCCGGCGGTGAACCTGCGTATCACCACTTCTTTCAGTGCTCAGGCTGCTGGCGTCTGTCACGCCCAGTCAGCACGCTGTAGCGGTCCTGAAAGAAGGATTTACGGGTATCAGACTGTAATTACCTTTTCCCTGTGTGACTGCAGCTGCGCCCTTGCGCGCCACCAGCCTGCAGGTTAAAAGTGTTATGCTCTCTGCATGGTTTACTCCTGTGATCCGGTTTCACCGCCAAATGTGGCGGTACCCTGTTTTGCGCGCACCACTTAACAAATGGTGCCTGCAAAACAGACTGAGCTCTCACTCACTTTTGGTTAAGGTTCCCGGCCTTCAGCAGTACTGAAAACCGGCAACCCGGGATGTTCACCGCCTCATGGTCTGGTAAACATCCCCCTTTTATATTGCTGATTAACCCAGCAGACTCATTGCAGCATTTGGTGCCTGCTTGGCCTGGGCCAGAATCGAGGTCGATGCCTGCTGCAGGATCTGCGCTTTGGTCATTGCCGTGGTTTCGCTGGCGAAGTCGGTATCTTTGATCCGGCTCTTCGATGCGTTCACGTTCTCGTTAATGTTGTCCAGGTTACTGATCGCATGGCCGAAGCGGTTCTGGAATGCACCCAGCTCTGCCCGGTGGCTGTCCACGTACTTCAGTGCTGCATCGACAATCGCGACCGACTCCTGAGCCCCGCCCACCGTCGTCACATCGATGGTATCGACCGTGACATCTGCCCGTTTGGCGATACCCAGGTCTGTAGCAAGCGCGCCACTGAAGGTCACATCACCATCAATCTTGTTGTTACCACCAAAGACCTGCAGCTTGCCTTCCTCATTTACTGAGGCTTTCACCATATCGGTCTGACCGTTGATGTAAGTCGCCAGCTCTTCGATGTCATCGCCCACTTTGGCGTTCACCGTAATGCTCTGCGCCTGGCCGTCCACATCGGTAAAGGCCATGGTGATCTCGTTGGTACCGGCCTGCACTTCCCAGTCTTTGTCTTTACCATTCGCCGCCTGGTAGCTGGCACCGCCCATCATGTTGTTGTCTGAGCGCATGTCTTTCAGGCTCAGCATCACGGCTTCACCGTTATCTGCACCGATCTGGAACGAAGAGGTGCCGAATGTGCCGTTAAGCAGGCGGTTACCACCAAAAGAGGTTGTTTCCGCGATACGGTTCAGCTCATCATTCAGCGCGGTGATCTCTTCCTGAATCGCGACGCGCTCTGATTTCGAGTTCGAGCCGTTTGCCGACTGCAGCGACAGGTCACGCATACGCTGCAGGATGTTGGTGGTTTCATTCATCGCACCTTCTGCGGTTTGTGCGATAGAGATACCATCATTGGCGTTGCGCACTGCAACTCCCAGGCCGCGGCTCTGAACATTCAGGCGGTTAGAGATCTGCAGACCCGCTGCGTCATCTTTTGCGCTGTTGATCTTAAAGCCCGAAGACAGACGCTCCATCGAGGTGTTCAGGTCGCCGGCTGCGTTGTTCAGGTGACGTTGTGCTGTCATTGCTGCTACGTTGGTGTTTACTGTCATGCCCATAGTGGTATCTCCAATTTGATTTTCCGTTTGTCGCGGTTTCCGTGTATCCGCGGTATGCGCAGTGACGGAAAACCAATTCGTTAGTGTCTCTCTGTGTTACTTACTTTAACGGCTCATTCCGCCTTTTCTTTAACCAGAAACTGCACTTTTTTTGGACACAAACAACCCTGACCAGCAAATTGCCAGTCACGCCACATTATTTACAATAAACAACCAGAAAAACCTCAAGTTAATACCAGGTTTTCCGATATAATCGCCCGCGTAATTAATCAGCAGAAAAACAGCCGCGATTAATTGCACGTACTCTCAGCCCGCCCGGAAAAACGGAGCGGGATGATCACCTCAGCGCCTCCGGAATTCTCCGGCGGCGCAGGGAATAAATTACTTAGCCCAGCAGACTCATCGCTGCATTCGGCGCCTGCTTGGCCTGGGCCAGAATCGAGGTCGATGCCTGCTGCAGGATCTGCGCCTTGGTCATCGCCGTAGTTTCGCTGGCGAAGTCGGTATCTTTGATCCGGCTCTTCGACGCGTTCACGTTCTCGTTGATGTTATCCAGGTTGCTGATCGCATGGCCGAAACGGTTCTGGAACGCACCGAGCTCTGCACGGTGACTGTCCACGTATTTCAGCGCGGCATCAACAATCGCCACCGACTCCTGAGCGCCACCCACACTGGTGACATCAATGGTATCGACGGTCACATCGGCACGTTTGGCAATACCCAGATCGGTCGCCAGTGCGCCACTGAAGGTCACATCGCCATCAATCTTATTGTTACCGCTGAAGACCTGAAGCTTGCCCTCTTCGTTCACCGACGCTTTGACCATATCGGTCTGACCGTTGATGTAAGTCGCCAGCTCTTCGATGTCATCGCCCACTTTGGCGTTCACCGTAACGGTCTGCGCCTGACCATCCACATCAGTAAAGGCCATGGTGATTTCATTGGTACCGGCCTGTACTTCCCAGTCTTTATCTTTACCGTTGGCCGCCTGGTAGCTGGCACCGCCCATCATGTTGTTGTCTGAGCGCATGTCTTTCAGGGTCAGCATCACGGCTTCACCGTTATCTGCACCGATCTGGAACGAAGCGGTACCGAACGTGCCGTTAAGCAGGCGGTTACCACCAAAAGAGGTTGTTTCCGCGATACGGTTCAGCTCATCGTTCAGTGCGGTCATCTCTTCCTGAATCGCCACGCGCTCAGATTTGGAGTTAGAGCCGTTGGCCGATTGAAGAGACAGGTCACGCATACGCTGCAGGATGTTGGTGGTTTCGTTCATCGCACCTTCTGCGGTCTGCGCAATAGAGATACCATCATTGGCGTTACGGACAGCCACACCCAGACCACGGCTCTGTACATTCAAACGGTTAGAGATCTGCAGACCCGCTGCATCATCTTTAGCACTGTTGATCTTGAAGCCCGAAGAAAGGCGTTCCATCGAGGTGTTCAGGTCGCCTGCAGCGTTGTTCAGGTGGCGCTGCGCAGTCATCGCAGCAACGTTGGTGTTAACTGTCATTCCCATAATGGTGTCCCCAATTTGATTTTCCGGTTTAAACGGTTCCCGCCGTCGCGGAAAACCAAAGTTGTCTCTCTCAGTGCTTTTTATAACGGCACGCCATGGGCAAACTTTAGATATTTTTCGTATTTAATCCAGTTTATTTACCAAAGCCATTTAATTAACAATAAACAAACCAAAAAGAACAAAAAAAGAGCGCATAAGGCGCCCTTTTTGATTTTTTTATTTAAAAGCTCAGTTAACCAAGCAGACTCATCGCTGCATTCGGTGCCTGTTTCGCCTGAGCGAGGATAGAGGTCGAGGCCTGCTGCAGGATCTGCGCCTTGGTCATCGCGGTGGTTTCGCTGGCGAAGTCGGTATCTTTGATCCGGCTCTTCGAGGCGTTCACATTCTCGTTGATGTTATCCAGGTTGCTGATCGCATGGTCAAAACGGTTCTGGAATGCACCCAGCTCTGCGCGGTGGCTGTCCACATATTTCAGCGCGGCATCGACTATCGCAACGGACTCCTGAGCCCCGCCCACTGTGGTTACATCAATGGTATCGACGGTGACATCAGCACGTCTTGCAATACCAAGGTCGGTAGCCAGTGCACCACTGAAGGTAATATCGCCGGTAATCTTGTTGTTACCACCAAAGACCTGCAGTTTGCCTTCTTCACTGACGGACGCTTTCACCATATCGGTCTGACCGTTGATATAAGTTGCCAGCTCTTCGATGTCATCACCCACTTTCGCATTCACCGTAATGGATTGCGCCTGGCCATCCACATCAGTAAAGGCCATGGTGATTTCGTTGGTACCGGCCTGTACTTCCCAGTCTTTATCTTTGCCGTTGGCTGCCTGGTAACTCACGCCACCCATCATGCTGTTGTCACTGCGCATGTCTTTCAGTGTCAGCATAACGGCTTCACCGTTATCGGCACCAATCTGGAATGCGGAGGTGTCAAAGGTACCGTTCAGCAGGCGGTTACCACCGAAAGAAGTGGTTTCTGCAATACGGTTCAGCTCATCATTCAATGCGGTGATCTCTTCCTGAATCGCAACACGCTCAGATTTAGAGTTCGAGCCGTTAGCTGACTGCAGCGACAGGTCACGCATACGCTGCAGAATATTGGTGGTTTCGTTCATCGCACCTTCAGCGGTTTGTGCCATAGAGATACCATCATTGGCGTTGCGCACTGCAACTCCCAGGCCGCGGCTTTGGACATTCAGACGGTTTGAAATCTGCAAACCCGCTGCGTCGTCTTTCGCGCTGTTGATTTTAAAACCAGATGACAGACGCTCCATCGACGTATTCAGGTCGCCGGCGGCGTTGTTCAGGTGACGTTGTGCTGTCATCGCTGCTACGTTGGTGTTTACTGTCATGCCCATAATGATTGCTCCAATTTACTAATCCACTGTTGTATTTCCCGCGGTAGCGGAAAACCAATACGATGTTCCTCTCCCTGTATTTAACGTAACGGCACCGGGTGGAAAAACTTTAACCAAAAACCGGAGATTTTTTATCAGGCAGCAAAAAGCCGCGGATTTCCCCGCGGCTGTTTTACGTCTCTTCTTATATACAGAGGAGTCGTTAACCCAGCAGGCTCATCGCTGCGTTTGGTGCCTGCTTCGCCTGAGCCAGAATCGAGGTCGATGCCTGCTGCAGGATCTGAGACTTGGTCATCGAGGTGGTTTCTTTCGCAAAGTCAGTATCTTTGATACGGCTCTTCGAGGCGTTCACGTTCTCATTGATGTTATCCAGGTTGCTGATCGCGTGGTTGAAACGGTTCTGGAACGCACCCAGCTCTGCACGGTGGCTGTCCACATACTTCAGCGCCGCATCGATGATAGCCACAGATTCCTGAGCACCACCTACTGAGGTTACGTCAATGGTATCAACGGTCACATCACCGTTTTTCGCCATACCAAGGTCAGTCGCCAGTGCGCCGCTGAAGGTCACATCACCGCTGATCTTGTTGTTGCCGCCAAACACCTGCAACTGGCCATCTTCATTGACAGACGCTTTCACCATATCGGTCTGACCGTTGATGTAAGTCGCCAGCTCTTCGATATCATCACCCTCTTTGGCATTCACAGTGATGCTCTGCGCCTGGCCATCCACATCGGTAAACGCCATGGTGATTTCGCTGGTACCGGCCTGTACAGTCCAGTCCTTGTCTTTACCGTTCGCCGCCTGGTAGCTGGTGCCACCCATTTGCGCGTTATCACTGCGCATGTCTTTCAGGGTCAGCATCACGGCTTCACCGTTATCCGCACCGATCTGGAACGAGTTGGTACCGTAAGTGCCGTTCAGCAGCTTGTTACCACCAAAAGAAGTCGTCTCTGCGATACGGTTCAGTTCGTCATTCAGCGCCGTTACCTCTTCCTGGATAGCGACACGCTCTGATTTTGAGTTCGAACCGTTAGCAGACTGAAGCGACAGGTCACGCATACGCTGCAGGATGTTGGTGGTTTCGTTCATCGCACCTTCAGCGGTCTGTGCGATAGAGATACCGTCGTTGGCGTTGCGCACAGCAACATCCAGGCCACGGCTTTGTACGTTCAGGCGGTTGGAGATCTGCAGGCCTGCTGCGTCATCTTTCGCACTGTTGATTTTGAAGCCTGATGACAGGCGCTCCATTGATGTGTTCAGGTCGTTTGCCGCGTTGTTAAGGTGGCGCTGTGCCGTCATCGCTGAAACGTTGGTATTTACTGTCATGCCCATGGTGTTACTCCAATCTGATTTTCCGTACTGCGGCTTCCGCCACTGCGGAAAACCAAGTTGATTCGTTTATGATGCTTTTAGTAACGTCAGCAGGGCGAAATCCTTTAGTTTTTTTTGAGAAAAAATTCTCTTTAGCGGTTTAAGTGGACAGTTTTCATTCAAACAGACGTAATTGATGATTTTTTTCTAAAGTCAGGGAAAACGATGCCGATACAGCATGCTTGCCTGCTATTCAGGCCCCGCAAATAAAGCCTTTCAGGTCATTTCTCTTATCACATCCCCTTCACTTCTGGTGTGCAAAAAAAACGCACTTTTTATCTCTTCTGCTATGCGAGCCGATCATAAGACGTAAGAAAAGTGTTAAATATGACACTCCTGATCAAAAAGCAGGGTAAAGAACGTATTGATACGAAACTGGAGGATGGAGGTCAACCGAGCAGCGTCAGCGCCAGGTTGGGGGCCTGTTTGGCCTGAGCGAGAATAGTAGTGCTGACCTGTTGCAGGATCTGCTGTTTAACCATTTGCACCGACTCGCGGGCAAAGTCCGTGTCTTTAATCCGGCTGTTGGAGGCGGCCAGGTTTTCATTGATGTTATCGAGGTTATTGATCGCGTGATCAAAACGGTTCTGATACGCACCAAGCTCTGCCCGGTTACTGTCGACGTATTTCAGCGCCTGGTCAATCACAGACACTGCACGCTGCGCGCCACCCACATCGGTGATCCTGATACTGTCGACGGTTTCCATCACAGGGCCGGTCATACTCAGCGAGTCTGCCAGCACGCCGCTGAATGCCAGGTCTGTGGCCGCTTCATCACCGGAAACAAAGATCTGCAGCTGGCCTTTATCATTCACCGAGGCAGAAACTTTATCCGTCTGACCATTGATATAGGTCGCCAGCTCTTCAATGTCATCCCCGGCTTTGGCATCAATGGACAGGCTGACTGCCTCACCACGCCGGTTGGTGTAGCTGATGGTAAATTCCGTCGCCGTGGGACTGACCTGCCAGCTCTTGTCCGCCATGCCCTGGGCAATGTAACTGAAACCGCCCATCGACAGCGTATCAGAGCGCATGCTGTTCAGCCCTACCGTTACCGCCTCACCGGCACTGGCACCTATCTGGAAAGAGGCGTTGCCGTAAGTTCCGTTCAGCAGACGCCGGCCACCAAAAGAGGTGGTCTCAGCGATCCGGTTCAGCTCATCATTGAGTGCGGTAAACTCCTCCTGCAGCGCCTGACGCTCTGCCGAACTGTTCGAACCGTTTGCCGACTGCAGGGAAAGATCCCGCATCCGCTGGAGAATATTGGTGCTCTCTTTCATCGCCCCTTCAGCGGTCTGCATAATAGAGATACCATCATTGGCGTTACGCACAGCGACATCCAGACCGCGCATCTGGGTTTCCAGGCGGTTGGAGATCTGCAGGCCGGCGGCGTCATCTTTGGCACTGTTGATCCGGCTCCCTGAAGCAAGCCGCTCCAGAGACTGGTTCAGTGCCTGAGTCGCCACGCCAAGATTGCGCTGCGCGACCAGGGCCGACACATTGGTGTTAACAGTAACTGCCATTCTTTCTCATGCATAGTCTGAGGTATCGCCTGTTTTTCGGCCAACAACGGCCAAACTTTAGCGATTTTTGGCAAAAAAATAGCCCGCAGAGGCGGGCTATGATTCAAACATTTGTTTCTTATGCGATTTTCATCGCTTTCAGCATTTCAGCTGACGGCGAGAAGAAGTAAGCACCAGTCACCGCACGGGTAAAGCGCAGCAGGGCGTCCGTGGTGCCGTCGGTCACGCCGTACATACTCTCCAGCATGGCAGTAAAGTTATGACGGGTCTGACAGTAAGCGATAAACAGCAGGCCATGCTCACCGGATACGCTGCCATAAGGCAGGCTGTGACGAACAATCTTCAGCCCTTTGCCCTCTTCTTTGATATCCACCCGGCCTACGTGCGAATCCTTTGGCACATCATCAAGTTCAATCGAGTCCGGCTTGGTACGGCCGATGATCTTTTCCTGCTTCTCAACCGCCATGCGGTTCCAGGCCGGCAGCTGATGGACAAAGCGCTGCACCATCACATAAGAACCACCCGCCAGCGGGCCGTCGTTAATCAGTGCCACTTCAGCGCGCTGCTCACCCTGAGGGTTTTCGGTGCCGTCGATAAAGTCAGTCATATCACGGCTGTCCAGGTAGCGGTAGCCATAGGTCTCATCCACCACTGTCACGTCTTCTTCAATCTCAACCATCAGTTTACGCAGCAGGTAAAAATGCAGGTCATGGCGGTGGGAGTGGCAGTGGATCAGAACATCCGCTTCAGTAGACGGAGCATGAGCGTCACCCTCGCCCAGCTCAGGAAACGCGGTCAGCTCCCCTGGCATTGGCTGGTCAGTCTGCTGCCAGAAACCGTGACCAAAGGCCACACTCAGTTTCAGGTCAGCCTGAGGCTGATGGTGGTTAAGCATTTCCACCATTTCCGGCAGAGCCTGCAGGCGCTCCAGTACCTGGCCGTGATTGGCGTTAACTTTCAGCAGCACATACAGGGCAAACGGGCCCGCATCCGCGACTATTGCAGGTTGTGACTTCGACATAACATTCTCACATTTATTATTAATATCAGGTTTTCTTACTTTAAAGCTTGCATCGATAAACAGGTTTTCACCCGTTTGCTTTTATACAAAAACAGCAGATACCACATCAGCCCGGCTGCAGTCAGCGCCAGCGGCCAGCTGAACTGGTGCTGGGACTTCATAATCTGCCAGACAGTCTGGCCAAGCTGCAATACCACCAGGCCCATTGAAATCCCGCGGGCAGTAGCCATAATCCGGTTCACCCACATGCGATCCGGATGACGCAGGCCTATCAGCCACATCATGGCTATCGCCGGCAGACCCATTACCAGCCCGAGATAGAGTGACTCACGTACAGGATAGATCATTTCCAGCAGGCGGCTGCCCGATTCACGGCTGACCCCGGCGATCACGAAGACAACCCAGGCCTTGGCAAGCAAAAACCAGCCAAGCCACAGCCAGACCGGGGGCTTTAAAAATCCATGTTTATCATACTGCTCTATAGGATAACGCACGCTTACCTCATTTACTAAATAGTGTTACTCTGATCCGGTCTTTAAACAACATACTGCATCCATGAAACAGAAAAAAGTGCAGCCTTCGGCGGAAACCCAGACCGAAGCGATGAAAATTGCCAAAGCGACCCAAAAACCCGGCCAGACCAAAGAGCAGACCAAACTGATCGCTCAGGGTATCGAAAAAGGGATCGCCCAATACAAGAAGCAGCAAAAAGAGCGTCAGCGCCAGGCCGACAAAGCCAAAAAGAAAGAGCGCAGGCTCAAGCAGCAGGCCGCAGATACGCTGTCAGCAGATGCAGAGATGACCGAATCGACCGTGGAATGCCGTCAGTCAAAACTGGCCTGGATTCTGCTCGCACTGAGCTGGGCTGGCTTTGCCGCCTTTATTCTGAACGGCGGTGCGTGATGAAAGCGCTTTGTACCGGAGCCATGCTGCTGGCACCTCTGTTGCTTGCGGGCTGTTCGACGCCGGTAAACCGCACCAATGAAGATGCCCGCCAGATCAGCGTTCTCAGCCCGGAGCAGCTGCAGTGGAATCAGTGCGAATACATCACCGAACTGACCGGCAGTGAAGGCCACTGGTACACCTATCTGTTTTACAGTAACGATGCCATGGTACAGGGCGCGGTGAACGAACTGAAAAACAAAGCGCTGGAAGCCGGAGCCAATACCCTGGTGGTTCACCCGCCCCACTACTTTGTTACCTCAGTCACCCTGCTCGCCAGCGCCTGGCGCTGTGAAACGCACAAACAACCATAAGCGGCCCAGGCAGTTATAAACAGCACAAGCACCAGATAAACAAAAAGCCAGCATCACTGCTGGCTTTTATTATCCGGATGTTCAATTTGACAGCCGACGCCCTAGAAACCCAGCGTCGAAGCGATCTCCTTTTCCCGATCCATCACCCATTGGCTGTCGAAAGGTCCCCAGTCAGACAGCTGGTAGTAACCGTCGTTGTGACGGCGGCCGTCCTGAATAAACATCAGTTCGATACCCAGCCCCGGCAGGGCTTTGATCACATCCTGAATGGTCCGGCGTGGCCAGCCTGTTCTTTCAATTAACTTAGGGACATTTGGTCTTTCAAGGCTCTCGACCAGCAAGGCTAAATACAGGCGCCTTGCAAACACAGGATTCAACTCCATTGATACCTCCTAAAGCTGTGCTACGCCCATTATTTCCGTTCTGACAAAACAGGTGTTGCGTTTGATCAAATTTGATCACTTTCCCGCCCGTATTGAGTCCAAATGGCGACAAATCCAAATAGTTTTGTATCAAAGTTTGTAAATTTACTTCATTTTGTCTCTTCCGGCTTTGCGCCTTGCTCCCCGGAGATAAACTGATAGGATGAATGTCACAATTACAAAAAACGCTTTCAAAGGATTTATTATGGCCATCACTATGTACGGCATTCCCAACTGTGACACGATTAAAAAAGCCAAAAAATGGCTTGAGGGTGCCGGTATTGAGTATGACTTTCACGACTACCGCAAGCAGGGCATCGATACAAACCTGGTAAGCCGGTTCTGCGATCAGCTTGGCTGGGAGCAGGTGCTCAACAAACGCGGAACCACCTACCGTGGCCTTACTCAGGAACAAAAAGAGAACCTGAACGCACAAAACGCCATTTCACTGCTGACCGAACACCCGGCCATGATCAAACGCCCGATCCTGGCGGTGGACGGTAAGCTGCACCTGGGTTTTAAACCCGAACAGTACACCCAAATTTTTCAGTAATAAGGATATTCAAGGATGACAGACAGCCCGGTTTTAGCACTGGCTAAAGACCTTATCAGCCGCCGCTCAGTCACACCGGAAGACGCCGGATGCCAGCCAATGATGATTGAACGCTTAAAAGCCCTCGGTTTTGCAATCGAGGTGATGGTATTTGAAGACACCACCAACCTGTGGGCCCGCCGCGGTACCCAGGCACCGCTGTTCGCTTTTGCCGGGCATACCGATGTAGTGCCTGCCGGTGATGAGTCGCTTTGGCATACCCCGCCGTTTGAACCCACCATCATTGACGGCCACCTGCACGGACGCGGCGCGGCAGATATGAAAGGCTCACTGGCGTGTATGCTGGTTGCCGTCGAGCGCTTCATTGAGGAAAACCCGGATCATCAGGGCTCGATTGGCTTTCTGATCACCTCAGACGAGGAAGGCCCGTTTATCAATGGCACCACCCGGGTGGTCGATACCCTGATGGAGCGTGATGAGCTAATCGATATGTGTATTGTCGGCGAACCATCGAGCACCCATCACGTGGGTGACGTAGTTAAAAACGGCCGCCGCGGTTCGCTGACCGGAGAGCTGAAAGTCAAAGGGGTGCAGGGACACGTGGCCTATCCACATCTGGCGGTCAACCCTGTTCACCTCTCCCTGTCTGCGCTGGCCGAACTGGCTGCCACCAAATGGGATGAGGGTAACGAGTTCTTCCCGCCAACCAGTTTCCAGATCCCGAACCTGCACGCCGGTACCGGTGCCAGCAATGTGATCCCGGGCGAGTTCAACGTTCAGTTTAACTTCCGCTTCAGCACCGAGCTGACCTTTGAAGAGATAAAACGCCGGGTACATTCAACCCTGGACTCTTACGGTTTTGACTACGAGCTGGACTGGATCCTGAACGGCAACCCATTCCTGACCGGAACCGGTGAACTGCTCGATGCGGTGGTCGCCGCAGTAGAAGACATTAACCACCAGAAACCGGAACTGCTGACCACCGGCGGTACCTCAGATGGCCGCTTTATCGCCCGTATGGGCGGACAGGTGATCGAGCTTGGTCCGGTGAATGCCACCATTCACAAAGTGAACGAGTGCGTTAACGTGGCTGATCTTGAAAAACTGACCGACATGTATCAGAAAGTGCTGGAGAAGCTGCTGACCAATGACGCCTGATGCCCTGTGCGGTCAGACCCGCTCACACCTTCGCCCGCTGACACTCGGCGGGCAGGAGATCCTGGCTCACCCGGATGCCCACGCCGCGCTCGCCACACTGACAGAGCGTGCCGCCAAAGCGGGGTTTGAGCTTGCCATCGTCAGCGGGTTTCGGGACTATCAGCGCCAGGCCGCGATCTGGAATGCCAAGTTCAGCGGCGCACGTCCGGTGCTCGACTCAAACAGCCAGCCACTCGATACCAGCCTCCTCAGTGACAGTGAAAAGATCACCGCAATCCTGCGCTGGTCGGCCCTGCCCGGTGCCAGCCGCCACCACTGGGGGTGTGATTTTGACCTCTGCGCCAAAAACTGCCTGCCAGAAGGCGTCAAACTGATGCTGGAACCCTGGGAATACCTGGAAGGCCACCAGCAGGCATTTTACCAGTGGCTGCGTCAGGCCATGCCAGAGCTGGGCTTCTTTTTCCCTTATGACCGGGATCGGGGCGGTGTTGCCCCTGAGCCGTGGCATATCAGCTACGCACCAGTCTCTGGCCCGGCCCTTACCGCCCTGACTCCTGAGATACTGACCACAGCCCTGCGCCGTGATCCCATCGCAGGACTGGACGCGGTGGAGAAAATGCTGCCTAATATCTATACGCGCTTTATTACCAATACGGGAGCTGCATTATGATGGAATGGCTGACCAATCCCTGGGTGATCATCACCATAGTGGTTGCGGTAGTGGTGGGCAATATCGCGGCACTGAAGTACACCGCCAAAATGAAATTTGAGCCCGGTAAAAGAGAAAAAGATCTCGACCGGCTCAATGCGCTGGACAAACAGCTGGATGCGTATCGCGACAAAGAAAAACGCA
Organism: Vibrio sp. 9-16B-A1; assembly: GCF_056726165.1. NCBI lineage: Bacteria > Pseudomonadati > Pseudomonadota > Gammaproteobacteria > Vibrionales > Vibrionaceae > Vibrio > Vibrio sp. 9-16B-A1. Next base: position 95,004 of record NZ_JBSDZD010000014.1, read on the forward strand.
AAGAGTAAGCCTGAACACAGCGTAAAATAAGAGCATTAAAAAGGGACGCATCATGCGTCCCTTTCTCATCACCTTAAACGGTTACTTATCTTCTTTTTCAGCGTGGTCTCTGGCCATTTTAGCCAGCACCGGCGCCATCTCAGCAAGAACGGCTTCCGTTACCGGCTTATCAGACGAATCAGTGATGTTAATCGAAGTCCGGTTATCCAGATCACCGATCAGGAAAGTGTACTTCTTGCCGCTCAGGTCATAAGGCTTCACGCCTACACTCTGCCAGAACTCGCTGTCCGGCTCGCTGTAGGTCACCTTCACCACGCCCTGAGACTGGTTGCGCTCTTCAATGGTAAAGCCCATTGCCGGCAACAATTCAGGCAGGCGCTGCCACAATACGCTAAACGGCGCACGGGCAATAATCACCGGCAGACCGCTGCGGTCTTTACCCAGGGTCACCGGAATATGCTTCACCAAATCCTGGGCACGCAGCGCCGCTTCATCGCGGATACGCTGGTCGTAAGCCGACATCACCAGGTTGGTCATCAGAATGTTGTAACGCTCTTTATCCACCGAAGAGACAGGCATGGTCTTACCGCCTTCACGCCAGTCGATCAGCGTCAGCTTAAAGCCAAAACGGCGGTTGGCCTCAAAACGCTCCAGCAGATAACGGCTGCCGATTTCAGCGTCTTCGTCATCAGAAGTCCAGCTCACCCAATCCGTTTCCACACGATTGTCGCTCTGCTCACGCAGGGAGATCTGGCGGTCTTCCAGAATATCCATCGCGGTCTGCCACAGCTTGTCTGCGTCTTCCTGTTTGATCAGCCACAGCGTCACTTCCTGGTTTTGCAGCTCGGTGCGCGCACCCGGAATAAGCTCAAGCACCTGCTGAGGCGGACGAATATCCACACCGGCACCGATCTCACCTTTATAGTCCCCGGCAGGGATATCGTAATCAGGGTAGAACTGAGGCGTTGCGCCCTGAGGCAGCGCCAGAGCCTTAAGCGCCGGGGTCTCAAGATATTGAAAATCGTCTTTGGCCTGGCGTCTCTCCGCCGGCGCGCTGCTGCATGCGCTGAGAACGAAAACAGCCAGTGAGCTGGCCACTAGCTGAGCAGAAAACTTCATTGGTACTCCTAGTTTACTTTTATCCGGCCAGGCCGGATTCTGACCGGGACAGTGTTACTGCCCCGGTTTTCCATCAGATCAGTTGCGCGTCTGTCATCGCCTGACGCAGTGCAGGTCTTGCACCTTCCGACAGCTCTAGCAGAGGCAGACGCAGGCCGCCATGGGCGATCAGACCCAGCTCATGCGCCACCCATTTCACCGGGCTCGGGCTGGATTCGATAAACAGATCCTTGTGCAGTGACATCAGACGCTGGTCAATCTGCTGCGCGGCTTCAAACTCGCCATTCAGCGCCAGTTTGAACATTTTTGCCATGTCCGCCGCCGCTACGTTCGCGGTCACCGAAATCACGCCCTGACCACCAAGCTTAACAAATTCAAGCCCGGTCGCATCGTCACCACTTAGTAAGATAAAATCTTCGCCGCAAAGTTCACGGTGAATTGAAACCCGTGCCAGATCGCCGGTCGCATCTTTCAGCGCCACAATCTTATCCAGCTTCGCCAGACGGGCTACAGTCTCAGGCTGCATATCGACACCGGTACGGCCAGGAACGTTGTACAGGATCACCGGCACATCGCTCACTTCTGCGATGGCTTTGTAGTGCTGATACATACCTTCCTGGGTCGGCTTGTTGTAGTACGGAGTGACACTGAGACAACCGGCAATACCCGAGCCACGCAGCAAACGACTGAAGGTTACCGCTTCATGGGTCGCATTGGCGCCCGTACCCGCAATAACCGGAACGCGGTCTTGTGCGTATTCCACCGTTTTCTGCACAACTTTAACGTGCTCTTCAACCGTCAGAGTCGCTGACTCTCCGGTGGTCCCAACAGCAACAATTCCATCTGTTCCTGCAGCGACATGATACTCAACCAGTTTTTTCAGGCTATCGTAATCCACCTCGCCTTCAGCATTAAAAGGGGTTACCAGCGCAACCAAGCTTCCTGAAAACATGTCTATCTCCTTTTTTCTCAATTCCTGCATGGTACTGTAACAGGGTTTAATAAAACAAGGCCTGTACTGCCCTTAGTTGACAAAGTCTTGTCAATAATTGGAAGTTATCCATACTATTGAGCGCCAAAGGATAAAAAGCATCACTTTTCATACTCAGGCCGTGAAATTTCCGCTGCTTTGTTCACCGCGATTTGGTCAGTGTGCTACCATGCCAGAAAACACTGCTGTGAAGAATCAATGGAAATGCTCAATCATCTGGTGATCACCGCTGTCGGCACGGACCGCCCGGGGATCAGTAACCAAATCACTCATCTGGTAACCGAGTCGGGTTGCAACATCGTTGACAGCCGTATCGCCAATTTCGGCAGCGAGTTTACCCTGATCATGCTGCTCTCCGGCAGCAACAACGCCCTGACACGGGTTGAAAGCACCCTGCCCCTGCTCGGCCAGCAGCAGGATCTGCTAACGGTGATGAAGCGTACCCGCACGCATCAGGAAAACGACTACAGCTACCGCGCTGAAGCGTTTGTCGAATCCGAAGACAAACCAGGCCTGACTGAGCATTTCACTTCTTTTTTTGCCGGCCGCAACATCGGCCTCTCCACACTCAGTGCCCAGACCATTGATAAAGAGGAAGCCGGCAAATCCACCGACCAGTTCTATATCTCCATCGCCGCTCAGGTCGACAGCGACTGTAACCTGATGCAGCTGGAAGAAGATTTTCAGGCCCTGTGCAGCGAGCTCAACGTACAGGGAAATCTGAATTTTATTAAAAAAAGTCAGCCATAAAAAAAGGACAGTTCAATGAACACACTTACCGCAGGCACGCCCGCTCCGGCGTTCTCCCTGCCCGATCAGGACGGAAACAGCGTCTCCCTCTCCGACTTTGCCGGAAAGAAGGTACTGTTTTACTTCTACCCAAAAGCCATGACACCAGGCTGCACCGTACAGGCCCAGGGTCTGCGCGACATTAAAGCCGAGCTGGATAAGCACAACGTAGTGGTACTGGGCGTCAGCATTGACCCGGTAAAACGCCTGGGTAAATTTATCGAACGTGACCAGCTCAACTTCACCCTGCTGTCAGATGAAGACCACGCGGTCGCGGATCAGTTCGGTGTGTGGGGCGAGAAAAAGTTCATGGGTAAAATCTACGACGGCCTGCATCGTATCAGCTTCCTGATCGATGAAAACGGCGTGATTGAGCAGGTATTCAATAAGTTTAAAACAAAGACACACCATGAGGTGGTACTGGATTACCTGAGCCAGGACGCTTAACCACAGACAAAAAAAAGAGACTGCCAGCTGGCAGTCTCTTTTTTTTGTCTCTGTCACACTTCAGGTGGCGGCGTTTTGACTGGCTCAACATCCGGCAGGGCGTTAAATACCGCTTTAACCAGGGTGGCCAGAGGAATGGCAAAGAACACGCCCCAGAATCCCCACATGCCACCAAATACCAGCACTGCAACAATGATCGCCACCGGGTGCAGGTTCACCGCTTCCGAGAACAGAATAGGTACCAGCACGTTGCCATCCAGCGCCTGGATAATACCGTAGGCAAACAGCAGCCAGTAAAAGTCCGAACCCAGTCCCCACTGGAACAGACCCACGATGGCCACAGGCACCGTTACGGCAGCCGCGCCGATATACGGGATCAGAACAGACAGACCAACCGCCACCGCCAGCAGCACAGAGTAACGCAAATCCAAAATGGCAAAAGTCACATAACTGACCCCGCCCACGATCAGAATTTCCATCACCTTACCGCGGATATAATTGGAAATCTGCTGGTTCATCTCGCGCCATACTTTGGTCGCCAGACGGCGATTCTTCGGCAGGATACCACTGGCAATTGACAGCATCTCCTGCTTGTCTTTCAGCAGGAAGAACACCAGCAGCGGCACCAGGATCAGGTAGACCGCCAGGGCAGCCAGGCTGACCAGAGATGTCAGCGAGCCCTTAACCACGTTCTCACCCAGGGTCAGCACTTTATTTTTGGCGTTGGATGCGATGGTCTCAACAAGGTGCATGTTGGCCAGCTCCGGGTAGCGCTCCGGAATGGTGGCAATAAACTTCTGCAGCCCGTTATACATATTCGGGATATCGTTAATCAGATTCCCAACCTGATTAACGATGGTCGGAACCAGACCAAACACGGCCAGCAGAGCGAGGCCGAGAAACAGCATCACTACCAGAGGCACCGCAAAGCTGCGCGGAAGCCCCAAACGGGTCAGCTGAGAGACCGGCCATTCAAGCAGATAAGCAAGCACGATAGCCACCAGCAAAGGCGCAATCAGGTTGCCGAAAAAGTAAATCGTTGCAAAACCAAAAACCAGAATGGCAACCAGGCTGACCGCGTGCGGATCAGAAAATCGGCGCCGGTACCAGCTGCTGAGCATATCAAACATGAGCAGGCAGTCTCTCTACAATTAAAAGCGATAGCGGGTGTTGCTGTTCAACACGAAATGAATACGGGTGTTGGCCCAGGTAGCGTAACATATCACGCAACGAGGCCGGATCGGAAACGATAATCGTCAGGCGCTGGTCCGCGCTCAGTTTGGTCACTTCTCTTTTCATCAGCAGCAGACTCATCGGGCAGCGCTGCGCCGTTAAATCCAGGCTCAGTTCAGTCATTATTGGTTCCGGTCACAACCTGACATCATTCTGACACCATTTCGGGGTCAACAGGTAAATATTTGGTTAAATTCACTCGCATTGGGATTGATTTTGGGTAAGCTAGTCAGAAGTTTAGCTATAACCCGTATCATCAGAACGGTTTGTGCGAAACCTATTTCACACAAAACAGTCCAAAGATACAGTAATCCGAACCGAGTAATCAAAACACGCATGCTAAAACAAACCCGCTCTACTCTCTGTTTGTGTCTCGCCACACTGATGGCCATGCCCACTTATGCCCAGGACAGCCGTTACGAGCTGCCTGAAATCGGAACGGCCGCCGCTTCCACCCTGACTATAGATCAGGAGCTGATTTACGGCGATGCCTACATGCGTATGCTGCGGGCCGGACAGCCTATCGTGCATGATCCGGTCCTTAATGAATATATTAGCACCCTTGGCCACCAGCTGGTCGCTCACGCCAACGATGTAAAAACCCCGTTTCGTTTCTTTATGATCCAGGACCGGGCTATCAACGCTTTTGCGTTCTTCGGTGGCTATGTGGCGCTGCACAGCGGGCTGTTCCTGCACGCCCGCAGCGAAAGTGAACTGGCTTCGGTGGTGGCTCACGAAATTGCCCACGTCACCCAGCGCCACCTCGCCCGCGCAATGGAAGAGCAGGCCAAACGCTCTCCGGCTACTATGGCTGCACTGGTCGGCTCGCTTCTGCTGGCCGTGGCCAACCCGCAGGCTGGTATTGCTGCCATCACGGCGACTCAGGCCGGTGCTATTCAGGGACAAATCAATTACACCCGTTCCAATGAGAAAGAAGCTGACCGCTTCGGTATTGTTACTCTGGCCAAAGCTGGGTTTGACCCACACGCCATGCCACGCTTTTTCGGCCGACTGGCCGATGAGTTCCGCTACGCCAGTAAGCCACCGCCAATGCTGTTGACCCACCCCCTGCCGGAAGACCGGATCACCGACTCCCGCGCCAGGGCACAAAGCTACCCGCCGTGGCGGCTTGGACCGTCGGTTGAGTTCCACCTGGCCAAAGCCCGGGTCGTTGCCCGTCACGCCGGACTGGAAAGCGAAGCTGCACGTGACTGGATGGAGCGTAAACTGAAAAAAGCCTCCAAAGAACTGGCGCCCACCTACCGCTACGGTATGGCGCTGACTTATCTGGATACCAAACAGCTCGATAAAGCAGAAACGATTCTGACCGAACTGCTGGCTTCTGACCCGCGTAATGACTTCTACCTCGATGCCATGTCAGATCTTTACCTGTACAAAAAAGAGTTCGATAAAGGCATCAGCATGCTGGAAAAAGCGCTGGACAAAAAACCTGGCAATCCGGTACTGACCATCAACTACGCCAACCTGCTGGTTGAAAGCGATCAGTCCAGAAAAGCGATTCAGACCCTGCAGCGCTACACCCATGACCACCCGGAAGACATCAACGGCTGGTCAATTCTGGCTCAGGCCTGGCAGCAGAGCGGTGTTCAGGATGAAGAGCTGGCGGCAAGGGGCGAGATTTACGCCCTGCGTGCCAACTGGGGCCATGCAATTAAAAACTACAGTCAGGCCAGTCAGATGGCTGAGCTTGGCAGCCTGAAACAGGCCAGATACGACGCGCGGGTGGATCAGCTCAGCATCCAGCGCGACCGGTTTATGGCCCTGCAGAACTAAACAAAGATAAAAACTAGGAGAAAGTCATGTCTGTTGTGATTTACCACAACCCCCGCTGTTCCAAAAGCCGCCAAACCCTGGCGCTGCTGGAAGAAAAAGGCATTACACCGGAAGTTATCCGCTACCTGGAGACTCCACTGACCACTGCCCAGCTTAAAAGTGTGTTTGAACTGCTGGGTTTCGATAATGTGCGTCAGATGATGCGGGTCAAAGAAGCGGAATACAAAGAGCAGGGTCTGGCGGATGCCAGTGATGAGCAGCTGTTTGATGCTATGGTTGCTACACCAAAACTGATCGAACGTCCGGTGGTTATCAGTAATGGTACGGCCCGCCTTGGCCGTCCGCCAGAGCAGGTACTCGATATTCTATGAGTTGTACCCTGCTGGTGCTCTACTACAGCCGTCACGGGGCGACGCAGGCACTGGCCCGGCAAATCGCCCGTGGCATTGAATCGGTGGAAGGCTGCCAGGCCCGGTTGCGGACCGTAGCCGGATTTGAACCAGGCGACGAACCTGATGAACTCATCGCTGGCCCGGACGACCTTCGCGAGTGTGATGGTCTGGCGCTCGGCAGCCCGGTCTGGTTTGGCAATATGGCCGCCCCAATGAAACACTTCTGGGACCAGACCAGCCCCCAGTGGCTGGCGGGTGACCTTATCGACAAACCTGCTGCGGTTTTCACCTCATCTTCTACCCTGCATGGCGGACAGGAGTCCACCCTGCACAGCATGATGCTGCCCCTGTTCCATCATGGCATGATGGTGATGGGCATCCCCTATTCCGAGCCAGCCCTGCATACTACCCGGGCTGGTGGCAGTCCTTACGGTGCTGGTCATGTCACTCCCGGCAAACTGAGCACTCAAAGCGAATCCGGACAGCTTGCCTTTGCCCTTGGGCAACGACTGGCTCGCTGCGCATTAAAAGTTAAGGAGTAACTATGAACCGGCTTTCAACACGATACCGCTATCTGGCCCTGACCGGAAATCTGGCCCTGCTGGCCTGGGTGATGCTGTGGCAGGCGGAGCTTTCTCCCCACCCGCACCTGAACCCATGGACCCTGGCGATCGCCTGGAGTATCCCGCTACTGCTGCCCCTGCCGGGCATTCTCGCAGGACGGGCCTATACCCACGCCTGGGCCAACTTCGTGTTGATGATCTACTTCCTCCACTCCCTGACGCTGCTTTACGTGGATGAAGGCGAGCGCTGGCTGGCTGCGGTGGAGCTGGTGCTGGTATCACTGGCCTTTACCGGTAACACCCTTTATGCCAGATACCGGGGTCAGGAACTGGGCCTGAAGCTGAAGAAACTGTCTGAAACCGAAAAGCAGGAAAAAGAACGGTTCGGAAAATCCGATTAAACAAAAAAACAGCGGCCTGGGCCGCTGTTTCTCCACTCAGTTACATCAGGCGATTCTGAACTGACGAATAATATCCTGCATACCCGCCGCCAGCTGGCTCAGCTCGACGCACGCCTGCGCCGTCTGCTGCGAACCGGTGGCTACTTCGGCAGAAAACTGATTGATCTGTTCAACATTGCGCTGCAACTCTTCGGTCACCGAATTCTGCTCACTGCAGGCACTGGCAATCTGAATGTTCATATTTGCGATGTCGTGGACTGATGACCCGATCTGATTGATGCTGTGGCCTGCTTTTTCTGTCTGCTCCACACAGCTGTTGATTAACTCACAACTATTGGTAGTCGCCTCCACGGCACGTTTGGCGCGGGACTGGAGCTGCTCAATAATCGTGACGATCTCTTCCGTCGACGACTGAGTCTTACCGGCAAGAGCACGAACTTCGTCGGCCACCACTGCAAAACCACGTCCCTGCTCACCAGCACGCGCAGCTTCAATCGCCGCATTCAGCGCCAGAAGGTTAGTCTGCTCTGCGATGTTCTGAATGACATCCACCACAACGCTTATGTTGCCAGAGTCCTGCTCAAGTTCAGCAACCATCGTGCCTGTCTCTTCAATCACCGTTTGGGCTTTCTGAATCGTAGAGATACTGCTTTGCACAACTCCCGAACCATTTTCTGCATCACCGGACGCACTGCTCGCCGACGTCGATGCATCTTCTGTACTGTTCGCCACTTCGTTGACCGTTGCCTGCATCTGATTCATCGCTGTCGCCACCAGGTTCAGCTGATTTTGCTGCTCATGCATTCCCTGAGAAGTCTGTTCAGAGACCGCGCTCACTTCCTCAATAGACGCCGCAAGCTGAGTGGCAGAACTGGAGATTTGTTCAACGATCTGTTGCAGTTTGGACTGCATCGCCACACAGGCATCGGCCAGTGAGCCCAGCTCGTCATTATGAATCTGATTGCGCTGAAGCTTATGAGTCAGATCACCACCAGCGATACTGCGAGCCATCGCTATTACCAAATCAAGAGGGTTGCAAATCTGACGGCTCAGGATGGCTCCCATCACCAGCATAAACACGATCTGGCCTGCGATACCGGCGAAGCTGTAGTAAATAGCCTGATCCACCCGTGAATCAATACGCTGCTGATCTTCATCAATATAAGTCTGATTTAGCTCACCAAGCTCCTGCAGGGCATCAAGCACCGCGCTGTAAGTATCAAAGCTGCCCAGAACGATCTCATTGGCTTTCACTACATTACGCTGTTCAATGGCCTGTTCAAAACCGTGGCTTTTCGTCAGAAACGCACTCCACGCCTGCTCTGTTTTTTCAAAAGCGGCCCGGTCACGATCATCCCAAAGCCCCTCACGGTACTCATCCAGCTGGCCCTGAACCTCACGCCCGACTTTGCGGATCCCTTCCAGCCAGTTCATCAGCTCCGGATGCTCCATGTTTGGCAACAAAGAGAACTGATCTTTACGCATCACAATAATATTCAGCTGGGTATTCTTAACTAGCATAACACTCGGCACGGTTTCAGCTGCAAACTCATCAAAAGAGGCTTTGATCTGATTAATGTGAGAGACCAAAAACAGGATCTGCAGAACGATAGCAATACCTATCACGCCAAAAACAATCGCGAACTTTTTCCTTATGCTTATATCTTTAATATTCATTTGGTAACTGCCTAAGATTTTACACTGTAAGCTTTGCCCCCAATTGGGCTGAGCAAACACGTTGAAATTGGGACAAAAGCCACCATTAGCTGGTATCACCCTATATCAGGTATGAACGGTGGCTGAGGGAAGTTTTATAGCTTATTTGCAAGACGTCTTATCAACCGGAATTATAAAGATCCGAAGAATGATTAGATATGAACACACTAGCACTTGCAACCAAATGATATTCAACTCAGATAATTAACATCTACTGTATAATGATTTCAACATATATTATTTACACAAATAATAAATCCATTACCAAGCCCACAAAGTCATAATAATTAGCTTTCTCTTAATGAGAGCACGGTGATATTTGAGTACTGGTCGACGAATACACTATATTGCGCCAATAAAAAAAGCCTTCGCATATATTCAGCGAAGGCTTTGAAAGCAAAAATAAATAAAATTTATCTCAGCCACTCATACAGCAGTTCCGGCTGAACCGGCTCTGTCTGCTGTGGCTGTGGTTCTGTCAGCACTTCTGTACCCTCTGTTGCCTGCAACGCCTCACCTGACTCAGGAGGAAGCGTCGTCTCTGGCGCGACTTCTTCTGCCGGCTCCGGCATCCACTGGGCTTCGATCGCTTTCAGCTGATTAAAGTTACCCAGCTCACGCTCAAAGTCTGCCTGAGGAGCCAGCAGGTGGATACGGAACTGCACGCTGTTACCCTGGATTTTTATCACGTCTACGGAAGCGACCGAGTTCAGCCCTTTCAGCAGGGACTCCAGACCAAAGAAATCATTGGCATTGTTCACTTCCACAAAACGGGCCATCACGCTCTGGGTTGAGGTATCAGAGACTTTCACCGCGCTTTTGTCTGCATAGTGATTGGTGACTTCATCCACCACCTGCTCGAACGCAGTGACCAGCGCGCCGGACGCCTGTCCGGTCAGTGGCGTTGCCTGCTCGCTGGCAATACGCTCTGGTTTTTGATCATAGAGTGTCCAGCGTACTGAACTGCTGCTCTGGCGGTGCTGTACCCGCAAAACCAGAACGGCATCTACCGGGTAGCGACTGCTGGCCTGACTCAAAGGCGCTACAAAACCGCCCCACAGATCCGGCGCGGAAATCGAGGTCACGTCTTCAATATCACCGACCGGAATAGTCAACGGCAGGCCACGTTGCTCAGCCAGTTGCCGCAGCGATGCTACTGAACGCAAACCGGCCTGCTCCCAGGCAATCTGACGCTGGTAGCGGTCTTCTTCCACCATCCACACCAGAATATTGGCACGCACCGGTGACCAGTATGGCAGTCCTGCCTGAGTCAGCAGAGACTGAACCTGACGGGAGTTGAAGCTGAGTTTCAGGCTCGGCTGACCATCGTGCTGACTGCTGCTGATCTGAGTCAGATACTGACCACTGTTACGCAGTGCCTTGCCCACCACCGGGTTCTCTTTTACCTGCTGTGAGCCGGATGCTTTCACCAGCACCTGCTCAAGACCTTCGCTCTGCGCCAGGGTCTCGGCATTCTTCTCATCGCTCAAAACAATTTCGGTTGAGAAAACATCCACTTTGGTCATCGCATACCCTGGCATCGCCAGCGCACACAACAACCCGGCCAAAACTCGCTTCATAAAACGCTTACCTCTTGTAATTGAACCTCTGATGATAAGCAAGTATCCAGGCAGGGGCAAGTAAAGCGGCGCGTACCCGACCAGCTTTAACACCTGGCTGACCTGCACCAAAAGAGGTGGTACTAACAAAAACCGTCCCTGGTTTTCATCCGCTTCATTCATGTTCAGAACCTGCCCACAAAAGCAGCAGCTCTGACAAAGAGTGAGGGCCAGGCTCCCATTTTCTTGATCTATATCTAATGCGCAAACGATTGCCGGGTGATAGAATCCTGCGAATTTTGTTTACAAGAAATGGAAAAGCCCAATGTCCCAAATACTGCAAGGTACCCAAATGCTGTTTGTCGCGTTTGGTGCTCTGGTTCTGGTCCCACTGCTGACCGGCCTTGACCCCAGCGTAGCTCTGTTCGGTGCCGGTGTCGGTACCCTGTTATTTCAGCTCATTACCCGTCGCAGCGTCCCTATCTTCCTCGCTTCCTCTTTCGCTTTTATTGCTCCTATTATGTATGGCGTACAGGCGTGGGGCGTTGCTTCCACCATGGGCGGCCTGATGGCAGCCGGTATGGTATACGTGCTGCTGGGTGCAGTGATTAAAGCCAAAGGCGTAGCGGTTATCCATAAACTGCTGCCGCCAGTGGTCGTCGGTCCTGTAATTATGGTGATCGGTCTGGGCCTGGCGCCGGTTGCGGTCAACATGGCACTGGGTAAAACCGGTGACGGTGCCGTACAGCTGGTTGACGGTAACGCAGCGCTGATCATTGCCTGCGCGTCACTGGCAACCACTATCGCCATCAGCGTCTTTGCCAAAGGGTACTTAAAGCTGCTGCCTATTTTTGGCGGTATCTGCGTCGGCTACGGCCTGAGCCTGGCGTATGGCGTGGTTGATTTCACCCCGGTTGAGCAGGCAGCCTGGCTGGGCCTGCCAAACTTCACTTTCCCGGAGTTTAACATCAATGCCATACTGTTCATGATCCCGGTAGCCATCGCTCCTGCCGTTGAACACGTTGGCGATATGCTGGCGATTTCCAACGTAACCGGCAAAGACTACCTGAAAAAACCAGGCCTGCACCGCACCATTACCGGTGACGGGGTGGCAACCATGGCAGCTTCAATGCTGGGCGCGCCGCCAAATACCACTTATTCAGAAGTGACCGGTGCGGTAATGCTGACCAAAGCATTTAACCCGGTGATCATGACCTGGGCTGCGGTAACTGCGATTGTACTGGCACTGGTTGGCAAACTGGGCGCTCTGCTGCAAACCATTCCGGTACCGGTGATGGGCGGCATTATGATCCTGCTGTTTGGCTCTATCGCGACCGTTGGCCTGAACACGCTTATTAAGAACAATGTCGACCTGCACAAATCACGTAACCTGGTGATCGTGGCGGTAACCCTGGTATTTGGTATCGGCGGCATGGCATTTGGCATCGGCGACTTCAGCCTGCAGGGCGTCAGCCTTTGCGGTATCGTGGCTATCGCACTCAACCTCATCCTGCCGGATGACCTGGGTGAAAACCATGTGGTTGATAATGCGCAGATGGAAGAGGATAAAGCGTAAAAGACAGGTACTGGGTCACCCGGTCCTGGGTTTCTGGGGTGAAATTCCCCATAACCCAGGACCCAGCAGCAAAGCGCTCCCAGGACCGGAAAAACAAAAAGGGAAGCAACAGCTTCCCTTTTTCATTCATACATAAATAAAGCGAAAAATGTTCGCTTACTTAGTACCAAAGATCTTATCACCCGCGTCACCCAGACCCGGTACGATGTAGCCTTTGTCGTTCAGCTTCTCATCGATCGCTGCAGTGTACATCTCTACATCCGGGTGTGCTTTTTCCAGCGCTTCGATACCTTCAGGAGCTGCAACCAGAACCAGCACTTTAATGTGCTGACAGCCTTTCTCTTTCAGCAGGTCGATAGTAGCGATCATCGAACCACCAGTCGCCAGCATAGGGTCAACAACCAGAGCGATACGCTCATCGATGTTAGACGCCAGTTTGTTGAAGTAAGGAACCGGCTCCAGGGTCTCTTCGTCACGGTAGATACCTACCACGCTGATACGTGCGCTTGGCATGTGCTCAAGTACACCGTCCATCATACCCAGACCAGCACGCAGAATTGGCACTACGGTCACTTTTTTACCTTTGATCTGGTCAACTTCAACCGGGCCGTTCCAGCCATCAATGGTTACGCGCTCGGTTTCAAAATCCGCAGTCGCTTCATAAGTTAACAGGCTGCCTACTTCTGTAGCCAGTTCGCGAAAGCGCTTGGTGCTGATGTCCCCTTCACGCATCAAACCGATTTTGTGTTTAACCAGAGGATGCTTCACTTCAACAACTTTCATTTCCAACTCCGACATATTTTAAATAAACCGCCAGAGTATACATGGTTTTGAATGATATTTCAGGTTTGAATGACAACAAAAAAAACTGACGCAAACGTTTTCCTTTTCCGTTCAACCCCTGTTAGAATAGCGCCGTTTTTCACATCCAACCTATGACGAGGACATCCCCGTGAGTGGTAACAACTCTTCTCTTAGCTATAAAGACGCTGGTGTAGACATCGACGCAGGCAACGCTCTGGTTGACCGTATTAAGGGTGTGGTAAAACGCACTCGCCGCCCGGAAGTAATGGGTGGCATCGGTGGCTTCGGTGCACTTTGTGAACTGCCGACCAAATATAAGCAGCCTGTACTGGTTTCCGGTACTGACGGCGTGGGTACCAAGCTCCGCCTGGCTCTGGATATGAAAAAACACGATACCATCGGTATCGACCTGGTCGCGATGTGTGTGAACGACCTGATCGTTCAGGGCGCAGAACCTCTGTTCTTCCTGGACTACTACGCGACAGGCAAACTGGATGTAGATACCGCAGCTGACGTGGTTGCCGGTATCGGTGAGGGCTGTGTACAGGCTGGATGTGCACTGATCGGCGGTGAAACTGCTGAAATGCCGGGCATGTACGAAGGCGAAGACTACGACGTTGCAGGTTTCTGTGTTGGCGTAGTTGAAAAAGAAGACCTGATCGACGGCACCAAAGTAGCCGAAGGTGACGCACTGATCGCTGTTGGTTCAAGTGGCCCGCACTCAAACGGTTACTCACTGATCCGCAAGATCCTGGAAGTATCCGGCGCGGACCTGAACGAAGAGCTCTGCGGCCGCACTATCGGCGAGCAGCTTCTGGAGCCGACCCGCATCTACATTAAATCTGCACTGAAGATGATTGAGCAGCATGACATCCATGCAATTTCTCACATCACTGGTGGTGGCTTCTGGGAAAACATCCCACGCGTACTGCCAGAAGGTACTAAAGCCGTCGTTGATGGAAACAGCTGGGAATGGCCGGCTATCTTCTCCTGGCTGCAGGAGAAAGGTAACGTTGAGACCCACGAAATGTACCGCACCTTTAACTGTGGTGTAGGCCTTATCGTTGCCCTGCCAAAAGATCAGGCAGATGCGGCGGTTGAACTGCTGAAAGCAGAAGGCGAGAACGCCTGGGTTATCGGTGAAATTGCTTCTGCCAAAGATGGCGAAGAGCAGGTAGAGATCCGCTAAACCATGGAAAATATCGTTGTCTTAATTTCAGGTAACGGTTCCAACTTACAGGCTATGATTGATGCCTGTGAGTCCGGCCGTATCCGTGGAAAAGTCAGCGCCGTTTTTTCCAATAAGGCTGACGCTTACGGACTTGAGCGCGCCAGACAAAGTGGGATTGATGCCCACTTTGTCAATCCAAAGGAATTTGCTTCCCGCGAAGCGTTCGACGCTGAGCTGATGGCTCAGATCGACCGCTGCCAGCCCGACCTGGTGGTACTGGCCGGTTACATGCGCATCCTGTCTGATGAGTTCGTCCGTCATTACCTGGGAAAAATGGTGAATGTTCACCCTTCCCTGCTGCCCAAATACCCGGGGCTGCATACCCACCAGCGCGCCATTGAAGCCGGAGATAAAGAACACGGAACCAGTGTTCACTTTGTTACCGAAGAGCTCGATGGTGGCCCTGTGATACTGCAGGCCAAAGTGCCGGTGTTTGATGATGACACGCCGGAACTGCTCAATGAGCGGGTACAGTCACAGGAACACGGCATCTACCCTATGGTAGTGGACTGGTTTCTGTCAGGTCGCCTGGTGATGAACAGCCAGGGTCAGGCCGTACTGGATGGAGAGCCGTTAGGCACTCAGGGCTACGCGCAGGACTGATTAAGCAAGTATTAAAAAAGGTGGCTGATGCCACCTTTTTTAATACTTGCTACCAGAGAGTCACAAAGGCTCTGTCGGCGCCTGGGATTTCACTTTCTTCGGCGGATACGCCACATGAGCCAGCTGGTCATGGTTACCTGCCAGCAACTCACCAAAGTGGAACAGGCTGTACTCACCCGGCTTCATCCGCTGCCACTGCTCATTATCCGTCAGGGGCTGTGTCGCAATAACCGTCACCACATCATTGGGCGTGGTTTCCTGCTGAAAGTCGATCGTGACATCTTCATCGATCAGGCTGGCCTCGCCAAACGGTGCCCGGCGGGTGATCCAGTAGAGATGGTTGGTACAATAGCTCATCACATAATCGCCATCACTGAGCAGCATATTAAACACGCCCATTCCCCTGAGCTGGTCACAGCATTCGCGTACGTACTCAAACACCGCTGGCATATCTTCCGGTGGCTGGGGAAACTTCTGCTCCAGCTTATACAAAAGCCAGCAAAATGCGCGCTCACTGTCAGTCTGACCCACAGGCCGGAAAAAACCGGTATCCAGTGAGTCATAGCCAGTCAGCTGGCCGTTATGGGCAAAAGTCCAGTATCGTCCCCACAGCTCGCGGGTAAACGGGTGGGTGTTTTCCAGATTCACCCCGCCACGGTTTGCCTGACGAATATGGCTGACCACAGCGCAGCTTTTTATCGGATAGTTCTGCACCAGCTCAGCGATTTTAGACTGACAGCTGGGATTCGGATCCTTAAATGTACGGAAGCCCCGCCCTTCATAAAAGGTAATCCCCCAGCCATCGCGATGCGGCCCGGTATTTCCGCCGCGCTGCATCAGTCCGGTAAAGCTGAAACAGATATCGGTCGGCACATTGGCACTCATGCCGAGCAGTTCACACATCTTCCCTGACTCTCCTGTTACGCCATCTCTTTTTCAATCAACTGAATGATGATGTGGATGATCTTGATATGCACTTCCTGAATACGGTCCGCATAGCCAAAGTGAGGTACACGGATTTCAATGTCCGCCAGGCCTGCCATCTTGCCGCCGTCTTTACCGGTCAGGGCGATGGTTTTCATGCCTTTCTCTTTTGCCGCATCGATCGCTTTCAGAATGTTGCCCGAATTGCCTGAAGTCGACAGACCAAACAGTACATCGCCTTTTGAACCTACCGCTTCCACATAGCGTGAGAACACGTGGTCATAGCCAAAGTCGTTACTCACGCACGACAGGTGGCTTGGATCAGAAATCGCAATCCCCGGGTAACCCGGACGGTTTTCACGGTATCGGCCGGTCAGCTCTTCAGCAAAGTGCATCGAGTCACAGTGCGAGCCACCGTTACCACAGGAAAGCACTTTGCCACCCTGCTTAAACGAATCAGCGATCATTTTCGCTGCTGCTTCGATCTGCGCAATATTGTTGTCGTCGGCCAAAAACGCCTGCAAAACCTGAGCGGCTTCGTTGAGCTCGCTGCGGATCAAATCCTGGTACATAGGGCTTTCTCTCTGATTGTCTGTTATTAGGCTGCCCAACAAGTATAAGGCAGCTGATTGCTTTCATCTGAGTTTAACTACAAAGCTGGCGGAGTGTCGACCACCGATGTGCTTTCTGAGCACTGCACCAGCAAGTTTTTGTCTCATGGTCATTTTTTAATCCGGTTCAGGGTTGGGATCACTTTTTTGCAATTGCAGGGTTTTACATTTACACAACAACTCGATTACAATCACTCTAACTGGTACGACCACACAATAAGAAAATGTACCCTAACCGTGAACAAAAGGAATCATCACATGGAAATCCTGCTCTCTGCCCTGGGGATTGCGCTGGCTGTTGGCCTGGCGCTGTACCACAGATATGCGCTTGCCACCTCTCTGGCTCTGATTGGTGCGGTCATGCTGACCGCTACTGTATTTGGCACTGTCGGCCCCATCGCCTGGCTGGTGTTCATTGTTATTGGTGCTCTGCTCGCCATGCCATCACTGCGCCAGAGCCTTATCAGCAGTAAGGCGCTGACGGTGTTTAAAAAAGTCCTGCCTGCCATGTCCAGAACTGAAAAAGAGGCGCTGGAAGCAGGCACCGTGTGGTGGGAAGCCGAACTGTTTCGCGGCAAGCCGGACTGGCGCAAACTGAGCGCAATAAAAGCCCCGCAGCTGAGCGCGGAAGAGCAGGCTTTTCTGGACGGCCCGGTTAACGAAGTCTGCGCCATGACCAGCGACTATCAGGTCACCCACCAGCTGGCAGACCTGCCGCCGGAAGTCTGGCAGTACCTGAAAGACCACAAGTTCTTCGCCATGATCATTAAAAAGCAGTACGGCGGACTGGAGTTTTCCGCCTATGCCCAGTCACTGGTACTGCAGAAACTGACCGGTGTTTCCGGTGTGCTTTCTTCTACCGTCGGCGTACCGAACTCTCTCGGCCCTGGCGAGCTGCTGCAGCACTACGGCACCGAAGAACAAAAAGACTACTACCTTCCCCGCCTGGCGCGTGGCGAAGAGATCCCATGCTTTGCCCTGACCAGTCCGGAAGCCGGTTCTGATGCCGGTGCCATCCCGGATTTTGGTATCGTGTGTAAAGGGGAATGGAAAGGCGAGAAAGTGCTGGGTATGCGCCTGACCTGGAACAAACGCTATATCACCCTGGCACCCATCGCCACCGTACTGGGCCTGGCATTTAAACTGCGCGACCCGGATGGCCTGCTGGGTGAAGAGAAAGAGCTGGGGATCACCTGCGCCCTGATCCCGACCGATATTCCAGGCGTTGAAATCGGCAACCGCCACTTCCCGCTCAATGTGCCTTTCCAGAACGGCCCGACCAAAGGCGAAGACATCTTCGTCCCACTCGACTTTATTATCGGCGGACCTGAAATGGCCGGCCAGGGCTGGCGCATGCTGGTTGAATGCCTGAGTGTAGGGCGCGGTATTACCCTGCCATCCAACTCGACCGGTGGCCTGAAAACCGCAGCGCTGGCAACCGGCGCTTATGCCCGCATCCGCCGTCAGTTTAAACAGCCTATCGGCCACATGGAGGGAATTGAAGAACCTCTTGCTCGCCTGGCAGGTAATGCCTACGTGATGGATGCCGCCAGCAGCCTCACTGTCGCTGGTATTGACCTTGGCGAGAAGCCATCGGTGATCTCGGCCATCGTCAAATACCACTGTACCCACAGAGGCCAGCGCAGCATTATCGATGCGATGGATATTTCCGGTGGTAAAGGGATCTGCCTTGGTCCTTCCAACTTCCTCGCGCGTGGCTATCAGGGTGCGCCTATCGCCGTTACCGTAGAAGGGGCAAATATCCTGACCCGATCGATGATCATCTACGGACAAGGGGCGATCCGCTGTCACCCTTATGTACTGGCCGAGATGGAGGCAGCTCATTCCACTGAGTCTGATGCTCTGGATAAGTTTGACCATGCGCTGTTTGGCCATGTTGGCTTTACCCTGAGTAACCTGGTTCGCAGCCTGTGGCTGGGTCTGACCGACGGCTATGGTTCTGACAGCCCGGTCAGCGACCATACCCGCCGCTACTACCAACAGCTCAACCGCTACAGTGCCAATATGGCCCTGCTATCCGACATCTCAATGACGGTACTGGGCGGTTCCCTGAAACGCAAAGAGCGCCTGTCTGCCCGTTTGGGTGACATCCTCAGCCAGCTCTATCTCTCCAGCGCTACCCTGAAACGTTACGCCGATGAGGGGGCAAACGCAGAAGATAAGCCGCTGCTGGACTGGGCAATGCAGGACAGCCTGCTGCAGACCGAACAGGCCATCCATACCTTCTTGAACAACTTCCCGGTGAAGTGGCTCGGCGTGACACTCAAAGTCCTGCTGATGCCGTATGGCCGGGTGCGCCTGACTCCGTCTGACAAACTGGACAGCCAGGTCGCCCGCCTGATGCAGACCCCGAATGCCACCCGAAGCCGCCTGGGCCGTTACCAGTATCTTGCACCGACCGAACACAATCCGGCCGGTAAAATAGAGCAGGCTCTGGAAACCATCCTCGAAGCCGAGCCGTTGTTTGACAAAGTCTGCAAAACCCTGGAGATCCGGCGTCCGTTTACCCAGCTGGACAAAGTGGCAGAGCTGGGGCTCGAAGAAGGCATCCTGACTGCAGATGAAGCCAGCCTGCTGAGTCGCGCCGAGGCACTGCGACTGGAAACCATCAATGTGGATGATTTTGAGCCGCAGCACTTGGCCGCAGAGCCACCCCATACCCCCGGGATGGATAACGTGGCCTGAGTGACCAAAGCCTGAAACTTACAGACGGTCACGGTACCAGCGGCTGAGCATCAGCTCCTGCTGGTACTCCTCCAGACTCTGATAGCCAAAGATCCGCCATGCCTGCTCATCATCGAGCGGGCATATTTCATTGATAAGCGCCAGCCATTGCAGACGCACCGAGTAGCGGTTAGACCAGATTTTCATAATGACCTCCTCTGATGTCCGGTGTCTGACTTCACCTTAACCAGCACCAGACTCCCCAACCGGTAACGGTCTGGCATCTTTCAGTACTTTTCTGTCAATCGCTGTTAAGCCTTAAGGTTTAGCGCTACTATTTCTGCACATTCCAATACTATCTGGTCAGCTATGGCAGCCTATATTGAGAAAGTCCCCCAGCGATACGGCCGCTCCTGGCGGTTTGTACGCCTGTCTGAATCGCATAAGCAGGTAGAGTGGCACTATCATCAGGAGTTTGAACTGGTTCTGCATCGTCACTTTGAAGGCAGCGCCTGGATTGGCCACTATCAGGGCGTCGTCCGGGATCCTCAGTTACTGCTGCTCGCGCCCGATCTGCCTCACGCTTTCCAGTCTGCAGACAAAGATCAGAACTGCACTACCCTGGTGCTGTGGTTTAAGAAAGAGTGGCTGGCCAATATGATGTTCAGCTGCGCCGAGCTGAGGAAACTGGAAAATCTGCTGGTGCGGGCGCAGAAAGGAATCGCCTTCTCTGCAGAAACCGCGCTGGCGTTTGAACGCCTGATGGAAGGGCTGGAGCAGAAAACGGCCATCAATCAGCTGGCGACACTTTTGCAGGTGTTCTCCCTGCTGGCAGAAGATAAACAGACCACCACCCTGCTCTCTTACCCGCCCACTCAGTGCCGTGATAAAGAGCAGAGCGGAAAAATCGATAAACTGTGCCACTATATGGAAACCCACTTCCATCAGCCGCTCAGCCTTGATGACCTCGCGGCGTATCTGCACACCAGCCCCAGCAGCATCCATCGTCTGTTTAAGCTCCACTTTCAGGAAAGCTTTACCCAGTATCTGAGTAAGCTGCGCCTCAACCATGCCGCCGAACTGCTGCAAAGTACCGGCAAACCGGTCTCGCTTATCTGTGAAGAGGTGGGCTATCGGAATCAGGCCAACTTTAATCGTCAGTTTAAGCAGTATAAAGGGCTGACACCGGGCGCTTACCGCAGGCGCTTTCAGCCGGCTGCTAAGGTATAATTAATATGCTTTCAGCACTGAACAAAACCGGAGAACAGGATGGCCGATATTCACCACCAGGAAAAACTCGATACACTGGACAAGCTCAGTGTCTGCGGCTACCGCAGTGGTATCACTCTGGTCAGCCTGGCCCTGCTGCTCTGCCCGCTTAAACCTGAGATTGCCGTACCGCTGCTGGCGTTTGCGACGTTTCTCTCTGCGGCCAATCTGCACGTCTATCTCAAGGGGATCCGGATGGTCATTCAGACCTCTGCCTGGCTTGGTCTTCTGATCCTGCCGTTTGGACCGGAGTGGCTGGCAATGGGGCTGATGTTTGTCTGCTGGTCAGGGGTGGCGCTGAAAGAGTCGTTCTGCTTTAAAGTGCCCGGACTGAAACTGGTGCCCCTGCTGCTGGCTGCTGCTGCGGCGGCGCTTGCCCTGCAAAACGTGCTGATGATTAAAATTCTGCTCTGGCCTGCGGCATTCATTTTGGGCTGGCTTGCACTCAATAAATGGCGGATGCCACTGCATTTCGATATTGGTGATAAATCCAAATATCAGATATAAAAAACCGCGCTGACATCAGCGCGGTTTCTGTATATACGTTACTCCTTCGGCGGCATACTCAGCTGCATTTCCGGAATATCAGCGCGCTGCAGGCGGATCTTACGCCACAGTACCCAGCCCACCAGCGCCAGTATAAGCACCACTACGTTGCCGATGATGACAAACATCATGCCGCTCTTGCGGGCTTCTTCACGCTCGATCTCACGCTGTATTTTTTCTTCCAGACGGCGCTTCTCTTCCTGGGCCTTTTTGTATTCGGCCATCGACTTTTCAATGTCAACTTTTTCCACGATACCGAATGTCTGCTCAGGCAGCGGGAACATCAGCTCCCGGTTGCTGGCGGTATCGGTCGCGTACACATAGCCACGCCAGGCATGACGGCCGGTCTGATCGCCATTCGGAAGTTGCGCGGTCAGATTAACCCCGTCTTCCGTGACAAAATCCTGGGTGATCACTTCCCCGCCCGACGGCACTTCCTGGGTAATGGTCAGCGCCAGCGAACCTGGTTTGATCGCGCCTTTTTCCGCGGTGACCGCCAGAGTATGGTCCACCTCCGCGCTGCGGGCCTGGGTAAATGCCAGCCCAAACGGACGCGGATAAACCAGCACTTCCTGCTCCATCGCGCGCAGGAACACCCCATTGCCGGAAGAAATACGGGCTCGGTACTTGCCCGGCTCAATATCTACCGGCAGACGGGCAGTAAACACCCCATCACCCGGAAACTCATCCAAATCGGCTCCATTGTCTTCGAACTTGCCGATAACCTGCGGAACAGGACGCGCTTCCGGGGACAGGCTGGCTTCGTTTTCCATATATTTGGTAAAGGTAACGGTCAGCTCGACCCGGTCAAGAAAGTCACGCAGTTTCAGCAGTTCGCCTTTCTGCTCAAGGCGGGCGGTAAATTTGATGTGTTCCGTCTGGTAGAGACGCTGGGGAAAGTTGTCGACTTTGAGTACCAGATCAGAGATCAGGCGAATATTGTTTTTCGGGTGCACCCTGCCAATCGCCTGCCAGGGGCCTGGCATAGGATTATCGACAGAGATGATGTCCATCCCGGATTCGTTGTACCAGCGCACGTTCTCGGGATGATCCCATGAGTAGTATTTTGTGCCATCAGGACGCACCAGGATGACCGATTTGGAACGGGGTTTGCGATAGATAACAAAGGAAACCTGCGAAATGGTCGGGTCGATCCGGAAACGATTATCGAGCAGTGACATCGCCGATTCGGTTTCGGCCCTTGCCATACCGGTTACCAGCAGTAAAACCAACCCAATAACCATTCGTATCATTCTGTTCTCCTATTGGCGCCAGAGGCACGCCCCACTCTTTTCAACAATATCTAATCTGGCACTGTGTGCTTCCAGTTCATCGGCCGATGCGCGCAAAACTTTAAGACCTTTACGTCCGCTCACCCGGCGGATCCCCTCGGCTCCGCCTTCCTGGGCAGAAGAGTCTGCGCTGAACTTGAGGCTGGTCTGGCCGCCGGTCATCAGAAGGTAGACATCCGCCAGGATCTCGGCATCGAGCAATGCCCCGTGGAGAGTACGGTGAGAGTTATCTATACCGTAGCGGTCACACAACACGTCGAGGTTGTTTCGCTTGCCCGGGAAGATCTTCTTCGCCATGGCCAGGGTATCGGTAACTTTGCAATACTGCTCCGTTTTACCGATCGCCGGGTCCAGCATGCCGAACTCATAATCCATGAAGCCGACGTCGAAGGGCGCATTGTGGGCGACCAGCTCGGCACCATCGATAAACTCCAGGAACTCCTTATGAACATCACCATACTCCGGCTTATCCACCAGAAACTCATCGGTAATACCGTGTACCAGAACCGCGTCAGGCTGAATTTCCCGGTCAGGCTTAAGGTAAACGTGGAAATGACGCCCGGTCAGTTTACGGTCGATGATCTCAACGGCACCGATCTCGATGATACGGTGACCTTCATAATGGGGACCACCTTCACGGTTCATACCCGTGGTTTCGGTATCGAGAACAACGATGCGTTGATGCTCTGAATTCATGCTGGTATTCATCTTGTTAGCTGTGTCAGACTATGTGGTCAAAGGCAGAATGCGTTAATAGTATCAAATGATGGTCAAACAAGTAGAAATTTTCACAGATGGTTCCTGTTTAGGGAATCCCGGTCCGGGTGGCTACGGCATCGTGCTGCGCTACAAGCAGACCGAAAAACACCTCGCCAAAGGCTACCGCCTGACGACCAACAACCGGATGGAAATGATGGCCGCCGTGGTCGCGCTGAGAACACTGAAAGAGCCGTGCAAAGTTATCCTGACCACCGACAGCCAGTACGTCCGTCAGGGGATCACCCAGTGGATCCATAACTGGAAAAAACGTGGCTGGAAAACCGCCGATAAAAAGCCGGTAAAAAATGCCGATCTGTGGAAAGCCCTCGACACCGAAACCGCACGCCACGACGTAGACTGGCACTGGGTAAAAGGCCACGCAGGACACCGTGAAAACGAAATCTGTGATGAGCTGGCCAGAACCGCGGCAGAAGCGCCGACGGAAGAAGATACGGGATACGAGGCGGGCTAGCGCCCGGTGGTACGTGGTACGTGGTACGTGGTACGTGGTACGTGGTACGTGGTACGTGGTACGTGGTACGTGGTACGACAGGTTGTGGGATGGCCATAACCTGTCAACGCTCAAGCATTACTTTTCTTCTCCGGCCTCCCCCGAACCGAGGACCGCGCACCGCGAACCGGACTCCCCAACCCGATAATTCACCCCAAGCGGCGACAGTTTCCGCTTCAGCCTCCAGTGCGGTTTAATCGGCTTAAGCGGATAAGTCCGCTTGCGCGCCACGATAAAGTACAGGCTGCCAAACGGCGAAGCCCAGTCACCCAATGCATTTTCCATCCAGGTCCACACTGGCCGGTAGCGGCCAAACGGGAACAGGGCGTAACAGTCTGAATGCACCACCTGATAGTTCAGCACTCCCAGCCAGTCACGGATCCGGTTGGGAGTAAACATGCGCCCGCTCCAGGGCAGGTTATGTTTGTGCCAGGGAAGCAGGCTTGAGCAGCCCGTCCAGCTGATGGGATTAAAACCGGTCACAATGAGATAACCATCGTCGATCATCACCCGGTCTACTTCACGCAGCAAACGGTGCGGATCGTTACAGTAATCCAGCTGATGAGAAATCAATACCGCATCAAAGCTCTTTTCCAGAAACGGCAGATCGTAGGCATCAGCGGTCACGTTACGCAGCGGATTACGGCTGTCGAGCAGCACCTGATGCTGGATATTACAGTTGCAGGTTGAAAGCTCACAACTCAGCCCGCCGAGCTTTAACATGTGGTATCCGAAGATTTTTGAACACCATTCATCCAATCGCAACTGAATCGACTCAGATACCCATTGACCATTTTTCAATTGTTGCCAAGAATGGGGTTGATCTAATTTACGAGAGGTACGAGCTGGCTTCATAGTAAGCGCCTCAACCAAGGGTGATGGGAGAACCAAATATGTTAGTCATCAAAAGCATACCCGCATTTAACGACAATTACATCTGGCTGATCGAAAATAGCGATCAGCGTTGCGCGGTTGTGGATCCCGGCGATGCTGCGCCCGTCCTGGCCTATCTGGAAAAACACCAGCTGACTCTGGAAGCCATCCTGCTTACCCACCACCATAACGACCACATCGGTGGCGTGGCGGATCTGGTGATCAAATACCCGCAGGCCAAAGTGGTCGGCCCGGCCTCAGAGCCCATCGCTGCGGTCAACACCCTGGCCGAAGACGGCGATCAGCTTGACCTGTTTGGTGAAACCTTCCTGGTTCTTGGCCTGCCCGGCCACACTCACGGCCACGTGGGTTACTACGGAGACGGCAAACTGTTTTGCGGTGACGTACTCTTCTCTGCCGGCTGCGGACGGGTATTTGAAGGCACCTACCAGCAGATGTTTGACTCACTCAATAAAATCAATGCGCTGGCAGAAGAAACTGAGATCTACTGCGCTCATGAATACACCGCATCTAACGTGTCATTCGCACTGGCCGTCGAACCGGACAATCAGCTGCTGAAAAACTACCGGGAAGAAGTGATCCGCCTGCGCGGACAACAACACCCTACCCTGCCGACGACACTTCGTCAGGAGCGCTGGGTCAATCCTTTCCTGCGCTGTCAGCAGCCGGGTGTGATCAAGGCCGTCTCTAACCGCACACAGGATACTTCACCAATTGCAGTTTTTTCTGCATTACGTGAGTGGAAGAACGAATTTTAACATTTAGAGACTTGTCACTAAGGGGAAGGCAGAAGTATTATCAGCAACCGTTTAAATAAAAGGCTGCATGATGAGAGCAAAGTACGCCTGGGGTCTGGCACTGCTGTTGACCGGCTGTCAGATGACTCAGACAGAAAATCCTTCCCCTCAGGAAACCACCACCAATAAACCGGCCACCAGCGCCGAACAGAAAGTGGTAAAAAAAGTCCCTGAGGTCAAACCTGAGCCGGTTCCGGTCGTTACCCCTGAATCGGTGGATGATGTATGGCAACGTATTGCCATGCAGCTGGAAATGCCCATCCCGCAGCACAAGAAAGTCGATTATTACCGCACCTGGTACATCAAGCACCCGCGCCACCTGGAAACCGTGGCAAAGCGCGCTACCCCTTTCCTCTACCTGATCACCACCCGTATCGAAGAGCGTGGCCTGCCAATGGAGCTGGCACTGCTGCCAATCGTGGAAAGCTCATTCGACCCGTTCGCCTACTCTCACGGCAGCGCAGCCGGCCTGTGGCAATTCGTACCGGGCACGGGTAAAGCCTACGGCCTTGAACAGAACTTCTGGTACGACGGCCGCCGTGACGTCGCCGCCGCGACCGATGCCGCGCTGGACTATCTGGAATCACTGAGCAGACGCTTTGACGGCAACTGGAACCACGCTATCGCCGCCTACAACAGTGGCGGAGGCCGGGTATCGAGTGCTATCCGTACCAACAAGAAAGCCGGTAAACCAACCGACTTCTTCTCCCTGTCCCTTCCAAAAGAGACCAGTGGCTACGTACCTAAACTGCTGGCACTGGCTGATATTGTCGCCAATCAGGAGAAATACGGGGTAGAAATTCCGGCAATTGCCAACTTCCCGGTACTGGAAAAAGTGGACCCAAACGAGCAGCTGGATCTGGCGATTGCAGCCAACTACGCCGGGATGAGCGTGAAAGAGCTGCAGGGCTACAACCCGGCTTACAACCAGTGGGCCACTGCGCCTGAAGGCCCGCACCACCTGCTGCTGCCGACCGATAAAGTCGCCCGCTTTAACGCCAAAGTGGAAGAAAACCGCGGCAAAGGGATGAAGCTGGTTCGCTATAAGGTGAAATCCGGTGACAGCCTGAGCGTGATCGCAACCCGCTACAACACCACCACCAAAGTGATCCAGGCAGCCAACGGACTGAGCAACCACAATATCCGTGTGGGTCAGCACCTGATGGTTCCGACCTCAACCAGAGACGAGAAAGTCTATGCCCTGAGCGCGGATAACCGTCTGGCCAAAACCCAGTCTACAGCACGTGGAAAATACAAACTGACCCACACTGTCAGCAAGGGTGACAGCCTGTGGACCATCGCAAAAACCCATAAAGTCTCTCATCAGAGCCTGGCGAAATGGAATGGCATGGGTCCGCGCGATACCCTGCGCATCGGCCAGAAACTGGTGATCTGGAAGAATGGCAGCGAAGGCGCCATTATCCGTACCGTGGTATATCAGGTACGTTCCGGCGACACTATCAGTGGTATCGCCACTAAATTTAAAGTACGCAGCAACGACATCGTGAAGTGGAACTCACTGTCGAAAAGCAAATACCTGCAGCCAGGCCAGAAGCTGAAGCTGTACGTGGATGTGACCAAGGTCAGCGTATAACGAACTCCAGCAACAACGGATTATGATCAGAGGCATCGCTTGGCGGTGCCTCTGCTGTTTTGAGCTCAAGGTCCCGGTAGAAAACGTAATCCAGATGATGACCAGTGACAAACTGAGTACGGTTATCCGGGCTGAAGGTCACTTCTGCAAGGCTCAGGCTGGCCATCAGCTCACGCATGGTTCGGGTGCGCTCGTCACTCCAGGCGTTGAAGTCCCCCGCGACCAGCACCGGCCCCTGATGACCGTCAATCGCAGCACGCAGCCGGTCTATCTGCTGACGAAACTCCACCGTACCCACAGTAAAGTTGACCGCATGAACGTTCACTACTGCCAGACTCTGGCCGTCAGACAGGGCGTATTCCGCGTACAGGCCGGATTTGGGCAACTGCAGCCAGGGCTCTTTCTGGGTATAAGCGCAGGCTTTCTGCGGCATTGCCGCCGCCAGATTCAGCACCCCGGCGCTGGTATCAAACGCTTTAAACGCGCTGACGTGACTGCTGGCCCACTGATGCCTGCCCAGCCAGTCCATAAACCCGGGATTGATGCTCGCTTCCTGCAAAAGCACCAGCTGACGCTGCTGACTGTACGCATTGAGCGCACTTTCCCAGTTATCACGGCCCTGCTTATAAATGTTCCACACCACGACCCCAAGCTTTCCCTGAGTATCCAGTGGCCGGGCCTGCCCCGGATTGCGATAGCAGACCCGCTGCTCCGGCGCCCCCTCTTCACTCAGCATCACCAGCTGAGGTGTATCCGGAACCGAAAAAACACCCCGGAAACCGCCATAGAGACCCGCACCCAGTACCACAGCCAGTAAAATTACCCGTTTCAGCATCGCCTTGCCCATTAAAGAGAAAAGGAGCCCATATGAGCTCCTTTATTATGATCCGAAAGTCGCTTAAATCGCGTCTTCGTCTTCCTCACCGGTACGGATACGCACTACGCGCTCTACGTCGGTGACAAAAATCTTACCATCGCCGATCTTGCCGGTCTGGGCCGTCTCGATAATGGTTTCTACACACTGCTCAGCCACGTCATCAGTCACGACGATCTCCAGCTTCACTTTAGGCAGGAAGTCCACCATGTATTCTGCGCCACGATAAAGCTCGGTATGGCCTTTCTGACGGCCAAAGCCTTTCACTTCTGACACTGTCATACCTGTGATACCGACATCCGCCAGCGCCTCGCGTACATCATCAAGCTTAAACGGCTTAATGATGGCTTCGATTTTTTTCATTGTCGTCCCTATACTGATTCAGTTTAAAACTATTATTACTGATTCCAGCGCGTTAGCCAATATCAGGCCGCCTCCATTTTTTGCATCAGACTCCATGCACACAACATGAAAACACTGCTGTTGAGCAGCAGCACCAGCAGATTACGCAGCAGCAGACCATCCAGACTGAATGCACCGCTGAACAGGGTCAGCGCCGGGATAAAAAACAGCACCGGAATATAGCCCCAGCTCTCGCGCTTCCAAAGCCCAACCAGAGCCACCAGGCCACTGATAAAGATCAGCCCCATCACAATCGCGGGAATAAGACGCAAACTGGTCAGTGAAAGAGTTTGCAGAAACAGGGGCAGATGAACCAACAGATAACAGGCAACCACTGCCGCCATAGGCCGTTCCATAGGGAAACGCCGTAATAACGAGAAATACGCATTCATAGCCACACTCCATGTTGGATCTGAATGAAAAGGAAAGGTATTCACTGCATCCTGCAGTGATGCCTGATTTGATTTTAAACCAGGCTAAGCCCTATTGTACCCGAAGCGCAGTCAGCACTTCGGGGACAGTATCACAATTAGCTGAACTGTCTGCTACTTAAGACTGGCATAGTATGCGGCCAAATTGGCAATATCCTGATCGCTGAGCATCATCGCCTGAGCCTGCATCACCGCCGCCAGGCCGCCGTTGCGCTGTTTGTTTTTATAAGCTTTGATCGAGTCGGCCAGATATTTTTCATTCTGCCCTTTCAGGTTCGGGTAACCATCAATCACGGCAACACCATCCGGACCGTGACAGGCGGCACAAACCGCCGCTTTAGCTTTCCCGGCCGCCACATCCCCGGCAGCCATGGCTGTTCCACCGGACAATAGCAGAGTGGCTGCTGCCATCAGTATCATTTTCCTCATTGCTTCCTTGTTCCTTTTTTATGACTGACCCACCCATTGTGGCACAAAAATGCGCTACCTGGTCCAGATGAGTTCACATTCCCTTGCATAATACGCTTTGGAAACAAACAGATCAGCGACTGCCGCCACCTCATCACCATACATCACCACCGGCACGCGACGGCGCTGCCAGGAGGGCACTCCATACTCCTGAAACAGCTTTTTCAGCTTGCGGCTGTGGCCCCGTTCCTGTGGTGTGGCACTGAGCCCCTGTGGCTCAAACTGTACCCGGACAACCTCACCAGCGAGTGGCGCGCGCAGCATAAATCCCTGACCGGAATCCCCGGCGCGAAGTTCCAGTACGCCCAGCCCATCCGGCAGCACAACCGGGGTATTGAGCTGTAACGCCTGCTGCCACTGACCGACATCCACCTGAGGTGGAACATAATGAAGCCGCTGCTGAAACCTGCGAATTTCCCCGTCAGCGATTTTCAATCGTGGATTGGCATCGGCCCTGGCCATAGCGACTTCCTGCCAGCATACCGAAAGCTGTACCCGGCTCGGCATGCGGGCACCATTACGTTCCAGCCACAAGCGAACCAACTGATTACGCACCGCTTCGCTCTGCCCGGTCAGGCCGGCAATTTCAAGGCTGCCATCCGGTGCCAGACAGTGCTGCAGCTTATCAGCCAGCAACTCAGCAAGCAGCGCCTCCTGCTTTGCGCACAACGCAGCGCTGCGGGCAACGGCAGAGCCAATATGAGGCCAGCGCGATTCCAGGTGAGGGATCACCTGATGGCGCAGGTAATTCCTGTCGTAGCGGGTATCACTGTTACTCTCATCGGTTACCCAGCTGAGGTTGTGCTGGCGGGCGTACCGCTCAATTTGCTCGCGGCTGACCTCAAGCAATGGCCGCAGAATCTGCCCCTGACCAAACGGCATCTTCGCAGCCATGGCCGACAACCCTTTCGGCCCGCTGCCGCGTTTGAGTGCCAGCAGAAAGGTTTCCACCTGGTCACCGGCGTGCTGAGCAGTCAATAAAACACTGCCGGGTGTAACGTGCTTTTCCAGCGCCTGATAACGGGCCTGGCGGGCTGCCTGTTCAATACTCTCCCCGCGGGTATCAAGCGTCACCTGCTCAGCGTAAAACGGAATACCGCTCTCATCACACCAGCGGGTACAGTCTGCCTGCCACTCATCTGCGTTCTGGCTCAGGCCATGGTGAACATGTACCGCCCGGCACTCCGTTAGCGGATGCCTGCGCTGATACCGGGCCAGCAGGTCGAGCAGGACCCGCGAGTCGACGCCGCCACTCAGTGCCAGCACCAGACGGTCAGCGTCTGCTGCAGAAACATCCATCTGTTCACAAAATCTTTCAAACAACACAGCGGGTCCCCCGGCGCGATAATCCAATAAAACAAAAAAAGCGGGCTTAAAAGCCCGCTTATTTTAACCTTTTGAGGAATTAACAGTAACCGTAATTCATCAGACGCTGGTAGCGACGCTCCAGCAGGGTTTCGTTGTCCAGCGGCGCCAGCTCTTCAAGCTGTGCCAGCAGGGTCGCTTTCATGTTTTCTGCCATCTTCACCGGATCGCGGTGTGCACCGCCCAGCGGCTCTTCGATGATCGAGTCAATCAGGCCCAGCTCTTTCAGGCGCGGGGCGATAAGACCCATGGCTTCAGCAGCCTGAGGCGCTTTGTCCGCATCACGCCACAAAATAGACGCACAACCTTCCGGTGAAATTACCGAGTAAGTTGAGTACTGCAGCATGTTCACGTAGTCACCCACACCGATTGCCAGTGCACCACCTGAACCGCCTTCACCAACAACGTTACAGATAACAGGCACTTTCAGGCCAGACATCACTTTCAGGTTTCTCGCGATCGCTTCTGACTGACCGCGCTCTTCCGCGCCCACGCCAGGGTATGCACCTGCGGTATCGATAAAGGTGATGATTGGCATGTTAAAACGCTCAGCCATCTCCATCAGACGCAGCGCTTTACGATAACCTTCCGGCTTAGGCATGCCGAAGTTACGGATAACTTTCTCTTTGGTTTCACGGCCTTTCTGGTGACCAATTACCATTACAGGACGACCGTCCAGACGTGCAATACCACCAACGATGGCTTTGTCGTCCGCATAAGCGCGGTCACCAGCCAGCTCGTCAAACTCGGTAAATACGTGCTCAATGTAGTCCAGGGTGTAAGGACGCTGTGGGTGACGGGCCAGCTGAGCTACCTGCCATGCGCCCAGGTCGCCGAAAATCTTCTTGGTCAGTTCCAGGCTTTTTTCTTCCAGTTGCTGGATCTCTTTGTCCAGGTCAACTGAGGCGTCACCGCCGTGACGGGTCACATCACGCAGGGCTTCAATTTTCGCTTCCAGCTCTGCAATTGGCTTTTCAAATTCAAGAAAGTTCATGTGAATCCTTTTCTTCGCTGCCGCCCTCAGGCGACAGATTTTTAGTTAAATTCGAGTTCCACCTGGCCTTTGCCAAGCAACTGCTTTAATTCGTCCAGCAGGGTATCAGCCGGTGTTACGCGCCATTCGGCACCGAGGGCTATTTTGGCCCGTGCATCGTTGCGCTGATAGTAAATATTGACCGGGACTGTTCCTGCTCTGTGAGGTTCCAAAATCCGGCTAAAGCGCTCAAAAAAGTCCTGCCCTATCTGTTCCTGGCGTATGGTTACCGAAAGGCCACGGGTGTATTTTTCCCTGGCGCAGCCAAGATCCATGACTTCGCGCGCGGACATTTTAAGGCCACCGTTAAAGTCATCAAAGCTGACCTGTCCCGAAACTATAAGAATTTTATCCTTTTCAAGCAGATCCGCATATTTTTCTAACGCATCTGAGAACAGCATCACTTCCATCCGGCCGGAACGGTCGTCCAGGGTCATGATCCCGATCCGGGTTCCGCGCTTGGTGGTCATCACCCTGGAGGCGATCACCAGCCCCGAGAGCGTCACCAACTGGTCACGCCGGGTTGGCTGAGCATCCTTCAGGCGGCAACTGGTGTATTTACCCAGCTCTTTGATGTATTCATTGATCGGGTGACCGGTCAGATAGAGCCCCAGGGTATCACGTTCCCCTTCCAGCCAGACTTTTTCCGGCCACGGCGGTACTTTGGTGTATTTGTGCTCCACCTCTTCCGGCGCATCAGTCAGAACGCCAAACATATCGGCCTGACCAAACGCTTCTGCCTGATGGTGCTGACTGGCAGCTTTTACCGCATCTTCCAGTGAAGCCATCAGCGCTGCACGGTGTGGCCCAAGCCTGTCCAGTGCGCCCGCCAGGATCAGCTTCTCAATCACCCGCTTATTAACTTTCTTCAGGTCAATACGGGCACAGAAATCAAACAGGTCTTTAAAGTAACCGTCTTTATTGCGCGCTTCAAGAATCGCTTCAATCGGACCTTCACCCACGCCTTTGATCGCGCCGATACCGTAGACGATCGCGCCTTTTTCATCGACGTTGAAACGGTACAGACCGGCATTAATATCCGGCGGCAGTACGGTCAGCTTCATGCGGATACACTCATCCACCAGGCCAACCACCTTCTCGGTGTTATCCATATCGGCGGTCATTACCGCCGCCATAAACTCGGCCGGGTAGTGCTTTTTCAGCCACAGGGTCTGATAAGAGACCAGAGCGTATGCCGCGGAGTGGGATTTGTTAAATCCGTATCCGGCGAATTTCTCCACCAGGTCGAAGATTTTCATCGCCAGTTCGCCGTCAACGCCGTTGTTCACCGCACCTTCTTCGAAGGTTGCACGCTGCTTGGCCATCTCTTCGGGCTTTTTCTTACCCATCGCACGGCGAAGCATATCCGCGCCACCCAGGGTATAGCCGGACAGAACCTGGGCTATCTGCATCACCTGCTCCTGATAGAGGATGATGCCGTAAGTTGGGTCAAGGATCTCTTTCAGCGATTCGTGCTGCCACTTTTCATCCGGGTAGGAGATCGCTTCGCGGCCGTGCTTACGGTCGATGAAGTTATCTACCATGCCCGACTGCAGCGGCCCCGGACGGAACAGGGCCACCAGTGCGATAATATCTTCGAAACAGTCCGGCTGCAGACGTTTGATCAGCTCTTTCATACCCCGGGATTCCAGCTGGAATACCGCGGTGGTTTCTGAATTTTGCAGCAGGTTAAACGATGGCTGGTCATCAAGCGGAATCGATTCGATCCGCACCGGCGGTTTGCCTTCGCGCTCCAGGCGGGGGTTAATCAATCCCAGCGCCCAGTCGATAATGGTCAGGGTCCGAAGGCCCAGGAAGTCAAATTTCACCAGACCGGCGGTTTCCACGTCGTTCTTGTCGAACTGAGTCACGGGGAAGTTGCCTTCGGCATCACAGTAAAGCGGCGCAAAGTCGGTAATGGTAGTCGGTGAAATTACCACCCCCCCGGCGTGCTTACCCGCATTTCGGATACAGCCTTCCAGGATGCGGCACATGTCGATCAGTTCTTTGACTTCTTCGTTCGACTCGTAAATCTCCGGCAGCTGAGGCTCGGCCTTAAACGCTTTTTCCAGCGTCATACCCGGGTCGGGCGGCACCAGTTTGGAGATTCGGTCAACAAAGCCATAAGGGTGACCCAGTACCCGGCCCACGTCGCGGATAACCGCCTTGGCCGCCATGGTACCGTATGTGATGATCTGGGATACCGCATCCCGGCCGTACATCTCGGCCACGTGGTCAATTACCTGGTCACGCTTGTCCATACAGAAATCGACATCGAAATCGGGCATGGAAACACGTTCCGGGTTAAGGAATCGTTCGAAAAGCAGGTCGTATTCCAGCGGGTCGAGGTCGGTGATCTTCAGCGCGTAGGCCACCAGGGAACCGGCACCGGAACCCCGGCCAGGACCTACCGGAATATCGTTATCTTTCGACCACTGGATGAACTCCATTACGATCAGGAAGTAGCCCGGGAACCCCATCTGGTTGATAACCTTAAGCTCAACTTCAAGTCGCTCATCATATTCCGGACGGCGCTTTAAGCGCTCCTCTTCATCCGGGAACAGAAACTCCAGACGCTCTTCAAGCCCCTCTTTTGACTTCATGACCAGGAAATCGGTCTCTTCCATCCCTTCAGTCGGGAAGGCAGGCAGGAAATACTCGCCCAAACGTACGGTGACGTTACAGCGCTTGGCAATCTCGACACTGTTCTCCAGCGCTTCAGGGATATCCGCAAACAGCTCACACATCTCTTCTTCGCTGCGCAGGTACTGCTGGTCGCTGTAGTTCTTAGGACGACGCGGGTCTTCCAGGGTATAGCCGTCATGAATCGCTACCCGGATTTCATGGGCATCAAACTGGTCCTGCTTGAGCAGCACCACATCGTTGGTCGCGACTACCGGCAGGTCATGCCTTTCCGCCAGATCGAGGGCAAAGTGCAGATAACTCTCTTCATCGGCACGGCCGGTACGGGTCAGCTCCAGATAGAAACGGTCAGCGAAATGTTGCTGATAAAACGCCACACACTCATCAGCCAGCGCCTGGTTGCCTTTGAGCAGCGCCCGGCCTATCTCGCCGTTCTTTCCGCCGGAGAGCAGGATAAGCCCTTCGCTGTGCTTCTCCAGCCAGGCTCTGTCCATAACCGGCTGATGCTGAACATGACCGCGCAGGTAAGCCTCAGAGATCAACAGGGTCAGGTTTTTATAACCGGTGTTATCCGCCGCCAGCACCGTCAGTTTGGTCAGCTCATCACCAAACGCTTCTGACTGAAGCGTAAAGTCTGCCCCGATTATTGGCTTAATCCCACAGTTGGTCGCGGTGTTATAAAACTTCACCAGGCCACACAGGTTGGTAAAGTCGGTCAGTGCCATCGCCGGCATGCCCAGTTCCGCGACTTTTTTAACCAGTGGCGGCACTTTGGACAGGCCGTCCACCATGGAAAAGTCACTGTGAACACGCAAATGAATAAATTTAGGGTCAGACATGGTTTGCTTCTGGGATCCTGACGGTTACTTGGGTCAAATATGATACGGCAATCGCGCCGTTACTCAATGCCGAGAGCGCGTTTTACCGGCTTAAAGCTCTTACGGTGCTGGTCAATCACGCCGTGCTCTTCAATCGCTTCAAAATGCGCCTTGGTCGGGTAGCCTTTGTGTTTGGCAAAACCGAACTGAGGATACTGCGCATCAAGCTCCTCCATCTCCTGGTCACGTACTACTTTGGCCAGGATCGAAGCGGCACTGACCTCGGCAACCCTGAGGTCACCTTTCACCACTGCTTCACCGGCCATTGGCAGCTCAGGTATCCGGTTGCCGTCAATCAGCACGTAATCCGGGGTGACACCAAGGCCCGCAACGGCGCGCTGCATGGCCACCATGGTCGCCTGCAAAATATTGAGCTCATCGATCTCTGCCGGGCTGCAGCGACCAATGGCCCACGCCAGTGCCTTTTCCTTTATCTCAGGAAACAGTGCCAGACGCTTTTTCTCGGTCAGCTTCTTGGAGTCGTTCAGCCCTTCAATCGGGTTGTCCGGGTCCAGGATCACCGCTGCGGTAACCACATCCCCAACCAGAGGGCCACGGCCCACTTCATCAACGCCAGCGAACAGGCTGAAACCAGCCGGGTATTCAAAAGGAGGGAGTTCTTTAGCCGGAGCTTTTGCCATTTTCTATTTTCCAATCAGTTTCAGCACCGCGTCAGCGGCCTGCTGATCCGCGTCTTTACGGATCCAGCGGTGCATTTCAGTAAATCTTTCAATCAGTTGGCTGTTGTCTTCAAACAACGCTTTTTCGACTTCCGGCAGCAGGTTATCCGGCTCACAGTTTTCCAGCAAAAACTCTTTGACCAGCTCTTCGTCAGCCAGAATATTTGGCAGAGAGACGTATTTGGTGATCGCCAGTTTCTGTACCAGCCAGCCGGTAAAGGCATTGACCTTGTAACCAACCACCATAGGGCGTTTCACCAGCATACACTCAAGCGCCACGGTGCCCGAGGCCAGCAGTACCGCATCGGCCGCTGTCAGTACCTGACGGGCGGTGTCGTCAACGATAACGAACTCAAGCTCCGGTGCGACCTCTTTCCAGATCTGCTCAAACTGAGCACGGCGCTTTTCGTTCACCGCCGCCACCACAAAACCCACTTCCGGGTGCTTCTGATGCAACTGCTTACAGGTCTCGATAAACGGGCGGGCTATCAGCCCCACTTCCCCGCCACGGCTGCCCGGCAATACAGCCAGCCAGCGGCGATTTTGCTCAAGGCCGAGCATTTCACGCGCTACGTGCTTATCGCTGATCATCGGGATCGCATCGGCCAGGGTGTGACCGACAAACTCACACGCGACCTGATATTTGTCATAAAACGCTTTTTCAAACGGCAGGAAAGCCAGCACCAGGTCGGTCGCAGCGTCAATTTTGAAAATGCGCTTCGGACGCCAGGCCCAGACAGACGGACTGACGTAATGAACGGTTTTAATACCGGCGTCTTTTAAGCTCTTTTCCAGCCTTAAGTTGAAATCAGGCGCATCAATGCCGATAAACACATCCGGCGGATCGGCGCGAAAGTGCTTCACCAGCTGAGCTTTGACTTTCAGCAGGCGCGGCAGTCTGCCCAGCACCTCGACCAGCCCCATCACCGCCAGCTCTTCCATATCAAACAGAGAGCGGCAGCCCAGTGCTTTCATTTTCGGCCCGCCAATACCCACAAATTCCGCATCAGGAAAGCGCTGGCGAATCGCTTTAATAAGCCCTTCGCCCAGAGTATCACCAGACAACTCACCAGCAACGATGCCAATTTTCAGTGCCATACTGGTTCCTTAATTCTTACCAATCAGGATAATTTACTGCCTGGGCAGAAGCTTATCCTGATTGGTCAAAAAAAAACCGCCTCTGCGACCTGTTCCGGCGTCTGCCGCTGAACCTGGCTGGAGGCGATCTTGAGATTGACCATACAGCGCCCGGACAGGCGCTGACTTAGCGGATAACGCCGCGCTGGGTGTTACCCAGGAAGTCCAGGAACTGCTTAATCACAGCGTATTCCTCTGCTTCTTTGGCGATTTCCTGCTTGGCTTCTTCAAATGTCAGGCCATTACGGTACAGGTTTTTGTACGCGCGACGGATAGCGCGGATCTCGTCTTTACTGAATCCGCGGCGCTTCAGGCCTTCGATGTTGATGCCAAACGGCTTACAGTGGTTACCCTGCGCCATCACAAACGGAGGCACGTCC
Organism: Vibrio sp. 9-16B-A1; assembly: GCF_056726165.1. NCBI lineage: Bacteria > Pseudomonadati > Pseudomonadota > Gammaproteobacteria > Vibrionales > Vibrionaceae > Vibrio > Vibrio sp. 9-16B-A1. The sequence goes on from NZ_JBSDZD010000014.1 coordinate 132,395, forward strand.
TGAACCACGATAGAGCCACCGCCAACAAAACAGTGTGCGCCCAGGGTACAGAACTGATGAACAGGAGACAGAGCGGTCAGGATAACGTAGTCTTCAACGGTTACGTGACCCGCCAGGGTCGCGTTGTTACCCAGGATCACGTTGTCGCCAACCACACAGTCGTGCGCGATATGGGCGTTTACACAAAACAGGTTGTCGCTGCCCACGACTGTAGTGCCTTTGTCCTGAACGGTACCGCGGTGCATCTGCACGCTCTCGCGGATCACGTTACGGTCACCAACGACCAGAGTGGTATCTTCACCACCGTATTTCTTGTCCTGACAGGCTTCACCCAAAATGGCAAACGGGAACACCTTGTTCTCATCACCGATCTTGCTTGGGCCTTTGATCACCACGTGAGACATGATTTCGTTGTTTTCGCCGATTTCAACGTCACCGGCAATGTAAGTAAAAGGACCGACTGTGGTACCGGCACCGATACGCACATTGCCTTCAATTACTGCTGTTGGATGGATTTGAGCCGTTTCATGGATCATATTAGAATTCCCGACGTGCACACTTCAGTTCTGCAGAACATACTACCTCACCGTCCACTTTTGCCACACCGTTAAACAGTGCGATTCCGCGACGGTCTTTGATAAATTCTACTTCAATTACCAGCTGATCGCCCGGAGAAACCGGTTTACGGAACTTGGCTTTATCAATGCTGGCAAAGTAGTACAGCTCATTTTCAGCCGGAGCACCAAAAGTTTTAAACGCCAGCAGGCCGGTAGCCTGTGCCATTGCTTCCAGGATCAGTACACCCGGGAAAACAGGCAGCTTAGGAAAATGACCGGTAAACTGAGGCTCATTAACAGAAACGTTCTTCAGACCAACCAGGTATTTGCCTTCCTGGTAGTCTTTTACACGGTCGATCATCAGAAATGGGTAACGGTGTGGAAGAAGGGACTGGATCTCTGTGATGTCCATGGTTTTTAGTTCAGTAGTCAAGGTCATATTCCTGTTATTACTTCGTCCCGCCGGGGCAGAACAGGTTAAAACAATTGAGGCCTGCAAAGGCAGGCCGGATTCTGGCAGCGATTGTAAGGCATGGTGCCGCTATTCAGCGAGTTTTTTCTCACAGGCTTTGAGGCGGCGTTCCATTTCGGTGATCTTTTGTACCCTTGGCGCCATTTTACGCCACTCTTTGTTGGTCTGACACGGAATGCCCGACGAGTACACACCTTTCTCTTCGATGCTGCGCATCACCATCGCCATACCGGTGATCATAGAACCATCCGCAATCGTGATATGGCCGTTGATCACAGCGCCACCGCCGATGATCACATACCTGCCGATATGGGTACTGCCGGCGATGATGGTACCACCAGCAATCGCGCTACCATATCCGATGTGCACGTTATGGGCGATCTGAAGCTGGTTATCGAGCACCACGTTATCTTCAATCACGGTATCGTCCAGGGTACCGCGGTCGATAGTGGTACAGGCACCAATCTCTACCCGGTTTCCGATACGCACCGAGCCCACCTGAGGGATCTTAATCCACTCACCATTCTCGTTGGCGTTACCAAAACCGTCTGAGCCGATCACCGCGTTAGCCTGAACCAGGCAGCGCTCACCGATAGTGACTTCATGATAAACACTCACGTTCGACCACAGTTTGGTGCCAGCACCGATCTTCGCGCTTCTGCCAACAAAGCAGCCCGCACCGATCACCACGTTATCACCCAGTACCGCACCGGACTCAATGACTGCGTTCGCACCAACGGCAACGTTTTGGCCCAGAGTCACATCTGTGGCAATAACTGCACTGGCAGCAATCTCTGAAGCAGGAGCCGGAGTGGTATCCAGCGCCTGAGCGACTTTGGCGTAAGCCACATAAGGGTCAACCACCACGACAGCGTTACCCGGGCAAAGCTCCCGCTCGCTCTCTTTGACCAGCACTGCGCCCGCCTGGCACTCAGGCAGCTGCTTACGGTACTTGGGGTTAGACAGGAAGGTAAGTTGTTCTGAAGTCGCTTTGTCCATTGCAGCAAAAGCGGAGATGACGTGTTCGCCATCTCCGTGTACGGTACCGCCTGAGATCTCAGCGACCTGATTAAGGGTCAGAGTCGTCATAGGCTTACTTCAGTTCAGCGATCACTTTTTCAGACAGGTTCAGGTCTGGTTTCGCGTACTGCAGAGCAGAAGCGTCAACGATCATGTCGTAACCTTCTTTCTCTGCAACTTTACCAATCGCTTCCTGAATCACTTTAAACAGTTTGGCTTTTTCCTGGTTTTCGCGCTGAGCTGCCGCCTTTTCCAGAGACTGACCTTTGATCTTGTATTCTGCTTCCAGACCCGCAATTTCGATCTGCAGGTTACGCATACCTTCATCGCCCAGCAGCTCGCCGTCGCGACGTGCTTTTTCTACCTTGGTCTTAATCTTGGCCTGCAGCGCCTGAAGCTCTGCCTGTGCGTCTTTAAACTCACTCTGCAGTTTTTTGGCTACCTGCTCACGCTGTGGGAGAGCCTGGAAGATCTGTGCGGTGTTCACGTAACCCACTTTCTGAGCTGCCTCAGCAGCGTTAGCGAAAAATGAGCTGCTTAGCACTACCAGGCTCAGGCCTGCCGCTTTAATTAGAGTTTTCAAAGTTCTCTCCTGACATTTTTATGTTTTGTTAAAATTAGAAAGTGCGTCCAATAGTAAAGGTAAAGACTTCGGTCTTATCCCCTTCAAATTTCTTGATCGGTGTTGCCAGCGAGAAGACCAGAGGTCCCATCGGTGACATCCACTGCAGCGCCGTACCCACAGAGGCGCGGTAGTTCATTGGATCTGAGTAGTCGTAATAGTAAGAGCTGCCTGAGCTGGCGCCATCCTCGATGTAACGGAATTCGGTATCCCAGACACTCGCCGCGTCCACAAACACACTGGTACGGATCTGGCTCTTCACATCATCCGATGCAAATGGGGTCGGGAAAATCACTTCCAGACTCGCCAGTGCGATGGCATTACCACCTACAGAGTTATCCGTTACTGTGTACTGCGGGTTGTTACCACCGGAAGTGTTTTCGTTGTAGACCGCCTTAGGACCCGCGCTGTTAGAACGGAAGCCTCTCAGGGTAGTGAAACCACCGGCGTAGTAGTTTTCATAGAACGGGAACAGGTTATCGTTCTCGCCATTCTTGCCATAGCCGTTACCGTAGCCCAGACGGCCACGCAGCAACAGGGCAAAATTATGACTCTCGGTCAGCGGGAAGTACTGGCGTACATCATACTGTAGTTTGAAATACTGCACGTCCGATCCCGGAACCGTCATCTTATAAAATGCGCTCTGATGGTTACCCGCAGTCGGGAAGTAACCTTTGTTGAGGTTATTACGCGTCCATGAAAGCGAGAAGTCAAAGTCATCCACGATCAGGGTCTGCTCGTCCGCATCCCAGCCTTCCTGACTGCGCAGGAAGTTCTCTACCTGCACATACGGGTCAATGTTCGAGATCCGGTTATGGGTATAGCCTACGCCCCAGTCGAAGAAGTTCAGTTCGTCATACGGGAAACCCCAGGTCAGACGCGTACCATAACTTTCGTTGGTATAGTCAACGATGTTCGCTTCGGAAGCTTCAAAACGGTTATAGAAAATCTTACCGCCCAGACTGACACCATCCAGGTTCCAGTATGGGTCACGATACTCAAGACTCACGTTCTGACGATACTTGTTGGTCGAGGCGTTGATGCCTACCCGGTTACCGGTACCGGCAAAGTTATCCTGCTGCAGGCCCACCTGGAAGCTGACACCGGACTCTGTACCATAACCGATACCAAAGTTAACGCTGCCTGAGTTGGCCTCTTTTACGCTGTACACCAGGTCTACCTGATCATCGCTGCCCGGAACGCGTACGGTCTGTACGTCAACTTTTTCAAAAAAACCGAGACGATTCAGACGGCTCTTACCGGCGTCGATCGCTTTAGAGTTCAGCCATGCGCCTTCCATCTGACGCATTTCACGGCGCAGTACTTCGTCTTTGGTGGCATTGTTACCGGTAAAACGGATATCGCGTACGTAAATACGTTTGCCCGCTTCCACGTTCACCGTCAGCGAAACCTGTTGGTTCTCGTCATCAAATTCCGGAATGGTGCGTACCTGGGGATAAGCGTATCCCGCTTCACCCAGGGTGCGTTTCATGCTCTCTTCCAGCGCGGTCACTTTCGAACCATCGTAGGTGTCCCCGTCACTGAAGGTCACCATCTTACTGAATTCTGCTTCTTTACCGATCAGCTCCCCACGGAACTTCACGTCCTTCACCGTATACGGCTTGCCTTCATCCAGTGTCAGGGTGATGTAAACCCCTTTCTTATCCGGAGAGATAGACACCTGGGTGTTAGTCACCTGAAACTTAAGATAACCCTGATTCAGGTAATGAGTGCGCAGACCTTCAATATCCCCGGCCAGTACCTGTTTCTGGTACTTTTCGTTGGCCATGAAATTCCACCACGGCACATCAACGTTGAGGTTAAAGCGCGACAACAGTTCTTCATCGTCAAAGACGGTGTTACCAATGAAGTTAATCTGCTGAATAGTTGCCGACACACCTTCAGTAAAGACAAACTTAAGATCGCTCCGGTTACGCGGCAGTGGCGTGACAACGGCTTTCACTTCAGCGTTGTATTTACCAACACTGTAGTAAAAATCTTCCAGACCCTTTTCAATGTTGCTCAGGGAGGTGCGATCCAGTGCTTCACCCACGCGGATGCCTGACGCTTCCAGGCTCTGGGTCAGCTGCTCTTCTTTGATCGCCTTGTTGCCGGAGAATGAAATAGCGGCGATGGTCGGACGCTCTTTTACTTCAACCACCAGCGCGTCACCGTCACGCAGCACTTTGATGTCCTCAAAGTTGCCTGAGTCGTACAGTGACTTAATAATCTTGGCTACGTCCTGCTGTTCAACGGTATCACCAATACGAACCGGCATTTTCAGCAGCGCTGCACCCAGTGCCACGCGCTGCAGGCCTTCAATTTTGATGTCCTGAACGACGAATTTTTCCGCCCCGTGTACCGCTGCACTGGAAACCAGCAGAGAGGTAAGGAGTAAATGCTTGATCGCCATATCTATTCTGATTATTCCTTGCTACTTCTTTTTTAATGCCAATTTGTTCTATCAATCAGGTGATATCACAGGCGGGTAAAATCATTAAACAGGGCCACCACCATCAGTGACAGCAGGATGGCGCCACCAATCCGGTAACCTATATCCTGCACCGCTTCCGGTACCGGGCGGCGGATCACCGCTTCGATAGCGAAAAACAGCAAATGACCACCATCAAGTACCGGCAGGGGCAGCAGGTTGATGATCCCCAGGTTGACGCTGATCAGCGCCAGGAAGCTGAGGAAGTACACCAGACCATAATCCGCCGTGGCGCCCGCGCCTTTGGCAATGGAAATCGGTCCGCTGAGGTTTTGCAGCCCTACATCCCCTGTCACCAGCTTTTTCATCATGGTGAAGGTCAGTGAAATAATTTGCCCTGTTTTTTCAAATGCTTTGCCAATGGATTCAAATACACCATATTTGATCTCAAAGCGATAACTTTGCGGCCATTCTGCGACCTTAGGGGCGATTCCGGCAAAACCTATGCTGCGCCCGTCATCAAGCTGTTTCACACCCGGAGTCAGCACCAGCTGCACCAGCATGCCCTGACGCTCGACCGTCAGGTTTACATCCGTAGCCGGGTTAGCCTGAATCTCACTGACCACCTGGGGCCAGTTCTCAACCGGCTGACCATTGATCAGTGCCAGTTTGTCGCCAGGCATCAGACCCGCAGCTTCACCGGCGCTGCCTTCACTGATGTGAGCCAGTACCGTAGTCACTTCCGGACGGTACGGCAGAAAGCCCAGGGTTCGCATCGGCGATTCGGTTTCCGGGTTAAACTGCCAGTCACGCAGGTCAAGGCGAAGGGTTTTCTCCACGCCAAACTCGCCCGGCTCTGCCACGCTGAACGTCATCTGCTCATCGCCAATATGAGCCACCAGCTGCATGTTAACCGAATCCCAGTCTGCGGTTTTGATTCCGGAAACCGCTTTAAGTTCCATTCCCGGGGTAATTCCGGCCTCAGCGACAATAGAGTGAGGCGTCACTTCGCCGACCACAGGTTTAACCGCAGGCACGCCGATCATAAATACCGCCCAGTAGGCGATAAAAGCAAACACGAAGTTAAACAGCGGGCCGGCGGCAACAATCGCACTGCGCTGCCACAGGGGCTTATGATTAAACGCAAGGCTTTCTTCGCCCGGTTCCAGTTCATCCACCCGGCCATCAAGCATCTTGACGTAACCACCCAGCGGGATCACAGACAGGCTGTATTCGGTGCCATCTTTGCCGACCTTTTTCCAGATCGAGCGGCCAAAGCCGATAGAAAACTTATGCACTTTTACGCCGCAGCGGCGGGCCACCCAAAAGTGGCCAAACTCATGCACCGCGACCAGTACGCCCAGCGCAATAACAAAAGAGGCAAAGTTCCAGATAATTCCACTCATAGCAAACGCTCACTGATGGTTTCCATCGCATAGTTGCGCGCCATTTTATCCAGCTCAAGCAGGCTTTCCAAGTTATCCAGTGCAAGGTTTTGCTGTTGACCACACAGCCTGGACAAAACCTGCTCATTCACGGCAGCAATATCTGTGAATCGGATCTTACCGGCGAGGAACGCGGCAACCGCTTCTTCGTTGGCCGCATTCAGACCTGTGGTCGCGTGCTGGCCGGTATAACAGGCCTCAATTGCCAGTTTAAGACAAGGGTAGCGGTTAAAATCCGGTTCAAGGAACGTCAGCTCGCCAACTTTGGTAAAGTCCAGCGGCGCAACACCAGCGTCGACCCGATCCGGGTATGACATGGTGAGTGCGATCGGAGTCGCCATATCCGGCTCCCCCATTTGAGCCAGTACCGAACCATCGCGGTACTGCACCATGGAGTGGATCACCGACTGAGGATGAATGATAACTTTAAGCTGGTCGCGGCGGGTATTAAACAGCCAGCGCGCTTCGATATATTCCAGCCCTTTGTTCATCATAGTGGCTGAATCGACCGAGATCTTAGGGCCCATTGACCAGTTTGGGTGGGCAATCGCCTGCTCCGGCGTCACCTGGGACAGGGTGGAAATATCGCTGTAACGGAACGGGCCTCCCGAGCCGGTCAGCAGAATCGAAGAGACGCCGCTGGCGGCAATATCACAGTGGCCCAGCTGAGTCTGTACTTCGTGCGGCAAACACTGGAAGATCGCATTATGTTCGCTGTCTACCGGCAACAGTTGCGCGCCACTGCGCTTCACTTCATCGACAAACAACTGACCGGACATCACCAGCGCTTCTTTGTTCGCCAGCAGTACCCGTTTACCGGCTTTTACCGCCGCCATGGTCGGTACCAGACCGGCTGCGCCGACGATCGCCGCCATCACCATATCTGCATCAGGATGGGAAGCAACGTGACACATGCCCTCTTCGCCCGCCAGCACCTCGGTTGCCAGGCCCTGACCGGCCAGTTCAGTCTTAAGCTGCTGCGCCGCATCCGGACACGCCATTACCGCATAAACCGGTTTCCACTCTATACACAGCTGCGCCATCTTCTGCGCGTTACTGCCTGCCGCCAGAGCGAACACCTGAAATTGCTCCGGATTTTGCCCAATCACTTTCAGTGTACTTGAGCCAATAGAGCCCGTAGCGCCCAGGATGGTAATCTTGTTCATCGTATTCAAACCGTCAGAGAGTGACAAAAAGACAAGCAAGCTTGTCTTTTTAATATATCAGAGAGTGAAGTAAAGCAGCGCAAAGACTGGAAACGCGGCGGTCAGACTGTCAATCCGGTCCAGCACACCACCGTGGCCGGGGATAATATTGCTGCTGTCTTTAATCCCGGACACCCGTTTAAACATGCTTTCTACCAGGTCTCCCAGTACCGAAATAACCACGGTCACCAGGGTAATACCGGCAAAGTGCCACCAGCTGGCAAACTGAATCTCAAACCAGTGTGCCGCACCCAGACCGACGATCAGGGCCGCAATGATGCCGCCAACCAGGCCTTCGATGGTTTTGTTCGGGCTCACATTAGGAGCCATTTTTGTCCGGCCAAAGCTCTTGCCGGCAAAATACGCGCCGCTGTCCGCAGACCAGACAAGGAAACAAACGAACAGTACCAGTCTGGCACCATAGAACGCATCTTCGCCCGGTACCGCACGAAGCAGTACCACACTGGTAAAGAAAGGCAGCAGCGTCAGCCAGCCAAACAGGTGACGTAATACGCGGGAGTTCTGCCACAATCCGGTGGTTCCCGGATAACCAATGGCAAGGGCACTGGCGGCAATCCACCAGAGTGCTGCGACCATCAGCAGTATCAGATGCGGCTGAGCCACAGCCTGAAGGCCTGCGGAGTCGAAAGGAAATAGTGCGAGGACGGCGCCGGTCACTGCCACACAAGGCAACATCGCCATCAGACGGGAACGGGCCTCAACAAACTGAGTCCATTCCCAGAAACCAATCAGGGTAACCGCGGCCAGTGCCGCAATAAACAGTGGCATGGAGAGATAAAAAATCCCCAGCACCACCAGAGGGGCGAGAATAACCGCCGTGATGATTCTTTGTTTCAAGCCAACGAATCCTTTTCTTATGTTTCCATCAATGCTTTGATCTGGTCACCGGTACATCCGAAACGGCGTTCGCGGCTGACAAACCACGCCACGGCGTCCGCCAGGCTCTGCTCATCAAAGTCCGGCCAGTGTTGCTCGGTAAAGTACATTTCTGCGTATGCCATTTGCCACAGTACAAAGTTACTGATGCGGCACTCTCCGCTGGTGCGGATCATCAGGTCTACTTCCGGCAGATCAGACATGCTCAGGTGAGAGGTCACCAGCTCTTCGCCAATCTCATCGGGATTGATCTCACCTTTTTTAGCCTGATCAGCAATTTTCTGAATCGCCTGGGTAATGTCCCATTTGCCGCCGTAGTTCGCTGCTACGTTTACCACCATACCGGTATTGTTTTCGGTCAGGGCTTCTGCATCTTTGATCTTCTTTTGCAGACGCTCACTGAAACGGGATGTATCACCGATAATACGCAGCTTAAGGTTGTTCTTGTGCAGCCGTTTTACCTCTTTGGAGAGCACGGCCAAAAACAGCTCCATCAGCAGACTGACTTCCTCTTCAGGACGTCGCCAGTTCTCGCTGCTGAAAGCAAACAGGGTCACCGCCTTAATACCAAGACGTGATGCGGCAGAAATCGTTTTACGCACAGCGGCAACGCCGGCTTTATGGCCAAAAACACGCGGCTTGCCCTGTGACTTAGCCCAGCGGCCATTGCCATCCATAATGACTGCAATGTGTTTAGGCAGGGCGTCCGAAGAGACTTGAGTATCCGGCATAGTGAATCTTGTGAGTGTATCGGGATGGGGATAATAGCATATAAAAAAGGCGCTGTGCTGTCAGAGAGCACAGCGCCCGAAAGAAAAGTGACAGAGTGGTTACACTTCCATCAGTTCTTTTTCTTTCGCTTCCAGAACTTCATCCACTTTCTTCACAGCTGCGTCAGTCAGCTTCTGGATGTCGTCCTGTGCTTTACGATCTTCGTCTTCAGAGATCTCTTTGTCTTTCAGCAGCGCTTTCAGATCGCTGTTCGCGTCACGACGGATGTTACGGATTGCAACACGGCCGCCTTCAGCTTCACCACGTACGATCTTAACCAGGTCTTTACGACGCTCTTCGGTCAGTGGTGGCAGTGGAACGCGGATAACAGTACCTGCTGACATCGGGTTCAGACCCAGGTCAGACTGCATGATCGCCTTTTCAACTTTTGGCGTCAGCTCTTTATCAAATACAGTGATCGCCAGAGTACGCGCGTCTTCTGCAACAACGTTAGCCACCTGGTTCAGGGGAGTCGGTGCACCGTAGTACTCAACAGAGATGCCCGACAGCAGGCTTGGGTGCGCACGACCGGTGCGAACTTTAGACAGGTTGGTTTTCAGTGCTTCCACGCTTTTTTCCATGCGTGACTGAGCGTCTTGTTTGATTTCGTTAATCACAATATCACCTTAATTATTATCGGTTCTGAAGGAGAAACAACGGACGGCAATTACTTGCTGTCAGTGATCAGAGTACCTTCAGCTTCACCCATTACCACGCGACGCAGAGCGCCTGGCTTGTTCATGTTAAATACACGAATCGGCATGTTGTGGTCACGCGCCAGAGTAAAGGCTGCCAGGTCCATAACCTTCAGTTCTTTTTCCAGTACATCACTGTAAGTCAGCTTATCATACAGCTCAGCATCTGGGTTGGCTACCGGGTCAGCACTAAATACGCCCTCTACTTTGGTCGCTTTTAGAACCAGATCAGCTTCGATTTCAATACCGCGCAGACATGCAGCAGAATCTGTAGTAAAGAATGGGTTACCGGTACCTGCAGAGAAGATAACGACACGGCCCTGACGCAGTTCACGAATCGCGTCTGCCCAGTTGTAATCGTCACACACACCTTTCAGAGGGATAGCAGACATTACGCGCGCGTTAACGTATGCACGGTGCAGCGCATCACGCATTGCCAGACCGTTCATTACGGTTGCCAGCATACCCATGTGGTCACCAACAACACGGTTCATACCCGCTTCAGCCAGACCAGCGCCACGGAACAGGTTACCACCACCGATAACTACGCCTACCTGAACACCCAGTTCAACCAGTTCTTTTACTTCCTGGGCCATGCGGTCCAGTACGGTCGGATCAATACCGAAACCTTCTTCGCCCTGCAGTGCTTCACCACTCAGTTTTAACAGAATACGTTGATATGCTGGTTTAGGGTTCGTAGTCATAGACTTTACCTTTCAAATGAGAGTTTGTTGATTAACAGTCATGAATAAGGGCGCTGGGCGCTGGGCGCTGGGCGCTGCAAGATACTGTGCCTTTCCTGCCTGCAGGCAAGGAAAAAACAACGGCAATATCTCACACTTTAACAACGCGCACCCCAAGGACCCAGAGCCTAGGACCTAGAGCCGCCATCATTCATCACTATTAACCGAATCAAGCCTCCCGAATCTATAAATCGGGTTTCTGTATTCGTTATTCATAAAAAGACCGCAGCCATGGCTACGGTCTTTTCTTAGCATAAGCTCTCAGGATTAACCTTTCTGAGCTGCTGCTACTTCTTCAGCGAAGCTCATTTCTTCTGCTTTCTCGATACCTTCACCTACTTCCAGGCGAACGAAGGTAGTAACAGAAGCGCCGCGCTCTTTCAGGATTTCACCAACAGATTTCTTTGGTTCCATAACGAAAGGCTGACCAGTCAGAGAGATTTCGCCGGTGAATTTCTTCATGCGGCCGATAACCATTTTCTCTGCGATTTCAGCAGGCTTGCCTTCGTTCATCGCGATCTCAACCTGAACCGCTTTTTCTTTCTCAACTACGTCAGCTGGTACGTCTTCTGGGTTAACGAACTCTGGACGAGAAGCAGCAACGTGCATACAGATGTGCTTCAGAGTCTCAGCGTCGCCTTCACCAGCAACAACTACACCGATTTTCTCGCCGTGACGGTAAGAAGCCAGAGCAGCGCCTTCAACGTACTGTACGCGACGGATGTTGATGTTTTCACCGATTTTAGCAACCAGAGCTACGCGAGTTTCTTCGAACTGAGCCTGCAGTTCTTCAACAGAAGCTTTAGAAGCCAGTGCAGCTTCAGCAACTTGCTCAGCGAATGCAGTGAAGTTACCGTCTTTAGCAACGAAGTCAGTCTGACAGTTAACTTCAAGAAGTACTGCAACACCTTCACCTTCTTTGATGATGATCGCGCCTTCAGCAGCTACGTTACCTGCTTTCTTAGCAGCTTTAGCAGCGCCAGACTTACGCATGTTCTCGATAGCCAGCTCGATGTCACCGTTGGTTTCAACAAGTGCTTTCTTACATTCCATCATACCTGCGCCGGTACGCTCGCGCAGTTCTTTTACTAGAGCAGCAGTTACAGCCATTCTCTATTCCTCGGTTGATTCTGAATTAGGTAAAAATCAGGGGCACTCATTCGGCCCCTGATGGTAACTATAACTCAGATTGTGTGTCACTTATGTGCATACAATCTTAAGTAAGACTCAGAGTCCGCTATTATTCAGCTTCCTCAACAAAGCCGTCTTTTTCAGCAGCTACAGCAGCTACGTCTTTGTTACGGCCTTCAGATACAGCAGAAGCTGCAGCGTTCAGGTACAGCTGAACCGCGCGGATTGCGTCGTCGTTACCAGGGATAACGAAATCAACGCCGTCTGGGTCAGAGTTAGTATCTACAACTGCGTATACTGGGATACCCAGGTTGTTAGCTTCGCGTACTGCGATGTGCTCGTGATCTGCATCGATTACGAACAGAGCGTCAGGCAGACCGCCCATGTCTTTGATACCGCCAAGAGACTTCTCAAGTTTCTCCATTTCGCGGGTGCGCATCAGAGCTTCTTTCTTAGTCAGCTTGTCGAAAGTACCGTCCTGAGACTGAGCTTCAAGATCTTTCAGACGCTTGATAGACTGACGAACAGTTTTGTAGTTAGTCAGCATACCGCCAAGCCAGCGGTTGTTCACGTAGAACTGGTTGCTTGCTACAGCAGCTTCTTTAACAGCTTCAGACGCAGCGCGCTTAGTACCTACGAAAAGAACTTTACCTTTTTTCTCGCCAACTTTAGACAGCTCAGCCAGAGCGTCGTTGAACATTGGTACAGTTTTTTCCAGGTTGATGATATGAACTTTGTTACGAGCACCGAAGATGAATGGCTTCATCTTTGGGTTCCAGTAACGGGTCTGGTGACCGAAGTGTACACCAGCTTTCAGCATATCGCGCATTGATACAGTTGCCATTTTAATATCCTCTATGGGGTTAGGCCTCCACATACCCCATGCATCCGACCCAACCTCTTCATTCTGAAGTAAGCGGGCACCCCGGTTCATGTGACGGTATGTGTGTGATTTAAAGAATTAATAAGTGCAATACAAATTCCGCTTCGCCAGGCGGAGAGAACGGAACCTGATTACGGCGCGCTTTATACCATAAAAACGGGGGGATTGGCTAGTAAAAATTTGGGCGCTGGGCGCTGGGCGCTGGGCGCTGGGCGCTGGGCGCTGGGCGCTGGGCGCTGGGCGCTGGGCGCTGGGCGCTGGGCGCTGGGCGCTGGGCGCTGGGCGCTGGGCGCTGGGCGCTGGGCGCTG
>NZ_JBSDZD010000015.1:0-137694 GCF_056726165.1 Vibrio sp. 9-16B-A1
TGCAGAGCCCAGAGCCCAGAGCCCAGAGCCCAGAGCCCAGAGCCCAGAGCCCAGAGCCCAGAGCCCAGAGCCCAGAGCCCAGAGCCCAGAGCCCAGAGCCCAGAGCCCAGAGCCCAGAGCCCAGAGCCCAGAGCCTTTATTCCACGTACTTCCCCCGATACTCCCCAACCCACATCGCCGTTGCGCCGCATACTGCGACCGGCATGATAACCAGATTCAGCAGCGGCACTGTGGTAAACAGCGCGACCATAAGGCCAAAGCCGTAGCTTTTTGACTGGGTGCTTTTCAGATCGAGGCGCATCTCCTGGAATGAGACTTTATGGTTATCGAACGGGTAGTCACAGTACTGGATGGCCATCATCCAGGCAGTGAAGATAAACCACAGTACCGGGCCGGCGGTCTGGCCGATGGCCGGGATAAACAGCAGGATCACAAGGCCAAGGGCTTTTGGAAGGTAGTACATCAGTTTGCGCCACTCCCTTGCCATGATCCTTGGGGTGTCTTTAAGCAGACTCAGTGCCGACTGGTCGCTGATTTTCTTTCCGGTTAGCCTTGCTTCGACCTGTTCGGCGAGAATACCGTTAAGCGGCGCGGCGATAAAGTTCGCCAGGGTACTGAAGAAATAGGTAAAAGTCGCCAGTATGGTGATCACCAGAATTGGCCACAGCAGCCAGGAGAGCCAGGAAAGAAATTCAGGCAGTTGCGCCATCCAGGCGTCAATCCAGCCGCCAAGGTGAGAAAACAGATAGTAGAGCGCACCGCCGACCAGCAGGATGTTGGCCAGCAGGGGCAGGGCGACAAACCGTCTCAGTCCTGGCGCAAATGCCAGCTCAATACCATAAGCAAAGTAACCAAAACCACTGCGGCGTGGAGGGTGTATGTTTCCTTGTTGCATAATCCGTTCTTTGTGCTGAGAAAATCTGCTTCTATTGTAGCGGGAGCAAAAAAGAAAGAAAGCGTGCAGAAAATCACGTCTTCTGACATTTTGATTGCATTTAAATATTCAAAAAAGTCAGCGACTTTTGGTACAGTAAAAGGCATTAATTTATGTTTCCGGGTTTACGCTCTGTTAACCCGCTTTGAGAGTGAACAATGCAGGAATTGCGACTAGTACTCATCATCGTTGGTCTGCTGGCCATTGGTGCGCTGCTTTTTCATGGTCTTTGGACCAGTAAAAAGGAGGGCAAAGCCAAGTTTGGTAATAAGCCACTCGGCAAGCTCGATGAAGGGGAGAGCGGTGAAGAGGATTACACCGCCAGCCGGGCTTTTGCACCCGAGGATGATTTTGAGATCATCCGTAAGGAGCGAAAGGAACCTCAGTTTGGTATCGATGACGAACCGAAGTTCGATCCGCTGACCGGCGATTTGCCGGAGCAATCTGACGATGTGCCTGCGTTCAGTGCGAAAGACGAGGAACCGGAAGTGTCACTTCAGGAGGCTGCACCTGAAGCAGAACCTGAAAGTGAGTCTGTTGCAGAGCCTGTAGCAGAGGAAGTTCAGGAAGAAGAGCCTGAGCAGGAAATGGAAGTTATTGTGCTTAACGTTCATTGTTCAGGCGATAAGCCGTTTGTTGGCACTCAGCTGTTTGACAGCATGCAGCAAAACGGACTGCTTTATGGTGAAATGGATATCTTCCATCGTCACTCAGACCTGTCTGGTACAGGAAAAGTGTTGTTCAGCGTGGCGAACATGATGCAGCCTGGAACACTGAAACACGATGACGCAGAAACCTTTACCACTAAAGGGATTTCCTTCTTTATGACCCTGCCGTGCTACGGTGAAGCGGATCAAAACTTTAAGCTGATGCTGAAGACTGCGCAGCAGATCGCCGACGATCTTGGTGCGCAGGTGCTCGATGAGAAGCGGGCGATGCTGACCCCGGATCGTATTGACGCTTATCGCGAACAGATCCGCGATTTCTGTCGCCGTCAAAAAGAGCGTGAATCAGAGGCCTGATTTCGTCTATAGTAAACCTGTTCTGACCACCAGCTGGTTTGAGGGCTCCGTTTCGGAGCCCTTTTGCTTATCAGCCGTTTTGCCTGAAAGAATCAAATAACCATGACACAAGAGATACAAAAACGTTACCAGGAGCTGAAAGAGTCGCTCCACTATCATGCCGTTCGCTATTACGTTGAAGACAGCCCGGAGATCCCGGATGCGGAATATGATCGTCTGATGCGTGAACTGGAAGCGATTGAACAGCAGCACCCGGAGTGGGTCAGCGTTGACTCACCAAGTCAGCGGGTTGGTGGCGCGCCACTGGATGGATTTGAGCAGGTACAGCACGAGATTGCGATGCTGTCACTGGACAATGCTTTTGATGATTCTGAGCTGGAAGGATTCTACCGCCGCGCTCAGGAGCGTGCGCCGCAACATTTCTCTGCCATGTTTAGTTGTGAACCAAAGCTTGATGGTTTGGCGGTGAGCCTGCTGTATGAGAACGGCATATTGGTTCAGGCAGCCACCCGTGGTGATGGCGCTACCGGTGAGAATATTACTGAGAACGTGCGAACTATCCGCTCCATTCCCCTGAAACTGCAGGGAGAGGGCTGGCCACAGCGCCTTGAAGTTCGCGGTGAAGTGTTTATGCCTAAAGCGGGTTTTGACCGGCTGAATGAAACCGCACTGAAAAAAGGCCTGAAGCCATTTGCCAACCCGCGCAATGCAGCGGCCGGCAGCCTTCGTCAGCTGGACTCAAAGATCACCGCAACCCGTCCGCTTGCTTTTTATGCCTACAGCGTGGGGGTGGTGGAAGGTGCGGAGCTGTCTGGCAGCCACTACCAGCGCTTTATCGAGCTTAAAGGCTGGGGCCTGCCTATGTGTCCGGAAACCAGACAAATTGAAAACCTGGACGAAGTTAAAGCCTACTACCATTCGATTCTGGAAAAGCGTGACAGCCTGCCGTATGAGATTGACGGCGTGGTGATCAAGTTTGACTCCATCGCACAGCAGGAAGCGCTGGGTTTTGTTGCCAGAGCGCCGCGCTGGGCGATTGCGTATAAGTTCCCGGCCCAGGAAGAGATCACGGTGCTGGAAGGGGTTGACTATCAGGTAGGCCGTACCGGCGCAATTACGCCGGTTGCAAGGCTTAAGCCTGTGTATGTAGGGGGTGTAACAGTCAGCAATGCGACGCTGCACAATGCCGATGAGATTGAGCGCCTTGGCGTCCGTGTTGGTGACAGCGTGATCATTCGTCGTGCAGGAGATGTGATTCCTCAGGTCACCGGTGTCGTGCTTGAGCGTCGTCCGGAGGATGCGCAGGAGATCGTCTACCCAACAAAATGCCCTGTTTGTGGCTCCGATGCTGAGCGTACAGAAGGCGAAGCGGTTACCCGTTGTACCGGTGGTCTGGTTTGTCAGGCGCAGCGTACAGAAGCACTGAAGCACTTCGTGTCCAGAAAAGCACTGGATGTCGATGGTCTTGGTGTTAAAGTCATCGAGCAGCTGGTAGAACGTGAAATGGTGGAAACACCAGCCGATTTGTTTAAACTCTCTGCCGGTATTCTTACTGTGCTGGATCGTATGGGACCAAAATCTGCTCAGAACGTAGTGGATGCGCTGAACAAGTCGAAATCGACCACTCTTGCGCGCTTTATCTATTCCCTTGGTATTCGTGAAGTGGGTGAAGCAACGGCGGCAAACCTGGCTAACCACTTTAAAACCCTGGAAGCTGTTGAAGCTGCTGGTAAAGAACAGCTTCTGGAGGTGAATGATGTTGGTGAAGTGGTGGCAAGCCACATTATTGCTTTCTTTGAGCAGTCAAGAAATCTGAAAGTGATTGAAGAGCTGATTGAGTTTGGTGTCCACTGGCCAGCGATTGAAGCACTGTCAGAAGACGCGCCTCAGCCTCTGGCTGGTAAAGTCGTAGTGATCACCGGCAGCTTCAGTGAGCTGAACCGTAATGAAGCCAAGGCCGTCCTGCAGGCATTGGGAGCCAAGGTGACCGGCAGCGTATCGAAGAAAACCGATATTCTGTTTGCCGGTGAAGCGGCTGGCTCCAAACTGGCCAAAGCCCAGGAGCTTGGTATTGAAGTTCAGGGAGAGCAGGAGCTCAAAGTTTTTCTGTCCTGATTTTAATCTCACCTGATTAAAGCCGCTGGATAAGCGGCTTTATTTTTGCCTAAAACAAATATCGGCCACTCTAAAAGAAACTAAAACAGTGACATGGCTCGCATTGAGCCAGAAACTCAGATGAAAAGAGAGTTTAATTAGTTTCCTTGTGGAACCCGGTAACTGCCTGATGGTCATAAACAGCAAGCCACTTTATTTATGTCTTCAGTTTTTAAAGACAGTAAATGCTTCCTTGTGGTGTCCTCTTCCTGGTTGTAATTTTTGCTCAAAAATTAAGTTGGGTGATTTACAGTGATCCAGGTCTTTTTTTTGTGCATTCGCGTGTTTTTTATCCTTCTCATTCGGCGGGCTTCACGTTTTTGTTTATGGCTTGCAGCCTAACTTGTTGTATTTGTTCGTTATTTTGTTTCTGGTTAATCACGTTTTCTGAAATTTGAAATCAGTCACTTACTTGAGAAAAGTTTGCACCGCCTCATATTTTTTTATCTAAAAATTAAGTTCCTGTTGATGTTTTTTGCCGCGAAGTTAGTCTTTGGGTTGTGGATACACACTGTGTACTGCAGGAAAGAAAACGTTTGCCACCAATAGTTTTTGGTGAGTTAAACGAAAACAGGAGACTTGTTCATCGCTTTCGGCGGCCAACTTAAAGCGGTGAGCAGAAAAATAACAGCTATATCCATTTTTAGGAGTTTTTCCATGGACAAAATGTTTAAACGTACGCTAATCGGCGCAGCAGTGGCGTCAATCGCATTCTCAGGCTCAGCTCTTGCTAAGCCAGCAACTGATACTGTTGACCTGTACGGTCAGGTAGCGGTTTCTGTTGCTCAGTATGGTGAAGACCGCATCGGTGGTGGTGACGCTCCGATTAAGTTCGAAAACGAGTCCCGTTTCGGTCTTCGTGGTTCTGTTGACCTTGCACGTGCACCTCAGTTCATCTGGCAGATGGAAGGTGGTAACGTAGGTGATGATGGCTCAGGCTCAGGTCTAGGTGTACGTGATACTTATGCGGGCTTCCAGTTTGAAGATGCGGGCAAGATTCGTATTGGTCGTATGACAACTCCAACTTATGACATCATCGACTGGCCATACTCGGCACAGCGTGCAGGCGCAGTATTTGACTGGGGCGGTGATATCGTAGGTGGTGCACGCAATGACCGTCAGTCCAATATCATTCGCTACGACTCAGCAAACATGGGTGGTTTCAACTTTGCTCTGGCAGTTGGTCGCAATGATGAAGCTACAAAAGGCTCTGATTTTGCAAGTTTAGGTATGCACTTTACCCAGGGTATTTTTGCTGTTCACGGTGGTGTTGAAGTTGGTAAAGACCGTCAGCTGAGCGCTCTGAAAGATCTGTACACTACGTGGCTGAAACAGAATCCAGGCCAGTCTATTGATCCGGCAGCAGATGGTGTTGATTACAAAGGTCAGTCTGACACTATGGCATCTGTTCTGGGTTTTGAGCTGAACTTCGATGGGTTTGGTTTCCTGGGCGCATACAAGAATGAGCGCGCTGACTACGAAAACATTACGATCACTAAGGGCACAGACAAGGTTGAATTCAGTGATGTTAAACTCAGCCAGAACAGCTACTCTGTAGGTGCATACCTTACTGCGGTAGAAAACTGGAAGTTTACTGTAAACTATGCAGTAAACATGGATGCAGAGTTTGAAGGTGGTTCAACTGAGACTCTGGGCGGAACCAACGATTACATCGTTTCTGGTCAGGCCATGTACTTTATCGACGATGCAGCTCTGACTTACTTCCGTCCATACGCAATCTCGAAGAATGATTCAGATGCGGAGTTCGGTTACCAGCTGGGTCTGGAATACTACTTCTAATTTCAGAAGAACAGACTGCTTTTTCATAGCCGGGCAAATGCCCGGCTTTTTTGTGTCTGAAAAACTGGTGAAGACCAGATGTGGACGCTAGAGAATGGCAGGTGGTTTTATGATAAAGAAAAGCCCGCTTCATATGCGGGCTTGGTTATTACTAACTAGTGACAAAAATCAGTTCATATTTGATATAGCCCACTGAAGGAAGGCTTTACGATCTTCTTTGGAAGCGCTCATAAACTGCGTTTTAAGCTGATTTAAATCAGCTGTTGTTGATACGCTTTCAGCGGTTGCCTGAGTGACTGACTTTTCGGCTATTGATTCTGTGAGTGACTTACCGTTGTGCTTCAGGCTGGCGACCTGGTTGCTTCGGTTGTATTTTTCAGTTTCAAGAACATAGTCCGGCATCAGATCCAGTCCAATATTAAGCACGTCTTTTTTTACGCCCTGTAATGGTTTGCCCTGATACAGAAACTCAAATGTTGGCTTCTTGTTATAATCTAGCCCCTGGTTATGGGTTTCTATGTTTGGTACCTGCAGCTTTAAAGTCTTATTGCTGGTATCGAACAGAGCCACTTGTGGGGTGGATTTGAATTTAGTCTTCAGGCTACCTGATTCACGGACTATTTTTGAGAGCCTGAAAACTAACTGATTCTGTCCATCGGGCAGGACCAGGCTGTCTTTATAGTCAAATCCCAAGCTGGAGTAACCAGCGTCTTCACCGTTGATAACCAGTACCTGTATTCCTTTTGGAATATCAACAGTTACCTGTGCCATTGCAGCGCACGGCATCGCGAGCGCAAGCATTGTTAAACCAGTATGTAGCTTCATATCATCTCCATGATCACTTACTGCGAGTATTTTAGATATGATATTATTTGCGATGAAAATAAAGTATAGAATAAGTCCCGCTTTGCGATCTTGAACGTGATATTGTTTAGCTAGTCTTCTTCAGTTTAAGATAACGATAAAACAGCGAGACTTTCGGAGTATCGTATGAACATCTCCCAGGCAGCCAAACAAACCGGCCTCAGCGCCAAGTCGATTCGTTTCTACGAAGACAAACAACTTATCAGCCCTCCGTCCCGGGGGGCTAATGGTTATCGCCTCTATTCAGAGAAACACATTCAGCAGCTTCAGTTGATTGCCCGTGCCCGTCATGCCGGATTTAGTCTGGATGAATGCCGGGCGCTGTTAAAGCTGGCTGAGGATCCTGAGCGTACCAGTGCAGAAGTGAAGCAGCGTGCGAGTGAGAAGCTGGCAGAGATCGAAAATAAGATCCGCGAGCTTGAAGCGATGAGGGCCCAGCTGGAAAGCTGGATCAGTATCTGCCCCGGGGACGGGGGAAAAGAGTGCCCGATTATCGATGAGCTTTGTTCCGGGAAAAAAGAAGAATAGCAAGGGCCATTTTCGGCCCCTTTGTTTTATTCCGCTTTCTCTATGGTGAGAACAATACCATCGACACTGGTCACCTTCACCAGGGTGCCGGCCTGAAGCGGGGCTTCAGAGTGGGCAGACCAGGTAGTGTCTCCAAGGCGAATGCGGCAGCGGCCGGCGTCGACGTTTTCTTCCAGCCGGGTCAGCTGGCCGATCAGCTGTTTGTTTCGTTCATTCAGGTCACGCTGCTGGTCAGACTGGCGGTCGCGCTGGTGCTGATAGCGCCACCAAAGCCAGGTGGTGAACAGAGTCAGCGCGGCAAAACTGACCCATTGCATTTCCCAGCCAAGAGGAAGGGCAAGGTTCAGCAGGCCAATGATGATGGCGGAAATCCCGGCCCACAGCAGGTAACCTGCAGCTCCTAACAGTTCACCACAAAGCAGCAGAAGGCCCAGAGCTATCCAGTGCCAGTAGTTCATTTGTTCCAGAAGTTCGATCATTTTTCACCCTGGTGTTTAAACATCTCGGCAATACCGGCAACCGAGCCCATCAGGCCGCTGGCTTCCAGTGGAAGCATAATGATTTTGCCGTTTTCTGCCTGACCAATGGTTTTCAGTGCTTCGGTATAGCCCTGAGCAATAAAGTAGTTCACCGCCTGCATATCACCCTTGGCGATAGCATCCGATACCATCTGGGTTGCTTTCGCTTCCGCTTCTGCTGCACGTTCGCGGGCTTCCGCCTGGAGAATTGCAGCCTGCTTGTCCCCCTCAGCTTTGAGGATCTCAGATTGCTTCTGACCTTCTGCGCGCAGGATTTCTGCCTGACGTACGCCTTCGGCTTCCAGTACTTCAGCACGCTTGTTACGCTCGGCTTTCATCTGAGCGTTCATCGCAGCGGTCAGATCTGCAGGCGGCTGAACGTCTTTGATTTCGATACGGGTAACTTTTACGCCCCAGGGATTCGTTGCTTCATCGACAATGGTCAGCAGCCGGGTGTTGATCAGATCACGCTGGCTGAGCATTTCATCGAGTTCCATTGCACCTAACACTGTACGGATGTTGGTCAGGGTGAGGTTGCGGATCGCGTGCTCAAGCTGGTTAACCTCGTAAGCGGCTTTGGCGGCGTCTATAACCTGAACAAAACACACAGCATCGATGGTGACGTTAGCGTTGTCTTTCGAAATGACTTCCTGAGCCGGGATATCCAGTACCCGCTCCATCATGTTGATTTTATGGCCAACGCTGTCGATAAACGGAATGATCAGGTTCAGGCCCGGTTTAAGGGTCAGGGTATAACGGCCAAAACGCTCAACAGTCCAGTTATTGCCCTGAGGGACGGTTTTTACCGCGGCAATTATGAAGATGAAAACGACCACCAGCAGAACGGCAATCGTAATTAAGATGTCTAAATCCATAAGAAATAATCCTGTAACTGACTGAAGTGTAAATATAATAAATCTGAAATTTCAGTTTAGCACAGCCATGAATTACGGAGTACTTATAGAATGGTTTTATCGGTCAGGTACAAAAAATGCGACGCAAAAGCGTCGCAAACAGGAAAGATCAGTAGAGAAGGGAGTAGAGCCTGCGGCGGTACTGGCCAGCGAGCGCATTGCCTTGTCCCAGTGCGGCCAGAATATCCATAAAGGTTTTCTTCAGCTCACCATCATGTGCACCAAGGTTGGTTGCCAGTGGTCTCCACAGCAGCTCCAGCGCCTCTTCATCACGGTTAACCTGGTGGTATTGAAGTGCCAGCTCCTGGATCAGTTCCAGGTTGTCAGGTTGCTGACCCAGCCTGGCTTCCAGTGCCTGGATTTCCGGGCTGTCGGCAGCCTGCTCGTGCAGTTCGAGTTTGGCAATCAGGCCTTTGTAGTAGTTGTCCTGGTATTCAAGCGGGATCGCGCTCAGTTGCGCTTTGGCCGCTTCAAACTGGCTGGTTTCCAGCATGCAGTCCGCCAGTGCCAGTTTAATATCGCCGCGGTTTTTCAGCTCTTCCGGGAGGGACAGAAGCAGGGGAAGAGCCTCGCTGTGCTGTTGCTGCTCGATTAATTCGGCCGCTTTTTTCAGGTTCAGTTCGTCCTGGCTTGGCAGATGTTTTGCCAGCATGGCCTCAATGGCTTCTATCGTTTGTGGGCCGCCCAGACCGTCGGTGGCCTGACCGTTGATAAACAGCGCGATGGTTGGCAGAGCCTGGACGCCAAACTGCATAGCGATGTTCTGCTGCTCTTCACAGTTAAGCAGGGCAAGCTGAAATGCCCCCTGGTAGCGGCCCGCCAGTTCTTTTAGCTGAGGAATGATTGCGCCGCTTTCCGGGCTCATCGGTGCCCAAAAGTGAATCAGTACCGGTTGCTGCATGGAGCTTTCCAGTACCTGACGGAAGTTTTGTTCGTTGATCTCGACGATGAGTTCAGATTGCATGGTCAATCCTTGTTGTTCATATCTGTTTGTTAGATATGAGCTTGCAGGCTCAAAATCAAGCTTAGCGGAGGAAATAGTTGCAAAAACGCTCCCACAGGGGGAGCGTATTGCACAGCAGGCGAAGGACTGGATCAGACAAGTATCAGCACGGTCAGTGTGACACCCAGGCTAATCCAGTTAAGTTGGTTTAGTGTCATGATGCCCTCTAATTTACGGCTCAGGGGGGGGATCCGGGTGGTACAGTGCCTAATTTAACGCCTTAATATGATCCTTTCATGACAGTGGGATCTTTTTATGCTGCTTTGATCAGGATCGCATCGAGCCAGCGCCCCGGCAATAAGCGCTTTAATACCGCAAATACTTTGGTCGGGGTGGTGACCCGGTAGCGCAGTTTCGGCCGGGGAGATTCGATGGCGTGTAACAATACCGGCACGATGGCGCTGGCTGGCAGGGTAAACTGATTACCTGAGCGCTCCTTTTCCAGCCTCTCTTCCTGCTGGCGGTACGCGTTGGCATGGCGGCCGGATGACATGTCAATCCATTGATGGAACTTGGCCAGAGCGTTGGCACGAAACTGGGATTCAATCGGGCCTGGCTGGATCAGGGCAATTTTGACACTGCTCCCGGTCAGTTCCAGTCTCAGGGTGTCTGTCCAGCCTTCCAGGGCAAATTTTGATGCGTTGTAGGCCCCGCGATACTTCATAGCCGCAAAGCCGAGTACCGAGCTGTTTTGAATGATGCGGGCGTCATCGAGTTGGTGAAGGTGGGGAAGAATTTGCCTGACCAGTTCATGCCAGCCAAACAGATTGGTCTCAAACTGTTCGCGAAGTGCCTGAGTGGGCAAGTCTTCGAGCGCTCCGGGCTGCCCGTAGGCACCATTGTTAAACAGTACGTCGATTTGCCCGCCGGCCAGTTTAAGAGCCTGCTCAAGGCCACTTTGAATGCTTTCGTTACTCGTGAGGTCGAGCTGAACAGAAAGAAAGCCTTCCTGCCGGAGACGTTCAACGTCTGCCTGGTGACGGCAGGTAGCGATAACCTGATAGCCAAGTTGTTTAAGTTCACTTGCACATGTGTAGCCGATCCCGCTGGAACAACCCGTGATCAGGACTGTCTTTTTCATTCTGTTCTCCCTGTAACTGAGCAGACAGCATATACGATCTGCCGGGGAGTCTGCAGCCATTATTCGCGGGAGAGCAGGTTTTTCAGTGCGGGTTCCAGCCGGGAGTAGTTGAACACAAACCCCAGCTCGGTCAGATGCTTGGGCTTGGCCCGGATACTGTCAAGCAGCAGGCAGGCGGCTTCGCCAAGGATGAGCGAGATGGCCCATTTAGGGGTAAACAGAAAGTGCGGGCGTTTGAGAGTCCTGGCCAGGATTTTGCTGAAATCCAGGTTCGTTACAGGATGTGGGGCGCTGAAGTTAAACTCACCATGCGCATGATGAGTACTGAGCAGAAACAGGATCCCGCGTACCATATCCTGAATGTGTATCCAGGGCATATATTGTTTTCCGGAACCTATCGGACCGCCGAGCCCCATCCGGTAGGGCGGAAGCATTTTTTGCAGTGCACCGCCCTGCCTGCCAAGTACCAGTCCGGTTCGGAGAATACACACTCTCGTCTGAGATTGTGCCCTTTTGGCAACGGCCTCCCACCTCGCACAAACATGATGGGGAAACTCTTCGTGATGGACATGAAGGCTCTCGTCGAACGGGTGTTCCTGCTGGTCGCCGTAATAACCAACGGCCGACCCGCTGATGAACACTTCAGGTGGAGAGGTGCTGGCGTGGATCAGGCTGACCAGGGCTTCTGTGACCTGCCAGCGGCTGTTACAGATACGCTGCTTCTGGTCTTTGCTCCAGCGTTTGTCTGCGATGGGTTCACCGGCGAGATTGATTACAGCATCCACATCGTTGAGATCAGAGAGAGAGGACAGATCATCGATATAACGGATGTTGCCACAGTCGGCGTGGCAAAGGGTCTGTTTTGCCCGTTCCGGATCCCGGGTCAGCAGCACGATCTGATTACCGGCCAGGTGCTTGATCAGCATTTTCCCGATAAATCCTGTTCCACCGGTCAGCAGTATCCGCATCCCCACGCTCCTTAAAAATATTCAGCAAACTATCAAGAGTATAGTCAGTCATCTGACCGATTTTCATATCATAGCCTATTCTTTGATTAAGAAGGTGGGTTTAAGTTGTTGTTAAAAAAGCGTGACCAGTCACGTACACACTAAAACAGCTGTGCCATAGTAAAAACAAACAATTGGGCCAAATGGCCCATTTAGAAGCGGTCAGGGAAAGGCCGCCACAGCAAAAGGAGGTGAAATGCGGACATTGACAGCATTGTTGCAGGCCATGCTCAGCAGCCTGCGCGATCTTTTGCCTATCATCGCAGTGATCAGCTTTTTCCAGCTGGCGGTTCTTCAGGAGCCGCTGCCTAATCTGTTTTCCATTCTTGTTGGCCTGCTGCTGGTGGTGCTGGGGCTGACCTTCTTTATCTTTGGCCTTGAAATGGGGTTGTTCCCGATTGGCGAATCCATGGCGCAGGACTTTGCCCGTAAAGGCAGCTTTTTCTGGCTGGTGGTGTTTGCTTTTTGTCTTGGATTTGGTACCACCATTGCTGAGCCTGCGTTAACCGCTGTGGCTCAGGAGGCTGCAGAAGTCGCAGCGGAAGGCGGAGTGATTGCTCACCAGCAGGAGGTAATGGAAGATTACGCCGATGGTCTCAGACTTACTGTGGCCTTGTCGGTTGGTGTGGCGATTGTGCTGGGCGTAATACGAATTATCAAAGGCTGGCCCATCCATATCATGATCATCGGTGGCTATATCGGTGTCGTGATCCTGACTGGTTTTGCCCCGGATACCATTATCGGTATTGCCTATGACTCCGGTGGTGTTACCACCTCTACTATTACGGTTCCTCTGGTTACTGCGCTCGGCGTGGGGCTGGCATCGGCTATTAAAGGGCGCAATCCCATGCTGGACGGGTTTGGTCTCATCGCATTTGCCTCACTGTTACCCATGATGTTCGTCATGGTGTATGGGATGGTGGTGTCATGATCAGTTTTGGCATGATTGCCGAAACCTTCCTTGGCACGGTGCGGGATGTCTTTCCGATCGCCTGTATCATTTTCGGTTTTCAGTTTGCTGTGTTGAGAAAGCCCGTGGTCAACCTTGCGCGGGTTCTGACCGGTTTTTTCTATGTGATCGTCGGGTTATCCCTGTTTCTGATGGGGCTGGAGCTGGCGCTGTTCCCGCTTGGGGAAACCATGGCAACCCAGCTGACCGCACCGGATTTTTTGCGTGACTTTAAAGTTTCCCTGTCAGACAAACTCAGCTGGATAGATTATTACTGGGTGTATGTGTTCGCTTTTTTTATCGGCTTCAGTACCACGATTGCTGAGCCCTCACTGATTGCCGTGGCGATCAAAGCCAATCAGGTGTCCGGTGGCGCGATCGGGATTACCGGGCTGCGGGTCGCCGTGGCACTTGGCGTAGCGATCGGCATTTCCCTTGGCAGTTACCGGATTGTGGTCGGAGACCCCATTCATTACTACATTATCGTGGGCTACGTCATAGTGGTGATCCAAACCTTTTTTGCCCCAAAACTTATTGTGCCGCTGGCGTATGATTCCGGTGGTGTGACGACTTCAACAGTGACGGTGCCGCTGGTGACCGCACTGGGCCTGGGTCTGGCTTCTACGGTGCCGGGACGAAACCCGGTGATCGATGGCTTTGGCCTGATCGCATTCGCCAGCCTGTTTCCAATGATCTCAGTAATGGGGTACGCCCAGATCACCCAATGGCTCAACCGCCGCTCTGAAGCAAAGGAGAATGAAAATGCGCTTTAAACTGATAATTGCTTTTGTCGAAGACGCTAAGACCGACATCGTGATGGATGCGGCACGTAAAGCCGGGGCGACCGGCGCCACGGTGATCAATAACGCCCGGGGAGAAGGCCTTACCCAGAAAAGAACCTTCCTGGGTCTGACCCTTGAGGTACAGAAAGACGTGTTGCTCTTTGTGGTGGAGGAACATCTCGCCCGGCATATCCTGGAAAGGATTAGCGAAGTGGGGGAGTTTGACTCTGAGTCAGGGCAGGGGATCGCAGTACAGATTGACGTGGAAGATGCGGTGGGCGTTGCCCATCAGGTAGAAACACTGGCCAGTGTGGTTGAGGAAAAACTATGAGTATGCAGATGATTAACCGGGTGCGTGATGTGATGGCCAACACTTATGTGATTATTGATGGCCTGACAACGGTGCAGGAAGCGATACACCTGGCGAAAAAGCATCAGGTCAAGGCGCTGATTGTCGACAAGCGTTACGACGCCGATGAGTATGGCATTGTGCTGATGAACGATATTGCCAAGAAAGTACTGGCAAAAAACCGCTCTGCTGAGCGTACTAATATCTATGAAATCATGACCAAGCCGGCGCTGTCGGTCAGTCCCGACATGAATGTGAAGTACTGCGCCCGTCTGTTTGAGCACTTTGGTATCAGCCGTGCGCCTGTGGTCGAAGATGGCAAAGTAGTTGGTATGGTGAGTTATAACAACATTGTGATCAATGGGATGGCAAACGAAGGTTGAGCGTTTCAATGTCCGGAGGCTGAACTTGGTAAACAGGGGTAAAGCGCGTAGAATCGGCGCCACCTGTTCGAATTAAGTTGGTGTTTCACGATGAAGCTATTTTTTGCCTCCGATCTGCACGGTTGTATTCAGGCGACAGAGAAAGTGTTGTGGGCGTTTCAGGCCTCCGGTGCGCAGCACCTGGTTCTGCTGGGGGACATTCTTAACCATGGTCCGCGTAACCCGGTACCAGAGCATTACAATCCGCCGGCGGTAGCGGATGCACTTAATGAAGTGGCGGATAAAATCATCGCCGTACGCGGTAACTGTGACAGCGAAGTGGATCAGATGCTGCTTAAGTTCCCAATGATGATGGATTACGCCTGGGTACTGCTGGAAAGCGGTCAGCGTCTGTTTTTAACTCATGGTCATCTGTATAACGCAGCCAAACGTCCGGTTCTGAATGAAGGGGACGTCATTGCTCATGGCCATACCCATATTCCTGTGGCAGAGCGTGATGGTGAGCAGTATATCTTTAACCCGGGTTCAGTTACTTTCCCGCGTGATGGTTTCGCAGCCAGTTATGGCCTGTTTGAAGACGGTGAACTGAAAGTGATGAGTTTTGAAGGTGAAATCCTTCGCCGGGTGACGCTGGAGTCCAGATAACCAGATAACCAGATAACCAGATAACCAGATAGCGAGATTACTGCTTCCAGGTAGTCTCGCCTCTATCTGTCGTTATGCCCCAGATCCCGCTCCGGAAACAGTTTGTCTCGGACTCTTTGCTTGAGTACTTTGGCCTCAGGAAAACCATTATCAAGCTTTCTCTCCCACACTGACTCTCCGTTACAGAAAATCTCAAACCGTCCGCCGCTGTCAGGGTGGAGGGCGACACTCTCCAGATCTTCACTAAAGGTGTGCAGCAGTTCCTGGCTCAGCCAGGTGGCCCGAAGCATCCAGTTGCACTGACGGCAGTAATAAATATCGATTGTTGCTTTGGTTGTCATTAAAGTGCTCCTGTGATCAGTTTTAATCCTGACGCAAATGTCAGAAGTTCGAAAGCGAGTTTGATCCAGTGATTCGGTAGTTTATGAGTCAGCCATGCACCCAGCCAGCCACCACTGAATGACGCCAGCAGCAAGACAGGTACCCAGGCCCAGTGTGGCTCCACCCCTGCCTGTATAATCGCCAGTGAGCCAATACCGTTCCAGAACAGGCCCACACAGACCAGAGTCAGCGCGACCGTCTGTTTGTAACTGAAGCCAAACCAGCGCACCAGAAACAGGGTTACGACCAGGCCGGACCCCGCAGTAAGCGAACCATTGAACAGCCCGCACAGACACAGTACGGCACCTCCGGTCAGCAGGCCTTTGGTATCCCGGTTACGTGGCTGCTCATCATGCCCCATGTCTTTTTTCTTTCGCGAGTATACCCCCAGAGCGATGATCAGCAGGCCCAGCAACAGCTCACCGGTTTTTCCAGGAAGAAGTACAACCAGGTTCGCGCCGGCGATGACGCCCAGCGAGCCGCAAATCACCAGATAGCCGGCCATTTTTAGTGGCATCTTTCCGGCTTTGACGTGAGAACAGGCTGCGCCAAGCCCCATGGCAACGGTAGCAATTTTGTGGGTGGAAAGCGCCAGCGCGAACGGCAGACCAAGGAAAATCAGCAGGGGAAACTGCAGCAGGCCAGCGCCGCCACCGGCGACAGAGGATAGGGTACTCGCGGTCAGCGAGCCGAGAAAAAGAAGAAGTGTGTCAATCCATTCCATGGGCTATTCCATGAGTCATTTCATGAGTTAAAGGGGGGACTCCTTTCCCCTTCATACCGGCATCAGTGCGAGTAGAAAACCGCAGAGCCGTGATCCAGGCTGGTCATCAGCAGCGCTTTGTCATTCACAATATCCACCCGGCGGCTTTGCTGGGCGTCCATTTTGAACAGCTGGGTAATGACTTTCAGTTGCTTCTCGGTGAAGTCCTGACGCTGACTGGCCGAAATGTCTTTAAATTCAGACGGCTCGATCAGCAGGTAGTTATCACTCAGCTCCCACGAGCCGTTTTCTGATACGTTGATGATTGACGATACTTCCGAGCTTTCAGTGTACAGGCTGATACGTGATACCCGCAGGTAGGTCCCGTTAGGCAAATACTTGACGTTAGAGTCGATAGTCGCTTTGCGCAGCGGGCCCACTTCCACATCCGGAGACATTTCTGCGTGTGGTTCGGTGTAGATACGGGTTACGGTGCGGCTCTGCCATTCGCGGGATGTCAGGATACGTTCCATCTTTGCATCGCTTCCCCAGTAGAGCCAGGCGCTGAACAACACAGACATTACGATAATGATCAGTGGCAGACGTTGATTCATAGTAGGGCTCATTGGTTACACACCTGGTTAAAATCTGGTTGGATAGCGAGTAGTTTCAGGGTTACGTTCTCAGATGCAAACTCTGGTGAGTGCACGTAGTTAAGGACGATTTGGCCATTTTGACCACCGGTGGCGATCACCTCAACAGGGGCTTTTTCACCTGTGTGACGGCCAAGGTAAGCTTCAACGCACTGGGTAATAGTCGGAAGCCACTTGGACATATCCGGATGGCTGCGCGGTGTTCTCACCTGGGTATTTTCAACCGTGGCAATGGTGTTGAACTCAGAGACGGCAGGCGCAGTGGTGTAATAAGTCAGTACCGGCAGCAGCAGGGCAATAAGCAGCAGGACAAACAGCGCAGGCCGTTTAATACCAGCTGGTACATGAGCTGGTGTTACCGGGGCAGTTTTCGCTTCTGGCTCTGGCTGGCTTACCTTTACGGCAGCCGTCAGCTCCGGGGCTGGTGTACCGGCTTCGGTTTGTGGCAGTTCCGGCAGCTCTTTATCTTCTGCCTGTTCGTCGCTCAGGCTGTTTGGTTGCAGCTGCTCGACCACTGCGATCAACTGGTAGCCACGCTTGGGCACGGTTTTTACAAACTGAGGAGACTTGGTGGAGTCTTTCAGCATCTTACGCAGGGTGGAAATTGCCTGGGTAAGACTTGAGTCATCGACCTGAAATCCCTGGTCGCGCCATACAAATTCATGCAATTCCTGTCTGGTGATCACCTCATTCGGGCGTTCAGACAGCATTAACAGGATGCGGCTTTCATTACTTCCCAGACGAATGACTTCATTCTCATTTTGTTGGTCAAGCAGAGAGTTACTGTTGGGATCAAAGATAAATCTCTGTGCCAGAATGAATTTTGTTCCAAAGTTATTCATTGTAGAAAATTTTCGCAATGTTAAATGGGAGAAAGTCGTATCAAAAAGAGCCCGTCACAGCTGGCTCATTTAGGTTCTTTGATAATTTTGAAGTCACTAGGATAATGAAAAAAGAACCAAAAAACAGCGTTTTTATGATTTTTGACCTTGAATTTACAAACGCTGGCCTTATCTAGACACCATTCAGGCAAAAAAATGCCCCGCTCCCGGAGTACACGTTGCTCCCGGAGAGAATTTTTATGTAAAACCTTTTTGTTTTGCTATTGGAGTCAAAATGAGCGATACAGTGACCACTAACAAAGAAACTCGCGGCTTTCAGTCAGAAGTGAAGCAGCTTCTTCATCTCATGATCCATTCTTTGTACTCAAACAAAGAGATCTTCCTGCGGGAGTTAATTTCCAACGCATCGGACGCCGCAGACAAACTGAGATTTCAGGCTCTGTCGAACCCGGACCTGTACCAGGGCGATGCAGAGCTGGGTGTGAAACTGTCATTTAACAGTGAAAACAACACCCTGACTGTATCAGATAACGGCATCGGCATGAGCCGCGATGACGTGATCGAGCACCTTGGCACTATCGCCAAATCCGGTACGGCAGAGTTTTTCTCTAAACTCAGCGATGAGCAGAGCAAAGACTCTCAGCTGATCGGTCAGTTTGGTGTGGGGTTCTACTCAGCGTTTATCGTGGCGGATGCGGTAACCGTGCGTACCCGTGCGGCTGGTCTGGCTGCTGATGAAGCGGTGCAGTGGCACTCTCAGGGCGAGGGTGAGTACACCATTGAAAACATCACCAAAGAGGGACGCGGCACCGACATCATTCTGCACATGCGCGATGAAGGTAAAGAGTTCCTGTCTGAGTATCGTCTGCGTGATGTGATTGGTAAATACTCTGACCATATCGGTATTCCTGTTTCTGTCTGGAGCATTGAGAAAGACGAAGAAGGCAATGACAAAGAGGGCAAGTGGGAGCAGATCAACAAAGCTCAGGCCCTGTGGACCCGTAATAAGTCTGATATTTCTGAAGACGAGTACAAAGAGTTCTACAAACATGTATCACACGATTTTGCCGATCCTATGGTCTGGAGTCACAACCGCGTAGAAGGCAAGAACGACTACACCAGCCTGCTGTACATTCCGGCCAAAGCGCCGTGGGATATGATGAACCGTGACCACCGCAGTGGCCTGAAGCTGTACGTGCAGCGCGTGTTCATCATGGATGACGCAGAGCAGTTTATGCCGTCATACCTGCGTTTTGTGCGTGGCCTGATTGATTCCAACGATCTGCCGCTGAACGTATCGCGTGAGATCCTGCAGGACAATAAAGTGACTCAGTCACTGCGCAGCGCCTGTACTAAACGCGTGCTGGGTATGCTTGAGAAAATGGCCAAAAACGACCACGACAAGTACCTGGAGTTCTGGAAAGAGTTCGGTCTGGTGCTGAAAGAAGGCCCGGCTGAAGACTTCGGAAACAAAGAAAAGATCGCTGGTCTGATGCGTTTTGCTTCATCTGAAGTGGAAGGCAGCGAGCAGACTGTGTCTCTGGCTGATTACGTGTCACGCATGAAAGAGGGGCAGGATAAAATCTACTTCCTGACAGCAGACAGCCTGGCAGCGGCGAAGAACAGCCCGCACCTGGAGCAGTTCAAAGCCAAGGGTATCGAAGTGGTGCTGATGTACGACCGTATCGATGAGTGGCTGATGAACTACCTGACCGAGTTTGACGGTAAGCAGTTCCAGTCGATCACCAAAGCGGGTCTGGACCTGAGTCAGTTCGAAGACGAAGCGGAAAAAGAGAAGCACAAAGAGGCCGAGGAAGAATTCAAATCTGTGGTTGAGCGTACCAAAGGCTACCTTGGTGAGCGCGTGAAAGACGTGCGTACTACCTTCAAACTCGCTTCTACTCCGGCGGTAGTGGTGACGGATGATTTTGAAATGGGCACCCAGATGGCGAAACTGCTGGAAGCAGCAGGTCAGGCAGTACCTGAAGTGAAGTACATCTTTGAGCTGAATCCTGAGCATCATTTGGTGAAGCAGATGGCCGACGAAGCTGACGAAGAAGCCTTTGGCCGCTGGGTCGAGCTTCTGCTGGGTCAGGCGATGCTGGCAGAGCGTGGCTCGATGGAAGATCCAAGCCAGTTCCTGAGTGCGATGAACCAGTTGCTGAGCAAGTAACCGTGCGTCTTTACGCCGGATAAGATGACAAAGCCAGCCTTTCTCTTTGTGGTGAAGGCTGGCTTTATTACATCTGTTGCTGCCAAAATGGAGGCGATGGCAGGGAATTGTTCCATCAAAGCCCTCCATTTTTTGCTGACTGTGGTATAGTCAGCCACTTACTGTAAAAATTATACCGAAACTTACCGTACACCAAACGAGAGTGACTTTCGGTATAAATAAAAAATTTTAAGAGGATTAAACATGCGCATCATTCTTCTGGGTGCACCAGGTGCGGGTAAAGGCACACAAGCACAATTCATCATGGAGAAGTACGGTATTCCACAGATTTCTACTGGTGATATGCTGCGTGCTGCTATCAAAGCGGGCACTGAGCTTGGTAAGCAAGCGAAAGCAGTAATCGATGCAGGTCAGCTGGTATCTGACGACATTATTCTGGGTCTGATCAAAGAGCGTATTGCTCAGGACGACTGTGAGAAAGGCTTCCTGCTGGACGGCTTCCCACGTACCATCCCTCAGGCTGAAGGTCTGAAAGAGATGAACGTTGATGTAGACTATGTTGTTGAGTTCGACGTTGCTGATGACGTAATCGTTGACCGTATGGCTGGCCGTCGTGCTCACCTGCCATCAGGCCGTACTTACCACGTTGTTTACAACCCGCCTAAAGTGGAAGGTAAAGACGACGTAACCGGCGAAGACCTGGTTGTACGTGATGATGACAAAGAAGAAACCGTACGCGCGCGTCTGGGCGTATACCATGACCAGACTGCTCCTCTGATCGAGTTCTACGGTAAAGAAGCTGAAGCTGGCAACACTAAGTACCTGAAATTTGACGGTACCAAGCAGGTTGCAGAAGTAAGCGCAGATATCGAGAAAGCTCTGTCTTAATCAGCGCAAATCTCTGATATATTGAAAAACGGCCTGCGGGCCGTTTTTTTGTACCGCCAAAAGATGGATTGCTATGGACAACAACAATAAAAAAGGCGTGCTGCTGGTCAATCTGGGTACGCCGGATGCGCCGACCGCAACTGCAGTAAAAGCCTTCCTGAGTCAGTTTCTTCATGATAAGCGGGTGGTGGATACCAGCCGCTGGATTTGGTGTCCGATCCTGCACGGGATCATTTTGCCGCTGCGCTCGCCTAAAGTGGCTAAGCTCTACCAGAGTGTGTGGATGGATGAAGGCTCACCGCTGATGGTCTATTCAAAGCGCCAGGCTGCGGCATTGCAGAGTGAGCTGGGTTTGCCGGTTGAAATCGGTATGACCTATGGCTCTCCGTCCCTTAAGCAGGGACTGGACAAGCTGATGAACCAGGGTTGTGAGCAGATCATTGTCCTGCCGCTGTTTCCCCAGCATTCAGGCACCACTACCGGCGCGGTGACAGACGGGCTGGGCAAAGCGTTTAAAGCTTCCAAAGTGATCCCGAATTACCAGTTTGTCCGCGATTATCACGATGAACCGGCCTATATTGAAGCGCTGGCCCAAAGTGTACGTCGTCACTGGCAGGAGCACGGCCAGGCGGATTATCTGCTCTGTTCTTATCATGGTATTCCAAAGCGTTATGCCGATGAGGGGGATATCTATCCTCAGCACTGCGAACGCACGACCGCATTGCTGGCTCAGGCGCTTGAGCTGGACAGCAGTCAGATTGGTATGGCCTATCAGTCCCGCTTTGGCCGGGAAGAGTGGCTTCAGCCATACACGGATGAGACCATGCAGTCGCTGCCAGGCAGGGGTAAGAAACGCATTGATGTCATCACTCCGGCCTTCTCGGCAGATTGTCTGGAGACGCTCGAAGAGATCGCTGAGGAAAACAAAGCGCTGTTTCTTGGAGCGGGAGGGGAGGAGTACCGTTATATTCCCTGCCTTAACGATGACAAAGAGCATATCGATATGATGGTGGAGATAGTGAATCGCTATTTGTAAGAGACTCTATGGATACAGAAGAGGCTGCCGGTTGGCAGCCTCTTTCAGTTAATAGTGAGCATATTGATTATGCGGTTTGCAGTTCAGGTTCAGCGTCGTCAGCGATAACGTGTTTGTCCTCTGCGCCGTGCATCCAGTCGATCAGCTTGTTTGAACACATCAGCAGGATCACGCCGGAAACGGTCGCGGTGATCGCGATACCACCAAAGATAGCCATTGCGCCGTAATCGCCCACGTGTGAGCCGATGTAGCCCGCAACATAGTTGGCAATCGCGTTAAAGCCGAACCAGGCGCCCATCATCAGGGAAGCCAGACGAAGCGGAGCCAGCTTGGTGATCATAGAAAGGCCGATCGGAGACAGGCAAAGCTCGCCCAGGGTATGGAAGAAGTAAGCGCCAACCAGCCAGATCATTGAAGTCTTAACCGTCATGTCGCCACCCTGCTCCAGTACCGCACCCACCATGCACAGGAAGCCAAGTGCCAGGAAGAACAGCGCCAGGGCAAATTTCACCGGAGAGTTTGGCTCGCGTTTACCCAGTTTCACCCAAAGAGCAGCCAGCACTGGTGCCAGGGTGATGATGAAGAACGGGTTCAGTGACTGGAACCAGGCTGCCGGCACTTCAAAGCTGCCGATCATGCGGTTGGTGTACTCCTGAGAGTAGATGTTCATCAGGCCACCAGCCTGCTCAAAGCCAGCCCAGAACACGACCACGAACAGACCCATAACCAGGATCACTTTCAGGCGGTCTTTTTCTTGTTTGGTCAGCGGGTTGTTCTTGCCTTTGCTGTTTTGAGCGCGTTTTGCTGCCGCTTCCATGCCGATATCGCCCAGCAGGGATTTGGCCATGGTCATTTGCAGGATAAGGCTGATAACCATACCGATACCCGCAACCAGGAAGCCGGCTTTCCAGCCGTATGCGCTGGTGGCACTGCCGGCTACCACACCAGAGAGCAGAGCACCGATGTTGATACCCATGTAGAAGATGGTGAATGCACCGTCACGACGGTTGTCGCCGTTCGGGTACAGGTCACCTACCATGGTTGAGATATTTGGCTTAAACAGACCGTTACCGGCGATGAGGAACGCCAGACCCAGGTAGAGGCTGGATACGTTATCCAGCGGCAGCATGCCGTCTGGCAGTGCCAGGGTGAACTGGCCAATCGCCATCAGGAAACCACCGGCCAGCAGTGTACGGCGCTGACCCCAGTGGTTATCAGCGATCCAGCCACCGATCAGCGGGGTGATGTAAACCAGGCCGGTATATACACCGTAAAGCTGCAGTGCGTCCTGGGTTGTCCAGCCCAGGCCACCGTTAATGGTGGTGTCAGTCAGAAACAGTACCAGAATGGCACGCATTGCATAATATGAGAAACGCTCCCAAAGCTCTGTGCTGAACAGCAGAAAGAGCCCTTTAGGATGTCCTAAAAAGTCGGTTTTAGCTTGTGTCATAACTTATTTATCTTCTTTTAAAATAATAAGGCATGTCATGACATTACAGACAAAACAACTTCATGTTGTTTTGTAAGGTTTGATGTTAACCTTGCGCGCTCGTCTGGCCGGATACGGCTTCATTCCATGGCGACGAGAGTGGGCAATGTGAATTGCATGCTGTGTTTGCAGGGAAACACTATACTCCTGCAACAAAAGGGCGAGTATGTGGAAACAATGTTTCCATTATTGCATTTTCACTTATTGACGAAAATGCTAGGATGACAAAAAAGATCGGCAGTTATAAATATGAAACGTTGGTACTTGCTTTACTGCAAGCGGGGCGAGCAGTCCCGGGCAAAAATGCATTTGGAAAACCAGGGGATTGAGTGTTTTTATCCTCAGATTGAAGTGGAAAAAACGGTCAGGAACAAAAAGCAGCAGGCCAAAGAACCGCTGTTTCCCTGCTACGTGTTTATCCGTTTCGATTATGAACAGGGACCGTCGTTTACCACGGTCCGTTCCACCCGTGGTGTGGTTGATTTTGTTCGCCAGGGGGCCTATCCCCAGGAAGTGGAAGGCGATCTGGTGTATGCCCTGAAGGAGCTGGAGAAGGCTGATCCGCCGGAAGCCACACAGCAGGCGCTGCCGGAGCACGGCCAGAAAGTTCGCGTTCTTGAAGGCCAGTTTGCCGGTTTTGATGCGATCTATCAGGAGCCGGATGGCGACAAACGTTCATTCATGCTGGTGGAAATGATCAGCCGCCCGGTGAAAGTCAGCATTGATAACGCAGACCTCGATCTGGAGTAGTTCTCCGGCAGTTATTAAAAAGGGCACCCCGCGGGGTGCCCTTTGCTTTATCTGAGAAATTATTCTGAGTAGGCGTCGTTATGAACCGCCTGCACTGCGCGGCCTGACGGGTCGATACAGTTTTTGAACGTCTCATCCCACTCTACTGCTTTGGCAGAAGAACAGGCAACTGACGGGCCACCAGGTACGCATTTGGCCGCGGATTCCAGCGGGAACAGCTCTTCAAAGATCTCACGGTACACATAGCCCTCTTTGGTTGCAGGCGTGTTGTACGGGAAGCGGAATGCGGCCGTTTCCATTTGCTGATCGGTCACTTTCTCTTCCGCTACCTCTTTCAGGGTATCGATCCAGCTGTAACCTACACCATCAGAGAACTGCTCTTTCTGACGCCATGCGATGGCTTCCGGCAGGTAGTGCTCGAAACACTCACGCAGGATGTGTTTTTCCATCTTGCCGTTGCCACACATCTTGTCCTGCGGGTTCAGGCGCATGGCCACGTCGATAAACTCTTTGTCCAGGAATGGTACGCGGCCTTCCACGCCCCATGCTGCCAGAGACTTGTTGGCACGTGCACAGTCAAACATGTTCAGTGCCAGCAGCTTACGCACGGTCTCTTCGTGGAACTCCTGAGCGTTTGGCGCTTTATGGAAGTAAAGGTAACCACCGAAGATCTCATCGGCGCCTTCACCGGACAGTACCATCTTGATGCCCATCGCCTTGATCTTACGGCCCATCAGGAACATTGGCGTGGACGCACGGATGGTGGTCACGTCGTAAGTCTCGATGTGGTAGATAACATCGCGGATCGCATCCAGGCCTTCCTGAATGGTGTAAGTCATCTCATGGTGTACGGTACCGATCTGATCCGCCACTTCACGCGCGGCTTTCAGATCCGGCGCACCTTCAAGGCCAACTGCAAAGGAGTGCAGCTGAGGCCACCAGGCTTCGGTCTTCTCATCGTCTTCGATACGCATCGCTGCAAAACGTTTTGCAACCGCCGAGGTGATGGAAGAATCCAGACCGCCTGACAGCAGTACGCCGTATGGTACGTCGGTCATCAACTGACGTTTTACCGCATCTTCCAGCGCCTGGGTCAGCTCTTCCTTGCTGGTGCTGTTGCCCTGTACGGCAGCATACTCGTTCCAGTCACGGATGTAGTAGCGTTGTGGTTCACTGTCACCGCTGGCGTAGTGACAGCCAGGAGGGAACTCGCTGACGGTGCGGCAAACCGGAACCAGGGCTTTCATTTCAGAAGCCACGTAGTAGTTACCGTGCTCATCAAAGCCCTGGTACATAGGGATGATGCCGATATGGTCACGGCCTACCAGGTATTCGTCCTTCTCTTCATCGTAGAGCACGAATGCGAAGATGCCGTTCAGCTCTTCAAGAAGGTCTGCGCCCATGTCCTGGTACAGCGCCAGGATCACTTCACAGTCAGAGTCGGTCTGGAAGTGGTATTTGCCTTCGTAGCGGGCACGGATCTCTTTGTGGTTATAGATCTCACCGTTCACCGCCAGGATCAGTTTGCGATCCGGGCTGTAAAGAGGCTGGGCGCCACTGTTCAGGCCTACAATCGCAAGACGTTCGTGGGCCAGAATCGCTTTATCTGACGCATAAATACCCGACCAGTCAGGGCCGCGGTGGCGAAGTTTTTTAGACATCTCCAGTGCTACCGGGCGCAGGGCCGCAGCATCGCTCTTAATGTCCAGAATGCCAAAGATGGAACACATACCAATACCTCTTAACTTAAAATCCGTTTTCGTTGCTATGGGTTCAATTTGCCAGTTCAGTTAAAAAAAGCAACACCGAAATAGCAAATGAATGGTACAAACGCGACATGATTAGAAATTATTTATCAAATCTGCGAAATTATTAAATGGCATTTAATTTGAGCTAGGAATTGAACGATTTGAACAAAAAAGCTGCCCGGTTCAGGACAGCTTTTACAGGGAGTGGACTCAGTCGTTGCGGGCAAAAACGGGTTGCAGACGGTCGCAAACGTGGCGGGCAAAACCACTGCCGGCTTCGCTGTAGATGTTAAATGCGGCATCGACTCCCTGCTCCAGCATTTCATCCAGCTGGTCCGGGTATTCCGCAATCGCCGCCACCTGTCCGGCAAAGTTTTTGCGCTGAAGCTGCTCCAGTGCAACCTGATTACCTTTGTGGTGAGGCATA
This sequence comes from Vibrio sp. 9-16B-A1, assembly GCF_056726165.1. Lineage (NCBI taxonomy): Bacteria > Pseudomonadati > Pseudomonadota > Gammaproteobacteria > Vibrionales > Vibrionaceae > Vibrio > Vibrio sp. 9-16B-A1. The sequence goes on from NZ_JBSDZD010000015.1 coordinate 26,024, forward strand.
GCCAGCAATACCAGTTTAACGTTGGCGGTATCCAGGATCCGTTCCCAGAAGTCGGAGTCGGTGGCATCCCCTTCGATTACGTTACGGCCTTCCTGTTGTTGTTCTTTGGCGGCATCCGGGCGGACTTCAACGCCAAGGCAGATATTGCCGTGACGGGATACCAGTTCATCGTAAGCACCGGTGCCGATGCGGCCCATACCCAGGATCAGAACCTGAGCGCAGCCCGGGTCAATTAACTGGTCACGGGCATGAAGTTTTTCTGCGGCGACTTCTTTGAGCCATTTTGAACTGCGGCGGTAGATGGCGTGGCCGGCCCGGTTAAGCGGAGCGGCGACAAGGAAAGAGAGTGAAACCGCAATCGCGACAGAAACCAGAATCTCACCGCCCAGCCAGCCTTTGGCATACGCCAGACCACCAACGATCAGGCCAAATTCACTGTAGTTAAACAGCGAGAGCGAGGCCAGCAGCGAGGTACGGACGCGAAACTTAAAGCGGTGAATAATCCAGAAATAGAGCAGACCTTTGACCGGCAGCAGTGCCATCAGTACTACCGCCATCGCAAAGCCGGAAAGGGAGGGCTGCTCAGACAGGCCGATATTGAGGAAAAAGCACACCAGGAACAGCTCTTTGAGATTAAAGAGCGATTTGGACAGCTCGGAAGCTTTCTTGTGACCGGCCAGCAGCATGCCCAGAATCAGGGCACCAAGATCCGGTTTCATGCCCACCAGTTCGAACAGACCTGCGCCGACGACAAGGGCAAAGAAAATGCCGAACAAAACCAGCATCTCGCCGTGACCCACCGAGTCGAGCAGTTTGTAAAACAGCGGGCGGAGCAGGGGCAGGGCAAACAGGGCGATCGCGTACCATTCGGGCAGTTTACCGGTGGAAGCGGTCAGGAAGACCACGGCGAAAATATCCTGCATAACCAGAATACCAATCGCCAGGGTGCCGTAGGTGGCGTTCATGTCACCTTTTTCCTGCAGACTTTTGACGGCAAAAACGGTACTGGAGAAAGAGAGCGCGAAACCGAGCAGTACCAGCTGGGAGAGGGCCAGATCGGCCAGCATACTGGTGCCAAGCAGCTTAAGACCAAACAGGGCAAAGGCAAAAAAGGCGGTCGAAAGTATGTTGTGAATCGTCGCGCCGAGCCAGATCTCTTTGGAGAGCAGCACCCGGATGTCGAGTTTCAGGCCAATGGTAAACAGCAGCAGGGTCACACCCAGGTCGGCGAGAGTGACAATGGTGTCGCTGGACTGAAATCCGGCCGCATGCAGGCCAAATCCCGCGAGCAGAAAGCCCACCAGAGGCGGCAGGTTACTTTTCAGGGCGATAAATCCGGCCAGAAAAGCGGTGGTGAGTAAGATCAATTCCATGTTGAGCATTTCTTGAGTTATAAAAAAGGGCCGCGCTGTGGCGACCCATTAATTGAAGCGACTAATTAGTTATTCTTCAAGCAGTTTTTGCAGAAGAACACCATTTAGCATCGCGCGCTTGATCATTGCAAATGCCCCCATGGCTGGTTGTGAGTCCAGCTGGGAAGCGACGATCGGCAGGCCGGTGTGGAAGGTAGTCAGTGACTGGCTCTCCACATTGCGGCGAATCGCCGGGAATACCAGCTCTTCTGCGTGGGTAATATCACCGGCAATCACGATCTTCTGCGGGTTAAACAGGTTGATCGTAATAGCGATGGCTTTACCCAGCTGATCGCCCACCTTGACCAGGCTTTGTCTTGCCAGTTCGTCACCATCCAGCGCGTGCTGACACACCGCATCAATGGTCAGTGGCTCAACGCCGGCCAGGCTGGAGTTGTGACCCTGGCTCAGTCTTGAACGCACCCGCTCAAGAATTGCCGGGTTAGAAGCCACGGTTTCCAGACAGCCAAAGTTGCCGCACTGGCACTTGTCGCCCAGCGGGTCAATCTGGATATGCCCGATTTCACCTACGTTACGGTTAAAGCCAAGGAAGACCTGACCATTAACGATAATACCGGCACCGGTACCCCGGTGAACGCTGACCAAAATGGAATCCTGACAGTCCTGACTGGCACCAAAGTAGTGCTCCGCCAGTGCCATACCCCGGACATCGTTGCCGACAAAGCATTCCACCCCGAATGCGTCGTGCATCAGTTCAACCAGAGGGAGGTTGTCGATGTCAGTGTTTGGCATGTATTCCACTACACCCGTTTCAGGATTGACCAGACCAGGCAGTGAGACACCGATAGCGATAAGCTCGTTGATGTCTGCCTGATTCTCTTCAATAAAGCGACGGGTATGTGGGATAAGACCATCGATGAGGTCATTTTGGTTGGAGTAACTGAAGTCAACATGTTCGCTGCACAGCTCCTGGCCACCCAGGTTGTACAGACTGAAATGAAGGTAATCTCGACCGATCCGGACAGCAACAGAATGGAAAGGGTCGACTTCAGTGGTTAACGAGATGGCTCTCCGGCCACCGGTAGAAGCTTGTTGCGCGACCTCTTTAATGAGGCCGCGTTCAAGAAGCTGGCGGGTGATTTTAGTAACACTTGCAGGGGCAAGCTGACTGACATCGGCCACCTGGATCCGGGAAATCGGGCCCTGCTGGTCGATCAAGCGGTAAACCGCTGCGCTATTTAGTTGTTTGACTAAGTCAACGTTACCTATTTGTCCGCCATTCATACTTAGTTTTGCTCGTATTGTCCGTTTACAACAGTCGCTTTGACGCTGAAGTTACGGTCAAATACAGCCAGGTTTGCAACCATGCCTTTTTTAACTCGGCCAAGTTTATTATCAAAACCAATTGCTCGGGCAGGATAAAGAGTGGCCATTCGCAGAGCTTCGTCCAAAGCGATACCAACGTGCTCAACTGTATTCTGAACCGCTTCGATCATGGTCAGAGCTGAGCCGCCAAGTGTGCCGTTTTCATCTACACACTTGCCATCACGGTAATATACTTTCTTACCAACAAAAATAAAGTAATCCATGTCAGCGCCTGCCGGAGCTGTGGCATCGGTCACTAATACCAGCTTTTCACCCTTAATTTTATGGGCGATACGGATGTTCGCGTAGTCGACGTGGAAACCATCGGCGATCACACCGGCATATACGTCCGGAGTATCGTAGATTGCACCTACCACACCTGGTTCGCGGCCGGCCATTGGCGTCATCGCATTGAACAGGTGAGTGGCGAACGTAATACCAGCTTCAAAGCCCTGACGCGCTTCGGCATAAGTCGCGTTGGTGTGGCCAATCGCAACGATGATGCCTGCATTGCGCAGCTTCTCAATGTGAGCCGGGTTATTTTGTTCCGGAGCCAAAGTCACTTTGGTTACCACATCGGCGTTTTCGCAGATGAAGTCGATCATCTCTTCATCTGAACGGCGAATGTAATCCACGCTGTGGATACCTTTCTTCATCACGTTCAGGTAAGGACCTTCCAGGTGCAGACCCAGTGACTGGTTCTGTTTCTCTGCCTGATACTCACGCGCAGCTTTGATTGCATCGCGCATGTTTTCGTCAGACGAGGTGATCAGGGTCGGCAGGAAGCTGGTACAACCGGACTTCAGGTTCGCCTGATGCATGATTTCGATAGCGTTGGGCGTAATGTCGTCATTGAACATCACACCGCCACAGCCGTTCAGCTGCAGGTCGATAAAGCCCGGGCTGACGTTAGCGCCGTCCAGGTCAACAGTTTTAATATCCGAAGCAAGTTCTGATACAGGGCAAACGGCGTGGATGTTCACGCCGTCGATCACAACGGCGTGGTTCTCCAGTACGTCGCTACCTGTGTAAATTTTACAGTTTGTCAGCGCATACATCTTAAAGTTTCCTTACTTCAGGTCTTTCATGTTTTCAGCTTCCAGCTCGCGGAAGTATTTCACGGTCTTCACTTTCAGTTCCTGAGTAGACGGTTCGTCACACACGATAACCGACTTAGGGTGAAGCTGCAGGGCAGATACGGTCCACAGGTGGTTCACGCTGCCTTCAACCGCGGCTTCCAGAGCCAGTGCTTTGTTGTGGCCGGTGATCAGGATCATCACTTCTTCAGAGTCCAGCAGAGTACCAACACCTATAGTCAGTGAGTATTTTGGCACCTGGTTCATGTCGCCGTCGAAGAAGCGTGAGTTCGCGATACGGGTATCTTCAGTCAGGGTCTTGATACGGGTACGTGAAGAGAGAGAAGAAGCCGGTTCATTAAACGCAATGTGACCGTCGTTACCTACGCCACCCATGAACAGGTTAATTTTGCCGTAAGATTTGATCTTGTCTTCGTAGCGTTTACATTCTGCTTCGTGGTCCTGTGCGTTACCATCCAGCAGATTGATGTTTTCTTCCTGAATATCAATGTGATTGAAGAAGTTGTTATACATAAATGAACGGTATGACTCAGGGTGGTCAGCCGGAAGGCCCACGTACTCGTCCATGTTAAAAGTTACAACGTGTTTGAAGCTTACTTCGCCAGCTTTATAAAGCTCGATCAGACGCTTGTATGTGTTCAGTGGAGTGCCACCGGTAGGCAGACCAAGCACAAACGGACGCTCCGCAGTAGGCTTGAAAGCATTGATACGATTAACAATGTGACGAGCAGACCACAGGCCAACATCTTGCGCGCTATCTAAAGGAATAAGTCTCACAGTGACACCTCAATTTTGTTTAACAACGGGTTAAATTTTATTGCCGCCTGGCAATTTTTTCGAATAATAAAATAAGTTTTATGATCTCGCTAGCAAAATCGTTTACATCGACCCCAAACAGGTGACTATGATCACAAATGAAAAGGTTTTAATTTGCGGGGCAAAATTAATGGCATAAACTGACCCTGACTAAATTGAACGGCCAAAATAAGTGGTCTGTTCAGGTCCAAAACAAAATCCTATAGGGGGAACTTAAGGTGAACATTCTCGGATATGCGCAGAAGCTGGGTAAAGCATTGATGCTTCCTATCGCAACGCTACCAGTAGCGGCGCTTCTACTACGTTTGGGTCAGCCTGACCTGTTTGACATTCCATTTATGGCACAGGCGGGTGGTGCGATCTTCGGTCAGCTTCCACTGCTGTTTGGTCTGGGTATCGCAGTTGGTCTTGCTAAAGACGGCTCTGGTGCAGCAGGCCTGGCAGGTGCAGTAGCGTACTTCGTACTGACTGCAACTGCGACAACAATTGATGCAAGCATCAACATGTCATTCTTCGGCGGTATCTTCGCCGGTATCATCGCGGGTCACGCATACAACGCGTTCCACGCAACCCGTCTTCCAGAGTGGCTGGCATTCTTCTCAGGCAAACGTCTTGTGCCAATCATGGCTGGTCTGTTTGCGCTGGTAGCGGGTGCGGTTTCTGGTGTGGTATGGCCTTCAATCCAGGGCGGTCTTGACGCACTGGCGCACGCTGTATCTACTTCAGGCGCTGTTGGTCAGTTCGTTTACGGTACTCTGAACCGTGCTTTGATCCCTGTTGGTCTGCACCACGTACTGAACTCTTACTTCTGGTTCGGCATGGGTACCTGTCAGGAAATCGCTGTAGCAGCAGTTCCTGCCCTGAACGGTGCAACTCAGCTGTGTATCGACCCTGAACTGGCGAAAACTCTGGTTGCTGGTAACGAGTACACCTTCGAGTTTGCTAACTCTGTAACTCCTGAAATCACTACTGTGTTCGAAGGCGTTAAAGAAACTGTTAAGTCTGGTGACCTGCACCGCTTCTTCGGCGGCGACAAAGGCGCTGGCGTATTCATGAACGGCTTCTTCCCAATCATGATGTTCGGTCTGCCTGGTGCGGCTCTGGCAATGTACTTCGCTGCTCCTGCTGAAAAACGTCATCAGGTTGGTGGTGCACTGTTCTCAGTAGCATTCTGTTCATTCCTGACCGGTATCACTGAGCCACTGGAATTCATGTTCGTATTCCTGGCACCAGCACTGTACGCTCTGCACGCAGTATTCACTGGTCTGGCTCTGGTAGTGGCTAACATGTTCGGTACTCTGCACGGCTTCGGCTTCTCTGCAGGTCTGATTGACTTCGTACTGAACTGGGGTCTGGCAACCAAGCCGGTAACTCTTCTGGTAATCGGTCTGGCATTCGGTGCTCTGTACTTCTTCACTTTCACCTTCGCAATCCGCGCATTCAACCTGAAGTCGCCTGGTCGTGAAGACGATGACGAAGAAGTTGCAGCTGACCAGGGTGAAGCTGGTAAAGGTGACCTGGCTCGCCAATACCTGAAAGCTCTGGGTGGTCACGAGAACCTGACTACTATCGATGCATGTATCACCCGTCTGCGTCTGACTCTGAAAGACCGCTCTCTGGCTGATGAAGCTGTACTGAAGAAGCTGGGTGCGAAAGGCGTAGTTAAACTGGGTGAAAACAACCTGCAGGTTATCCTTGGCCCACTGGCTGAGATCGTTGCTGGCGAGATGAAAGGTATCTCTCCATCAGAAGACCTGACAGACGTTAAACTGCCTTAATCCACGCGATTAACGCGATAACACTTCAAATGCCTCCCGTCCGGGAGGCATTTTTCGTTCGAATGGAAAGAAAAATAGCAATTTCCGCCGATATTCAGTTGTGTCTCTGGTCAAATTTGTGGATCATTAGCCCCTATATATTCTGACAATACTGAAAACTTAGAGGTGTTTAGATGAGTGAAGCTGAGGCTCGTCCATCGAACTTTATCCGCCAGATCATCGATAAAGATCTGGCCGAAGGTAAACATACCAGCGTGCACACCCGCTTTCCGCCGGAACCAAACGGCTACCTGCACATTGGTCACGCAAAATCCATCTGTCTGAATTTTGGTATTGCTCAGGACTACCAGGGCCAGTGTAACCTGCGTTTCGACGACACTAACCCTGAAAAAGAAGATATCGAATACGTTGAGTCGATTAAGAACGACGTGCACTGGCTGGGCTTCGAGTGGAGCGGTGAGATCTGTTACTCATCAAACTACTTTGACAAGCTTTACGGCTACGCGGTGGAACTGATTAACAAAGGCCTGGCGTACGTAGAAGAGCTGAGTCCTGAGCAAATCCGTGAGTACCGTGGCACCCTGACCCAGCCTGGTAAACACAGCCCGTACCGCGAGCGCAGTGTTGAAGAGAACCTGGCGCTGTTTGAAAAAATGCGCGACGGTGGTTTTGAAGAAGGCAAGGCGTGTCTGCGTGCCAAGATCGATATGGCGTCACCATTTATGGTAATGCGCGATCCTGTGCTGTACCGCGTACGTTTCGCTTCTCACCACCAGACCGGTGACAAGTGGTGCATCTACCCGATGTATGACTTCACTCACTGTATTTCGGATGCGCTGGAAGGCATTACGCACTCTATCTGTACGCTGGAGTTCCAGGATAACCGTCGCCTGTACGATTGGGTACTGGACAACATCACCATTGATTGCCAGCCACGTCAGTACGAGTTCAGCCGCCTGAACCTGGAATACACTGTGATGTCCAAACGTAAGCTGAACCAGCTGGTGACCGAGAAACTGGTTAACGGCTGGGACGATCCGCGTATGCCAACTATTTCAGGTCTGCGTCGCCGCGGCTTCACTCCGGCTTCTATCCGTGAGTTCTGTAAGCGTATCGGTGTGACCAAGCAGGAGAACATGATCGAATACGGTTCTCTGGAATCCTGTATCCGTGATGACCTGAACGAAAATGCACCACGTGCGATGGCGGTTCTGGATCCGGTTAAAGTGGTTATCGAAAACTTCGAAGGTGAAGAGACTCTGACGGTTTCTAACCACCCTAACAAACCAGAAATGGGCGAGCGTGAAGTGCCGTTTACCCGTGAGCTGTACATCGAAGCGGAAGACTTCCGTGAAGAAGCGAACAAGAAGTACAAGCGTCTGGTACTGGGTAAAGAAGTACGTCTGCGCGGCTCATACGTGATCAAAGCAGAACGTATCGAGAAAGACGAAGACGGAAACGTAACCACCATTTACTGTACTTACGATCCGGAAACCCTGGGTAAAAACCCGGCAGACGGCCGTAAAGTGAAAGGCGTTATCCACTGGGTATCGGCTGAGAAAGGTGTACCTGCGGAAGTGCGTCTGTACGACCGTCTGTTTACCGTACCAAACCCGGCTGCGGAAGCTGACTTCCACTCAGTACTGAACCCTGAGTCCCTGACTGTTTGTCAGGCGGTGGTTGAACCAGGTCTTGCAGATGCGAAAGCAGAGCAGGGCTATCAGTTCGAGCGTACCGGTTACTTCTGTGCAGATTCGAAAGAGTCGTCTGCAGAGAAGCTGGTCTTCAACCGCACAGTGGGTCTGCGTGACACCTGGGCAAAAATTGAATCCAAATAATTTCTGTATGAGCCGCGCGAGTGGCTCATAAGAGAAGACGAAAAAAAGCCAGCATAGTTGCTGGCTTTTTTATTGTCCGTAACCTGCGCTTACTTTGGTTTGTGCGCGTCAGGGTTGTCTTTGCAGCTGCCGTCGCCACATTTACCGTAAAGGTACAGGCTGTGGTTGGTCAGCTCGACATTGAATTTCGCTGCGATCTCTTTCTGACGTTGCTCAATTACGTCATCAGAGAACTCGATCACTTCGCCGCAGTCCAGACACACCAGATGGTCATGGTGGTGTTGGCTGGCCAGCTCAAATACTGATTTTCCGCCTTCAAAGTGGTGGCGGGTTACGATACCTGCATCATCAAATTGGTTCAGTACCCGGTATACGGTTGCCAGACCGATCTCTTCGCCCAGATCAATCAGCAGCTTGTACAACTCTTCTGCACTGATATGTTGGCAATTTGGTTGTTGCAGCACTTCTAAAATTTTAAGTCGCGGAAGAGTGACTTTAAGTCCGGCATCTTTCAGTGCCTGGTTATTATCTGACATAGTCTTTCCTGTCGTGTTCTGCAGCAAATACAGAAGTCGTAGTTGATGTCCATTATAGGCGACTCACCGGTAACATTAAACCACGAAGTTCAAAGGGTTAATAAATCAAAGCTTGTAAATCGGTATCAAATCACGGATATTGAAGTCTGACCAGTAACAAATGATTAACATTGGACGTTATGAATAAGCAGCTTGCAAGGGTCTACAAGCCCGGAATTGTTAAATTCGCTCTTAATATCTGGCCACCGTTCTGGGGAGCCGGAATTAAGATCCTCTCCATCAGCGAGGATTTTCGCCAGGTCAGGATGCGACTCAAATTGCGCTGGTGGAACAAAAACGCTAACCGGACCCAGTATGGCGGCAGCATCTTTTCCCTGACCGATCCGGTGTACAGCCTGATGCTGATGGGGATCCTGGGAGAGCAGTATTATGTGTGGGATAAGGAAGCGAGTATTAACTTTATCGCGCCGGGCAAGTCTGATCTGTACGCTGATTTTGACGTCAGTGAGGGGCAGGTGGACAGCATTTATCAGCAGACGCTGGCCGGAGACAAGTGCTTTCCGGAGTTCATTATTCACGTCAAAGACGGGGAGGGGAACGTGGTTGCCGAAGTGCAGCGCAAGCTGTACGTGAGGAAGAAGCCACAGTACCGGGAGCCGGATATGGATCAAGCGGCATAATACCAGTCTGCATAATTATCTGGTCGCCCTTGCTGGTTAAACCCGCTGTTTTCAGCGTTGGAGATTTTGTAATTAGCACCACTAGTTACGGCAATCTCCGCCTTGAAAACAACGGGTTTTCCTGCGCAAATGGCTGACCTGCTACTTATTCCGACTGGTATAAAAAAACCTCCCGCAGGAGGTTTTTTCGAAATGCGTGACGCTTAGTCTTCCAGCTCAGCCAGACACATCTCATCGTAGATTTGGGTAGCCCACTTGTTCACACGCTCTTCGGTCAGTTCTGGCTGACGGTCTTCGTCAATACACAGGCCAACGAACTGGCTCTCATCGCCTTCAACCAGCGCTTTAGACGCTTCAAACTCGTAGCCTTCGGTTGAGGTATAACCGATGATGGTGCCACCTTTACCTTCAACGATGTCGCGAATGGTGCCCATAGCGTCACAGAAGTATTCAGCGTAGTCTTCCTGGTCACCACAGCCAAAGATCGCAACCAGTTTGGTTGAGAAATCAACAGCTTCCAGTTCAGGGAAGAAATCATCCCAGTCACACTGAGCTTCGCCGTAGTACCAGGTAGGGATGCCCAGCAGCAGCAGGTCGAAGTTATCGATGTCTTCTTTGCTGCTCTTTGCGATGTCCTGAACGTGAACCAGTTTTTTACCCAGTTGTTTTTGAATCATCTTAGCAACGGCTTCGGTGTTACCTGTGTCGCTGCCGAAGAAGAGTCCTACACTTGCCATAGAGTTGTTACCTATATTCGAGACGGTTTACCAGCCATTGGCGGATAAACGGGATAGTTAAAACAAAAGTGTCTGTCTGCTGCTCAGCCCAGCCCTGAACCTTCCCAGCTCAGCTGGATAAGTCCTTTGGCTACAAAGCCGGCACAGCCCAAAAACAGAACCAGCCATACAATTCTGCGACCAAATGGAGGCACATTGCCCTGCTTAAGTACGTCTTTGATTGCCATGCCGATCAGAAAGAAGACCGAAGCGAACAGCAAATCCAGGCCGACAGACTCGAGCAGATTCATGTAGTCGTAGAGCATGACATTCCTTGTTGTCTATTTTGCTGGCCGCACTATACCATTGATAACCGCGTGTCGCCAAATTCCGAGCGCCAGTTCGCGATGCTAAATTGCTAATCAATAAAGCGCCGGATCACCCGCAATACATCAGCCGGTTTTTCTGCGTGCAGCCAGTGGCCGGTATTGGCGATTACATGCGCTTTTGCTGCCGGGAACTGTCTCTGCACGGCTGGCTGGTGCTCTGCGGTGAGATAGTCAGAGTCCGCCCCTTTGATAAACAGGGTAGGGCAGGTGACCGGGCTGACTTCATCCCAGCCCAGGATGTTCCAGTAGTTCTTTTGGATAGCGCCGACATTAAAGCGCCAGTCAAGGTGTGCTTCCCTGCGATGGAGCGACTTTCCGAGAAACTGGCGTACCCCCTCCATCTCAATATGCTCACTGAGGAGATCCATCGCCTGAGTCCGGTTCGCCGGCGGCTGGTCGATCACGGCCTGAAGGCCGGCAAACACATTGTCGTGTTTTGCGTGAGGGTAGGAGACCGGCGCCATATCCAGTACCACCAGATGAGAAACAGCCGCGCCGAGACGCTCTGCCATTTTCATCACCACTTTGCCGCCCATGGAGTGACCGACAAGGATCACCGGGGACAGGTTCAGGCTGGTGAGCAGCTGACAGACATCATCTGCCATGACGTTGTAGTCGTGCACGTCACTGTGGAATGAGCGGCCGTGGTTACGAAGATCCAGGCTCAGCACCTGATGATCTTTTGCCAGATCGCGCGCCAGCAGACCAAGATTATCCAGGCTGCCGAACAGGCCGTGAACCAGTACCACAGATGGCCCCTGACCTTCGAGTTTGTAGTTGAGCATTGAAGACATGGTTTGATTGTTTGTTGTGATTTGTGCGTCAGCTTAGCACGAAACCATAGCGCAGGATCCTGGCTTTTTTGCGGATCCCAGAGTGGTCCGTTTCGGGCTTTGGGGATAAAAAAACGCCATACTGGCGGATATTTAAACGCATAAGATCAATTAGCGGGTGGAAAGCAGCAAGAAAAATGGCTAGTGGAATGGTCATCCGTTTTAAAGTCAGTATAATTCCTTAAAGTTTAAAAACAGAGATTGTGAAAAGCGAATGAAAACAATTGAGGTTGATGAGGATCTATACCGCTACATTGCCGGTCAAACCCAGCATATTGGTGAAAGTGCATCTGACATACTGCGTCGTCTGCTGAACGTGGATGGCAACCAGCCAGTGGCAGTTGCGCCTGCGCCTAAGCAGCCTGCAAAACCAGGTATTGTCGTCAGTAAAGATGCCGGTAACGATCAACCTGTCGACAGCGTGAAAGCGATGCGTTCACTGCTGATTTCTGATGAAATGGCTTCAAAAGAAAAAGCTATCGACCGTTTCCTGCTGGTCCTGACTACTCTGCATTCGGTCAATCAGGCCAGCTTCGCTGAAGCGACTCTGGTGAAAGGCCGCACGCGTGTTTACTTTGCCGATAACAAAGAGACCCTGCTGGCGAGTGGCAAAACCACCAAACCAAGACAGATTCCGGATACACCGTTTTGGGTGATCACCAATAACAATACCAACCGCAAGCGTCAGATGGTGGACCAACTGATGAACCGGATGGGATTCCAGGGTGACTTAATCGAAAAGGTGTGCAATTCGATTTAACTTACACACAAACCAAACCTCATAATGACCCGATTGTCAGTATGAGGTTTTGTTTTATGTGACTTATAAAAAGCAAATAAGGATATAAAATGGCTATTCATCCTCGCGCCGGGCAGAAAGCTCAGCAAGAAGATCTACATAATATTCCAGCGTTGGTAGCAAACTACTTCTTACTTCAGCCTGAAGCCGGCAACCCTGCTCACAAAGTTGAGTTTGGTACTTCCGGTCACCGCGGTACGGCAGACAAATCGACTTTTAATGAAAACCACATTCTGGCAATTGCCCAGGCGGTAGCAGAAGTGCGTGCAGAAAAAGGCACCACTGGTCCGCTGTTCGTTGGTAAAGACACTCACGCACTTTCGGAGCCGGCTTTCTCCAGTGTGGTTGAGGTACTTATCGCTAACGGCATTGAAGTGATCGTACAGCAGGATAACGGCTTTACTCCGACTCCGGGTATCTCTCACGCTATCCTGACTTACAACCTGGCGAACGAAAAGAAAGCGGACGGCATTGTTATCACGCCGTCTCACAACCCGCCGCAGGACGGGGGTATCAAGTACAACCCGGTTCACGGTGGTCCGGCAGAAGCTGAGCTGACCCAGGCAATTGAAGACCGCGCCAACGCGCTTATCGCTGAAGGCCTGCAGGGCGTGAAGCGTATGCCGCTGGCAGAAGCCAAAGCTTCTTCACTGCTGACTGAGATGGATCTTGTTAAGCCATATGTTGAAGACCTGACTAACGTTATTAACATTGAAGCGATCCAGAAAGCGGGCCTTAAACTGGGTGTTGACCCACTGGGTGGCAGTGGTATCGACTACTGGCGTCAGATCCGTGACCACTTTAACCTGGACCTGACCCTGGTCAGCGAAGCGGTAGACCCTTCTTTCCAGTTTATGTCTCTGGATAAAGACGGCGTAGTGCGTATGGATTGTTCATCGCCTTACGCGATGGCTGGCCTGCTGGCACTGAAAGACGACTACGACCTGGCGTTTGGTAACGACCCTGACTATGACCGTCACGGCATCGTAACCCCTAAAGGTCTGATGAACCCGAACCACTTCCTGGCGGTATGTATTGATTACCTGTACCGTCACCGTGAAGGCTGGGGCAAAGATGTAGCAGTAGGCAAGACTCTGGTATCAAGCGCGATGATCGACCGCGTGGTAGCAGACCTTGGCCGCGAGCTGTGTGAAGTACCGGTTGGCTTTAAGTGGTTTGTAGATGGTCTGTACGAAGGCCGTTTCGGTTTTGGTGGCGAAGAGAGTGCGGGCGCTTCATTCCTGCGTCTGGACGGCACGCCATGGTCTACCGATAAAGACGGTATCATTCTGTGTCTGCTGGCGGCAGAAATCACCGCAGTGACCGGTAAGAACCCTCAGCAGTACTACGATGAGCTGGCGGCGAAGCATGGCGACTCAAGCTACAACCGTATTCAGGCAGTAGCGAATGGCGCGCAGAAAGACGTGCTGAAGAAGCTGTCTCCTGAAATGGTGTCGGCTCAGACTCTGGCAGGTGATGAGATCACAGCACGCCTGACGCACGCTCCGGGTAACGGCGCGGCGATCGGTGGCCTGAAAGTGACTACAGAGAACGGCTGGTTTGCAGCCCGTCCGTCTGGAACCGAAGACATCTACAAGATCTACTGTGAGAGCTTTAAAGGTGAAGAGCACCTGAAAGCAATCGAGCAGGAAGCTCAGCAGATCGTAAACCAGGTATTTGCAGACGCTGGTCTGTAATTCTCCGGAAGATATGAAAAGCGGCGTCCATTCGGGCGCCGTTTTTTTTGTGCCGGTATTACTGCCCTGGCCAGCGATCCGGGACGATAAACCAGAACCGGCCCAGCCTGTCCTGGCAGTGAAGCGGGCGATCCTGCCAGCTTAACGGCATACAGTTATCAAAGGCCGTGAGACCGGCAGGCCAGTCCGGTTTGGCCAGTGGCCACAGCTCTGCAGGTGCTTTAGTCAACTGGGAGTAATAACACCAGTATCCGTCCACGCAATCAGGATTGAGTTTATAGCCGAGACACTCCGTGGGAATCACCTGCTTCTCAAACGGATTGATACAGAGCCTGCCCTGCATCAGCAGGCGGCGCTTGTCCACGTTCCATGGATACTGAGCCCGGAATGGTGCTGAGTCTGACATAGCCAGCTGGTGGCTGAGCATTCTTTCGAGCTTGATATCCAGTCTGTCTCTGGCGTTGGGGCCATACCATTTTCCGTGATGAAGAAGATAGAACTTGATCGCCACTTCCCAGTGCTCAATCTGGCCGGTGGCAAGGTTACGCACGATAAAATCGATCGCCCCCCGGGTACGGCCGTTTTCGGAGAGCTGAATCTCATCACCGAGCAGCTCATAGTCCGGGCTGGCGATAAACAGCTGTTTACACCATTCCTGATAGAGAAAGCCGAGCCTGGGGTGAGTGGCTTCAGGCACACCGGCACACGCCGTTGCAGATGAAAACGGCGCTCTGGCGGTAATGTTTCCCTGGCCGGTAAACAGCGCCGGGCGGCGCACAATCCAGTCACAGAGCGGATTAACGGTTTCCATAGTCTGGTATATACTTGGCTCCATCGCGATGTGAAACGGAATAAACAATGAATAACTTACAGCTGGAAGCGGTACTGAATCAATACCTGCAGCCACACCTTATTAAAGACTACTGTCCGAATGGCCTTCAGGTTGAGGGCGCAGAGCAGGTCAATAAAATCATTACCGGCGTGACGGCCTCTCAGGCACTGATTGACGCGGCGGTTGAGCGCGGTGCAGACGCCATCCTGGTTCACCACGGTTACTTCTGGAAAGGGGAGCCTGAACCGATTAAAGGGATGAAAGGCCGCCGTATCCGTACCATGATCAAAAACGACATCAATCTGTACGCGTATCACCTGCCGCTGGATATTCATCCTGAACTTGGCAATAACGTTAAGCTGGCACAAAAGCTGGGTATCACCCTGGAAGGCGGTCTGGAAGGTCACGAGCAGTCTGTGGCCCTGTACGGTTCATTTGACGCGCCTGTGAGCGCTCAGGAGCTTGAGAAGCGTATTGCGGATGCCTATCAGCGTCAGCCTCTGCATATTGCGACAGAGAGCGGTAAAGAAATTAAGACGATTGGCTGGTGTACCGGTGGTGGTCAGGACTTTATCGAACTGGCAGCTTCACACGGGCTGGATGCGTTTATCTCCGGCGAGATCTCAGAGCGCACTACTTACACTGCCCGCGAGCTGGATATTCACTACTTCTCAGCCGGCCACCACGCGACTGAGCGGGATGGGGTGAAGTCACTGGGAGAATGGCTGGCGAAAGAGCACGGCTTTGACGTGGAGTTTGTGGATATTCATAATCCTGTTTAAGTGAGGCATACAGACAGGTGTATAAAAAACGGCGCTGAATCAGCGCCGTTTTTAGTTGTCATTACAGTATTGCTGTGCGGGAATTAATCCCTTTCATGCAGCGGCTGGAAGTCGCGCATGGTCTGGCCGGTGTACAACTGACGTGGACGGCCGATACGGTTGTCCGGGTCGCGGTGCATTTCGTTCCAGTGAGCAATCCAGCCCACAGTACGGGACAGGGCGAAGATTACGGTGAACATGGAAACCGGAATGCCGATCGCTTTCAGAATGATGCCTGAGTAGAAGTCCACGTTCGGGTAGAGTTTCTTCTCAACAAAGTACTCATCAGACAGGGCGATACGCTCCAGCTCCATTGCCACGTCCAGCAGTGGGTCCTTGATGTTCAGTTCATTAAGCACCTCATGACACGCTTCGCGCATAACGGTCGCACGCGGGTCGTAGTTCTTGTATACCCGGTGACCAAAGCCCATCAGACGGAACGGGTCGTCCTTGTCTTTAGCTCTTGTCACGTACTCAGGGATGTGGTCCACAGAGCCAATTTCTTCCAGCATACGCAGACAGGCTTCGTTTGCACCGCCGTGTGCCGGTCCCCACAGGGAAGCGATACCTGCAGCAATACAGGCGAATGGGTTGGCACCTGAGGAGCCCGCCAGACGCACGGTAGAGGTCGAAGCGTTCTGCTCGTGGTCAGCGTGCAGGGTGAAGATCTTATCCATCGCACGGGCAACCACAGGGTTTACCACGTACTCTTCGCACGGGTTGGCAAACATCATGTGCAGGAAGTTTTCTGCATAGCTGAGGTCGTTGCGCGGGTAGATGAATGGCTGGCCAATAGAGTACTTGTAACACATGGCGGCCAGGGTTGGCATCTTGGACAACAGACGGTATGCCGCGATCTCGCGGTGCGAGTCATTGTTGATGTCCAGCGAATCGTGGTAGAAGGCCGCAAGGGCACCGACCACACCACACATGATCGCCATCGGGTGGGCGTCACGACGGAAGCCGTGGAAAAAGCTCGCAATCTGCTCGTGCACCATGGTATGGCGGGTCACGATTTGTTTGAATTCCTGATATTGCTCGCGGTTCGGAGCTTCTCCGTTTAACAGGATATAACAGACTTCCAGGTAATCTGCATTGTTGGCCAACTGGTCAATCGGGTAGCCGCGGTGAAGCAGGATACCTTTATTGCCGTCAATGTAAGTGATTTGAGATTCACAAGATGCAGTGGCAAGAAAACCTGGGTCAAATGTGAAGTATCCATTGGCTCCCAGCTTACGAACGTCGATTACTTCAGGGCCTGCAGTGCCCCCCAGAATCGGAAGTTCGACAGGCGCTAGTCCTTCTATATGAAGGGTCGCTTTCTTATCTGCCATAACACTCTCCTTTGTCTTTTTATTAATCCATCCAGGATATATGTGTGCCATTTTTGTACTGGCTTATGTAAGTAAAGTCAATTTTTCTCCTGTTTTGTGTGCACTTGTTTGAATTTTTTGCGAGTGAAAAGTTAAAAATCTGTTCTATGTATCATAATTTGTTACGTTGATTGTATTAAGATGTTACGGCCCGTATAGTGGCGCAGAAAATCTTGCTGAAGACCCGGTAAATTCAGGGTTTAAAAGAAAGTTTAGCACAAAATATTACGCCCTGAAGTTAACAGCCTGATTACACTTGTGGCCCGTAAAAAGCGTCACAAAGGTTAAAATGGTGTTAATTTTTGAGCGGTTGACAGCAAAATTGGTAAATAACGATAAATGCTCAATGGAGCTGAGTGAGCGAGCCCGTGAAAGAAAGAAAGTCAAGACCAGTAAATCTGGATTTGCAGACCATTCGCTTTCCCGTCACAGCTATCGCGTCGATTTTGCACCGGGTCGCCGGTGTGATCACGTTTGTAGCGGTGGGAATTCTGCTATGGCTGCTGTCCCTGTCCCTCTCATCCCCGGTTGGTTTTAAGGAAGCGGCTGATATTGCCGACAGCTTCATTGTGACCTTTATTCTGTGGGGAATACTGACCGCCCTTGCGTACCACATCGTTGGTGGATTAAGACACCTTGCGATGGACATGGGCTATTTTGAAGAGCTGGAAAGCGGCGCGATGAGCGCCAAAGTCTCGTTCGGTATTACTGCGGTGTTATCTCTGCTGGCGGGGGTACTGGTATGGTAAGAAATGTCTCTTCTTTCGGCCGTAACGGTGTTCATGATTTCATCCTGATCCGCGCTACCGCGGTCATCCTGACGCTTTACACCCTGTATGTGGTTGGTTTTTGCGCGCTGAATGACATCAGTTATCTCTCCTGGACCGGCTTCTTCGACAGCACCTTTACCAAAGTCTTCACCATGCTGGCGCTGGTTTGTGTATTGATCCACGGCTGGATTGGCCTGTGGCAGGTGCTGACGGATTACATTAAGCCCACGATGCTGCGCGGGGCGCTGCAACTGGTGGTGGTGACCATACTGCTCGGCTATTTCTTCTCTGGTCTGTTTGTTTTGTGGGGTGCTTAAGTGACTATTCCTGTACGTGAATTCGATGCCGTGGTGATCGGCGCTGGTGGTGCGGGTATGCGCGCTGCCCTTCAAATTTCTGAGCAGGGCCTGAGCTGCGCCCTGCTGTCTAAAGTGTTTCCAACCCGCTCACATACCGTGTCTGCGCAGGGCGGTATTACTGTCGCGCTGGGGAACTCCCATCAGGACGACTGGCAATGGCACATGTATGACACGGTAAAAGGTTCTGACTACATCGGTGATCAGGATGCGATCGAGTATATGTGTAAGACCGGCCCGGAATCGGTGATCGAGCTGGAGAAAATGGGCCTGCCGTTTTCCCGTTTCGATAACGGCTCTATTTATCAGCGCCCGTTTGGCGGCCAGTCAAAAGAGTTTGGCGGAGAGCAGGCGGCGCGTACGGCTGCGGCCGCTGACCGGACCGGCCATGCTCTCCTGCACACCCTGTACCAGCAAAACATCAAACACAAAACCACCATCTTCTCGGAGTGGTACGCTCTGGATCTGGTGAAAAACCAGGACGGCGCGATTCTTGGCTGTACCGCTTTGTGTATGGAAACCGGCGAGATCTGCTACTTCAAATCCAAAGCAACCATTTTAGCGACCGGCGGGGCAGGGCGTATTTACGCTTCTACCACCAACGCGCATATCAATACCGGAGATGGTGTAGGTATGGCGCTGCGCGCAGGCGTACCGATGCAGGATATGGAAATGTGGCAGTTCCACCCAACCGGTATCGCCGGTGCCGGGGTACTGGTCACCGAAGGTTGTCGTGGTGAAGGTGGCTACCTGCTCAACAAAGATGGCGAGCGCTTTATGGAGCGTTACGCACCAAACGCCAAAGACCTGGCCGGCCGAGACGTAGTGGCCCGCTCTATGATGATTGAAATTCGCGAAGGCCGTGGCTGTGATGGTCCGTGGGGGCCGCATATCAAGCTCAAACTCGACCACCTTGGCAAAGAGGTGCTGGAATCGCGTCTGCCGGGTATCTGTGAACTGTCACGTACCTTTGCTCACGTAGATCCGGTTAAAGAGCCGATCCCGGTTATCCCGACCTGCCACTATATGATGGGTGGCGTGCCGACTCAGGTATCGGGCCAGGCGCTGAAACAGAGGGCTTCTGGCGCGGATGTGGAAGTACAGGGGCTGTTTGCCTGCGGTGAGATCGCTTCGGTATCGGTACACGGTGCTAACCGTCTGGGTGGTAACTCTCTGCTTGACCTGGTGGTGTTTGGCCGTGCAACCGGTTTGCATCTGGGCGAAACCCTGGCGGCTCAGGCGGAAGCGCGCCCGGCAACCGAATCGGACATTGAAGAGTCGCTGGCCCGTACCATGCGCTGGGAAAACAGCACCGGTGGCGAAGACCCGGTTCAGATCCGTAAAGACCTTCAGACCTGCATGCAGAACAGCTTCTCGGTGTTTCGTGAAGGGGATGCGATGGCGACCGGCCTGGAAGAGCTAAAAGTTATCCGCGAGCGCCTTA
This sequence comes from Vibrio sp. 9-16B-A1, assembly GCF_056726165.1. Lineage (NCBI taxonomy): Bacteria > Pseudomonadati > Pseudomonadota > Gammaproteobacteria > Vibrionales > Vibrionaceae > Vibrio > Vibrio sp. 9-16B-A1. The sequence continues at coordinate 45,537 of NZ_JBSDZD010000015.1, forward strand.
AAGACGCCCATCTGGCAGACAAATCTTCTGAGTTCAACACTCAGCGTGTTGAGTGTCTGGAGCTGGATAACCTGATGGAAACCGCATTTGCTACGGCAGTGGCGGCCAACTACCGTACCGAGAGCCGTGGCGCTCACGCCCGCTTTGACTATCCTGAACGTGATGATGAGAACTGGCTGTGCCATTCAATCTACAACCCGGAGAACGAGCTGATGAGTAAACGCGAGGTCAATATGACCCCGGTGCACCGTGAAGCGTTCCCGCCGAAAGTGCGTACTTACTAAAGGGAGGACAACCAGATGAAACTTAATTTCTCTCTTTACCGCTACAATCCGGACACTGACGACAAGCCGTATATGAAAGAGTACGTGCTGGAAGTGGATGAAGGATCGGACATGATGGTGCTCGACGCGCTGATTCTTTTGAAAGAGCAGGATCCGTCGATCTCGTTCCGCCGTTCTTGCCGGGAAGGGGTCTGTGGCTCTGACGGTCTGAACATGAACGGTAAAAACGGTCTTGCGTGTATCACGCCGCTGTCGGCGCTGATCAGCCAGGACACGATTGTGATCCGTCCGCTGCCTGGCCTGCCGGTAATACGCGACCTGATCGTGGACATGACCCAGTTCTATGATAACTACGCTAAAGTTAAACCGTATCTTATCAGTGACGGTAATTTGCCCCCGTCGCGGGAGAACCTGCAGTCCCCGGATGACAGGGCGCATCTCGACGGTTTATATGAGTGCATCATGTGTGCCTGCTGTACCACGTCGTGTCCGTCATTCTGGTGGAATCCGGATAAGTTTATCGGCCCCGCCGGATTGCTTGCTGCATACCGCTGGCTGATTGACAGCCGTGACAGCGCAACAGATGAGCGATTATCTGATCTGGACGACGCATTTAGCGTTTTTCGTTGCCATGGCATCATGAATTGTGTAAGTGTTTGTCCTAAAGGATTAAATCCAACGAAAGCGATAGGTCATATCAAGACGATGCTGTTAAATCGTTCGGTATAGATATTCAACGATTTGCTGATCGCCCCCGGTCAGCATACTTAAAGGCCCGGCGAAAGACCGGGTATTGAATGAAAACAACTGGTTAAGGGAAAATATGCACAACGGCGTGATGAAGGCATGGCTCGAGTCTTCACACTTGGCTGGTGCCAATGCAACGTATGTAGAAGAACTCTACGAACTGTATCTTAGTGACCCCGATCAGGTAAGTGAGGAGTGGAAACGGGTATTTGAGGATTTGCCTGCCCAACCGGAGCAGGTGGTGGAACAGCCTCATTCCCGTGTTCGTGATTACTTCCGTCGACTCGCGAAAGAGACGAAGCATTACAATGTCCAAGTAAGTGACCCTGATGTCGATGCAAAACAAGTAAAAGTTCTGCAGCTTATAAATGCGTACCGATTCCGTGGCCATCAGGCCGCGAACCTGGACCCGCTGGGTTTATGGAAACGCAAACCTGTGGAAGAGCTGGATCCGGCTTTCCACAATCTTACCGAAGATGATTTCGACGAATCCTTCAACGTGGGTTCTTTTGCTATTGGTCAGGAGACCATGGTACTGAGAGACCTCCACAAAGCGCTGAAGCAAACCTACTGCGGCTCTGTTGGTGCTGAGTACATGCACATGACCAACACAGAGCAGAAGCGCTGGATTCAGCAGCGTCTGGAATCTGTGGTAGGCCAGCCGGACTTCGATGCAGATGAAAAGCGCACTTTCCTCGATGAACTGACCGCCGCAGAAGGTCTGGAGCGTTACCTTGGAGCCAAGTTCCCGGGTGCCAAACGCTTCTCCCTTGAAGGTGGCGATGCCATGATCCCGATGACCAAGGAGCTGGTCCGTCACGCTGGCCGAAGCGGTATGCGCGAGGTGGTGATCGGTATGGCTCACCGCGGCCGTCTGAACATGCTGGTTAACGTGCTGGGTAAACGCCCTCAGGATCTGTTTGACGAGTTTGCCGGCAAACATGACGAAACCTGGGGTACCGGTGACGTGAAATATCACCAGGGCTTCTCGGCAGACTTTGCTACCCCGGGTGGTGATGTTCATCTGGTGCTGGCGTTTAACCCGTCTCACCTGGAAATCGTTAACCCTGTGGTGATGGGCTCGGTTCGTGCCCGTCAGGATCGTCTTGAAGATAATGACGGCAGCCTGGTCTTGCCAATTACCATTCACGGCGATTCGGCGATTGCAGGTCAGGGCGTGGTGCAGGAGACCTTTAACATGTCTCAGGCGCGTGGCTTCCATGTAGGTGGTACCGTGCGAATCGTGGTGAACAACCAGATTGGTTTCACTACCTCTAACCCGCGTGACACCCGTTCGACTATGTACTGTACCGACATCGCCAAGATGGTACAGGCACCGATTTTCCACGTTAATGCTGATGACCCGGAAGCGGTCGCGTTTGTTACCCGTATCGCCCTCGATTACCGTAACGAATTTAAGCGTGATGTGGTGATTGACCTGGTGTGTTACCGCCGCCACGGTCACAACGAAGCGGATGAACCAAACGCGACTCAGCCGCTGATGTATCAGAAGATCAAAAAACATCCGACACCGCGTAAGCTGTACGCTGATGTGCTGATCGACCGCGGCGAGTTCGATATCGAGACCGCCACTCAGCTGGTTAATGAGTACCGTGATGCGCTTGACCACGGCGAAGTGGTGGTTAAAGAGTGGCGTCCGATGGCGATGCATTCGGTAGACTGGTCGCCGTTCCTCGGTCATGACTGGGATTGTGGCTGGAATGCTCAGTATGACAAAGAGCGCCTGACCCAGCTCGGTAATAAGGTTTGTCAGTATCCGGAGAGTCATAAGCTCCAGAGCCGGGTGAACAAGCTCTATAATGACCGCACCGCCATGATCAGCGGTGAGAAAGCCATCGACTGGGGTATGGCAGAAACCCTGGCGTACGCCACCCTTCTTGATGACGGTAAACGCATCCGGATTTCGGGCCAGGACTCCGGTCGCGGTACCTTCTTCCATCGTCATTCGGTCCTGCACAATCAGGACGATGCCAGCGTTTATGTGCCGCTTGCCAATATTCATGACAAGCAGGGCCCGTTTGAAGTGTTTGACTCCGTGCTGTCAGAAGAGGCGGTACTGGCGTTTGAATACGGTTACGCGACGGCAGAGCCTGGCGGCCTGACTATCTGGGAAGCGCAGTTTGGTGATTTTGCCAACGGTGCCCAGGTAGTGATTGATCAGTTCATCTCGTCAGGTGAGCAGAAGTGGGCCCGTTTGTGTGGCATCACCATGCTGTTGCCTCACGGCTATGAAGGTCAGGGGCCGGAGCACTCCTCCGCCCGTCTTGAGCGTTACCTTCAGCTGTGCGCTGAGCAGAATATTCAGGTGGTGGTGCCTTCCACCCCGGCTCAGGTTTATCACATGCTGCGCCGTCAGGTGGTACGTCCGATGCGTCGTCCTCTGATCGTGATGTCGCCAAAATCCCTGCTGCGTCACCCGCTGTGTACTTCCACCCTGGAAGAGTTGTCTGACGGCACGTTCCAGCCGGCTATCCCTGAAGTGGACCAGTTGGATCCGGCCGGAGTTACCCGCGTGGTATTCTGTTCGGGCAAGGTGTACTACGACCTGCTGGAGCAGCGTCGTAACAGCGAAAAGAATGATGTGGCTATCGTGCGGATCGAGCAATTGTATCCGTTCCCGCTGGAAGAAGTGAAAGCGGCGATTGCGCCATTTACCAATGCACAGGACTTTGTCTGGTGTCAGGAAGAGCCTCAGAACCAGGGAGCCTGGTATTCAAGCCAGCACAATTTCCGTGCGGCTATCCCTGCTGGTGCCAGCCTGAGTTATGCCGGAAGACCGGCCTCTGCTTCCCCGGCGGTTGGCTATATGTCTGTGCACATGAAACAACAGAAAGCGTTGGTGAATGACGCTCTGAACCTGGATTAAGAACTGGAAGAATAAGGACGAAATGAATATGACAATTGAAATTCTGGTTCCGGATTTACCTGAATCTGTTGCCGATGCAACGGTGGCAACCTGGCACAAGCAGCCAGGCGAAGCAGTTGCCCGCGATGAGGTGATTGTAGATATCGAAACGGACAAAGTAGTACTGGAAGTTCCGGCGCCGGAAGACGGCGTACTGGAAGCCATCGTTGAAGAAGAAGGCGCAACCGTACTGGGCCGCCAGCTGATTGGTAAGCTTAAGCCAGGCGCGGTTGCCGGTGAACCAACCACTGATACTACCGAGTCGACCGAAGCCTCGCCTGATAAACGCCATAAGGCTTCTCTGGAAGAAGAAAGCAATGAAGCGCTGAGCCCGGCGGTTCGCCGTCTGCTGGGTGAGCACGACCTGTCTCCTTCACAGGTGAAAGGCACCGGTGTCGGTGGTCGTATTACCAAAGAAGACGTTCAGGCTTACCTTGAGTCAGCGAAGCAGGCTCCGGCTCCTGCCCCGGCAGCAGCCCCGGCTGCAGAGCCGGAAGTACAGGCCCCGGTTGCCGGCCGCAGTCAGAAGCGCGTACCTATGACCCGTCTGCGCAAGCGTGTTGCAGAACGTCTGCTGGAAGCGAAAAACAGCACCGCTATGCTGACGACCTTCAACGAAGTCAACATGAAGCCAATCATGGATCTGCGTAAGCAGTACAAAGACCTGTTTGAAGAGAAACACGGTATCCGTCTGGGCTTTATGTCTTTCTACGTGAAAGCGGTCACCGAAGCGCTTAAGCGTTACCCGGAAGTGAACGCCTCCATCGATGGCGATGACATCGTGTATCACAACTACTTCGATATCAGCATGGCGGTTTCTACCCCGCGTGGTCTGGTGACTCCGGTCCTGAAAGACTGCGATACCCTCAGCCTGGCTGAGATCGAAAAAGGCATCAAAGAGCTGGCGATCAAAGGCCGTGACGGCAAACTGACCGTGGAAGAGCTGACCGGTGGTAACTTCACCATTACCAATGGCGGCGTCTTTGGCTCGCTGATGTCCACCCCTATCATCAACCCGCCGCAGGCAGCAATTCTGGGTATGCACAAAATTCAGGAACGCCCTATGGCGGTCGACGGTAAAGTCGAAATCCTGCCGATGATGTATCTGGCTCTCTCTTATGATCACCGTCTGATAGACGGCCGTGAATCGGTCGGCTTCCTGGTGACCATCAAGGAGTTGCTCGAAGATCCGGCTCGTCTGCTTCTGGACGTTTAATGTGCATTCATTTCGGCGCCTTTTGGCGCCGAAATTAAACCGGGCCACTGGCCCATCTTACGCTCAACAACCTTACAAACCAGAGTAAACCGGAGTGATAATAATTCACATCTGCTTCAATTACAGAAGTGTTTGTTATATAACTGGTATGCTTAATGGAAATAATAAATCCCTCAAGGGATAAACAAATGGAATCGCACAATGAATTTGCATGAATATCAAGCCAAACAGCTGTTTGCTGAGTTCGGTTTGCCGGTACCGGAAGGCTATGCCTGCGACACCCCGCAGCAGGCGTTTGAAGCCGCCGGTCAGATTGCAACCGAAAAGAAAGTCGTAAAGTGTCAGGTACATGCCGGTGGCCGTGGTAAGGCCGGTGGCGTAGAGCTGCACGATACCAAAGAGGGTGTGAAAGCCTTCGCTCAGAAATGGCTGGGCAAAAACCTTGTGACATATCAAACGGATGCTAATGGTCAGCCGGTATCCAAAATTCTTGTAGAAGAAGCTTCAGACATCGCCAATGAGCTCTATCTGGGCGCGGTGGTCGACCGTGCAACCCGCCGGGTTGTGTTTATGGCCTCGACCGAAGGCGGTGTGGAAATTGAAAAGGTGGCTGAAGAGACCCCGGAACTGATCCACAAAGCGGCGATTGATCCGCTGGCGGGCCCTCAGGCTTATCAGGGCCGTGAGCTGGCGTTCAAACTGGGTCTTGAAGGTGATCAAATCAAACAGTTTGTGAAGATCTTCCATGGCCTTGCCACCATGTTTATCCGGTACGATCTGGCGCTGCTGGAGATCAACCCGCTGGTTATTACCGGCGACGGAAATCTGCTCTGTCTGGACGGTAAGATCAACATCGATTCCAATGCCCTGTATCGTCAGCCAAAACTGCGTGAAATGCATGATCCGTCTCAGGAAGACGAGCGTGAAGCGCACGCGGCGCAGTGGGAACTGAACTACGTGGCGCTCGATGGTAACGTTGGCTGTATGGTTAATGGTGCGGGCCTTGCGATGGGCACCATGGATATCGTTAACCTCCACGGCGGCAAACCGGCTAACTTCCTTGATGTGGGCGGCGGCGCGACCAAAGAACGCGTGGCAGAAGCCTTTAAGATCATCCTGTCGGATGACAACGTAAAAGCGGTACTGGTGAATATCTTCGGCGGTATCGTGCGCTGTGACATGATCGCAGAAGGGATCATCGGTGCGGTGAAGGAAGTGGGTGTGACCGTTCCTGTTGTGGTTCGTCTTGAAGGTACCAACGCGGATCTGGGCCGTCAGGTTCTGGCTGGTTCCGGTCTGGATATCATTGCTGCCGAGTCGCTGAGCGATGCAGCGCAGAAAGTCGTCGCGGCTGCGGAGGGCAAATAATGTCAGTATTAATCGACAAAAACACTAAGGTGATCTGCCAGGGTTTCACCGGTGGTCAGGGCACTTTCCACTCCGAGCAGGCGATTGCGTACGGCACACAGATGGTCGGTGGTGTTTCGCCGGGCAAAGGCGGTCAGACTCATCTAGGCCTGCCGGTATTTAACACTGTACGCGAAGCTGTTGAAGTGACCGGCGCGACCGCGACAGTGATTTACGTTCCGGCACCGTTCTGTAAAGACGCGATTCTGGAAGCCATTGATGCGGGTATCGAACTTATCGTGACCATCACCGAAGGCATTCCGACCATGGACATGATCGACGTGAAAGTGAAGCTGGAAGAAACCGGCGTTCGCATGATCGGTCCTAACTGTCCGGGTGTGATCACTCCGGATGAGTGCAAAATTGGTATCATGCCAGGCCATATTCACAAGAAAGGTAAAGTCGGTATTGTTTCGCGCTCCGGTACCCTGACTTATGAAGCGGTCAAACAGACCACAGATGAAGGCTTTGGCCAGTCAAGTTGTGTCGGTATCGGTGGTGACCCTATCCCGGGCTCAAACTTTATCGATATTCTGGAGCTGTTTGAAAATGATCCTGAGACCGAAGCGATTGTAATGATCGGTGAGATCGGCGGCACCGCCGAAGAAGAAGCGGCGGCTTACATCAAAGAGCACGTCAGCAAGCCGGTTGTTTCTTACATTGCGGGGGTTACTGCGCCTCCGGGTAAACGCATGGGCCATGCCGGTGCGATCATCTCCGGTGGTAAAGGCACGGCAGAAGACAAGTTTGCTGCTCTTGAAGCGGCGGGTGTGAAAACCGTGAAATCCCTGGCGGAAATCGGTGCTGGCTTGCGTGAAATAACCGGCTGGTAAGGTCTGGAAACAAACCACAAATAATAAAAACCGATGCATTCAGGCATCGGTTTTTTTATGGCTGTGTTGCTGTGTTGCTGTGTTGCTGTGTTGCTGTGTTGCTGTGTTGCTGTGTTGCTGTGGCTCAGCTTTGGGCAGGTTTCAGTTGAGCCAGCATAAAGATGATCGCGGCGCTCAGTACCACAGACGGGCCCGCCGGGGTATCCAGTGTCCAGGACGCCCACAGGCCGCCCCATACCGCCAGCACACCGATCACGGCGGCCAGCAGCGCCATCTGTTCCGGTGAACGGGCAAAGCGGCGTGCGGCGGCAGCCGGGATAAGCATCAGTGAGGTGATCAGCAGGGCGCCGACAAACTTCATCCCTACCGCAATCACCACGCCAACCAGCAGCATCAGTACCAGACGCATCAGGTCGGTGTTGGTGCCTTCAATGTTGGCCAGTTCTTCATTCACGCTGCTCGACAGAAGTGGCTGCCAGAAAAGAAACAACGCGCCGAGTACAAACACACAGCCAATAAAAATAAAGGTCAGGTCGTCTGGAGAGACGGCCAGCAGGTCGCCAAACAGGTAGCCCATCAGGTCGATGCGCACGTGGTCAAAGAAGCTGATCGCCACCAGCCCGAGCGACAGTGAGCTGTGCGCCAGGATCCCCAGCAGGGTATCGGTCGCCACCAGTTGCTGTTTTTGCATGGTGACCAGCAGCACTGCCAGTCCGGCGCAGCAGATCACCAGTGCCAGATAGAGATTAATGTCGAGCAGAAAGCCGAGTGACAGACCCAGCAGTGACGCGTGGGCGAGGGTATCACCGAAGTAGGCCATTTTGCGCCAAACCACAAACGAGCCGAGCGGGCCGGTCAGCAGGGCAATCGCCGTACCGGCCAGAATGGAAGGCAGAAGAAACTCAATCATGTTTATGGTGTCCGTGTTGATGGTTCTGACAGCAGCCTGCCTCGCCTTTTACCGGTTGTCCGGCCAGGTCATGGTGGTGATGGTGATCGTGCTGATAGATCGCCAGTGCGCCGTTGACCTGATGGCCAAACATCGCCAGATAGCTCGGGTGCTGAGCAACGGTCTGAGGTGAGCCAGAACAGCAGATATGATGCTGCAGGCAGACCACATGGTCGGTTTTGGCCATCACCAGGTGCAGGTCGTGCGATACCATAAGTACTGCGCAGTCAAAACGGTGACGCAGGTGGTCGATCAGTTCATACAGGTCGATTTGTCCCTGAACATCGACACCCTGAGCTGGCTCGTCAAGTACCAGCAGGTCCGGGCGGCGCAGCAGGGCACGGGCCAGCAGGATTCGCTGGTTTTCCCCGCCGGAAAGCTTGTGCATATTGCGCTCTGCGAGATGGCTGGCACCAACCAGGCGCAGGGCTTCCGCTCTCTCATGGTCACTGAATTTTCCCGCCAGTTTGAGGAAGCGGTTAACTGACAGCGGCAGAGTATCGTTGAGGCGCAGCTTTTGCGGCACATAGCCAATCACTGGCTTACCGTGGATTTCGCGTTTGCCACTGAACTGTTTGTTGATACCAAGGATCACTTTGACCAGGGTGGATTTTCCGGCCCCGTTAGGGCCAATCAGGGTCGTGATCTGACCGCGGAACAGATCGAGGCTGATGTCCGACAATACCTGATTGTCGTTAAAACGAACCCCGACTGATTGTAAAGAAACCAAAGGTTGCATTGATAACCCGTGTTGCATTGTTGATATGTTATAAAGTAACATTAATTCTATCGTTTACCAAACAGCCGTACCGGAAGAAGAGGAAAACATGTTACGTCCAGGCCTTTTATTTGTTGCGCTGAGCTCTGTATCTGCGCTGTCGCACGCGACAACCGTACTGAGTTCGGTGAAGCCGATTCAGCTTATCACCAATGAAATTACGCATGGTGTTGCAGAGTCTGACTTGTTGTTAGGCAGCAATACATCGCCGCATGATTATGCCTTAAAACCTTCCGATGTGAAAAAGGTTCGCAACGCCGATCTGGTTATCTGGGCAGGCAAAGACATGGAAACCTTTATGCAGGGCGTACTGGCGGACCATCCGGGGTCGCTGGCGCTGATGGATCAGGAAGGCCTGACCCTGCGTAAGTACGGTGGCTGCAGCTGTGGTCAGCACAAGCATGATGACGGACACGATCATCATGACCACGATCACGCTGAGCATAGCCATGCCGGGCATAAGCATGATGAACACGGCCACGATGATCATCATGCTGACCATGACCATGACCATGACCATGAAGCCGATGATCACGGCCACAGCCATGGTGTCTATGACGCGCATATCTGGCTGGGTCCTCAGCAGGCCGGCGAAGTTGCGCAGATCATCGCTGCCAAACTGGCAGAAATTGACCCGGCTAACGCCGCAGCGTATCAGGCGAACCTGCAACGCTTTGAAAAGGGCCTGGATACCACTGTCAGTGACATTAAAACTCAGCTGGCACCGGTAAAAGAGAAGGGCTATTTTGTTTTCCATGATGCCTATGGCTATTACGAGAAATTCTTTGGTCTGAACAACCTGGGTCACTTCACGGTTAACCCGGAACGCAAACCCGGCGCCAAAACGCTGAACAAAATTCGCAAAAAACTTGAATCGGAGGGGGCACATTGCGTATTCTCTGAGCCTCAGTTTACCCCTGCGGTTGTAAGTTCGGTTACCCGTGGCACCAGCGTGAATAAAGGCGTGCTGGATCCACTGGGCGTGAATATTCAGGTACAGCGGGGGGCGTATTTTGACTTTTTGAAGTCACTCGGTTCCCAATTTTCAAGCTGTTTGTCTGAATGAGAAATTTCCAGAACGCTGCCATCGCCTGGCAGCGTTTACCCAAAAAACACCGCATTTCAATTCTTGGTCTGACGATGCTGACTCTGGTCGCCCTTTTGTGGCGGCCTTCTGCTATCGAAATCAGACCTGATTCCCGCAAAACCATCCCCGTAAGCACAGAGCAGAAAACTGTTTTGTCAGATCTCAACAGCGAACCGCTGGGTGAACAGATTGACTCGGATGCCCCGGAGTTTTCCGCCCCCCAGGATGAGCTCGATCAGGAGCTGGAGAGCGAGAAAAACACCCACACGCATGTGATCGAGAAAGACGAGCTGCTGAGTACCATTTTCTCCCAGTACGGTCTGAGTCAGGGCGATATGTACGCTATGATCTCTGCTGACCGCTCTATTGAACGTATCCGTCCGGGAATGAAGCTGGAATGGGAAGTGGATAAGAGCGGAAAGGTGATTGTTCTGAGCCTTGAGCGCAACGTAAAACAGTCCGATGTTTACCGCTGGCAAAACGGCGCTTACACCTTTGAAGAGGTGGAGACGGAAGGGGTAACCCGTCCGGTGATGATCAGCGGGCGTATCTCAGACAGTTTCTATAACTCAGCGCGCGCTGCCGGGCTGACACCGGGTCAGATCCATACCCTGACCAGAGCGATGCAGTGGAAGTTTGACTTTGGCCGCCAGTCGCGCAAAGGCGACCGCTTTGCAGTTCAGCTGGAACGTGAATTTATTGACGGGAAATCCGTGGGCAGTGGTGATGTGGTCGCCATGCTTTACCGCAGTGGTGGTACAGAATACACCGCAGTAAAATTTGACGATAATCGCTTTTATGACGCAGAAGGGCGCAGCCTTGCCCGGGCGTTTGATCGCCTGCCGACGTCGAAACGTTACCGCATCAGCTCGCCGTTTAATCCTCATCGTCGCCATCCGGTTACTGGTCGCATTGCGCCGCACAACGGTACCGACTTTGCCACCCCGATTGGTACGCCAATCTTTGCTACCGGTGATGGCGTGGTCGTGAAAGCGCAAAAGCACTCACTGGCGGGTAATTACATCGTCATTAAGCACGGCCGGGAGTACATGACCCGCTATCTTCACCTGCATAAAATTCTGGTGAAAAAAGGCCAGCGTATTACCCGTGGTCAGAAAATTGCCCTGAGTGGAAACACCGGCCGTTCAACTGGTCCGCACCTGCATTACGAACTGATCAAAAATGGCCGGCCGGTAAACTCAATGAAGGTACCGTTGCCACAGGGCTCGCCGGTTCCGTCAAATAAACGCAAAGCCTTTACGGCTAAAGCGCAGAGTGTCATTTCAGCTTTACGTGATCAGCTTTAGAAAACGAAAAGGTGTACCCCGGTACACCTTTTTTAATGAGCGATTTTCAGGTACCTTTGACAGATAATTTTCGACAAAAAATAATTCGGCTGGTGTACGGTTGTACAATCGGGTACCTGCCGTAACCTTTGGTGCTGCCCGGATATATCGTGAATAAGGCTCTTTTATGTTGCGCACTTTGGCTGTTTACCGCAGTCAATGTGTTCGCTTCAGATCGTTCTTCTGTTTTCTATCCCCTGCCTTTTGAGCAGCAGGGACAGTTCATTATTGCCAAAAAACTCTTCTCCGGCCCTCAGGGTGGACTCTGGATCCATGATGTGCGCGGGCAACTGCGTTTCTTCGATGGTCAGCACATGCTTCCGCGCTCTGGCAGCGTTCATCAGGATACGGTTGAACACCTGACTTTTCACAATGATTACTTCTGGTTTGCTGAGGGGAATCAGCTCTATCGCTTTAAGCCGGCTCAGCCAGCTGAACTGATGATGAGTATGGGTATCGGCAGACAGATAAATACCATTGGGGCGGATGGTGATTATATCTGGATGGCGGGTAAAGAGTTTTTCTATACCTACAATACCCACAGCGGGGAATTTGACGAGTATCCTCTCAGCCTTGTTTATCAGCGTAATATTGGCAAGAAGGTGACGATTAACGACGCAGTCCTGGTCGAGCATACCTGGGTACTGGCGACGACTTCCGGTGTTTATATTGGCGGGAAAGAGGGCTTTAATCATATTCGCCAGTCCGGTCGTTCCTTTATCCAGACCCTGCATTATTCCAACAAACGCAGGGAGCTGGTTATTGGTACCGTCAATGGGGCCAAACTGATCGACATTAACTCCCCGGAACAGATCCCGATGAGCTTTGCCCGCTCGCATATTCTTACCATAGAAGAGACCGATACCGGTTACTGGCTTGGCAGTGAAAATGGCCTGTATGTGTATCAGTTTATGGATGGGAGTGTGCAGCACTTTACCGGCCGGTTTGATGATGATTACTCATTGAGCGGAAATTACATTTATGACCTGATGAATGATGGTCAGGGCGGTCTGTGGATTGCTACTAACAAGGGGATTAAGTATTACTCCCTGTATAACCGCCTGTTTGGCCGGTTCTGGTTTTCCGGCAACGCGGCTTCTGCCGATGTGGGAACGGTCAGCAGTATTACCACCGGCGAGGGCGGAGAATGGTGGATAGCCACTGACAGGGGGGCGTTTCGTTATGACCCGGGAATTGATGAAGAGCCGGTTCAGATCCTGCGTGGCATGGTTCACGATGTGGCGGTGCAGGGAAACCGGGTGTGGCTGGCAAAAGAAGATGGCCTGGTTTATTACCAGACTGATACAGGCAAGCTGAAGCGTAAGTTGTTCCCAGCCCAGCTTCAGCAGCGACCGATTGAAAAAGTGCTGCCGGATAATGGCGGGGGTCTTTGGGTTGCCACTGAGCAGGGGCTGATGCGTTATTACCCTGAACAATCCACTCTGGATGACTATGGATTTGAGTGGTTGGTAGCCAAGGATTTCACTACAAAGATCAGCGCACTGTTTTCCTCCGTGCAGGGCATGACCTGGATTGGCACTGATCACGGTCACTATATCTATGACCAGGGCCAGCTGCGGCTCGATAAGCTGACTCAGAGAAAGCTGGGCCAGGCACTGAATGTAGCGGAAGTGTCAGACGGAAACTTCTGGGTAGTCAATAGTTTTGGCACCTATCGTTATAATCCGCGCATGAAGCAGATTGCCTCCATCTCTCTTTATGAACCGGATCTCAAAGCCCTGTGCGCAGTATCGACCTCAAAAGGGGTGTGGCTGGGTACGTCTAAAGGCCTGAGTTTTTATACACCTGATGGGGGACTGCTGCGCCATTTTGGCGCGCCATTTGGTCTGGTAAATAACGAGTTTTTGCCTGGTATCTGTACTTACAGCGTGGAGACAGACACCCTGATCTTTGGTTCCAAACTTGGGCTGGTGTATGCCTCTCAGGCAGACCTGCTCAGCACCGAAGTGCCGGCCAGCGGCGTGAAAATTGGTCAGGTGATGGTGGATATGGAGCCGTACCGTTACGCGCCGGACAAAGGCAGTCATTACCTGTTCCCTCACGGTAAGGCAATCACCTTTACCATGGGGGTACTGCCGGACTTTGACTTGTGGAACCTGGAATATCGGCTTAATGGCCGGGGCTTTAGTGACAACGAGCCCTGGACGCCGTTTCGCGGTGCCCAGCTGACCATTGACTACCTGCTTCCCGGCGATTACACCCTGGAGCTGCGAACATCCGGAATCGTTAACCGGGCGACGGAGCCGAGCCGGCTCAGTTTTACTGTTGCTACCCCATGGTTTATGTCCGGCTGGTTTATATCCGGTTGTTTCCTTGCTGCGGTGATCCTGGCGGGCCTGATTTATTTCTGGCGTTCGCGTCAGGTATGGAAGCTCAACAAGGTGCTGCGTGAAAAGGTTGATCTCAGAACCAGCCAGTTAAAGCATCAGAGTGAGGCCCTGTTACACAGCAATACCCAGCTGAAGAAACAGTTCCGTACCCGGCAGGACTTTATTGATCACCTGGCGCTGGAAGCACATCAGTATCTGACCCAGTTCTGGCCGTCAAAATCTGCTCTTGCCGAGCAGGAGCAGGCCTGGCTGAATACAGCGCAGTCCCGTTTGCAGCAGATCCTGCGTCTTAAACCCAACCGGTCAGGCAGTCAGGCCGTGTTTGAACTCAACAGTGTATGTGATGCGGTGCTGCTGACCCTGAGCGATACATTTAAACGTGCCGGGGTAACGTTTGAGTTTGTTGGTGATGGTAAGCCTGTTTATGTGGCGGTGCAGGGCTTTAACCTGGACCTTGTGCTGCATGGCATGTTGTATAACTCTATCCGCCGCTGTAAGCGGGGCGATAAGATCACCCTTGGGCTGGTGACTGGCACGGAAGGGGCCGGCTTTGTCGTCACCGATGAAGGGCGCCATTTCACCCGGCAGGAAATACTGAATTACAGCAGCGTGGACAAGAGCAATCCGTCAGCAGATTTCTATGCCCTGACAGATGCGACTCTGGCGGCAGTCCGTCGTTTCACTAGTGCCAGCGGGGGAGAGTGCCGCTTCTTCCATAATGGTAAAGGTGAAACCGAAGTGGAAGTGCTGTGGCCTGCGGGCGAGGCGCTGCCGGCACCGGTCAGTATTGAAACCCGTCACCTTCTGCAGGAAGAGTGGAACGTGCCTGAGCCCGATGCAGCACCGGATATCGACCCCTGGCTGGCGAAAGTTTATGAGCTGGTGGATGATAATTATCAGGACCCGGATTTCGGTACTGCACAAATGGCCCGTTTGTTGTTTGTATCTGAGCGCAGCCTTCAGCGTAAGTTTAAAAACCAGACCGGCAAGACGTTTAAAGAGTACTTAAATGAGGTACGTCTTGGTCAGGCCTGTCATCTGCTGATCGCCGGGCAAAAGGTATCAGATGTCGCCTTTGATACCGGATTTAATGACCCGTCGTATTTCAGTCAGCGATTTAAGCACTATTACGGTATCTCACCTACCCAGTTCGTTGAAAGTAACGGAGACACCGACTGACGGCAGCGCTAAGTGTAATGGTCTGAACAGGCAGGAGGAAACTCCTGCCTTTTTTGTTTCTTCTGTTCCCTGAAGAGGCTTTCCTGTCACTCTTCCGGATACAGGCATTACTGGCATGGTTGTGCCTGTAAACGGAGCTGTCGGTGTCAGAAACGGTATGGGGACACAAGATGGCCGGGTCAAGGCACAGGGTAAATCAGCCGGGATCGGTCAGAACATATACAATAAACGCGGATGATGAAAAAGATTGAAAAGGGTACTTTGGACAGACAGGGAAGAGAGTTTCAGAACGACAGAAAAAAAATAACGTGGTATAGCCGGGGGGACTATACCACGGGTGCCAACGACACCTTCGCTTGCTGCCGGAGTGGTATGACAGGAGCCATACCACCTCTGGAATTCTTTGGAGGCGCTTGCTGCCTCCCGATGACTTAACTATACGTCAGGGGACTTATTTTCTTTATTGAATTAACGACAGTCGCCATAAGAAATGCGACAACTTGCCATTTTGCCTCCTAACGCATTGAAATATATGAAATAAGCATGTTGGAATAAATTCTGGTTTTCTTGCTCATGAGAATGAAAGCGCGATTGTCAAAAAAGGCATTTATATTTTTTGACGATTTTAACGGGGTTGTTTTTGACGGGTTTGACGGGCTGAAGCGCGGAAATAGTCAGCACCTGGTAAAAAATACGCGGAATTGACATGGCGCAATACAAAGAGCAAAATTGTAAGATATCATTAATAATAATTCTTCTCATTTGTAATTGAGTTAAGTGTATGCCAAACGCAAAAACGCTGTCACAGCTTAAAGATGGTGAAAGCGGACTAATCACCGATATGTCCGGACTGGACAGAGAAACCCGGAAAAAAATGATGGTAATGGGTGTCCTGCCTAAAACTGAAGTCCGTGTTATTCGCAGAGCTCCTCTGGGCGATCCTCTTCAGGTAATGGTCCGTGGTGTGTCTGTTGCTATCCGTGATCAGGTAGCCAGCCAGATTGAACTGGAGTGCCAGTCATGAACTATCAGCTACTGACCATAGGTAACCCAAACAGCGGTAAAACCACTTTCTTTAACGCCCTGACCGGTGCAAAGCAGCACGTAGGTAACTGGGCGGGTGTCACCGTTGAGAAGAAAACCGGATTTTATGAACACGCTGGCGACCGTTTTGAGCTGACTGACCTGCCAGGGATTTACTCTCTCGACAGTGGTAATGACGCTAACAGCATTGATGAGTCTATTGCCTCCCGCGCGGCACTCTCGTATCCGGCAGACCTGATCATCAATGTGGTCGATGCCACCAGCCTGGAACGAAGCCTCTATACTACGCTTCAGCTGCGTGAACTTGGCCGTCCAATGATCCTGGTGCTGAATAAAATGGACTCGCTTGCCCAACAGCGTCAGAAAATTGATCTGCGTAAACTGGAGCAGAGCCTTGGCTGCCCGGTATTTGCGTTGTCTGCCAATGACAAAGAGCAAATGGCGGAGTTCAAGGGAAGGCTGCATAAAATGCTGGTTCAGGGCGTAATCAATCAGGAGTTTAAGCTGGAGTATTCTGCCGGTTTTGAAATGGCCCTGAATGAGCTGAAACCACTGTGGGAAAGTCAGCCCGAGCAAAGCCGTGCCCTTGCTGTGCGCGCGCTGGAAGACGATGCACTGGTGGTAAACAGCCTGACACCTGAGCAGCGTGAGCTGGTCAGCCGCTGCATTGCTCAACTGGAAACCGACATCGATCTGCACGTGGCAGATGTTAAGTTCACCTGGCTTCACAACCTTTGTAAGCGGGTTCGTCGTGACGAAGGCAGGTTAAGCCACAGCTTCACTGAGAAAGCCGATAACATCATTCTGAACAAGTGGATCGGTATTCCGTTCTTCTTCTTTGTGATGTACCTGATGTTTATGTTTTCGATCAACATCGGCAGCGCGTTTATCGACTTCTTTGATATTGGTGTCGGAGCGTTGCTGGTCGATGGTGGTCATTACCTGCTGGACGATGTGCTTCCTGTATGGATGGTAACTCTGCTGGCAGATGGTCTTGGTGGCGGTATCCAGACCGTTGCAACCTTTATTCCTGTGATCGCCTGCCTGTACCTGTTCCTTTCCCTGCTTGAAAGCTCGGGCTATATGGCCCGTGCGGCATTCGTGCTGGATAAAGTAATGCAGAAGATCGGCCTGCCGGGTAAAGCATTTGTTCCGCTGGTACTGGGCTTTGGCTGTAACGTGCCGTCAATTATGGCAACCCGAACCCTGGATCAGGAGCGTGAGCGTAAACTGGCAGCTGCTATGGCACCTTTTATGTCCTGTGGTGCGCGCCTGCCGGTGTATGCCCTGTTCGCTGCAGCCTTCTTCCCGGGCGCAGGTCAGAATGTGGTATTTGTCCTTTACCTGTTGGGTATTGTCGCTGCTGTGTTGACCGGCCTGTTGCTGAAACGCACTCTGTACCCGGGTTCAAGCGAAAGCCTGTTGATGGAGATCCCGGTTTACGAACTGCCAACACTGCAAAACGTCTTCCTTAAGACCTGGCAAAAGCTTAAGCGTTTTGTGCTGGGTGCGGGTAAAACCATTGTTATCGTGGTGACGGTGCTGAGTTTCTTTAACTCTCTGGGTACTGACGGCAGCTTTGGTAATGAAAACAGCGAAAAATCGGTACTGTCCAAAGCGGCACAGGTCGTCACTCCGGTGTTTGAGCCAATCGGTATCCGGCAGGATAACTGGCCGGCAACGGTGGGTATTATCACCGGTATTTTCGCCAAAGAAGCGGTAGTGGGTACCCTGAACAGCCTGTACACCACATCAGCTGGTGAAGAGGAAGCGGCAGAATACGACCTGAAAGCAAGCCTTGAAGAGGCGGTGATGACCATTCCTGAAAATCTGTTGGGCCTGTCTTACAGCGATCCACTGGGCATCGATGTCGGTGACCTGAGTGATGCCCAGGCAGTCGCCGATGATCAGGAAGTGGATGCCAGTATCTTTGGTAACCTTAAAGCGCACTTTGTTACCGGCAACGCGGCGTTTGCGTATCTTATCTTTATTCTGCTTTACACCCCGTGTGTGGCTGCGATGGGCGCGTATGTACGTGAGTTTGGTAATAAGTTTGCGGTGTTTATTGCCAGCTGGACCATGGGCCTGGCGTACGGCAGCGCCACCCTGTACTACCAGGTGACGCACTTTGCTGATAATCCGGCTTATGCCGGGGTGTGTATCATCCTGGTCGTGGGACTGTTTGTGACCACAGCGGTGATGATGAAAAAAAGCGGCCGCCGGGCAGCACCTCAGGCAGTGGTATTGCAATGATCCTGTCTGAACTGGGTGAGTACCTCAAAGCGAACAATACTGTCAGCCAGCAGGCGCTGAGCAAAAAATTTGCCATCAGCCCGGATGGGGTGGATGCCATGCTGGCGGTCTGGATCCGTAAGGGCAGGGTATCGCGCCAGGTGCATGGTAACCAGGTGCGTTACCACTGGCTGGGCGACAATGAGATTGGCCTGACGGTACACCTGGGGTAAAACCTGAGGAAATAAAAAGAGCGCTGAAATGTCAGCGCTCTTTTTATATCAATTCCATTAATTATATCTTCAGCAGGCTGTCAGGCCGGGGTAAATTCCGGAAACTTGCTCAGTTCGGTCTTCAGTACCGATACCATGTCAGCCTGAGCGTTTTTGCTGCGCTGCTCGCCCGGGGTGTTGCCCCATACCGGACCTGGCCAGGCCACGTCATCCTTAAAGCGGGCAATATGGTGGATGTGCAGCTGAGAGACAATATTGCCCAGCATGCCAAGGTTAAGCTTGTCCGGTTGCCAGCAGCGCTCAAGCGCGTGAGAGACGGCCTGTGATTCGGTTAAAAACTGCTGCTGCTTTTTCATTGGCAGCTGATGCAGCTCGGTCAGACCGGCTTCTTTCGGTACCAGGATAACCCATGGCACCGCGCTGTCTTTATGCAGCAGGGCAAGGCAGAGCGGAAACTCGCCGATCAGGCTGGTGTCCTTTTCCAGCTGAGGATGTAGTGAAAATTCCATAACTTACGACAGTTTGTTTTACACAGGCTTTGTTATACCATATCGCGCCATAGCGAACAGAAAAATGTGGCCCTATGAGCGACAATATCGAAAAGCATTTATATAACCCCACTTTTCAGTGGTCTTTCCTGCATCCCAAATACTGGCCGACCTGGCTGGGCATCGGTTTTGCCCTGCTGCTGGCCTTTGTGCCGTATCGCCCGCGGGATAAGTTTGCCGCCTGGCTGTCGAAGTTTTTTTCAAAGCGGGAGTCAGGGGCACTTCGCCGG
This sequence comes from Vibrio sp. 9-16B-A1, assembly GCF_056726165.1. Taxonomy (NCBI): domain Bacteria; kingdom Pseudomonadati; phylum Pseudomonadota; class Gammaproteobacteria; order Vibrionales; family Vibrionaceae; genus Vibrio; species Vibrio sp. 9-16B-A1. The sequence goes on from NZ_JBSDZD010000015.1 coordinate 64,927, forward strand.
GCACGTAAAAACATCGAGCTCTGTTTCCCAGAGAAGAGTGCTGAAGAACGTCAGCAACTGTTGGAAAAAATGTATGAAGTTGCGGCGCAGTTCTTCCTTGGTTATGCCGAGCTGACGGTACGCAGCAAAAAATACAATCAGAACCGCGGTGAGGTCTTTGGTGGTGAGCACCTGTTTCCCCTGCTGGAAAAAGGCGAGAAAGTGATCGCTCTGGTGCCGCACTGCTGGGCGATTGATTACACCGGAATGTACTTCTCTTCTTACGGTCATGATGTAGTGATCATGATCCGCCCGCAGAAGAACCCGATCGGTGACTGGCTGATGAACGTGCAGCGTATGCGCTACGGTGGCCGTATTGTGCCGCGTCACGCTGGCATTAAACCTTATATCCGTTCAATCAAAGATGGCTACATGGCTTACTATCTGCCGGATGAAGACCACGGTGCAGAAAATTCCGTGTTCGTGCCTTTCTTTGGCACAGAGAAAGCGACCCTGAAAGGCTTCGGCAAGATGGCACGCCTGAGCCGCGCCAAAGTGGTGCCAATGATCCCGGCTTACAACTCAGAGAAAGGCAAGTTTGAGCTGTTTATTCTGCCAGCGCTGGAGGGGTTCCCGACCGGTGATGAAGAGCAGGACGCGCGAATGATGAATCAGGCGCTCGAAGAGCTGCTGCGTGACCGGCCGGAGCAGTATATGTGGATCCTGAACCTGTTGCGTACCCGCCCGGATGGTACGGAACTCTATTAAGCCCCGATGTGAATATATGATTACGCCCCGCTTTGTCGGGGCGTTTTTTTTCAGCTTTCGCTGGTTTCCATGATCTCACCAATTTGCTGATACAGCCACTGGGTGAACGGGCTGTTTCTGTCTCTGAGATGGCAGCAGAATGCACTCTGCCTGCGAAATGTCTCCTGATAGAGCTCGTCGGGAAGCGGGTGGCTTTTAAGTGATGGTGGCAACAGCGGGGCATTGCGGCGTGATGTCACGCCAATAGTGTCGCTCTGGCGGATCAGCTCCATCATCATACTGGTATCACTGCAGCGGACGCTGACGTTTTTATCCAGCCGGTATTTCCTTATCAGCATTTCGACTTTGGATGCCTCTATATAACCGGGGATAACGGTTACGGATAAAGGATACTTTAAAACATTGTCCAGCGTCAGCGTTTTGAGAGGGTGGTCTTTGCGGGTAACCAGCATAAAGCGATCATCTGCCAGTGGTTTTTGCACCACATTTTTGTTGGTTTCCATTGGCAGATAGCTGACACCCCAGCAGCCGCGGCTGTGTTCCAGTTTTGTCAGGCTGCCCGGCTCCCACGGATGGCAGTTAACTGTCAGCGCCGGTGCCTGTTTGCTTAAGCGGGCAAGCAGAGGGGCGGCGACAGGGGCCATCAGGGCTGACGGGAAAATCAGGGTTATTTCTCCCTGCATCCGGCTGATGTCCCACTGAGCCTGATCGGTATACAAACCGTCAAGCTGATCGAGCAGCGCAGGGATTTTCCCGGCCAGTTCGGAGCATTTGGGCGTAGGTTCAAGCTGGTTTTTGCTGCGCACAAACAGCTCATCGCCAAACTGCTCCCTCAGTTTTTTCAGCATCATACTGACCGTGGGCTGGCTGACGTTGAGCTCTTTGGCGGCCGCGACTGTCTGGCGGGTATTGTGCAATACCAGCAGCAGCCGCAGCAGGTTATAGTCTTTGTTCATGATTTGCTTCGTTTATTCTGACTGAGGTCAGTCTAATTCAAAACAGCTCATAATACTGAGGTGAGTAGCCGTTTTTCATCGAATCAACCATCCGCAGCATGTGCGGAAGGGCATGACGGAAGAAGATCTGGTATCCCTCGCACAGCTGATTCAGCGGTTCATCCTGCTCTGTTTTCAGGGTGCGGTTTTTAGGGCAGCCCCCCTGACACATAGGCAGAAAATCGCAGGTCTGACACTGTGAGCTCAGCGTACTCTGTTTCATTTCACCAAACTGGCGCTGGCGATCACTGTTGACCAGTGATTTCAGCGAACTGTTACAGGTTTTACCCAGTGAATGGGTCTGATACCCAAAATGGTCACAGCTGTAGACTTCGCCATTGGCTTCCATCATCAGCTGCTGGCCACAGGTCGGGGCGTGGTGACACATCTGGCCCGGGTAATCCATCAGCACCATCAGGCAGTTCTCAAAGAACTGTACATACACTTTTGTGATATCGGCTTTGCGCCACTCATCGAACACATCACAGAGGAACCGCCCCCATTGTTTGCCACTGAGTGACCAGTCGTATTCAGAGCGTCGGTCCAGTTCATGGTCGATGCACGGCTGGAACTGCATATAGCCGCTGCCATTCTCTTTGAGGAAGCGGTAGATCTCTTTTCCACGGTGATAAGAGCAGTTGTTGATCACAGTCAGGGTGTTGAACTCCACTTTGTACTCTTTAAGCAGCGCCATTCCCTTCATGGTGCGTTCAAACGTCGACTCTCCGCGGGTATCGATCCGGCCTATGTTGTGAATGAGCTCTGGTCCGTCAATGCTGACACCAACCATAAACTTATGCCGTGCAAAGAACCGAGCCCAGTTTTCAGTGATCAGCGTGCCATTGGTCTGCATGGTATTGACGATCGCCTTCTTACCCGCATAGCGCTTTTGTTCTGCGATGGCATGTTGGTAAAACTTAAGCCCACGCATCATCGGCTCCCCGCCATGCCAGATAAAATCGACCTGGGGAGTATGTGCTGGTTGCGAACTGATATGGTCGGTAATGGTGGATCTCAGTGTATCCAGCGTCATTTTCTGGCTGGTATTCTGGTTGATGTAGTAGCAGTAGCTGCAATCTAAATTGCAGCTGCCGCCAACGGGCTTAATAAACAGGCTGTACGGCAGACAATTTGACATAAAGAGACCCTATAACTGATAGTTAAATTCGATACGATGCTCTCCGTCCGTGAAGCTTTGGTTTTGTGACCAGTTTGAGAAATAACGCATGTTGAAACGTGGGTTGAACTGATACGACAGGGCAATTTCATGCTTCAGTACGCTGCTGCTGTTTTCCATTGCAGACTCAACATAGTTTTCACTGCCTGACAGGGTGGTAAACCACATCGGGTTGTAGTTCAGCCACAGTTTGTCATTCAGTGCCAGTTTGCTGTAGGTACCTGCGACTGCGAACGTGCCGGGGAACTCATAGCCCTGGTTTCGGACGCCATTTTCATCCATTCCGTTTTGAAAGGCGACGCCCGCTCCGGCAAGAGGAAACAGCGTGAACGGCCCCATTTTGGGAAGCGCCTGAATCAGGCTGTAGGATGCGCTGCCTGACTCAGAGTTAAGGTCATACTGGACATCAATTTGAGTGCCCCGGCCATTGGTCAGGTTAGCGCTGAAATTGCGAAAGCGCAGGCTGTCCACGCTGTCATCACGCGGCTCATCCCAGCCAGTCTGACTGCCCAGAAAACCTTTGATTTCGACGATATTCATCGCTGCAGTTTCAGGATTTCTGGTGTCATAAGCATGGCCGATTTTCAGGTTCAGGCCTTTACCGGTAATGCCCGAGCCAACCTGGGTGTAAACCGACAGGGGATCCGACATGTCCTGGACTTCTTCAGCTGCAAGGCCAAATGAGCAAAGAGCAGTAAGGTAAACGATGTATTTCATGGATTAGTCTTATTATGCTGATGGCCGGTACTACAGCAGGCCTGATTGAGATTATTGTTTTTCAGACCTGATACTTTTTATCCATGCTTTCACCTTTTCTCTGTTTCAGACAGAGTACTCAGTTCGCGGATAAAAAGAGGTAACAGCCAATATTGGTTTTGCTGACAGCGCCACCCGTGGGCGGCGCTTTGTGCCTGCAGATCAGTCGATGGTGTCGTTACCCATGCCAACTCCGGTGCCTTTTTGAACCGGCGGGTAGGCTTTCAGTGACTGCTGGTACTTGCCGATCGCCTGATAGAACTCAGGCAGAACCCAGGATTTCTGCTTCATCCAGTGATACCAGCCGTGAGTATCCGGAGAGCGCTCATACGGGTCGGCTTTGATGTTGACCAGTACGCCAAACGGCCACTGTTTGGCTGGCTCGGTCCAGGTGGTTTTGGTCTTCAGGTGCACTTTCCACTGGTTGACGCGTACGGCGTTCAGACTGGTTTCGTTGTAGAAGAAGAACTCGTGACGGTTGCTCTCGCCGCCGTTGGCCAGCATATCCATTTGGTTATAGCCATCCAGGTGCGCGACACGCTTAACCCCTTCGATCTTCTCGCCTTTCAGCAGTTTCTCTTTAACGTCCGTGTCACCGGTTGCGGCCATCAGGGTAGGCAGCCAGTCTTCCGCCGACATCATGCCGTCCACGTAAGTCCCCTGAGGGAACTTTTCAGGCCAGCTTGCCAGCATAGGTACGCGGAATCCGCCGTCCCAGGTGGTGCCTTTCTGGCCGCGGAAAGAGGCTGCGCCCGCATCCGGCCAGTGATCAGTGTTTACACCATTATCTGAGGTAAACAGGATAATGGTGTTGTCCAGCTCGCCGAGAGATTCCAGTTTATCAAGCAGTACACCGACCTGATCGTCGAGCTCTTTAAGCGCATCGTAGTAAGTCGAGGTCTGGCTGGCCCCTTCGTACTCTTTGCGTACGTGGGTAATGGTGTGCATCCGCGACGGGTTAAACCACATAAAGTAAGGCTGGTCATCACTTTTAGTTTCGTGATCGTCGAGCCAGTCGGTGGCGAAGTCCAGGAACTCCTCATCGATCTGTTTCATGCGCTCTTTGCCCAGCGCGCCTTTGTCGGTGATCTTCTGTTTGCCGACCACACCAAAGCGGGGGTCTTCAGTTTTATCAAACCTGTCAGTTGCAACCGAATGGATCACGTTACGCGGAATACCGGTGAAGTTTGGATCTTTTGGAAACTCCGGTTGTTCCGGCATTTCCATTACGTTCAGGTGGTAGAGGAAACCGTAGTACTCATCAAAACCGTGCACGGTAGGCAGGTGGCTGTTGTTATCGCCAAGGTGAGACTTGCCAACGTGCACCGTCGCGTAGCCTTTTTTCTTCAGCAGCTCGGCCAGCGTCGGGGTCTCTTTTTTCAGACCCAGCTTAGAGCCCGGCTGGCCAACACCGGTCAGTCCGGAACGGAACGGGTACTGACCGGTAATAAAGGCCGCGCGGCCGGCGGTTGAGCTGCTTTGGGCATAGTAGTCACTGACCATCACACCGCGCTGTGCGATGCGGTCAATGTTCGGCGTTTTGATCGCGCCCAGGCCACGGTGATAGGCGGAAATATCCATCGGGGCTACGTCATCAAGCATGATGGTGACGATGTTCGGGGCTTTGGCCAGAGCAGGTGAGGCGGCCATAGAAGCAGAAGCCGCTATGGACAGAGCGACTGCGCTTTTTACAAATCGGACAGGACTTTTCATTGAATTTCTCCGTTATTGGAAGCTGCCAGCATAAAGAAAGCCCGGGTGAAATAGATAAATAGCGGTTATTAGCTTTTCCAATACAGGTCTATTGGATTTTCTGATTTTCGCTATTACCCAATTTAGGCAGCAGACCCCTTACCCTTACTGGTCTCTGACCAATAACAAAAGGTTTGTCATGAAAAAGAAGCTGCTGACTACTCTGGTATGTGCCTCGATGGGGGCTGTACCTGTGCTGGCATCTGCCAGCCAGACCGCTCAGATCAATCCGGAAGAAGAGCTGGCGTATAATCTTGGCGTCCAGGCATTAATTTATGGAACCGGCCCGCTGACCGTTGCTGCTGTGCGGCAGACAACCACGTCTGTGGATGCGCCAATGGACAATGCGATGGCGCCACTGAACCAGATGGGCAAGACCCGGGTACTTTCGGGGCCACAGGATCGCATCGTGCCTACGGTGAATAACGATACCCTCTATTCACAGGCGCACTATGACCTGGACAAGGCTGGTCCGATGGTACTGGAAATCCCTCAAACGGATGAGCGCTACTATATCGTTCAGCTGCTGGATGCCTACTCTGACTCGATCATGGACCTGCACAACAAAAACGCTGGCAAGAAAGGAGGCAAGTTCCTGCTGGTGAAAAAAGGCTGGAAAGGCGAAGTCCCGGAAGGTATAGCGGGGATCATTGAGTCGAGAACGTCGATGGCCTGGCTGATTCACCGTACCGGTGTTGCGGGTGAACAAGACATGGATAAAGCGCTTAAGGTACATGACGGCTTTATCAGTTATCCGGTGGCTGAACTGGGCAAAGAGCATGGCCCGGTAGAACTGGCCAAATCGACAGGCCGTATTCCGCCGATGGCAAAACCCGAGGGGCTGGAGTGGTATGCCCTGATCGACCGCGAACTGCGCAAGAACCCGCTGGCTGAAGATCAGGCGATCATCGATCAGTTCGGTTACATCGGTATCGGTGGTGAGAAGCCATTTAACCCGGATACTTTGAGTGAAGCGCAAAAACGTGGTCTGCTGCGTGCGCTGCCTGCCGCTCAGAAGATTGTCCAGTATGCGGGGCGAAGTGTCGGTACCACCAACAACGGCTGGTCGATGATGTATGAAGGCGGCCGTTACGGTCACGACTATCTGAGCCGGGCCAGTATCAACCTGCGGGCTGCCGGCCTGAATGTGCCTGAGCGCGCGCTCTATCCAAACCGCTATACCGATTCAAAAGGCATGCAACTAACCGGCGGTCATAAATACCGGATGACCATGCCTGCTGATGCTCCGGCAGAAGCGTTCTGGTCCCTGACCATGTATGACGCCAAAGATCTGTATATGGTTGAAAATGAAATTGATCGTTACTCAGTTTCAACCAACCGTCCGGATGAGCTCAAATACAATTCAGACGGCACCCTGACGGTCTGCATTCAGCATGAAAAACCTTCTGAAGAGGGCTGTAACTGGCTGCCGGCACCGGAAGATGATTTCTACCTGCACATGCGTTTGTATGAACCAACCAAAGCGGTGCTGAACAACAGCTATCCGCTGCCGCAGGTGGAGCGGATCCTGAACTGAGTCAAGCATCAAATACAAAAAAGCCCCGCAATCGCGGGGCTTTCAGTTATCAGTGAGCCTTACATGCGCTCAAGGGTATCGATACCCAGCAGAGACAGACCCTGTTTGATGGTCTTCGCAGTCAGCGCAGCCAGTTTCAGGCGGCTTTGCTTAACGGCTTCGCTTTCAGCCACCAGGATTGGGCAGGCTTCGTAGAAGCTTGAGAACTGGCCAGCCAGCTCAAACAGGTAAGCACACATCAGGTGTGGCTGACCTTCACGGGCAACGCCCAGTACGGCTTCTTCAAACTGCATCAGCTTGGCGATCAGTGCTTTCTCTTTCTCTTCGGTGATCTGGATTTCACCTTCCAGGTTGTCCATAGACACGCCTGCTTTGGCAAATACAGAAGCAACACGGGTGTAAGCGTACTGCATGTATGGTGCAGTGTTGCCTTCAAACGCCAGCATGTTGTCCCAGTCGAAGATGTAGTCAGTGGTACGGTGCTTGGAAAGGTCCGCGTACTTCACTGCTGCCATCGCAACGGTAGTCGCGATGTTAGCTTTCTCGTCGGCTGCCAGCTCAGGGTTTTTCGATTCGATCAGCTTACCGGCACGCTCTTCAGCTTCATCCAGCAGGTCAGCCAGACGAACGGTACCACCGGCACGGGTCTTGAACGGACGGCCGTCTTTGCCCAGCATCATACCGAATGCGTGGTGCTCAAGAGGCACTTCTTCCGGCACGTAACCCGCTTTGCGAACGATGCTCCATGCCTGCATCAGGTGCTGGTGCTGACGTGAGTCGATGAAGTACAGTACGCGGTCTGCGCCCAGCTCTTCGTAGCGGTATTTGGCACACGCGATGTCGGTCGTGGTGTACAGGAAGCCGCCGTCACGCTTTTGGATGATTACACCCATAGGCTCGCCGTCTTTGTTTTTGTACTCGTCCAGGAACACAACCTGAGCGCCGTCATCTTCAACCGCCAGACCTTTTTCGTTCAGGTCAGCAACGATGCCAGGGAGCATGTGGTTGTACATGCTTTCGCCCATTACGTCGTCGCGGGTCAGGGAAACGTTCAGACGGTCGTAGTTACGCTGGTTCTGGATCATGGTTACATCAACCAGTTTCTTCCACATTTCAGCACAGTACTCGTCACCACCCTGCAGTTTCACCACGTAGTTACGTGCTTTTGCTGCGAAAGCTTCGTCTTCGTCGTACAGTTTCTTGGATTCGCGGTAGAAAGCTTCCAGGTCAGAAAGCTCCATTGAGATCTCGCCAGACTCTTCCTGAACACGCTCAAGGTTTGCGATCAGCATACCGAACTGGGTACCCCAGTCACCGATGTGGTTAGCGCGGATAACTTTGTGGCCCAGGAACTCCAGGGTGCGTACTACTGCGTCACCGATGATGGTTGAGCGAAGGTGACCAACGTGCATCTCTTTTGCCACGTTTGGCGCAGAGTAGTCTGCAACGATGGTTTTGGTTTCTTCAGCTGCAACGCCCAGGCGCTCGTCAGCCAGTGCCGCTTCCGCCTGCTTGGCCAGGAACTCTTCGCTCAGGAAGATGTTGATAAAGCCAGGGCCTGCGATTTCAGTTTTGCTTGCGATACCGTCCAGATCCAGAACATCCAGCACTTTTTGTGCAAACTCTCGGGGATTGGTGCCCAGCTTTTTGGCTACACCCATCACGCCGTTGGCCTGGTAGTCACCAAACTGAGGTTTTGCAGATTGGCGTACTGCCGCAGGACTGCCTGCAGGTGCGCCAGCGGCTTCCAGAGCCTTCGATACTTTGTCATTAATTAGTGCTTGGATATTCACACGCGTTTCCTTCAATTCTGAGAATTGCTCTGTTTCTCTCTGATAATCAAAAGGCAGAGAAACTCTTGTCTGTTTTAGTTCACAAAAATGGAGGTAATCATATCAATTTTCCTCCGTGGCGAGTAGTCGGTGGAAAACTTTTTATCGAAGAATTAATAAATTCTGGTGAGTTTGGGCAGTAAAGGCGGGTTTACGCAGAGTGTGAACAGAAAAAGACGGCCGGGAGAGGGCCGTCTTTTTGACTTTTGAGAGATCGGAGTTTACCAGATCAGAACTTCAGTTCAGCGCCAAAGTAGTAGCCGTCCATGCGAACGTTCAGTTCTTTGTCAGCATTGTCTTTGAACTTGTTGTCCATGATGCGGTAGCCCGCTTTCAGGCCCAGATCCAGAGGACCCATACCGATGGTCCATTTCGCGCCGGCTTCACCGTCGAAAGTCTTGGTGCCGTCGAAGTTGCTGGTCGTGATGGTTGAGTACAGGGTTACCGGTGTCGCCGGGATAGTGAACTCCACGTCACCGTACAGCGCTGGCTGCCAGGTGTTGTCTTTTACACCGGTGAAGTGCTGCATGTTCAGACCAAAGTCCAGGCCGATCAGGTCACTGTCAAGCAGGCGGTAGTAGGCGATGTAGTCTGCCTGACGGTAAGACATGTCCAGCTTGTTTGATTTCACGTCAGTAGAACGGATTTTCGCGTTCGGGATCAGCGGCAGGAAGTGCTCAAAGCCTACGTAGTAAGAGTGCTGTGCCTGGCTTTCACCGGCATCGATGTCGTTCGCTTTTGGATTACCAACCCAGTAATCGTATCCACCTTTAATTTCAAAGGTATCACCCGGCGCCGCCTGGGCTGCAAACGGGCTTAGGGTAGCAAGGGACAGGCTGGTAACCAGCAGGGTTTTCTTGAAAGACATGGCAGTAATCTCAAATTGGAATGATTAAAAAAACGGCGTGCAATATAACAGTGCTCACTTTGGGTAAAGTCCGGGAAATGTCAGGAAATTATAAAATCTTATGTCAAACCATTAATGATGTGCCATCTGATGAATTTCAGCCTGAATAGAACCCGCTTTACTGATTCGTGTTTTTGTTTTTAAGTGGTGCTGGTACTGCGCCTTATGGCTTTGATACCATCCGGGCACAAAAAAACAAACAAAGGAAAGTCAGATGAAAAGCCAACTTGAGCAGGCCGGTCTCCTGCCATCACAAATGCAGGCCAGCCTGCCGGAATTTATCGGCCAGATTTGCTCGCTGGCGCAAAAGCTCGGGCTGGAGCTCTCTTCATTTCAGGCCGATCACCTGGCGCTGCGTATCAACAGCCAGGAGCTGGCAGAAGCTGCCCATCAGGCCTGGCTGGAACATGGTAACGAGATCTCGCGTGCGCAGATCAACGGCAGACCGATCATTGTGATTGAGTTTGATAAGCCGCTTGATGCCGGAGACTGGAGCATTGAATGCCTGGAGCTGCCGTATCCGGCTGAGGGCAAGCTGTACCCTCAGCAGAGCTGGGAGCACGTGGAGTTTGTTATCCCGTCACAGGCGCAAAGCGCAGAAGCGTTTTTTGCTGAGCTGAAGCAGCGTTTTACCGGACTTGAAGACGCGCTGGTGGCGCACCCGGAAGTGAAAGTCAAACTCTCCAGCCCGAAAGGGGAGGGCGAGCGCCTGAACAACCCGACCGCGGCGTTTAAACTGGATGGGGTGTGTATCAAACTCCACCCTCACTCCCTGAAAGCGATCGTCGCTTCAGAACGCGGAGAGTAATACGTTGCAGGGATTTTTATCCCTGCAACTGTTTTTGTTTCTCCTCCAGCAGCAGCTGAATTTCTTTCTGATGAACCGAGCAGTTTTCCAGTGCCTGGGCTGAGGTTTTGATCGCCGAGGTTACCGAAGAAAGGTTGGTGGTGACTTTTACCGTCGCCTGCTGCACCGGGCGCAGAATAAACCAGTAGATCCCCACCAGGGTGCCCAGCACCGCCAGCAGTGACAGGCACAGAAACAGCAGGATCTTAAATTCCAGATCGCGCATAAAGTCCTGACCGGTCCGGTTCAGCGCCTGTGCGGAAGTTTCGATGTTCTGAGGCAGGCTCTCCAGTGACTGCTGAGTAACGGCAATCAGCTGATTGACACTGTCGACCGTGCTTTCCAGCTTGGTCTGTTGCTCAGGTGTCAGGCCGGCATTGTTGGCGACAGCGTTGAGTGAATCTGCCACTGCGAGCAGTGATTCGCTGGTGTGATTAATCGAGCGCTCAATACCATCCAGCTCAAGGCTCATATTAATATTGACCAGCGCCTGCCCGGTTTCCTGTGGTGTCTTCGGCTGCTCTTGTTGGGCTGCCGCCAGACAGGAGATAAGCAGCATAAAAAATCCGATAGCTCGCAAAGGGTTACTCCGGTAAGGGGTTTAAGTTGGGTTAAATGTAGAGGGTATTCATCTCGGATACCACTCAGAGCAGTGCCTGCGGGCATGAAAAAGGGAGCCACGGCTCCCTTTTGGGTTTTTATATCAGCTTACAGAATGACGGTCTTGTTCCCATAAACAAACACATGGTCATTAACGACCTTGTTCAGTGCCTTGCTCAGTACGTTCTTTTCAACGTCACGACCGGCCTGGGCCATATCGGTGGCGCTGAAGTTATGGTCGACCGGAATTACGTCCTGCTTGATGATTGGGCCTTCGTCCAGATCGTTGGTGACAAAGTGGGCGGTAGCACCGATGATTTTCACCCCGCGGTCAAACGCCTGCTGGTATGGCTTGGCACCGATAAATGCAGGCAGGAAGCTGTGGTGAATGTTGATGATACGGTGGTGATATTTTTCCACAAAACCAGCGGTCAGTACGCGCATGTATTTGGCCAGTACCAGATAGTCTGCGTCATACTGATCAATGGCTTCCAGCATTTTCGCTTCGTGTTCTTCGCGGCTCAGCCCTTCGTGGGATACGCAGTGGTACGGAATACCGAATTTCTCGGTCAGGTCCTGGAGAATGTCGTAGTTACCGACTACCGCGGCGATCTCTACGTCCAGGCTGCCGTCGAAGTTCTTCATCAGAATATCGCCCAGACAGTGGGCTTCTTTGGTCACCAGAATCACCACTCGCTTGCGTGAAGAGTCGATCAGGCGGCGTTTGGCACCTTCAGGCAGGGCCTGGTCCAGGTCGGCCAGCAGGGTATGATCATTAAAGTAACCTTCCAGCTCGGTACGCATAAAAAAGTGACCGCTGGAGTTATCCACGTATTCGTTATTGTGGATGATATTCAGCTGGTGTTTGTAACAGATGTTGGTGATCTTAGCGATAAGACCCGGCGCATCATTGCAATGGGTTAACAGGGTTTTCTTTTCCATTTACCTACTACTTCCTTGTTATATATGCAGCTCAATGACTGCTTATTTCTTTTATCAGATAAATAAATATCTTTGCGACTCAGATGGGCTTTATAACGGTTGAAACGGGCGCTGACGCGCATTTCAACAGCTATAATTAAACTATATTGGAGTTGGTTTCAACGGGTTCAGCATCCTTATACCGGGCCCGCTGAAGATTTCTGAACTGATTAGACCTAAGGTGATGCTTATGGACAAAGACCTGTTAGCCCGCAGATTGTACGCAGAACGTGTGAGTGAATTGATGGGAGATCACGAAATCGATGAAGCCCAGCTGAGTCAGCTGTGGGAAAGTCGCGCCACTCCGGCGGAAGCAGCCAAAGCCCTGATGAACGAGGATCATTTCGAAGGCCCTGCGTGGCTGGAACGCTATCTGCACCGTAACCGTTAATACTGAGCCTGTTAACTTTTGTGCCAGCCGCCGGTGTGAGCCCGGCGGTGCATGGCTTACTCTCCGTTCTGTCACTAAACCCGGCCACAGCGCGAAATGGTAACCCCCGGCAAAACCTGCCATAATTCCAGCCCGTTTATATTTTGATTTCATGACTATGATCGCCAAAACCTTCTCGGCGCAGGGTGCGCTGGGTAAAGCAATTTCCGGATTTCAGCCGCGTCAGGCTCAGCTCGATATGGCTGAAGCGGTCGCGGATGCGATCAAACATGAATCTCAGCTGGTGGTGGAAGCGGGAACGGGTACCGGTAAGACATTTGCTTATCTGGTCCCGGCGCTGCTGAGCGGCAAAAAAACCATCATCAGTACCGGCTCTAAAAACCTCCAGGAGCAGCTGTTTCACCGCGATCTACCGCTGATGGTCAATGCGCTGGGTTTTCATGGCCAGGTGGCGCTGCTGAAAGGGCGGGCCAATTACCTGTGTCTGGACCGTCTCAGCCGCCAGATGGTGGAAAGCCATGGCGTGCACGCCGACCCGACTCTGCTCAGCCAGCTGGTCAAAGTCCGCAGCTGGGCATCGGAAACCAAAACCGGTGATCTCGGCGAATGTGACGATTTGGCCGAAGACAGCATGGTGATTCCGACGATCACTTCCAGTAACGATAACTGCCTCGGCAAAGACTGCCCCAGCTATCAGGACTGCTTTGTGCTCAAAGCGCGCAAAAAAGCCATGGACTCGGACGTGGTGGTAGTCAACCACCACCTGTTTCTGGCTGACCTTGCGATCAAAGAGACCGGCTTTGGCGAGCTGATCCCTGAGGGGGATGTGTTCATCTTCGATGAAGCGCACCAGCTGCCGGATATTGCCAGTCAGTATTTTGGCTCATCGGTCTCCAGCCGTCAGATCCAGGAGCTGAGCAAGGACATTGAAATTGGCTATCGTACCGAAGCCAAAGACATGGCTCAGCTGCAGAAAGTGGCTGACCGGCTGGTGTCAGCAGCGATGGACCTGCGCATCGTGCTCGGTGAGCCGGGTTTTCGCGGCAACTGGCGTGAAGCGCTTCGTTCACCGTCGATTACCCGCGAGATGGTTCGTCTGCAGGATACCCTTGAGCTTGCGATAGACGTACTCAAAGTCGCACTTGGCCGCAGTCAGCTGCTCGATACTGCATTTGAACGCGCCAATGCGATTAAAGCCCGCATCGACCGGGTGTGCGATGTGGACATCACCGGCTACTCCTACTGGTATGAGTGTACGCCTCGTCACTTTGCCCTGCACATCACACCGCTGTCGGTAGCGGACAAGTTTCATGAGCAGATCACCCAAAAGCAGGGCGCGTGGATCTTTACCTCTGCAACACTGGCGGTGCAGGATGATTTTGGTCACTTTACCCATCGCCTTGGCCTGACACCCAAACAGCAGTTTTCCCTGCCAAGTCCGTTTGACTACCAAAATCAGGCCCGGTTGTGTGTGCCGCGCTATCTGCCTGAACCCAACAGTCCGGGTATGGCGGACAGGCTGGCTAAGATGCTCGGGCCACTTATTGAACAAAATAACGGCCGCTGTTTCTTTTTGTGTACCTCTCACGCTATGATGCGCGACCTTGCAGAGCGCTTTCGTGACCAGCTTTCCATCCCCGTGCTGATGCAGGGGGAGACCAGCAAACAGAAACTGCTGGCCGAGTTTATGGAGCTGGGTAACGCGCTGCTGGTGGCAACCGGCGCCTTTTGGGAAGGCATCGACGTTAGAGGCGATGCGCTCAGCTGTGTTATTATCGACAAATTGCCTTTCACCGCGCCTGATGACCCTTTGCTCAAAGCGCGGATTGAAGACTGCCGACTCAGCGGCGGCGAACCTTTTGCCCAGGTTCAGCTGCCTGACGCGGTGATCACCCTGAAGCAGGGCGTGGGTCGCCTTATCCGTGACAAAATGGATAAAGGTGCGCTGATCATCTGCGATAACCGGCTGGTAACCCGGGATTACGGGGCAGTGTTTTTACAAAGTCTGCCGCCGATACCAAGAACAAGAGACCTGGAGCGGGTGAGTGATTTCCTCCGCTGCGCTCAACAAACTGAACAAACCGAGATCTGACTCCGAATGAAAATTCTTGCTTTAGATACCGCAACAGAGAACTGCTCTGTTGCCCTGCTGATTGATGGACAACTGTACAGCCGCAGCCAGGTAGCGCCGCGTGACCACACCAAACTGGTGCTGCCGATGGTGGATGAAGTGCTGGCTGAAGCGGGCATTGCCCTTGCGGATGTGGATGCGCTGGCATTTGGCCGCGGGCCGGGCAGCTTTACTGGTGTACGTATTGGCATCGGAATTGCACAAGGATTAGCATACGGCGCAGATCTGCCGATGATTGGCGTATCGACCCTGGAAGCCATGGCGCAGGCCAGCTACCGTCTGCACGGTGCAACAGAGGCCGCGGTGGCGATCGACGCACGTATGGACGAAGTTTACTGGGGCCGTTTCAGCCGCCAGGAAAATGGCACCTGGCAGGCAGTTGAGCCGGAATGTGTCATTCCGCCAGCGGCACTGGCCGAAGTGGTGGCGGGGGATGAAAAAACCTGGACGACCGCCGGTACGGGATGGGCTGCTTACGAAGAGGCCCTGTCAGCATTGTCACTAAGCCGTTCGGAAGGTGAAGTGCTGTACCCGGAGGCGCAGGATATGGCGTACCTGGCTCAGTTTGAGCTGGACAATGCCGTCAGCGCCGAAGAAGCGAGCCCGGTTTACCTGCGCGATAAAGTCGCGTGGAAGAAACTGCCAGGCCGCGAGTAATTAGTAAATAACGGTGAGGTCTTTTTCAGCCGGACAAGCCTTCACCGGATAACGGAGCATACATGGTATCGATTCAGGGGCTGCCCCCTGCGAGAATAGGCCAGACCAGCAAGGCCAAAAACAAATCCCGGGTCAAAAAAGACCAGGGAAAAGAGCCGGTCGGCCAGCCGAGTAAGGTTGCCAATGCGGTGGCCCAGACCATCCGTCACCTCGATGAATCCCAGCTCCACGATTCCCGTATCCAGTACGACCTGCCTGAAGGCCGTGGCCGAAAAGCCATGGAAGAGTATATGGACGTGATGAACCAGGCCCGCCGCGAGGAACTGGCTCAGCTTCTTGGTGTCGATATCTATATCTGACAGGTCAGATTCTCTTACAACCTGCCCGCTTTTTCGTCTTAATTCCCTGATATAATTGAGACAAACTCAAAGTCACGCCGGAGATCCCGATGTCACTAATCCGTTCAGTTATTACCTTACGTTCGTTTTTACCGCTGATGACAGCCCTTGCTCTGGCCGGTTGTGCTTCACTTCCTGAGCAGCTTAACGCCAACAGCGAAAACCCGCTGACTGACTATGCCAGCTGGTCTTCCCAGACTGATACATACCAGCAGGATGTGCGCCTCGGCGGTGTTATTGCGTCAGTCACTAATCTGAAAACCAAAACCCGCCTTGAGCTGGTCAACATGCCGATAGACAGTGCCGGCAGACCGGACCTTGACCAGGAGCCAAACGGACGCTTCGTGGTTTACATCGATGGCTTTCTTGACCCGGTAAGCTGGGCACCAGGCCGGCTGGTAACCGTAGTGGGCACCGCCTCCGGCAGCGAACCGGGACTGGTTGGCGAAGCCGAATACACCATGCCCAAAATGGACGCCTATGGTTACTACCTGTGGCGCATCGAAGAGTGGGTAGCAGTGGACCGCACCGAAACCTATCTCGATACCTGTCACGGTATTCACTGTACTTCGCTGCAAATCGGCCCGAGCCGCGGCCGGGTGATCAAGGAAGTGAAATAAGTGCGCGAATGCCGCTACCGGCTGGGGGATGACCTGACCCTGGCCACCACAGAGCTCGGCAGTCAGGAGAGGGCAGAGCATACCCTGGTATTTTTGCACGGCTGGCTGGATAACAGCGCCAGTTTTCACCGTATGATGTACAGCCTGCATCAGCGATTCCCTGGCTGGCATCTGGTGGCACTGGATCTGCCTGGCCATGGGTTATCAGCCCACAAAGGCCCCGGGAATTACTACCCGTTTCACGACTATATCTACGATCTTCACCGCCTTTTGCGTGTTTTATCACCAAACAAACCGGTGCTGGTGGGGCATTCACTTGGTGCATTGATCGCTTCTTGCTATAGTGCAGCGTTTGGTGAACAGGTGGCAGGACTGGTACAGATAGAAGGTGCCGGGCCACTGGCAGAGCCACCAGACCAGGCAACAATCCGCCTGAGAAAAGGCATTCAAAGCCGTATCCGCCTGAGCCAGAAACCGCAGCGCTCTCTTGGCAGTTTTGATGAAGCGCTTCGTTTGAGAGCTTCCGTGACTTCCCTGCCTGCGGCACTTATTGCCCCTGTGGTTGCCCGCGACACCCGCTATGACAAGGTTCTTGAGGGCTGGCGCTGGCGTCACGACAGCAGACTCAAATGTGATTCACTGTATCGTATGACCCTGGAGCAGGCCGATACCCTGAGTGGCGATATTCACTGTCCGCACCGGGTGATCCTCGGCAGTCAGGGCTATTCCGTGCTTATTAAGCAAAGTCAGCAATTTGAACATGTTGTGTATGTTCCGGGCGGACACTACTGTCATTTAGAGTCTTTACTCCAGGTGCAGGCAGTGATTGTCGATTTAGTTAACAAAATTGAAACAAGTGTTTGAGAGTTACGTGCTCAGGCACCGTGGCTGTGGTCTAATACCCTGATTAGATAGACCCAGCGCCCCCATAATAAGGAGTTTATTCGTGGATAAAGTATGGCTGTCCCGCTACCCAAGCGACGTACCTGCTACCATCAACCCGGACGCTTACCCGTCCCTGGTGGAAATGTTTGAACAGTCAGTTCACAAATTTGCCGATCAGCCAGCCTTTATGAATATGGGCTCGGTGATGACTTTCCGTAAGCTGGAAGAGCGCAGCCGCGCCTTTGCCGCTTACCTGCAAAACGATCTTAAGCTGAAAAAAGGTGATCGCGTGGCGATCATGATGCCAAACCTGCTGCAATATCCGATTGCCCTGTTTGGTGTACTGCGTGCGGGTATGATCGCGGTCAACGTTAACCCGCTGTACACCCCGCGTGAGCTGGAGCACCAGCTGTGTGATGCCGACGCCAAAGCGATCGTGATCGTTTCTAACTTCGCCAACACCCTGGAGCAGGTGGTAGACCGTACCCCGGTTAAGCACGTGGTACTGACCAGTCTGGGTCAGATGCTGCCACGCGCCAAAGGTACCATCGTTGACTTTGTGGTGAAGTACGTGAAAGGCATGGTGCCAAAGTACGATCTGCCAAACGCGATTTCATTCCGCAAGGCGCTGCGTAAAGGCCGCCGCCTGCAATACGTGAAACCGTTTATGAGCGGCGATGACATCGCGTTGCTGCAATACACCGGTGGTACTACCGGCGTTGCCAAAGGTGCGGTGCTGACTCACCGCAACATGATTGCCAACGTGATGCAGGCCAAAGGCGCTTATGGTGCGGTACTGTCTGAAGGGCGTGAGCTGGTAGTGACGGCGCTGCCGCTGTATCACATTTTTGCCCTGACGGTGAACTGTCTGCTGTTTATCGAAATGGGTGGCCAGAACCTGATGATCACCAACCCGCGTGATATTCCTGGCTTTATTAAAGAGCTGCAGAAGTATCCGTTTACCGCGATCACCGGTGTAAACACACTGTTCAACGCCCTGGTAAATAACGAAGATTTCAAAGAGCTGGACTTCTCTGATCTGCACATCGCCGTAGGCGGTGGTATGGCGGTTCAGGAAGCCGTTGCCAACAAGTGGAAAGAGATCACCGGTGGCTTCCTGCTCGAAGGCTACGGCCTGACCGAGTGTTCGCCTCTGGTAGCGGCAAACCCGCATGATTCAACCGAATACACAGGCGCTATCGGCCTGCCGGTGCCATCTACCGAAGTGCGTCTGGTGGATGACGAAGGTAACGAACTGCCAATGGACCAGGTGGGTGAGCTTCAGGTTCGCGGCCCGCAGGTGATGCAGGGTTACTGGCAGCGTCCGGAAGCGACCAAAGAAGTGATGGACGAGGACGGCTGGCTGTCGACCGGTGACATCGTTCGCTTTGACGATCAGGGCTTCCTGCATATCGTTGACCGCAAGAAAGACATGATCCTAGTATCGGGTTTCAACGTGTACCCGAACGAGATTGAAGAGGTAGTGGCGCTGCACGGCAAAGTGCTGGAAGTCGCAGCAATCGGTGAACCGCATGAAGTGTCCGGTGAAGTGGTGAAGGTGTGCGTGGTTAAGCGTGACCCGAGCCTGACCAAAGAAGAGCTGATCGCTCATTGTCGCGAGCACATGACCGGTTACAAGGTACCGAAAGTGGTCGAGTTCCGTGAAGAGCTGCCAAAGACCAATGTAGGTAAGATCCTGCGCCGCGCTCTGCGCGAAGAGGCAGACGCCAAACGCGCCGCGCACAGCTAATCTTCGCGATTAACGTGTAACAGTGCTAGAATGCCGGTTATCATAACCGGCATTTTTTTTGCTTGTTATCACCGAACAATCAACCGCAGAGACGCTTGTGAATTACACCATTATCACCACTACCGCAGAGCTGGAACAAGTCTGTCAGCTTGCCCGTCAGACTGACACCGTGATGCTCGATACCGAGTTTGTCCGTACCCGCACGTTTTATCCTCAGCTGGGCCTTATTCAGCTGTTTGACGGCGAGCGCCTCTCGCTAATCGATCCGACGGTAATTGAGGACATGAGCGCCTTCACCGGTCTGCTGAAAGACACCGCGGTACTGAAAGTGCTGCACGCCTGTGGTGAAGACCTGGAAGTATTCCATCACTCCTTTGGTGCAATGCCGGTACCGATGATTGATACCCAGATCATGGCAGCATTTTTGGGTCATGGCCTGTCGACCGGTTTTGCAGCCCTGGTACAGGAGTACGTGGGCGTTGAGCTGGACAAGAGCGAAGCCCGCACCGACTGGCTGGCGCGTCCGCTGACCGACAAGCAGCTGGAATACGCAGCAGCAGACGTCCACTACCTGGAGCCTATCTACCAGCAGCTGGCAGAGAAAATTCAGCAGGCAGGCTGGCTGGAAGCAGCGCAGCAGGAGTCTGACCTTATCGTGACCAAGCGGGTGCCGGAATATCACCCTGAGCGTGCCTACCTGGACATCAAAGGTGGCTGGCAGCTGAAACCTCAGCAGCTGAATACCCTGAAAGTGCTGGCAGAGTGGCGCATGAAAGAAGCGCTTAAGCGCGATCTGGCGCTGAACTTTGTGTTCCGCGAGCAGCACCTGTGGACCATCGCCCGTTACGGCCTGACCAGCGTGCGTGAAATGGAGCAGGAAAAAGAGTTTGACCCGCGCGCTGTGCGCCGCCATGGTCAGCGTATCGTTGCCCTGGTGAAGCAGGCCCGACAGATCCCGGCAGAAGAGTGGCCGGAGCCAATTGAACGTCTGATGGATGCCCCGGGTTACAAGCAGCTGTTCAAAGTGCTCAAAGATGAAGTGAAGAAAGTCTCCCAGAGCTCAGGCCTGGCGACCGAGTTCCTTGCCTCGAAAAAGCAGCTCAACCAGCTGATCACCTGGGTATGGCGTAAAGACCGTGACCCGGCCAAACTGCCTGACCTGATGCAGGGCTGGCGTAAAGCACTGCTGGGCGACAAGCTGGATAAGCTTATCCGCTAACTGTGATAAATCTGGTTATCCGGGTCCATTCTTTGGCTGAGGATCCGGACAACCAGTATTCCCCAATCGGCGGTTTTGAAGTAAATAAGGTGCCCGCCGCATACGGCAACTGAGAAGTGATGACCGGTAAGGTCAGTATAGAAACGGTTGGTGATGGAGGGATTTTCGGCCAGGAGTTCAATTTTGGCCTTGAGTTCGAGAAAGTAAGATTCGGCGCGAAGCGCACCGAATTTATTGGCACCATAGTGGTATATATTGATCAGATCCTGCTCAGCCAGTGTGCTGAGTTTATACTTTCTGCCCGTCACACTCATCACTGCCTTTCAGCTTATTCAATATATCATCGATACTGTGCGGACTGACGCCGCTGTTGAGTCCTTCGTGCAGCGCTTTGGTCAGGGCTTCTTCACGCTCCTGTCGTTCCAGCAATCTCAGCCCTGCGCGCATTACATCACTGACTGATCCATAGCGGCCTGATTTAACCAGTGATTCGCAAAAATCCTGATAATGTTCTCCAACGGTAACAGTGCTGGTACGTCTCATAATGCGGGCTCCTGAAAAAGTCGTGCAGGACAATAGTGAGACAATGTGTTACATCTGTCAAATCCGCTGTTGTCTCCAGGTGCCCGCGCTGTGCTGTTTAGTTTTCTTCAAACCTGTGCTTCTTAATCACCAGCCGGTACTCTGAATCCGGGTGGGCCCAGACCGATACTTCAACCCAGCTCTGCCGTGCTTTGATAGTCGCCAGCGTGCCGTTTTCCCGCTCCAGAGTTTTTATTTCTTCACCTTCTGTCCGGTATTGCGCTTTACCATCCGGCGACATCAGCACAATCACATAATCCTCACCTTCAAATCCCAGGATATGAAAGTGATGCTCGTGCTCTCCACCGATAAAACCCTCATAGGTATAAGGCGACTCCGTATCCGGGATCAGCACGTAATAATGGTCCCGGCTGAGCGCCTCAACATGCCGCAACAACTGAGGCTCCTCAGCAAAGCCGGCACCTGACACAAGCCAGAGCAGGGCAGTAAGGGCAAGTTTTGATGCTTTGTTTAACAAGCCAGCCTCCAGTCAATCACCTGTTGCAGGTTAGCTGATGAGAGTGATAAAGCCTCAGTACCCAGTACCCAGTACCCAGTACCCAGTACCCAGTACCCAGTACCCAGTACCCAGTACCCAGTACCCAGTACCCAGTACCCAGTATCCCATCCCCCCAAATAAACAAACACCCGCCGAAGCGGGTGCTGTTTCTACTTATCTTCATCCGGCAGCTTAACGTTAAGCTCCAGTACCGAAAGGTCGCCGTCGCTCTGTTCCAGCGACATCTCAACCATATCCGGGTCAACTTCAACGTATTTCTTCAGCACTTCCAGGATGTCCTGCTTAAGCTGAGGCAGGTAAGCCGGTGAGCCCTGGCCCTGCTGGCGGCGCTCAGCAACGATGATCTGCAGGCGCTCTTTGGCGACATTGGCGGATGATTTCTTCTGCGGGCGGAAAAACTCCAGTAATGACATGCCTTAACCTCCGAACAGACGCTGGAAAATACCTTTCTTCTGCTCGGTCAGGAAACGGAAATCAACCTTCTCACCCAACAGACGCTCTACTGTGTCGTTGTACGCCATACCCGCGTCCGACTCAGTATCAAAAATCACCGGCACACCTTTGTTCGAGGCGTTCAGTACCGACTGGCTCTCCGGGATCACGCCCAGCAGTGAGATGTGCAGGATCTCTTCTACGTCTTCCACGCTCAGCATTTCGCCCTGAGTCACGCGGGAAGGGTTGTAGCGGGTCAGCAGCAGGTGCTGTTTAACCGGCTCAAGGCCCATTTCTGCGCGGCGGCTCTTGGAGTCAAGAATGCCCAGGATACGGTCCGAGTCACGTACCGAAGAGACTTCCGGGTTGGTGGTTACAATCGCTTCGTCTGCAAAGTAAAGCGCCATCAGTGCGCCCTGCTCGATGCCGGCAGGTGAGTCACAGATAACAAACTCAAAGCCCATTTCGTCCAGCTCATTCAGAACGCGCTCAACGCCTTCACGGGTCAGGGCGTCTTTGTCACGGGTCTGTGACGCAGGCAGGATGAACAGGTTGTCGTTACGCTTGTCCTTGATCATCGCCTGGTTCAGGCTCGCTTCGCCGTTAATCACGTTGACGAAGTCGTAAACCACGCGGCGCTCACAGCCCATGATCAGATCCAGGTTACGCAGACCGATATCAAAGTCGATGACTGCGGTTTTCTTTCCTTTTAGTGCCAGGCCTGCAGCGATTGCAGCACTGGAGGTGGTTTTACCCACGCCGCCTTTACCTGAGGTAACAACAATAATGCGTGCCATTTTGTTAGATTCCTTTATTAAATACTGAGTACATCGAGTTGCAGCTGGTCGTCGGTCAGGCTGACCATGACTTTCTTCTGCCAGAACCCGCTGTCAATCTGGTCACTGAGCCAGTAGTTGCCGTTCACCGACACCAGCTCAGCCTGTAAATCGTGACAAATAATCCTGGCTTCTTTCTGTCCACTGGCACCGGCAATGGCCCGGCCACGCAGGGTACCATGGATGTGGATGCTGCCGTCCGCAATCACTTCTGCGCCTGCGCTGACATGATTGAGCACCAAAAGATCGCCGTCTTTGGCGTAGATTTGTTGTCCGGAGCGGACAGGAGTACGGATCACTTTCACCGGAGTAATGGGCACCTGCTCGCGTGTCGCCGTCTTGCTGGAATTCATCACTGCAAGACCGGCATCAGCAGCCTGGGTGCGGCTGCGGGCCGTTTTGCATCCTGCGATACCGACCGGGATCATCCCCGCACGCAGAACGCCGCTTTTCAGCTGTTCAAAGTCAATCTCGCCTTCAACGGCTTCAATATTGAGTACTACCGGAGCATTGGTAAAAAAGCCCGGAGCCTGCTCGACTTTTTGGGTGAGGAATGCAATGTCCTGTTCGAGGTCTTTTCCGGCCAGATGGAGGACCGGCAGGGTAAAACTGCTGCCTTTAAGATCGGTGTTGGTGTTCATACTACATCTTTGAACTTTGATGCCTGAGCATCACCAGGAAATAACAGCATGTTATAGTGCCGGAAAGGCCCCGGCAAGCAATCTGTTGCTTTTTTAGGGCTTCAGGTCCAGAATTCGCTAAAGTTTGCGAAAAGTTCACTTTAATCAGTAATAACTGACAATAAAATAGGTTACTTATGTTGTGTTATGTCTATAAAAGCAGCAAGAAAGAGGGCACTTACCTCTACCTGCTGAAACGCGATGATTTCTCACCGGTGCCGGACCAGCTTAAACAGGTTTTCGGTACGCCGGTTTTTGTCATGGTTGTTAACCTGGCCAAGCGCGATCTTGCGCTGGCGGATGTCGAAAAAGTGAAACATTCCCTTGAAACTGACGGATTCTTTTTGCAATTACCGCCGCCAGTTGAGAATGTACTTGAAGAGTATAAAAAACAGAATAAAGAGCAGCAGGCGAACCACGGCGAATAGACTGTGGTGCCTCAGTCTCAGGGAGAGAGTAAATTGAGGAAATTACTGAGTATCGTCATTGGTTTAACTCTGAGTACCGCCGCTGTGGCCGCCAAACCGTCATTTGAAGAGTACGTTGACGGCCTGAAGCAGCAGGCAGTATCAGAAGGGATTTCATCCGCGACCGTTGAGCAGGCGTTTGACGGCGTGGAATACAAGCCCAGAGCGGTCAAGGCGGACCGTAACCAGCCGGAAAAGCGTCTGACCCTGGATGAATACATCCCGCGTGCAGTGCCGGACTGGAAAGTCGCCCAGGCGAAAAAACTGTATGACCAGCACTACACTGAGCTGAAAGCCATAGGCGAGCAGTATGGCGTGCAGCCACGTTTTATCGTCGCGCTGTGGGGCGTGGAGAGTAATTTTGGCTCCTTTACCGGCGGTTATGATGTGATAAGCGCCCTGTCTACCCTGGCGTATGATGGTCGTCGTGAAGCGTTTTTCCGAAAGGAAACCATGGCCGCGCTGACCATTCTCGACCAGGGCCACATCAGCCCGGATAAGATGAAAGGCTCCTGGGCCGGCGCAATGGGTCAGTGTCAGTTTATGCCAAGCTCATTTCTGGCGTTTGCCGCCGATGGCAGCGGTGACGGTAAAAAGGACATCTGGGGCACCAAAGCCGATGTGTTTGCATCCACCGCCAACTATCTGAGTCAGTCGGGCTGGGATGATACCTATACCTGGGGGCGTCAGGTAAAAGTGCCAAAAGGCTTTGATAAGGGCCTTGAAGGCAGGCAGAAGGATAAAGCCAAAACGCTCAGCGAGTGGAGCCGGCTTGGCATAACTCGTTATAGTGGTCAGCCACTGCCTTCGCCGCGTGAAGAGATCAACGCCTGGCTTATCATGCCGGACGATGAAAATGGCCGGGCGTATCTTATCTACAATAACTATCAGGTACTGATGAAGTGGAACCGCTCGCATTACTTTGCGATTGCGGTCAGCCATCTCGCAGACCGGATCAAATTTAACTGATCTGACGGCCGGTGCGGTCAGATTGCCCATTCTGAGTGAGGAAGCAGGTGTTATCTGATCGCGCAGGCCAAATGGTTATCTTCTATACCCTTGTTCGTCAGGGGAGCTTTACCGCTGCCGCCCGGCAGCTGGACGTGTCCACATCTCATATCAGTAAGCAGATCGTAAAGCTTGAAGCCAGTCTGGACGTGAAGCTGGTGCAGCGTACTACCCGGACTATTACCACCACCCAGGCCGGAGAGCAGTTTTACCGCTGCTGCGCCCAGGTGATGGAAGCGATTGCCGACGGTGAAGCGATTATTGCCAACCAGCGCGATGAGGTTTGCGGTACCCTGAAGCTGGGAATGGCCCAGTCTTTTGGCTCCCTGCACGTGATCCCGCAGATTGAAAAGCTGCGCGATCTCTATCCTGAGCTTCAGATTGAGCTGAGTCTGTTTGATGGAAAAGTTGACATGCTGGAGGCCGGACTGGATCTCTGGCTGACCAATATTGAAAGCCTGCCTGAGGGGTATGTGGCTCAGCGCCTGACCGATACCCGCTTTGTGCTGGCGGCCTCGCCGGACTATCTGGCCCGGTTTGGTACCCCGTATCATCCCCATGAGCTGGCGGATCACAACTGCGTGATTTATCACAGCCGAGAACGGGATTACTCCACCTGGAGCTTTGAGAAAGAGGGCGAAGAGATCCGGGTGAATGTGAGTGGTAACTATCAGGTCGATCAGGCGGAAGCGGTGCGCAACGCAGCGATTTCCGGCTGGGGCATAGCCTATCTGGCTACGTATCTGCTTAAAGATGAGTTCCGCAACGGCGAGCTTATCCAGCTTCTTCCTGACTGGCTGCCAAACCAGGAAATGCGTTTCTATGCGGTTTACCCGAGCCGTAAACACATGCCACGCAAACTCTCTGTCGTCATTGATTTTCTGCGCAAGAACCTTGGTGAGAAACCGTACTGGGAAAAAGCGCTCAGTCGCTGTGTCCGTCTCGGGACATCCTGACGCAATCGATTGTTTCTGTGTTGGTAAATGTCTTTTTCCATATGGAAACAATAGCTGGTCATATTTTATCTTGATCAGATAAAACAACATCTTAGCCCTGGTCAGGGTTTATCCTCTGCCGAAAATAGCAAACGATTAACAAACGTGATTTGCATCACACTTTTCTGTAATTAGAATGCACGCCTCATAAATCAATGACTATTTATAGGCTCTCCATGAACTCATTAATCGGTATTTTTGCCATTCTTGCGGTGGCAGTACTGCTGTCAACCGACCGTAAAAATATCCCGCTGCGCACTGCCGGCCAGGCGTTTGGTCTGCAGATCGTATTTGCACTGCTGGTACTGTATGTGCCTGCCGGTAAAGACGCGCTGAACAGTGTAACCAAAGTAGTATCAGGTCTGATCGATTACGGTCAGCACGGTATTAACTTTGTATTTGGCGGCCTGACTTCCGGCGGCTTCGTATTTGCGATTAACGTACTGGGCGTGATCATTTTCTTCTCTGCGCTTATTTCTGCCCTGTACCACATCGGCCTGATGCCAAAAGTGATCAACCTGATCGGCGGCGCACTGCAGAAGCTGCTGGGCACCGGCCGCGCCGAATCCCTGTCTGCGACGGCAAACATCTTTGTTGGCATGATTGAAGCACCGCTGGTGGTAAAACCTTACCTGAAGCAGATGACTGACTCTCAGTTCTTCGCGGTAATGACCTGTGGCCTGGCATCTGTAGCCGGTGGTACCCTGGTGGGTTACGCGTCTTTGGGGGTGGATCTGAACTTCCTGATCGCAGCGGCATTTATGTCTGCGCCTGCGGGTCTGCTGATGGCGAAAATTCTGGTTCCGCCAACGCCGGGTGAAACCCTGCCAACGGAAACCGGTAATATCGATCTGGATAAAGCGACTAACGTAGTAGAAGCCATGGCAGATGGTGCGATGTCTGGTCTGCGTATCGCCGTTGCAGTAGGTGCAACCCTGCTGGCGTTCGTTGGTGTGATTGCGCTGCTGGACGGCCTGCTGGGCCACGTGGGCGACCTGTTTGGTATCGAGCTGAGCTTTGGCCTGATCATGGGTTACCTGTTCGCTCCGGTAGCATGGGCGATTGGTGTGCCGTGGAACGAAGCGATTGTTGCTGGTTCGCTTATCGGTAACAAAGTGGTGGTGAACGAGTTTGTTGCGTTTATCCAGCTGATGGACGTGAAAGATCAGCTGAGTGCTCACTCACAGGCTATCGTAACCTTCGCACTGTGTGGTTTTGCCAACATCTCTACCATGGCGATGCTGATTGGCGGCCTGGGCAGCATTGTTCCTGAGCGTCGTACTTTCATCTCTCAAAATGGTGCCAAAGCGATCACCGCTGGTGTTCTGGCGAACCTGATGAGCGCATCGATTGCAGGTGTGATCCTTTCGCTGTAAGCGTTTACCTTTTCAGGTAAAATACATAAGCCAAATTGGCGTGTAAAAAGGGCCCGTCACGGAAGGGGGCCCTTTTTATCATTTATGGTACTGAACAAGAGAAAGTCAGTACTTACTTATGGTACTGCTCACACGCCATCATGGTGTTTTCAATCAGGGTCGCGACCGTCATTGGCCCTACGCCGCCTGGTACCGGAGTAATAAAGCTCGCTTTCTGCCTCGCTACTTCGTACTCCACATCCCCGACCAGTTTGCCGGAATCCAGCCGGTTGATGCCCACATCCAGCACCACCGCGCCAGGTTTGATCCACTCGCCTGGAATGAAGTTTGGTTTACCGACCGCGACCACCAGAATATCCGCCTGACGCACGTACTGCTCCAGCCCTTCAGTAAAGCGGTGAGTAGTGGTAGTGGTACAGCCTGCCAGCAGCAGTTCAAGGGTCATCGGGCGGCCAACGATATTGGAGGCTCCGACGATCACCGCGTGCTTGCCCCGCATTTCAACGTTGTAACGCTCCATCAGGGTGATGATGCCTTTCGGCGTACACGAACGCAGCTTGGGAATACGCTGACACAGGCGGCCAACGTTGTAAGGGTGGAAGCCATCGACATCCTTTTCCGGGGTGATCCGCTCGATGACCTTGGTGGTATCAATGCCTGCCGGAAGCGGTAACTGGACCAGGATCCCGTCGATTTCGCTGTCCTGGTTTAACTCATCCACCAGAGCCAGCAACTCTTCTTCGCTGGTGGTAGCAGGCATGTCGAAGGATTTGGAAATAAAGCCCACTTCTTCACAGGCGCGGCGTTTGCTGCCGACATACACCTGAGAGGCGGGATCTTCACCCACCAGAACGACCGCGAGACCCGGTGCACGCAGCCCGGCATCCAGCCTGGCTTTTACCCGTGCAGCGACTTCGGAACGAACGGTTTGGGAGATTAATTTGCCGTCAATAATTTGCGCACTCATCATGTTCCCTTGATGTTTTAAGTAACAATTTTTGCGCATTGTCGCAAAAAAACTTAACAATTTCCATTAAGCAATCGGTTGAGCCAGAAGACTTTGCTGAAATAAAAAACGCCGTGGCTCTTTTTTGGGCATTCGAATCAGAATGTCGGATAAAGCCGTTGACCTTCAGGGCTTAACTCGTATAATCCTCTCCCTGTAGCGCGCCCTTAGCTCAGTTGGATAGAGCACGTGCCTTCTAAGCATGTGGTCGCAGGTTCGAATCCTGCAGGGCGTGCCATTTATTCCGGCCCCGGTGAACTTAGTTCATCGGGGCTTTTTCGTTTTTGCTGGTTTGTATCGGTTCGGCCGACGGTCACTGCAATAAAAAAGCCGCCATGATGGCGGCTTTGCAGGTTACCTGATGTAGAGTCTCGGGTTGGCGAGTCCCCACAGGGTATAGAGCTCAGGGAAAATAAGATCTGCACTGTTTTCAGTTTCAGAAACGCTGATGCTCTCACTCCTGTCTGAGCCAAACAGGGTAACTTCCTGGCCCGGAAGTACGCCTTTGATGTCGCTGACATCCACGACAGTCGTATTCATTGATGTCACACCCACCACTTTTGCCCTCTGGCCATTAATGATCACTTCAGCACGATTCCCCATCTTTCTTGGGTAACCATCTGAGTAACCGACCGGCAGGTTAGCCAGTAAGCTGTCACGTTTTGTGGTAAAGGTGCTGTCGTAGCCCACGGTTTTACCCGCAGGCAGCTGGTGCAGGGAGGCAATGCGGGTCTTGAATGAGACGATAGACGGATACTCAGGATTGGTCGGCAGATCGCCGTAGAGCACGCCACCGGGACGAACCATATCCAGTTGCGCTTCCGGCACATTCAGTGCGGTGTATGAGTTTGCCACGTGCAGCATGACGTCATCGCGGTTAAGTCCGGACTCCTGCAGAAGCCAGCTGGTGTTTTGTTTGAAGTCCTTCAGTTTGGCGCGGATCTCATCAGCGTTGTAGTTCGGGAAGTGAGTCATCAGGCCGACGATTTTCACCCCTGACTGAGCCGTCATCGCCAGCGCTTCTTTCTTTCCTTTTTCGCCGGACATGTCAATACCGTTGCGTCCCATTCCGCCATCGTTCAGAGCCAGATGAACTTTGATCTCTTTTCCTGAGGATTTGGCCAGCTCAGACAGGGCTTTGACCTGGCCGAGGCTGCCGGCAAGCTCTTCGATATCCAAATCCAGGCTCTGGGTGATCTCAGCAATGCTGGCAGAGCGCACCCGCATCAGTTGGCCCTTAAAGCCGCTTTCACGTACCGTACGCGCTTCAGCGTTACTGGTGACAGCAACACATGGGATTTGCTGTGCCAGGATCTCAGGCATTAAACCACGGATACCATTGCCATAGGCGTCAGCTTTCATGACGGCGCAGATTTTGGTATCAGGGCTGATATGGCCTTTGAACTGCTCGATATTGCTTTTGAACTGGCTAAGGTTAACTTCCAGCCATGCGTTGGAGTGAGCAACTGCGTCAGCCTGGGGGATGCCAGCCTCAAGAGTGAGTGGCGCTGCACTGGCGCTGAATACGGGCAGGGCGGCCAGAATGGCGATGGCGAGTACTTTTGGGGTTCCGATTTTGTTTTTCATATACGATTCCTGGAAGTCCCCCGTGGTGCGGGGGACGGTGATAGCTTACTGAAGTCTGAAGCGGCCTACCGCATCCTGAAGAGACACGGAGAGCTGGCTCAGTTCACGGCATGCCTGAGCAGTCTGCTCAGAGCCCTGTGCGACTTCCTGCGAGGCAAGGTGAATGGTTTCGATATTGCGGCTCAGCTCATCGGCGACTGAGTCCTGCTGGCCACAGGCGCTCGCGATTTGGATACCCATATCCGCAATATGCGCAATAGATTTCTCGATAGAGCCCATCAGCTCCTGAGAGTGGTTACCCTGTTCAACACACAGCTCAATGCTTGAACGTGAATTGTCGGTCGCTTCTTTGGCCTGTTTTGCCATCGCCTGAAGCTTTTCAATAATGGCGGTTATCTCACCGGTTGAGTCCTGGGTGCGGCCAGCTAGGGTACGTACTTCGTCAGCGACGACAGCAAAGCCCCGGCCGGATTCTCCGGCGCGCGCAGCTTCAATTGCAGCATTCAGCGCAAGCAGGTTGGTCTGGTCAGCGATATCGCGGATAACATCTACAATCACGTTGATCTGGTTAGACTGCTGCTCCAGCTCTGACACGGTTTGACCGGCGCGACCGATAACTTCAGATACCTGACGAATTGAGCTGACCATCTGCCCGTTATCCTGCGCACCTTGTTTGGTCTGCTCGTTGGCACTGTTAGCCTGGGTTGCTGAATCTTCTGTATTACGGGCTACGTCAGCTACAGCGGCTTTCATTTCTGTCATC
Organism: Vibrio sp. 9-16B-A1; assembly: GCF_056726165.1. NCBI lineage: Bacteria > Pseudomonadati > Pseudomonadota > Gammaproteobacteria > Vibrionales > Vibrionaceae > Vibrio > Vibrio sp. 9-16B-A1. The sequence continues at coordinate 95,361 of NZ_JBSDZD010000015.1, forward strand.
GCAGTAGCGATTTGGGTTATCTGGCCCTGCTGGTCACGCATACCGTCTGCTGAAAGTTCAGAAATCTGGGTCATTTCTTCCACTGCGCTGCTCATTTGGGTGACGGCGGCGATGATTTCGTCGAGCAGGTGGCGCAGGTTGTTCTGCATTTGGCCGGAAGCATCTGCAAGCTCTCCCAGTTCATCATTGGCAATGGCATTGCGGTCAATGCTTTGTGACAGGTCGCCGTCAGCAATTGCCTGTGACTGTTTTACAATGATTGCCAGTGGTCCGCAGATCAGACGGGTCAGCAGAACGGTCATGACAACCATAACGATAAGAATGGCAATGTTGCTCACCATAGAAGTGGTGCTCAGGCCGTCAACAGAACGCAGGATCTGGTTGCGGTTTGAATCCATGGCCTGCTTCAGGAGGCCGACCAGTTTGTTGACTTCTGATTCGATGCTTTCAAAAGTTGAAAGTGAACTCGTCAGAACCGGGTAAGCGGCTTGCCTGTCGTTATTTAGCATCGCCTGGTTGAAGGTGTTCATGGTTTCCAGGTAACCATTCCAGGTGGTCATCAGGCGGCGGTAGGTATTTTCTTCCTCACCCGGCCATACGCTTTTGCCGTACTCCTGCAGTTCGGCAGAGATCTGGCTGCGAATGCCTTCGTTGCGCTGGATAGTTGTACGGATTTCGGCCGGATCCTCCATCGCAAGAACCGCAAACTGGGTGCGACGCCAATATGACATTTTGTCCCGAATGCCGTCTACTTTTTCAACAGCGGGAAGGGTGTCGTCGGTGTAGTTAAGCAGCTCTGAACGGATCGTTCCCAGCTCACTGAGCAGGAACAGTCCATAACCGAGATTGATGAGTGCGATGACTGCAAACGAGAGGGCAATCTTTTTCCCAATCGATAAATTTTTTAAAAACATGAATGTGTTACCTTTGTTTGTTGTGTTCCAGATTCGCCGGAGCCAGTAACATCCATGTAATCATTATTGTGATCTTTATCCCAGAGTTTGGAATGCTACCACGTCAACTTCTTATTGGCGATAGTTATAGAATAGTAAGTATCGATAATCTTGCGTAATCAGCTCTGTGAGTGGTCAGGAAATCATCCGCTTACAGAGGGGGGAAGGAAAAAGGCCGCACTCGCGGCCCTGAAGGTTATTTGTAACAGATTGTGTTCTTCAATGAGGCGCAGCAGCCTGTTCCGGCGGGCCAGACGCTCTCTGCTCAGAAGATAAAATTGATCATGAAAGTTAACAGGCTCGCGTCCTTGTCCTCCTGCTGCATTATTGGGGGATACTGAAAGTAGCCCTCGTGACCCTGTTTATAGGCTTCTTCAGACATCATCACTTTTTGCCACTCTGCGTTTAAAGAGACTTTTGGTGCGATGAAGTAACGCAGCCCTGCGATGGCGGTGCTGGAACGCCGGCGCTGGTGACTCTCGCCATAGGTGACATACGGGCTGAAATCACCTGCATGGTATGCAAGGGTCGCATCCCAGGTGGTCTGCATCCGGTCCGCTTCGAGCTCAGTGAGGATTTGCCACTGGTCCCAGTGGTAATCCAGCCCCAGAGTGTAAATGGTCAGATTGCTTTCTTCTTTGAAGGGAGATGAGATCTTATACTGGGTGTTCATCACCGCTGAATAGATACGGTAGTTGAAGCCAGCCAGTTCTGCAGCCAGCCCGACGGTATGGTCCACATCGATATTGATGCTGTATACCCCGACATCAATTTCATTGCTTCTGCCAAAACCGTAAAACGGTGTCAGTGTCAGCTCCTGAGAATCTGACAGCGTATACTGCCAGTCCAGGCTGAACCCTTCGTAGTAGGTAAAAGTGAGCAGGCTCTCGTACACATCCTGCGGCGGTCTGGCCCAGATATAAGCATGACCGACAAAATAGTATTCCGAGGCGAGAAACAGCGGAAGCCTTTGTCGGCCGGCATGAATGGTTACGTCTCCCTGTTCCCAGCTGCCATACGCCCATTCCAGTTCGGGGGAAGACCAGTGATCCTGTGGCCTTTTAACCACCTGGGCTGAGAAATCGAGCTGGTCGTTGGCGGTATAGTCGAGCTGAATACCAAAAGTCGTATCGCAGTCATAGCATGTATGCGCGTCTATCCCCCGGGTGATAAACAGTGGTACGTCATTGTCGCTGCGTGTAGCGGAGGTTGAACCAAAACCGCTCAGGATAAGGTCGTCTGTCAGTTCAATGGCAGAGTAGGCGCTCTGCAATGGAAGCAGGGAAGCAAGTAATATGAAGATCGCTCGATTCATCGTCTATTCCCCCTGCAGGATGGTTATCAGAATATTGGCGTTTTCCGGGACTTTGTTCACCGGCGCGTAGGCGATGCCATTGGGATGCTGATTGAGCCACTCAATAATTTCTTTAATATCATCGCTGTTTAACTCTTCCGGCGGCTTTCCTTTACCGGAAAATGAAAGACTGGCCCAGTATCCATTCATTTGAGAAACCGATTTACCCAACAGCATTTTATAAAACTCTTCGCGATGAATGGAGGTTTCAGGAAGGTCGACTAATACAATTTTGATGCTGCCGTTGAGTTTTTTGGTACGGCCTTTGTAGATCATTCTAGCTTTGCTTTTGCTCAGTGCAGGGAAGTTGCTGTTCATTGAAAATACTGCAAATTCAACATCCTGCGTTTGCTGCTGTTCTGCCCGAACCACGCCGGGATTTAACAGCATCAAAAGCAGGAAAAAGCTCCAGGCTAAACCTGTTGTATTTATTATCCTTTTGGCCAACGACAATTTATTTCTACCTGTTTTGAAATCTCGCCTAATATTTATAGTAGAAAAAAAACACAATTAACAAATAGTCAGCCTCAAAAATAAGTGAATTTGAGACGAGAGGTTTTCATGAGCTTGCTGGACAAAGTGTCCATAAAAGCGCGACTGTTGGCACTGGTGATCCTTCCGCTTGCATTTGGTGGTATTGTTGCCGGACTTGAGATCGTCAGGCAGTATCAGCGCGTTGAAGTGCTGGAGCAGGTGGACAGCAGGGTTAAGCTGACAGGCTCCCTGTCGCTGTTTTTCTCTTCCGCCCATTCGTTGCAGCTCCGGTCTCCGGACCAGCAGAGCAGCGAGCGGGACATCATCTATCTCACTCAGCTTCAGGAAAGGCTGAAGGCACTCGGTTACCAGTTTGATACCGGGCTGTCTCAGGAGGATTTGGCTCAGTACCGTGGGCAACTGACCGTGTTCAGTGAGGTACTGGAAGAGTATCCGGGGCTTGAACCTCAGGATCACCATGACTGGGCGATGTGGCTGAAAGATCTTCAGGTTCAGCTGCTGACCAATATTGAGAAGAGCCGCTGGAAAGGGGAGTTGCCCTCACAGGTCGAGAGGGATGTACAGGTGCTCTACGAACTGCAGTGGCTGCTTTTGTGGTCCCAGCATGAGAAAGTGCTGATCCATTATCTGCTGGCACAGAGAGGAGACAAGCAGGAGCAGATAACCAGGCTGATCAGTCTGAGTGAATGGCAGCAGCTCTACATCGACCGGTTTATCAATATCAGCGCCAGTGAGAGTCAGATTGCACTGCTTCGAAACGCGTTTTCAGACCCGGCGTTTGCCACCAGTTATCAGCTGCGGGATGTGATCATCCATGCCCGGCCGGATCAGCGTCAGATCATCGAAGGCCTGAGCGGTTATGACCGGCGGTTTGAACAAATCCAGTATGTGGTTGATGAAGTCAGCCGTGAACTTGGCCTGAGTATTCGCGAGCAGGTCACTGCGGCCAATACCAAGATGTACACTCTTTCCGGATTGATCCTGTTGTCCATGCTGGCACTGAGCCTGTTTGGTACCGCGTTGTCCCGGCGTTTGAACCGTTTCCTGTCGGATGTACTGCTGACGCTGAAAAATGTGGAACGCAGGCAGGGGGAAGCGACCCGCCTGAAACTGAGCGGTGCTGATGAGCTGACGGACTTTGGCCGCAGCCTCAACAGCCTGCTGGATGAAAGAGACACAAACCAGACCAGAATCATCCACGCCAAGGAGGAAGCAGAACGGGCAAACGTGGCCAAGAGTGCGTTTCTTGCCAACATGTCCCATGAGATCCGTACTCCGCTCAATGGTGTGATTGGTATGTCTTCAGTACTGGCCGATACCCGCCTCGATCCGTCTCAGCTCGATTACCTCCAGACAATCGAAACCTCTTCCCAGACCCTGCTTTTGCTGATCAACGATATTCTGGACCTCTCCAAGATTGAATCCGGGGCGCTGGTGCTGGCGCCGGCCGCCTGTGACATCAAAGAAGTGGTGTATGACACCCTGTCAATCATCAGCGCGAAAGCAGCTGAGAAGAACCTGAAACTGGAGCTCGATGTCTATCCACCGGTGATGCCTTCTGTAATGCTTGATGAACACCGTATGCGCCAGGTGTTGCTGAACCTGATCGGGAATGCGGTTAAGTTCACTTCTGAGGGGCAAATTCAGGTCAGACTGCGGTTTGAGCCGGATGATTGCCGACAGGGCAAACTGACCGTCAGTATCAAAGACAGCGGAATAGGGATAAGTGCTGAGCAGCAGGCTCAGATCTTCCGTCCGTTCACTCAGGCCGATGGTTCAATCACCCGCGATTATGGCGGGACCGGGCTTGGCCTGGCTATCTCTCAGCAGTTGGTTGATTTGATGGGAGGCCAAATCGGGGTCGAATCCACTCCGGGCGAGGGCAGTGATTTCCACTTCACTGTTCCGCTGCAGTGCATGGCAGATAACGCCGTAACGCTTCCGTTTGCCGGTCAGCGCGCGGTGCTTATTGATAACAACCGAGAGTATGCCGGGCTGCTCTGCTCTGAGCTGATGCAACTGGGTCTGGAGGTGTATCAGAGCAGTGGCGTACGTGCTGAGATGTTCAGGCAGTACAAACCGGAACTGGTGGTCGTGTGTCTGGAAGAGCAGGGCAGTTCCATTGCTCAGCTGGACGAAATCCATCACAGCAAGATGAGCGATTCCCTCGTGATGGTTTGCGCCCGAAACCGGGACAATTTTGATGAGCTGATTCCACAGGTCGATGGTTTGATCGTTGCGCCTCTGTTCGGCTCCAGGCTGAAGAAAACCCTCTCCAGCGCAACCGGTCGCAGTCATCACCGCCTGAAGGAGAAGGTATCCCGGGAAGGTGATGCGGAGGCTGCAAATGGTGGCGGTAGTGGCAAGGTGTTGGTGGTTGAAGACAATAAGGTCAACCAGCAGGTTGTAGCTCTGGTGCTTAAACGCGCCGGTTATGAGTACGATCTTGCCAACAATGGGGAAGAGGCGGTGAAAATGCTGCAAACCGGTAACCGTTACCGGGCAGTACTGATGGACTGTATGATGCCGGTGATGGACGGCTTCAGCGCCACTCAGGTGATCCGGGCGTGGGAGAAAGAGCAGGGCTACAAACGGGTACCTATTATCGCCCTGACTGCCAGTGTGCTCGATCAGGATATCGAGAAGTGCTTCGATTCCGGCATGGATGACTACGTTGCCAAGCCATTTAAGAAAGAGTTCCTGCTGGAGAAACTCTCTATTCACCGCTGATACCTCTGCGCTCTTTCAGGACGCCCCGTTGCCGGATAAGCGCGGGGCGTTCTGTTTCTTTCCGGCTTTGGTACGGTAAGCGATACGCGGAATTTCAGCTGTGATGCCAGCCTGAAAGCCAGTGTGACCGGTAGCGGAAATTCAGTGCTACAACTTCAGGTTAACTGATAGCGCGGTCAAAGATCTGCCAAATAACCCCGCCGGAGGGTAAAAACCGGCGTTAAGATTGTGTCAGCAATTCGTAACAAGGAGCTGGCATGCACGACAAAACGCACATACTGGTAGTGGATGATGACAGCGAGATCTGTGAACTGCTTGACGAGTATCTGTCCAAAAGCGGTTTCAGGGTATCCACGGTCGGTGATGGCACAGAGCTGGATGCGTTTATCGGTGCCAACGGCTATCCGGACCTGATCCTGCTGGATGTCATGCTGCCGGGGGAAGATGGCTTTGCCCTGTGCCAGAAGCTGCGCCGTCACTCCAGCGTGCCAATTATTATGCTGACCGCAGTATCGGATGAAACCGATCAGATTATCGGCCTGGAAATCGGTGCCGATGACTACATCGCCAAGCCTTTCAGCCCGAGACAGCTGATGGCGCGGGTCAAGGCCCTGCTGCGCCGGGTACAGGTGCTCGATGAAGAAGAGCACAGCGAAGGGCTGCCAAGAGCGGCGCTTTTTTCTCACTGGCGGCTCGATACCCTGTCACACCAGCTGATTAATCTGGAAACAGAGGAAGTGTGTGAACTGTCGGGCAGTGACTTTACCCTGCTGATGCTGTTTCTGTCTCACCCCAATGAAATTCTCGACCGGGATACCATTTCTGTCGCGACCCGCGGGCGGGAAGCGATGCCGTTCGAACGGGGGATTGATGTGCAGCTCAGCCGTCTTCGCCACCGGTTTGGCAAAGAGGGCAATAAGTTTATCAAAACCATGCGCGGCAACGGTTACATGTTCACCCTGCCGGTAACATTTGAGCGGTGAGGTGAGCCGATGAAACTGGGCTGGCCTAACTCCCTGGTTGCAAGAACCCTGATCCTGACGCTGCTGGCGGTCACCCTGGCGCAGGGGATCGCGACCATGATCTGGTACAGTCAGTCCAAACACCGTGAACTGGAGGGGATCCGCTCGGCCTCGGAAAGCATGGCCAATATGTTCGCCTCCACCGTCACCTTCTTTCAGAAGCTGCCGTTGCAGTACCGCCATATCGTGCTGGATCAGATCCGCAATATGGGTGGTACCCGCTTTTTCGTTTCCTTTAATCACGAGCAGCTGATCATCGAGCCGGTGCCGGACTCTGAGCTCAAACACGCTTCGTTATCCGCGGTCAGGCAGGTGCTGAAGCAGAAGCTGCCCAATGCCCGCCAGATAGAAGTGGAGTTCTCCCGACCGGACCGGCTGCGCATCTTAAAAAATGACATTTTCCTCCATGACCTGCCCAAGTCCTGGGCCCATTACACCCTGACGCTCGAACCGCTCAGCCCGCCGATCCTGGTAGTGCAGATAGAACTGGCGCCTGAGGAATGGCTTTATATCGCCGCTTTGTTACCCGCACCCTATATCAGCCTCGAAGATGAGATCCTCGGCCGGGACCAACTGATGTTCCTGCTGTTCTCCGCTTCTATCCTGCTTATCCTGACCTATTTCCTGGTCCGGCGGCAGGTCAAGCCGCTGAAACGTCTGGCGAAAGCAGCAGACGATCTCAGTCTGAATGCTGATCAGCCTCCGCTGGAAGAGGAGGGGGCAAGTGAGCTTATTACCGCTACCCGGGCATTTAACCGGATGAGGATGCGGATCAACCGTTATATCACCGACCGGGAATCCCTGTTCTCGGCTATCTCCCACGATCTCAAAACGCCGATCACCCGGCTGAGACTCAGAACCGAACTGCTGGAGGATGACGCAAAGCGGGAGAAGTTTAACCGTGACCTCGATGAACTGGAGATGATGGTCAAAGGCGCGCTGCAGTGTGTGCGTGAGACAGACATTCACGAAAACACTGAGCTGGTGGATCTCAACGAGATGCTTCACCAGATAGCCGAAAGCCATAATCAGAACGGGGAAAAGGTGATACTGCCGGATAAACCCATTTCCCCGATTTGGGCTAAACCGCTGGCGATGAAGCGGGTGCTGACCAACCTTATCGACAACGGCGTGAAATACGGCACCCGGGTGCGGGTCTTTGCCTATGACCACGACGACAGGATGGAGCTGATCATTCTGGATGAAGGCCAGGGGATCCCTGAGGGGAAACTGGAAGCCGTATTTGAACCCTATTACCGCCTGGCCTCTGACAGTGAAGGGCATGGTCTGGGGCTTGGGATCAGCCGTAACATTCTCCACGCACATGGCGGAGATCTCATAATTTACAATTCTATAAACGGTGGGCTCGAAGCTAAGGTATTGATCCCACACGATAGTGAGCTCTAATGTAACGCGCATGTTACATTGAGCTTACCCTTTGTTTCATTCTTTTATTGGCGATGTGAATAGAATCTAATCAATCGGGGAAGGCGCAGCGGTACAAGTTTTCCCCGTTTTGCTTAATCCTGAACATGGACGATAACAATGAAACTGAATAAAACCCTACTAAGCATCTCCCTCCTCGCCGCTACTTCTTTTGCTAACGCTGGTGAAGTTGAAGTACTTCACTGGTGGACTTCTGGTGGCGAAGCCAAATCCATCGCTGTACTGAAAGACATGCTCGAAGAGCAGGGTCACAGCTGGAAAGACTTTGCTGTTGCCGGTGGTGGCGGTGAAAGTGCCATGACGGTACTGAAAACCCGCGCTGTTTCCGGTAACCCGCCATCTGCCGCTCAGATCAAAGGCCACGACATTCAGGAGTGGGGCGGTCTGGGCTTCTTAACCAGCCTGAATGATGTGGCTGACCAGGGCAAATGGGACCAGGTGGTGCCAAGCATGGTCACCGACATCATGAAATGGGAAGGCGACTACGTGGCCGTGCCGGTGAACGTGCACCGGGTAAACTGGCTGTGGGCTAACCCGGCAGTGTTTGAAAAAGCCGGCGCGAAAGTGCCAACCACCATGGCTGAGTTCTTTGAAGCCGGTGACAAGCTGAAAGCCGCGGGCTTTATTCCGCTTGCGCACGGCGGTCAGGCATGGCAGGACGCGACCGTATTCGAAGCCATTGCGCTGGATGTGCTGGGTTCTGAGGATTACGTAAAAGCCTTTGTAGACCTGGATATGAGCGTGCTTTCCGGTGACAAGATGGTGGAAGTGTTCCGTCAGTTCCAGCGCGTGCATGACTACATTGACTCCAACTCTCCGGGCCGTGACTGGAACGTGGCGACCTCTATGGTGATCAATGGTGAAGCCGCGATGCAGATCATGGGTGACTGGGCCAAAGGCGAGTTTACTGCGGCAGGCAAAATGCCGGGTAAAGATTACGTCTGTGTGCCTGCGCCGGGTACCGCAGGGCAGTTTACCCATAACGTAGACAGCTTCGCTTTCTTCCAGCTTAAAGATGCGGAAAACATCAAAGCACAGAAAGCCCTGGCCGCCACCATTCTGGATCCTAAGTTCCAGGAAGTATTTAACCTCAACAAAGGCTCGATCCCGGTACGTCTGGATATGGACATGTCCAAATTCGACTCCTGTGCACTCGATGCCATGGCTGAGTTCAAAGCCACCGCTAAATCCGGCGACCTGGTGCCAAGTATGGCCCACGGTATGTCGACCACCAGTTATGCTCAGGGCGCGATCTTTGACGTCGTGACCAACTTCTTCAATGATCCGAAAGCCAAACCGGAAGAAGCAGCGAAGAAACTGGCCAAAGCGGTGAAATCTGCAATGTAACACCCCTAAAAGGCGGGCTCACCTGAGCCTGTCTTTCCTCACTCGCCGCCATGGGGGCGGCGATGCTGAGGGCTTCTTGCAAAAGGAACTGTTATGGAGCGCACTTTGACTTCTGCCAAACGCACCGCGCCAAAGCCAAATCTGGCGGACCGGCTGCAGCACTGGCTGCCCAAAATCGTACTGGCGCCAACCATGGTGATCACTCTGGTGTGCATCTACGGATTTATTTTCTGGACTGCAGCCCTGTCGATGACCAACTCCCGCTTTCTGCCGACTTTTAAGTTTGTTGGCTGGGCACAATACGAAAAACTGATGGATAACGACCGCTGGGTTACCTCGATCACCAACCTTGGGATCTTCGGCGTGCTGTTCATTGTTATCGCCATCGCGCTGGGCGTGTTTCTGGCGATACTGCTCGACCAGAATATCCGTCAGGAAGGGGCGATCCGCACCGTGTATCTTTACCCGATGGCGCTGTCGTTCATCGTGACCGGTACTGCCTGGAAGTGGATTTTAAACCCGGGCCTAGGTATAGAAAAACTGGTCCACGACTGGGGCTACACCCAGTTCAAATTTGACTGGCTGGTGAACTCAGAAATGTCTGTCTACACCCTGGTGATCGCCGCAGTGTGGCAGTCCTCCGGCTTTGTGATGGCGATGTTTCTTGCTGGCCTGCGGGGTATCGATTCCTCGATTATCTCGGCGGCCAAAATCGATGGTGCCAGTCTGCCGGTGATTTACTGGAAAATCATTCTGCCGTGTCTGCGTCCGGTCTTTTTCAGCGCCGTGATCATTACCTCGCATATCGCGATCAAGAGTTTTGACCTGGTGACCGCACTGACCGCAGGCGGGCCTGGTTATTCCTCTGACCTGCCGGCGCTGTTTATGTATGCCCACTCCTTTACCCGTGGTCAGATAGGCCTGGGTGCGGCGAGTGCCATGATGATGCTGGCCGGTATTCTTGCGATTCTGGTGCCGTATCTCTATTCAGAACTGAGGGAGCGTAAATCATGAGCCGACCAATGAATCTGAGCCGCGCTCTGCTCTATGCGCTGCTGCTGTTTTTCTGTCTGGTGTACCTGATGCCGCTGTTTGTGATGGTCACCACCTCGTTTAAAACCCTGCCGGATATCCGCGCCGGGAACCTGATGACCCTGCCTCAGGAGTGGGTGACCGATGCCTGGGCCAAGGCCTGGGACAGCGCCTGTACCGGGGTGAAGTGTGAAGGGGTTAAAGGCTATTTCTGGAATTCGTTCCAGATGGTGATACCGGCGGTGGCGATTTCCACCCTGCTGGGTGCCTTTAACGGCTATGTGATCAGCAAGTGGCAGTTCCGCGGTTCCAACCTGTTCTTCAGCCTGTTGCTGTTTGGCTGCTTTATTCCGTTTCAGGTAATTCTGCTGCCAATGGCGGCGCTGCTGGGCAAACTCGGCCTGGCCAACACCACTTTTGGTCTGGTGATGGTGCACGTGGTCTACGGGATGGCCTTTACCACCTTGTTTTTTCGTAACTTCTACGTTGGGGTGCCGGACGAACTGGTCAAGGCGGCCAAGCTGGACGGGGCGGGCTTCTTTACTATCTTCTTTAAGATCATGCTGCCGCTGTCAGTGCCCATCATCATGGTGACGGTGATCTGGCAGTTCACCTCCATCTGGAATGACTTTCTGTTCGGGGTGGTGTACTCCGGCTCAGAAACCCAGCCAATCACGGTGGCGCTCAACAATCTGGTCAACACCAGTACCGGGGTGAAAGAGTACAACGTGGATATGGCGGCGGCCATTATCGCCGCGCTGCCGACGCTGCTGGTGTATGTGCTGGCGGGTAAATATTTTGTACGCGGCCTGACCGCAGGCTCAGTGAAGGGATAAACGATGGCTACATTAGAACTGAACCAAATTCGCAAAACCTATCGAAACGCTGAGCAGGAAACCCTGAAGGGGATCGATATCAGCATCGACTCCGGGGAGTTTCTTATCCTGGTTGGCCCGTCCGGCTGTGGTAAATCGACCCTGATGAACACCATTGCAGGGCTGGAAGACATCAGCTCCGGGGAGATAGTGATCGACGGGGTCGACGTGGCGCATGTTGAACCCAAAGACCGGGATATCGCCATGGTGTTCCAGTCTTACGCGCTCTATCCCAATATGTCGGTTTACGAGAACATCGCCTTTGGCCTGCGTATTCGCAAGATGCCTCAGGCGGAGATCGACGCGGAAGTCACCCGGGTGGCAGAAATGCTCCAGATTGACCAGCTGCTCGACCGTAAACCCTCTCAACTCTCCGGTGGTCAGCGCCAGCGGGTCGCGATGGGACGGGCGCTTGCCCGCAGGCCGAAGCTGTATCTGTTTGATGAGCCGCTTTCCAACCTGGACGCCAAACTCAGGGTGGAGATGCGCCACCAGATCAAACGCCTGCACCAGCAGCTCAATACCACCATCGTCTACGTGACCCATGATCAGATAGAAGCCATGACCCTGGCCGACCGGATCGCGGTGATGAAAGATGGTGAACTGCAGCAGCTCGGTACGCCGAAAGAGATCTACAACCGGCCAGCCAATATGTTTGTTGCCGGGTTTATGGGCTCACCGTCGATGAACTTCATCCATACCATGATAGACCTGGATGATGAGCAGAACCCGGTGATCAAGGTAACCGGTACCAATGATCAGCAGCACCATATCCGCCTGCCGGAGTCGATGCGCACCCAGGATGGCAAACAGATAGTGATTGGTCTGCGCCCTGAGCACATCACCGAGCAGCCGGGCGACGAGCAGAGTGTAACCACCTGTCTCGATCTTCAGCTCGAAGTACTTGAACCAACCGGCCCGGACACCATCGCCATGGTCAAAGTGAACGACCAGGAAGTGGCATGCCGCCTGTCGCCGGAGTTCGATGCCAGAGCAGGCCAGATGGCACCGCTGCATTTCGACCTGTCCAAAGCGGTCTTTTTTGACGCGCAGACACAGGAGCTAATCGAACTTTAGGGGCTTACAGGCTCGGGCCCCGGGGAGAGAGCCGGGTTGGTTTTCAGACATCTTTTTCCCGGCTTCAGGGTTTGGGCGTTTTGCGCTCAAACCCTTTTTTTGATCCTGCTTTCCTTTGACGCTGGTGCGACTAAAGCGACATAAGCGCTTTGCGCTCGTCCTGCGCCAGCTTTTCAATCGCATAACGGAATGCGGTTCTTGGCATTCGGTCGTGCTTTTGTTTCAGGTAACTGATCACCGTTTCCGGTTCTTTCTGAGAAAGTACCTTCAGCATCCAGCCATAGCCTTTTTGTACCAGATGGTGGTCGTCATCCAGCAGCAAATCAGCCACTGCCAGCGGGTTCAGCCGGGAACTGGCCCCTTTGTTAATCGGATAGATCAGCACCACGGCCGCCGCCCGCCTTACGGCAAAGTTTTCGTGTTTAATCCACGGCAGAACGCTATCAAATAGTTCATTGTGCTGCGCGAGCAGGGCGCGAATGCATGGGTACAGAAATCATCACAGTCTCCCCAGTCCCGAACGTATTTAACCAGCCATGACTCAAAGCGTTTGAATGTATCCGGGGTGTACTGTTTCCTGACCCGGAATGCCCAGTCATAAGCAATCACACCAAATGCCCAGTCCCGCACCTCCAGCAGCGCTTCACAGGCCGCCAGTACGTCATCAATCTGTTTGCTTTCCAGTGTCCGGTAGACTTTGCCTGAAATACTGCGGATCTGGCCGGTTTTAACCGGATGATGAGGGTAGCCGACATTGGTCAGCTCTTCGCGGATGGTATCTGTAATGGTCACGGTTTACGTCCTGTACCGGGGTTAAATGGAGGCGTTATTGTTGTGCAGTGTGAGCACAACATGTTGAGATAACGCGTAATTTTACAGGAGCTGCAATGGAGTTACTGTGTTGTTGATCGCTGCCTGATGTTCTGCGCAGGGGGAGGGGGAGCTTTGTGTTTCGAATTCGAGCAAAAGGTTCGGAATCGAATGGAAAACGGTGTTCATATTGGTTCGTTTTGGATTTTGTTTTCGAAATCGAAAGCTCGTTATTGGCCAGGGTGAGTGGTGTGCACAAATGCCTCGGGATTGGGTTTTGAGATCGCGTTATGAGACCCCGGATAGCTCTGTTTTGGCAGTGTGCCTCTCATAGCCTCAGGTGGGCAGAACTTCCGGGATGACAATTTCTTAACCCACTGTTATAAAGCCAAAAAATCCGTCTTCCCGGTCGCGCTCCACGGAACATTCCAAACGCTCGAAGGCAGGCGCGAACCGGGATCCCGAAAAGCGATCCGAGCAGCCAGTTAACCACCGAGCCCCACCACAGTCGTCCTGAACGGGCTCCCGACTTTTCCAAGGTTCAGCGGTTATGGGACAGGCAAGATGCTAAACTTGCCCCACATTACGCGCGCGGATGCATATTTTTATCAGTGCGATAGTGTGTCGCACACTAAGTAATGGTAATATTTTCAGTCAATTAGATTGCCGGTGTTGTCGTAAGCCCTACAGGAAACCGGATACTTCAGACAGAGTTCGTTAGTTCACAGATGGAGAGAACAATAATGCGCAAGTGGGAAGCAAATGAAGATGAGGTGGTAGCCAGCTGGACGGTTCTGCCTTTTATACGTTGGGGAATCTTTCTGAGTATTCTGCTTTTGGGAGTGTTACCTGCCCCGGGTCTGATGACTCTGACGATGGGAGCTGCGGCATTGTGGCTGGTATGCCTTAAGCCCTCTTTGCATTTTTCCGCCAGCAGAGGAGTGATCTATCGCAACAGGAACTTTTTCTCTGAAGTTGTTCAGCAAATACCGTTGTCTGATGAGGATCGAATAACCACTGCAGTAAAGACGCATACCAGCGGATCGAACAATCTTGGTTCTACGACTACAGTGATTAATGTAATACTGCATCCGGCAAAATCCAGCCTGTTGGAAAAAGGCCTGTTATCACGATCAGAGATTGAACTTGATAGTTTTAGTTCTGTTAAAGAAGCAATTGAGGCTGTTGAAATGCTTCAGGCCGAATACAGTAAAGCTGGGTTCGACCTGAACGCTGATTTCTTCCCGGTGAAACGGCGCTTCCCGGACGCTTTTAAATCAAAGGAGGAAGTAAAGCCGCGCAGGGAAAGGCGTGTTCCGGAAGAAGTGACACTGAAGATCCGGATACGGTGAATGGAACAGTAATGGGGCCAGGTATCGAGTGCTGTTAGTAAGAAACCGGGATTCCGCAAAGCGAGCCGTACAGCTCATAAACCACCATACCCAACCACTGTCGTCCTGAACGCGCTCCCGTTAACTGGCAAAGTGCTGTGTGGGTTGAGCGCGATTCAGGATCTGGTGTCAGCGAGGGTAAGGGTTATCTCGCGGCAGCGACTTCTCGCAGGTTCAGCGGTTACAGGCAGGTGTAGCCCTCACTGCATTACCAGAAGAATAAGTGATAATATTTTCAACCAGTAACGCATAAATCAGCCACCACCGGACAGAAAGGAACCACGAGTGACACGAACATTAATAACATGCGCGACCAGCGGAATGGGTAGTGCGATTGCTTCATCGCTTGCAGGTGACGAGCTGGTACTGACCGGGCGGGACAAAGCCAAACTCAGCGCTCTTGCCGAAGCACATCCAAACACGGTGACCAGAGTCGCGCTGGATTTCTTTGATGATGCGAGTATTGAAGCAGCAGCAAAGGAGATCATTGATGCAGGCAAGCTGGACCAGGTTGTCTTTATCATTCCAAGAATCCCGCCGTCGGGGGAGGTTTTTCCTGACAGCGAACAGTGGCTGAGCCTTTATCACAACTACTTTATCCGCCCGGTAAGCCTGCTCAAAAAACTATATGAGCAGGGGGCTTTTGCAGACAAGACCAGACTGGTGCTGATATCAGGTATCAGCAGTAAGTCTGCACTGACACACTACTCAACCAACAACTGTCTGAGAAGCGCCTGGCTGGGGCAGGCAAAGACGATGGCACTGGCACTCGGCCCGCAGGGCATTTCAGTCAATACTCTCTCTCTGGGAGGCGTGATGACGGACTCCTATACCCAAAAGATGCAGGACAAAGCAGAGGCTAACGGTAACAGCTTTGAAGAGCAGATGGCGCAGGAAGTCAGTAACGTCCCACTCAGGAAGTACGCATCGGTGCAGGATGTGGTGGATGCAGTACAGGCGCTTACCGGGCCGCTGGCGAATCACATGACCGGGCAGAATATTGTTTTGGATGGTGGTTTTTTTAAGGGGTACTGAGGCTGAGCTCTTGGTGTACTTAACTATCTGTTACTAAACAATAATTCGTCATCCCGGTCGCGTTCCACGAAACATTTCACACCCTCAAAGCCAGGCGCGAACCGGGATCTCGTAAAGCGACCCGGGCAGCAAATTAACCACCATACCCCACCACAGTCGTCCTGAACGCGCTCCCGTTAACTGGCATAGTGCAATGGGGGTTAAGCGCGATTCAGGATCTGGTGTCAGCGAGGGCGGAGGTTATCTCGCGGTAGCGACTTTTTGTGAGTTCAGCGATTGTGGGTTGGTAGTGTTATTAAATTATTGGAAAGCATGAGGTTTTGTGTGGGGCAAGATGAAAGGCTGACCCCGAGCCCCCATGACATCGCTGATATCCTGGCTGTGTTCTGCCGGGCCTTTGAGGACGTCTGGTGACCCCGCTCCGACAGGCTTTGCTGGTGCGGGGACGTTATGCTTCGGGAGGAGGGGAGTCAGACTCTGATATTGCCTGATCTGAAAGCGTAAGTTGCAGACGTTTTATCCTGATCGCAGTCTGGAGTGCTGTCTGTTAACAGGATTTTTTCCCACTCGCTTGCTTTCTCAAGCAACTCTGACAGCGCTTCTTTTACCTGACCTGGGTGATAATCAATAAGCCTGATGTTGGTATAAACAGACAGTTGTTCCGTGCCCGGATAAATACCGACGCCACTCTCACCACGAAGAGGACCAATAGCGCGCTCTGCCAATAAAGAGAACAGTTCTTTAGATATCCGATCCGGTATCCCCGCAGAGGTTGTTACTGAGATGGCCAACTCCTGTAAAAGAGTATTGCCGACGATATTGACGATAAACGGCTGGGCTTCATCGTTGTTTGTCGGCTGAATTTCAAAGGAACATACATGGTTTTCATCAAAAATCAGTTGTTCAGCGGCTAGCTCAGCCAGTATTTTTCTATAAATATCCACCAGTCACTCTTCCTGTTATTTATAACGCGCGATGAACTGAGTGGTAAACTCAGCATTTACTTTTGCACTGAATGGTTCCTGCTGTCTTGCCAGCTCCCGCATTTTTTGCTCGTCACCGGCCGCACTTATCGTTTTCTGCATAGAGTCATCGCTGAGGATACTGAAAAGAGCATCTTTACCGACGATAAAATCAGAGAAGTTCTGCAGTACAATCTCTTTTGCGTCGCTATCCAGATTTGCCAGGCCTAAACGATTCTTGTTGGCGTCAGTGACATCATCAAATGTTGCTGTTTTTACATCGGTACCTTTTTTCAGGTATTGAGCTTCATTTTTGAAGTTGTCAGCTGTTTGGCTGAAAGCCGCGTTGGCTAACTTGTGAGCTGGAAGAGCTTCGGATAACTGTTTCTGAATTTGTGACTGAATCTGGGAGGCTCGGGTGGTAAAGGCACTCTCATTCTTAGTCGTTGCTCTGCTGAAAAAGTCGACAACGGCGTTTTTTATGCGTCCGGCTGTTGATAAATGATCCAGATTTCGGCTGGCTGATACCTGACCGCTTCCATCCACTTTGATGGTGTATTCTTTGCCCTGGTCCAATTTAAGCTGGAATGTCTGCTCTTTACCTGATGAGACTTTATCAAGTTGCAAGCTATTGGTCATTGCACTTGCAACTGCTGTGTTTACACTACTGATTGCCATTCTGTTCACCTTCAACCGGTGTTTAATATTTACGTTGTAATCACTATATCCAGATCTATTGCGTCACGTTATCAGTAGCGGCCGAGCTATTTTAGATTTACGGGTGGGGAATAAATAAAGTGTGTGTGGGGGAGGGGAGCTCTGTGTTTCGAATTCGAGCACAGGTTTTGGAATCGAATGCAAAAAGGCGTTCATATTGGTTCGTTTGGATTATTGATTTCGAAATCGAAAGTTGGGTTTTGGCCGGGGGATGGGGGACGTTTGTGTACAGTAATTGGGTTTTAAGATCGCGTTGTGAGATCCCGGATAGCTCTGGTTTAGCAGTGTGCCTCTCATAGCCTCGGGTGGGCAGAACTTCCGGGATGACAACTTTTTAACCCACTGTTATAAATCTAAAAAATCCGTCATCCCGGTCGCGTTCCACGGAACATTTCACACCCTCAAAGGCAGGCGCGAACCGGGATCTCGTTAAGCGATCCGAGCAACCAATAAGCCACCATGCCTCACCACAGTCGTCCTGAACGCGCTCCCGTGAACTGGCAAAGTGCTGTGTGGGTTGAGCGCGATTCAGGATCTGGTGTCAGCGAGGGTGGGGGTTATCTCGCGGTAGCGACTTTTAGCTGGTTCAGCGATTGTGGGCTGGTGGTTTATTAAGTTATTGGAAAGTTTGAGGTTTGGTGTGGGCCAAGATGAAAGATCTGACCCCAAAAGCGCATTATATAGCTTGATCCAACAGTTCAATCAGCGACAAACAAAATGTCTTGTGACAAACAACCAACTGTTGCTCTATATGTATATTATTCCGCATCACCAATGCTAAAGATAAGCCAGCAAAGTATTGCCAAAAATAGTCATTCCCTTCAAAGTTTGTATATTCAGATAGCGCAAGAATACGGTCCTTTATTGATGGATGAGTATCTGTGCCCCTCCAGTTTTCTTTTGGGGTAATTACAAACAAATAAAATGATGATAACGCTATGCTCATAGCTCGTTTTGAAGAAACTAACTTCGAGTCATAGTTATTATTCAAGGAATACTCTGAAACCTCAGATAACAAAAACTCCCTAGCAAATTTATCACATTCCATCTCTTCATCGTGGATGGAGATTTTTGTTTCAGATTCACTAAACATAATGTGTTTGATTTCATGAAGGAAGCAGTATGCTCCAGACATACAAATAAGATCAAAAACCATACTCCCGTTTATGTCCTTGGGTTTTCCATCGTATGGTTTGGGTACATTGTCTGGCCATTCAAAATCTTCAATTCTTTCAACAGACTTTAGCTTCAATACACTATCTATAAGCTGATTAAATTCTTTTGAATACTCTAAATATAATCGACTAGATTCAGGTGTATTCTGTGATAATTCACCAAGGGCATGTAAAGATTTTTGCGCTGCAAAACCAAGTAACCACATTTGGCACATTGCTTTATGATCAAATACAACAGAGTCAAAAATCACACTCATCGAGAAACCAAGTGAGTCTCCTTTTAAGCTAAACTTAGGCTCATATTGTTCCCAATAACTTAGGATCTCGCTTTCTTTTTCTGGAGCCGAAGCAATTATTAAGCTCTTAATTGCATCAGACTCAGTAATGTTATCTAGATTCAAAAATACCTCCTATGTAGAGTGCTATATAACGCCATGTTAAGGTGTGAGCAACGCAATACCGATGCCACCGCAGACTACCTTAAACACAAAACGCAACGCACAGCAAAAATGCCAAGCGTTGCGAATCACTCTTAAACAGATTGTTAACTGGCGTGTATCAGTAATCGTAACTCAGAGAGTCTGGGTTCATAACTTTCTCAATACCAGATTCCAACAAGCCTTTTTTCAGTGCTTTATGCACTAATAAAAAGCTCGGAATTTCTAGTAGATACTTACCGTTAACCTTAGTTTTAGAACACTTTTCCAATAGCTGTTCTCGCGATTGGTTAAATGGAAAACTGTGAGAACGATTGTAATTCCATTTATTACGTAATAATTTTTCTCGATGCTGAACCGCGCGATGAATAACAGATAATAACCACCCATCTAACTCGGTTAATTGTTTAGTATCATTTACAAGCGGATAGAAACTCATTACGCCTTTAAAATAAATTCGTTTTGTACGACCTGATAGATAGTCGTTAATTTGATTTTTACTCAATCCACCGTACATGTAACGACGAATTTGCATCATTGCACTAAGGAAGTTTTTATCTTTGTCGTTTGCTGGAATCTCTTGACCCGCTAAAGATGGTTGCTTCAATGGCTGAATCAAATTTCTATATAGAATATAAGATATTTGCTTTTTAATTTTAAGCACAGACTTATCTTTGATAGAAACATTGTCAACTGATAGGGTGTACCCTAAAAAATCCAAACTACTTTTAGCTGATATCTCTGAAGGGAAATCTTCTTTGGTCAACAATGATATACCCTCCGATTTTGCAGCATTTATTTTTACTCCTGCATCATTCGAAAATCGATTTATCAAGCCAAACGCATTACATATTTTCGAGTAGTCGGGAGTCCAAACAATTGTGTCATCGGCATATCGAGAAAACTTAACTCCCTCCCTTTCTAGATCAGAGTCAAAATTCCAACATGTCAAATTAGCTAAAAATAAACTAATAGAAGTACCTTGAGGTATACCTACGGTTCTATCTTTCAGGAAAACTTTAATTACAAATCTTTCTTCTGGACTAATGAAAAAGCCATTTTGGTCAAACTGTTTAGTTAAATAGTCGTGCGAGATAGAACCAAAATAGTCAGAAAAGTCAAATTCAGCTAAAAAAGTACGCTCATTTCTCCGTAGGTCAACGGAGATGTCTTGAATCGCAAAATGAACATTTCGGTCATTTCTGTAAGCATAAGAAAACGAGCTAAATCTGTGTTTATTCTTTGCTAACAATCGATTAAAAAATAACTTCGATACTGCTGCATCAGGAATCTGGAAAATAGACACTTTTCGTTCCCCACCATCAGCTTTAGGAACGATTTTAATATGTGGAGCATTGGGGGTGTATGTTCTATCTTCGATTTTTCTCGCAATGGATCTTGCGATACTTTTATGCTTTTTTAATACATAGAAAGGATTAAATTTTTTATCGATAGACCAGTAATCTGGTTGATGAACAATCTTAGTTGGCGCTGAATCACCGAGTCTTTTTTTGTTTCTCTCATGCTCCAAGTGCAAACGGTTGTGATATTCATGATATCTCTTGATTAGCTTTTTCGCTTCATCTTTAATCACGCTTGCTAAATGTTTTTCTAAACTCATATATTCCTCATACAAAAAAGCTCGAGCGTTAGCTCGAGCCTTTCCACGGTATAAACCCAAGTAAAAGTAAGTTACCACTTGGTTGATGAAAATTTGACGTCTCACCCCCGTCAGTGTGAATTTCACAGCTGAAGATCAACCATTGCTGATTGATAGAAGGCAATACCGTTGTTTCCATGGGAAACTTATTGCGTAATATACACTAAACTTTATCTAAATCAATAGATAATGTGTGGAAAGCCAGTTAACGCTTTATCTGCGAACCAATACCGCCTTTCACCATCACCAACTCCGCAGATCTCTCAATAATCAACTGTCAGCAACCGCATAACTCCCGACTAAGCAAGATCGACAGCACCACACCACCAGATCCCCGCTCTCATGCAGATCTTCAACGCACACCCGGAATTTCTAGTAATGGTAAGTCATCAAGCATTTTTGCTGCCGATCACTGTTACGCAGAAAATTTGTGCAATCATACTCTCATTAAGCCACTTGCTCCAGTCTGGTGAAGACATTTTATGGTTTCGTTTATGTTGTTGTTCCGGTGGGAGTAAGGTGGTTGGGTTGGCGCTACCACACCCCCTCTAACTCCCCCTCGGGGAGGGGGAGAACCCGTTTTGTGGTTGTGGTGAGCTGGGTGCTAATGCACGAAAAATCGATTATGGCACCATGTCAAACGAGTTCAGTTTCGGTTACTTTTAAATAACCGCAGAACCAGCCTGCGAAGCTTCCAGACCCAAAACTCGTCATTGTGCCTTGCTTCCTGCTCAAGAACCGGCAAAATCCCGAGCACCGAGCACCGAGCACCGAGCACCGAGCACCGAGCACCGAGCACCGAGCACCGAGCACCGGGCAACCAAACCCGCTCAAAAACCTCCCACCCAACCCACCGAAAACAAGACAAAGATCTCTTTTTCGTTTTTTTGTGCAAAAAAGTCCTTTTTTCCCTTGAAAACCCAGGTATTGTCCCCATTTTGTCGAACAGCGGTTTGAGATTTCAGGTCCCGGCTCGACACGGCGGATGCATATCGCTAGAATGTCGCGTCTGAAAATTCTGTCCTGAGACTGATTCGGAGACAGCTTCTGTAAAGAGGATGTCGCTAAATAGTTCACCAACTGAGACTTGGTGGTTTCAGTTTCCGTTTTTTGAACAGAACAACACAAAGGATGAGGTCACCGAGGGTGACCCGCTCAGCAAGCCTGAGCCAGTATTGAGGTTTATTTATAATGCAAGCTACTGTTGAAACTCTAGAGGGCCTGGAGCGCCGTCTTACTATTACCGTTCCTGCTGCGAACATCGAAGATGTAGTAACAGCTGAACTGCGCAACATCGCGAAAAACCGTCGTTTTGATGGTTTCCGTAAAGGCAAAGTGCCAATGAAGATGGTTGCTAAAATGTACGGCAAAGCAGTACGTCAGGACGTGATGGGCGAAGTTATGCAACGCCACTTCATCGAAGCGATCGTTAAAGAGAAGATCAACCCTGCAGGCGCACCTACTTTTGCTCCAGTTGAAGTAGAAGAAGGCAAAGACATGGTATTCACCGCGTCTTTCGAAGTGTACCCGGAAGTTGAACTGAAAGGTCTGGAAAACATCGTAGTTGAGAAACCAGCTGCTGACGTTAAAGATGAAGACGTTAACGAAATGATCGAAACTCTGCGCAAGCAGCAGGCGACCTGGGCTGAAGTTGAAGAAGCAGCTGAAGACGGTAAGCGTGTATCTATCGATTTCGTTGGTTCAATCGACGGTGAAGAATTCGAAGGCGGTAAAGCTGAGAACTTCCCTCTGGAAATGGGCGCAGGCCGCATGATCCCAGGTTTCGAAGACGGTATCCAGGGCAAGACCAAGGGTATGGAATTTGAAATCGACGTGAACTTCCCAGAAGACTACCACGCTGAGAACCTGAAAGGTAAAGCTGCTAAGTTTGCAATCAAGGTAAACAAAGTTGAAGCTCGCGAACTGCCAGAACTGAACGACGAGTTCGTTTCTAAGTTCGGCGCTGAAGGCGGCGTTGACGGCCTGAAAGCTGAAGTTCGTAAGAACATGGAACGCGAACTGAAGCAAGCTATCAAGACCCGCACTAAAGAGCAGGCTCTTGACGGTCTGGTTAAAGAGAACGACATCGACGTTCCTTCTGCACTTATCGACCAGGAAATCGGCACTCTGCGTCAGCAGGCTGCACAGCGTTTCGGTGGCAACCCTGAAGCTGCTGCTCAGCTTCCACGTGAACTGTTCGAAGAGCAGGCTAAGCGTCGTGTAGTTGTTGGCCTTCTGCTGGGTGAAGTAATCAAGTCTGAAGAGCTGAAAGCTGACGACGAGAAAGTGAAATCACTGATCGAAGAGATGGCGACTGCTTACGAAGATCCAACTGAAGTTATCGCTTACTACGAGCAGAACGAGCAGATGATGGATAACATGCGTAACGTTGCTCTGGAAGAGCAGGCGATCGACGCTATCCTGGCTAAAGCTCAGGTTTCTGACAAAGAAGTTAGCTTCAGCGAGCTGATGAATGCTCAACAGCCTGCATAATTCAGGTTTCTGAGCGCAGAAAGTTGACTTTGTTTTAACTCTTCTGCTAACAATGGTCCGTGTGAGTTAAATCATCCGGGCCATTTTATTTAGGGATATAAGAATATGAGCAACCAAGAAAAAAACGCTATGTCACCAATCATTGACGCGCTTGTGCCTATGGTGGTTGAGCAAACTTCCCGTGGTGAGCGTTCGTACGACATCTACTCCCGTCTGCTGAAAGAACGCATCATTTTCCTGACCGGCCAGGTGGAAGACCACATGGCGAACCTGGTTGTGGCTCAGATGCTGTTCCTGGAGTCAGAGAACCCTGATAAAGATATCTACCTGTACATCAACTCGCCAGGCGGCAGTGTAACAGCGGGTATGTCTATCTATGACACCATGCAGTACATCAAGCCGGACGTCAGCACAGTATGTATCGGTCAGGCTTGCTCAATGGGTTCATTCCTGCTGGCAGGTGGTGCGAAGGGCAAACGCCACGTACTGCCTAACTCCCGTGTGATGATTCACCAGCCTCTGGGTGGCTTCCAGGGTCAGGCGTCTGACATTCAGATTCACGCGCAGGAAATCCTGACCATTAAGAACCGTCTGAATGGTCTTCTGGCTGAGCACACCGGCCAGCCACTGGAAGTTATCGAGCGTGATACCGACCGTGATAACTTTATGGCAGCTGATCAGGCTGTTGAATATGGTCTGGTAGACTCAGTACTGAGTCGCCACGCTGAGTAAGCGGTTTGAGTGCCAGGATGCAGGCGCATTTTGGAACGAAATGTTATAAACTCAAATCAGAATTTGAAAGCTAAGAGGTTAGCGAATGACAGATAAAAGCAAAGAGGGCGGTAGCAGTAAGCTGTTGTACTGCTCTTTCTGCGGCAAAAGCCAGCACGAAGTTCGCAAGCTCATCGCTGGTCCGTCAGTCTACATTTGTGATGAATGTGTTGATTTGTGCAACGATATTATTCGTGAAGAAATCAAAGATGTTCTGCCTAAGAAGGAATCCGCTGCGTTACCTGCGCCGCGTGAGATCCGCGAACATCTCGATGACTACGTGATCGGTCAGGAGCACGCGAAAAAAGTGTTAGCGGTAGCGGTATACAACCACTACAAGCGTCTGCGTAATGGCGATACCACGGCTGAAGGTGTGGAGCTGGGCAAGAGTAACATCCTGCTGATCGGCCCAACCGGCAGCGGTAAGACCCTGCTTGCAGAGACGCTGGCTCGTTTCCTGGATGTGCCGTTTACCATGGCCGATGCAACCACGCTGACTGAAGCCGGTTACGTGGGTGAGGACGTTGAGAACATCATCCAGAAGCTGCTGCAGAAATGTGACTACGACGTAGCCAAAGCCGAGCGCGGCATTGTCTACATCGATGAGATCGACAAGATTTCACGCAAGGCAGAAAACCCGTCGATTACCCGTGACGTATCGGGTGAAGGCGTGCAGCAGGCGCTGCTGAAGCTGGTAGAAGGGACCATCGCGTCCGTTCCGCCGCAGGGTGGTCGTAAGCACCCTCAGCAGGAGTTCCTGCAGGTGGACACCTCTAAGATCCTGTTTATCTGTGGCGGTGCATTTGCCGGCCTGGATAAAGTGATCGAGCAGCGTGTTGAAACCGGCACGGCTATCGGCTTCGGTGCTGAAGTTCGTTCAAAAGATGAAACCAAGACTATCGGCGAGCTGTTTACTCAGGTTGAGCCGGAAGATTTGGTGAAATACGGTCTTATCCCTGAGTTTATCGGTCGTCTGCCGGTAACTACCACTCTGACCGAACTGGACGAAGAAGCACTGATCCAGATCCTGCGTGAGCCTAAGAACGCGCTGACCAAGCAGTACGCCGCTCTGTTCGAGCTGGAAGATACTGAGCTTGAGTTCCGCGAAGACGCACTGCGCGCTATCGCCAAGAAAGCGATGGACCGTAAAACCGGTGCCCGTGGCCTGCGTTCTATCCTGGAAGCGGTTCTGCTCGATACCATGTATGAGCTGCCATCCAACCCGGATGTGAGCAAAGTGGTTATCGATGAGTCTGTAATCAACGGTGAGTCTGAGCCTCTGCTTATCTACGAAGGTAACGACAATCAGGCAGCCGGCGGCGAGTAAAATCTCCGCATCCGCAAACAAAAGGGGGCTATGCCTCCTTTTTTTTTATTATCTCGTTGAATCTCATTTAGTTGCCCCCATATACTGCACATAAACAGAAACGGAAGAGAGAATAATATGAACTTGGAGCGTTCCGAGCGTATAGAAATCCCCGTGTTGCCGCTGCGCGACGTAGTGGTATATCCCCATATGGTTATCCCTCTGTTTGTTGGCCGTGAAAAATCTATCCGTTGTCTTGAATCTGCAATGGACTCCAACAAGCAGGTACTCCTGGTTGCCCAAAAACAGGCTGATACTGATGAGCCGGCCGTCGACGATCTGTTCCAGATCGGTACCGTTGCAACGATTTTGCAGCTGCTGAAGCTGCCTGATGGCACGGTAAAAGTACTGGTCGAAGGCCAGCAGCGCGCCAAAATTCACCAGTTTATCGAAAATGACTTCTTCCTGGCGGATGCTGAATACCTGCCAACGCCTGAGCTTGACGAGCGCGAGCAGGAAGTCGTGGTTCGCAGTGCGATCAACCAGTTTGAAGGCTTTATCAAGCTGAACAAGAAGATCCCGCCGGAAGTGCTGACTTCCCTGAGCGGTATCGAAGACGCCGCGCGTCTGGCAGACACCATCGCTGCGCACATGCCACTTAAGCTGAACGACAAGCAGGAAGTGCTGGAAATCCTGGACGTGAATGAGCGTCTTGAGTTCCTGATGGGCCAGATGGAGTCAGAGATTGACCTTCTGCAGGTGGAAAAGCGTATCCGCAACCGCGTGAAGAAGCAGATGGAAAAATCTCAGCGCGAGTACTACCTCAACGAGCAGATGAAGGCGATTCAGAAAGAGCTTGGTGAGATGGACGACGCGCCGGACGAATTCGAGATGCTGAAGAAGAAGATCGAAGAGTCCAAAATGCCGAAAGAGGCGCGCGACAAGACAGAGCAGGAACTGCACAAGCTGAAGATGATGTCTCCGATGTCAGCCGAAGCGACCGTGGTTCGCAGCTACATCGACTGGATGGTTGGTGTGCCGTGGGCCAAGCGTTCCAAGGTGAAGAAAGACCTGGCTAAAGCCGAAGAGATCTTAAACGAAGACCATTACGGCCTCGAGCGTGTGAAAGAGCGCATCCTTGAGTATTTGGCGGTGCAGAACCGTATCAATAAGCTCAAAGGTCCGATTCTGTGTCTGGTTGGTCCTCCGGGCGTGGGTAAAACCTCGCTGGGCCGCTCTATTGCAGCAGCGACCGGCCGTAAATACACCCGTATGGCGCTGGGCGGCGTGCGTGATGAAGCGGAAATCCGCGGTCACCGCCGGACTTACATCGGCTCTCTGCCGGGTAAGCTGATTCAGAAAATGTCCAAGGTTGGCGTGAAGAACCCGCTGTTCCTGCTGGATGAAATCGACAAGATGTCTTCTGACATGCGTGGTGATCCGTCATCAGCGCTGCTGGAAGTGCTTGATCCTGAGCAGAACAACTCGTTCAACGATCACTACCTCGAAGTGGACTACGATCTGTCTGACGTAATGTTCGTTGCGACGTCTAACTCGATGAACATTCCTGGCCCGCTGCTGGACCGTATGGAAGTGATCCGTCTGTCGGGTTACACCGAAGACGAGAAGCTGAACATTGCGACCCGTCACCTGGTCGATAAGCAGATCAAGCGTAACGGCCTGAAGCCGGATGAGATCGAGATCGACGATTCTGCGATCATCGGCATTATCCGCTACTACACCCGTGAAGCGGGCGTACGTGGTATGGAGCGTGAAATTTCTAAGATCTGCCGTAAGGCGGTGAAGAAGATCCTGCTGAAGCCGGATCTGAAGAAAGTACACGTCAATATGGACAACCTGAAAGAGTTCCTGGGCGTGCAGCGTCACGACTACGGCAAAGCGGACGACCATAACCGTATCGGTCAGGTAACCGGCCTTGCGTGGACCGAAGTGGGCGGCGATCTGCTGACCATCGAAACCGAAGCCATGCCAGGTAAAGGCAAACTGACCCAAACCGGTTGTCTGGGTGACGTGATGCAGGAGTCTATCCAGGCGGCGATGACGGTAGTACGTACCCGTGCTGAAAAGCTGGGCATCAACGCAGACTTCTACGAGAAGCGTGATATTCACGTGCACGTACCGGAAGGCGCAACACCAAAAGACGGCCCGAGTGCGGGTATCGCCATGTGTACTGCGCTGGTATCGAGCCTGACCGGTAACCCGGTGAAAGCGGAAGTGGCCATGACGGGTGAAATTACCCTGCGTGGTGAAGTTCTGCCTATCGGTGGCCTGAAGGAAAAACTGCTGGCAGCGCATCGCGGCGGCATCAAAACCGTGCTGATCCCGAAAGACAACGAGCGTGATCTGGAAGAGATTCCGGACAACGTTATCGCTGATCTGGTAGTAAAACCGGTGCAGTGGATCGATGAGGTTCTTGCGATTGCACTGGAGAAAGACCCGTCAGGTGTGGCTTTCGAGCCAGTAAAATAGTGACGTGCAGCAAAAATAAGTAAAAGAAATACGCTGACAGCCCTTAAAAGGCTTGTCAGCGTTTTTTTAGGGCGCTAAGTTTAATCACCAAGAGCGGCGCCTTTACCCACAAGGGGTTGCTTAACAATAACTAAGTTTTTAATGGAACGAATACCGCCAACAAAAACCTCGGTGGTAGTAAAGGGGAACATAAAGTGAACAAGACACAACTAGTAGAAAAAATTGCAGAAAACGCGGACATCTCTAAAGCGTCAGCAGGTCGTGCTCTGGACGCATTCATCGAAGCAGTAGGTGATACCCTTCAGTCTGGTGACCAGGTTGCTCTGGTTGGCTTTGGTACTTTCAGCGTGCGTACCCGCGCAGCACGTACTGGCCGTAACCCAAAAACTGGTGAAGAGATCCAAATCGCTGAAGCTAAAGTTCCTGCGTTCAAAGCTGGTAAAGCTCTGAAAGACGCGTGTAACTAATTCAGATTGATTGTTTTTTCAGCGGTTAGCCGGGTTGGCTTCCAATACGCTGTTAAATGTCTTTCAAAAATGCGCATCCCTGTGGTGCGCATTTCTTTTTCTGATATTATCGACACCATTCCCGCTCTTTCGGGCACGTCGCCTGGCGGCAATTTTTTGGAGAGTAATTAAGTTATGATGGAGCGATTGCGCGAAGGCGCAAACAGCGTTGCAGTTAAAGTTATTCTGGGGATCATCATTCTTTCGTTTGTGTTCACCGGTGTGAGTGGATACCTCGGCAGCAGCAACAATGCCGCAGCGAAAGTCGGTGATGTTGAGATCAGCCGTGGTCAGTTTGAAAAAGCTTACCAGGACGAGCGTAACCGCATGCAGTCACAGCTGGGTGAGTACTTCACCGCGCAGCTGGCTAACCCTGAATATGTTCAGTTCTTCCGTAAGTCCGTTCTGGACCGCATGATCAACGACATTCTTCTTGAGCAGCACGCAAATTCTCTGGGCCTGCGTATCAGCGATGAGCAGGTTCGTCAGGTGCTTCTGGATACCCCATATTTCCAGAACGACGGCAAATTCGACAAAGAAGTTTACGCCGCTGCGCTGCGCCGTGCTGGTTACAGCCCGGACACTTACGCTGAGTTCGTACGCCGTGATGAGCTTCGCCGCCAGCTGCTGCTTGCTCTTCAGGAGAGTGAGTTCAGCCTGCCAGGTGAAGTGGACGCACAGGGTAAACTGATTACCCAAACCCGTCAGATCCGTACCCTGAAGCTGGACGTGGCTGACTTTGCTGACAAAGTTGAGCTGAGCGACGAAGAGCTGCAGCAGTACTACCAGCAGAACCCTCAGATGTTTACCCGTCCTGAGCAGATGAAAGTGTCTTACCTGGAGCTGTCAGCAGACACCCTGAAAGATACCATCGAAATCTCAGACGAAGCAGCAGATGCATACTACCAGGAGCACCTGGACCAGTACGCGACCAAAGAGCAGCGTAAACTGAGCCACATCCTGGTGCAGGGTGATGACAAAGACAAAGCGCAGGCGATTCTGGATGAGCTGAACGGTGGTGCAGACTTTGCTGAGCTGGCTAAAGCCAAATCTGAAGACCCGGGCAGCGCGCAGGAAGGCGGCTCTCTGGGCTGGATTGAAAAAGGCGCAACTGATCCTGCGTTTGAAGAAGCAGCATTTACCCTGGTTAACGCAGGTGATGTGACTGGTCTGGTGAAATCAGGCTTTGGTTACCACATCATCAAGCTGGACGAGCTGAAAGCGCCTCAGGCGAAGCCGTTCGCTGAAGTCGCTGTTGAGATCAAACAGGAAATGCGTGATCAGCAGGCGGCTGAGCGTTTCTACGAGCTGCAGGGCGACCTTGAGCGTCTGGCGTTCGAATGGCCGGATTCACTGGATAAAGCGGCTGAAGCGATCGACGGTAAAGTGGTTCATACGGACTTCATCTCCCGCATCGACGCGCCAAAACTGCTGCTGACTCCTTCAGTAATGCAGGCGATTCTGGATCCGGAAGTAAAAGATACTGCTCAGAACTCTGCGGTTATCGAAGTGGCACCGGAGCACGTGATCGTGGTTCGTGTTGAAGACTACCGTGATGAGACTGTTCTTCCGCTTGAAGAAGTGAAAGAGAAAGCGCAGGTAGCACTGGCGAAAGCGAAAGCTGAGCAGCAGGCAATGGATCTTGGCAAGCAGCTGGTTGTTGAGCTGTCTGAAGGCAAGACTGATGCACTGGATGCAAGCGGCCTGAGCTTTGGCGAAGAGCAAAGCGCTGACCGTGGCAACGAGTTTGCTCAGGTTGTGTTTGCCCTGCCAAAACCGGTTGAAAGTGGCAAGGTTTACGGTCAGAGCCAGGATGCTCAGAACAACGTGGTTGTGATTGAGCTGTCAGGTGTGGAAGAGAAATCAGAGCCGGCTTACGCTGCTCAGATCGACGCCCAGCTGATGCGTACCAACACCCAGCGTGATCTGGAAGCGACTCTTGCAACACTGCGTGCTGAAGCTGATATCAAGTACTATGTACTGGAAAGCGATCAGTAAGCGCATGTAACTGCGATGACTATCAAACGGGCTGCATATTGCGGCCCGTTTTGTTTTTCTGCCTTTGGTACTTATCAACCGAACTAACGCGCCGCACTCTTGGGTTCACTTTATACCCCTATAAGGAAAATCCAATGAGTAAACTGAAAAGCGTGTTACTGGCACTGATGCTGATAATGAGTCCTTTCATGGCCCAGGCAGAAGAGAGTACTGACAAACATCAGGGCATAGAGATCACGGTAAACATCAATACAGCCTCTGCCGAAGAGCTGGCAACACTGCTGAAAGGCATTGGTCAGAAGAAAGCGCAGCAAATAGTGGAATACCGCGAGGCGAATGGTAAGTTCACCAGTGCAGAACAGCTGGCTGAGGTAAAAGGAATAGGGCTTTCCACGGTTGAGAAAAACCGCGACCGGATTGAGCTTTAAGGCGTCTGTGAGATATGCCGGCCTGTCAGGGCCGGCGTATCAGTTTCTGGATTTCAGGATCAGGGAAAGGGCTGCCGCTACGGCGAGGGAAAACAGCATACTCATCCCCAGTCTGGAGACGAAAAACTGCCAGCTCTCAAACTTGGGGTTGTACTCAAGGAAGTTAAACGGAAAGCCGACAAGCGGATGATGGCCCAGAAGAGGGACCAGCTGAAGTATCACTATTACCGCCAGGATCAGTTGCAGCCTGTATTTGCCTTTCATAAGCAGCCTTTTGCATTAATCACTGTGCCTACCTTACCCCTGAGAAGGCGGACTGGCGTCAGGCGCGGGTCAAAACGTATTTCTGAATTCCAAACACAGCCGCTGCGGCGAGCACGCCAAACAGTGCCCCGGCCAGATGCGCTTCGGTCGCGACGCGGGCTTCGATCAGCGCGCTGGTAGCAGCGGAGGCTCCGACCAGGTTCTCCCATGTCACTTTAGCTGTAAGGCCCGCCAGCAGCCACAGGCTGGTTTTTCTGCTAAGGCCGACCTCTTTCATCGCGTAGTAGCCAAACAGGCCGTGCAGGGTACCGGAGAGGCCGACATAACTGGTAGTGGTGGTTGCCAGCAGGCTTATACCAATCAGCAGGCTGATGAGCATCAGCAGGGTGAAAAATTCCAGCCGCTGCCAGATGGTTTTAAAGAAAAAACAGATCACCGCCAGCCCGGCGCTGTTCATTGCCAGGTGCGCCAGATTGGTATGGGTAAAGTTGCCGCTCAGCAGCCGCCACCATTCGCCGTCCCGGATAAGACTTGCATCCCAGGCAAACAGAGGGTGTAATGCGGGCAATTGTGCCAGCGCCATCAGCAGGCAGGTAAAGATTAAGCCAGGATACACGTAGATTTATGTCCCGTTATTGTTCTCATTGTGGCAAAGCCAAAACCATGTGCATTTGCAGCCTGGTTCAGCCGGTTGGTAATCAGGTTGAGCTTATCATTCTGCAGCATGAGACGGAAGCCGGCAAAGCTAAGGGGACCGCGGCTATCCTTCAGCTTTCGCTCGAAAAATGCCGCACGTTTACCGGTGAAGATTTCAGTGGCCACGAGGAGCTCAATGCCCTGCTGGCAGAGCCGGATGTGGAGCACTGGGTGCTGTTTCCCAAAGAGGGCGCACTGGCGCTGGGCGACAACCATGTTGCCAGTGGCAAGAAGCTCAGGGTGATTTTGCTGGACGGAACCTGGAAGAAAGCCTACAAGATGTGGCAGCTGTCGGAAAACCTCCATTCGCTGCCGTGTGTTGCGCTGCCGGACGATCTCAGTGGTAACTACCGAATTCGCAAAGC
This sequence comes from Vibrio sp. 9-16B-A1, assembly GCF_056726165.1. Classification (NCBI taxonomy): domain Bacteria; kingdom Pseudomonadati; phylum Pseudomonadota; class Gammaproteobacteria; order Vibrionales; family Vibrionaceae; genus Vibrio; species Vibrio sp. 9-16B-A1. Next base: position 127,196 of record NZ_JBSDZD010000015.1, read on the forward strand.
GCCGTCCGACACCGCGCTTTCGACCGTGGAAGCCGGTTTCCACCTGCTCAGGCTGCTGGAGCCGGAGTGCCGGCCTCAGCCACTGCTGGAGGCGTTTGACGCCATGATAGAAAAGCAGCTCAGCCGCGTTCCGCCGGAAGTCAGAAAGCGGAACTACGGTGTTTAGTCAGCGGTGTTTAATCTGGGCTTTTAAGTATAAGGGTGGTGCGCCGAAAACAGCTGCTGGTGCAGCCGCTGGGCGTAGCCGTCTGTCATGGCCGAGACATAATCGGCGATCACCCGCATACCTTTGTCGTTTCCTTCTGCCGCAGCCTGCCATTTGTGGCGGGTCGCTTCAGGCAGCAGCCTCGCCGGGTCGGCGCTGAGCGCTTCAAACAGCTCCATCACGATCTGCTGACCTTTGTATTCGACGATCTGCACATCCGGGATCTGTATTACCTGCTCGCTGACAAAGCGTTTGAAAATGCCAAGCGCCGTCTGCATTCCGTCTGTCATCACCGCGTTGTATTTCAGAAGCGGTGCTTCAAACTCTGCGCCCCCAACCGGCTCAACCGACACACTGGTCAGCAGTGCATTGACGATCCCGCCGATGGCGTCTTTACGCAGATAGTGCTCACCGGAGAAGAGCTTTTCTCCCAGTGACTGAATGTTGCTTTCAAACCAGTCATCCCCACACTCGGCCAGCAGGCTGGCGGCGCACTCCTGCCACTGATTGCGGGAGACGATACCCAGAACAATCGCGTCTTCGAGATCGTGGACACCGTAGGCGATGTCATCGGCCAGCTCCATAATCGAGCAGTCGAGCGACATAAAGCGGGTTTTGCGGTGTTTGTCGTCCGCGTAGTGGCTCTCGCGCATGGCAGAAAAGGCGGCAAGGTCAGAATCGCTGAGCGGTTCCAGCACCCAGTCAAACAGTGCCTGGTCCTGGTCATAAATGCCTTTGGCCGGCAGCCAGTCACCGGCGCGCAGCTTTCTTGGGGTGCTGACCGGCTGTGGCAGCACTTTGGCCCGGGTCTGGCTGAGCAGGGCCGGGTATTTCATCAGCCCGAGTACGGTGCGCCGGGTGAGGTTCATTCCGTGGTGCTGGGTGTAAGGTTCAAGCCGGGTCACGATACGAAATGTCTGGGCGTTGCCTTCAAAGCCGCCATACTCGCGCATCATATAGTTGAGCGCTACTTCACCACCGTGGCCAAACGGCGGGTGGCCAATGTCGTGCGCCAGGCAGAGTGCTTCCATCAGGCTGGCGGTCGGCAGAAGGCCCGAGAATTCGGGCTGTTTGCGTTTGAGTTGGGCGCGAATACCGGAGCCCAGCTGAGCCGCTTCCAGTGAGTGGGTCAGCCGGGTGCGGTGAAAGTCATTAGTGCCGGTGCCGTGCACCTGGGTTTTGGCCTGCAGGCGGCGAAAGGCCGCGGAGTGGAGAACACGCGCCCGGTCACGCTGGAACGGGTCCCGGTGATCGTCGCGGCGCAGTTTGTCTTCGGCGCCATAACGGGCGTGCCAGATAGTGGTGTTTGGCGTTTGCATGCGTTTCTCCAGCTTCTTGCGCAGTTACTTTAAACTTTACAGTCAGTTAGCTGATTTCGTCCAGAGACATACTGAAACTTTCGGCAAAGGTGTTGAGAAAATAGCGCATTTCCGGGCTACCGCGCTCTTCCAGGGTGTTTTCCAGGCGCTTTTTCGCCTGTTCAAACTCGTGGTTTCCCGCAGACAGCTCTTCCAGACACTTGAGGTAGGCACAGATGGTATCGGCCTGCTTGACGATCTTCGCTTCTTCCGGGTCGTTACTGTCAGAGATCAGAAACGACTCAAAATCTTCCCTGAACTCTTCAGGCAGCATGGAGAGCAGCTTCTGCTCTGCGGCGGCTTCGATCTTCTTGTACTCTTTGGCGATATACGGGTTGTAATATTTGACCGGAGTTGGCAGGTCGCCGGTCAGCACTTCACTGGTATCGTGGTACATACCGAGCAGGGCAGCGCGTTCCGGGTTGACGTTGCCACCATACTTTTTGTTTTTGATAAGCGCCAGCGCGTGGGCGACAAAAGCGACCTGAAGGCTGTGTTCTGAGATGTTTTCATTGGTTATCGAGCGCATCAGAGGCCAGCGCTGGATAAGCTTCATACGTGCAAGATGAGCGAAAAAATGACTGCGGGACATAAGACTGCTTTGAATCGTTATTGTTGGTAAGGCAAGTATAACTGAGCGCGCCGGGTGGCGCGCTCGTCAGGTGCACAGTTTTTGCTGTCAGCAGTTACTGGCGATAGCTGTGCAGGAAGCGCTCAAGGCGGCCGATGGCGGTCTCAAGGTCTTCGATATGCGGCAGGGTTACGATGCGGAAGTGATCCGGTTTTGGCCAGTTAAAGCCGCTGCCCTGAACCAGCAGTACTTTTTCCTGAGTCAGAAAATCGAGCACAAACTTCTGGTCGTTGGTGATATTGAATTTCTTCACGTCCAGTTTCGGGAACAGGTACATGGCGCCTTTTGGCTTCACGCAGCTGACGCCCGGGATCTGGGTGATCAGTTCATAGGCTCTGTCGCGCTGTTCGAGCAGGCGTCCGCCCGGCAGGATCAGCTCGTTAATACTCTGGTAGCCGCCAAGCGCGGTCTGAATCGCGTGTTGCATTGGTACGTTGGCACACAGGCGCATTGAGGCGAGCATCTCAAGGCCGGCGATGTAACCGGCAGCGGTATGCTTGGGACCGGAGATAAACATCCAGCCGCCACGGAAGCCACATACCCGGTAGGCTTTTGACAGGCCGTTAAAGGTAACGGTCAGTACGTCCTCAGACAGGGTAGCCAGCGAGGTGTGGGTTGCGCCGTCGTAGAGCACTTTGTCGTAGATTTCGTCTGCAAATACGATCAGTTTGTGCTGACGGGCGATCTCCAGCACTTCCAGCAGGAAGTCACGGCTGTAGACGGCTCCGGTCGGGTTGTTTGGGTTGATCAGCACGATACCCCGGGTTCTCGGGGTGATTTTGGCGCGGATATCGTCCAGATCCGGATACCAGTCTGCCTGTTCATCACACAGGTAGTGCACCGCTTTACCGCCGGACAGGGAGACGCCAGCCGTCCACAGAGGGTAGTCCGGTGCCGGAACCAGCATTTCATCGCCGTTATTCAGCAGAGCCTGCATTGCCATCACGATAAGCTCGGATACGCCGTTACCGATGTAGACGTCTTCCACATCCAGATTGAGCAGACCTTTTTTCTGGTAGTGCTGTACCACGGCTTTACGGGCCGAGTAGATGCCTTTTGAATCGCAGTAGCCCTGAGAAGTGGGCAGGTTACGGATCACATCGACCAGGATTTCATCAGGGGCGTCAAATCCAAACGGGGCCGGGTTGCCGATATTCAGCTTCAAAATTTTATGCCCCTCTTCCTCCATGCGCTTAGCATGTTTGAGTACAGGACCCCGAATGTCATAGCAGACATTATCGAGTTTTGACGACATCCCGATATTTTCCATTATAAATTTCCCGTTTTTAATGATATTAATTCCTTAACCTACACTATTTTTTACTTCGATAGAATAAATATCTGTCAAATGGCCGAAATTAGAGAATACGTTTGTTGCCGCTATAGATTGTGTGTAACCGATTGGTGCGCTGAGTTTCGCCATTTGATGTCAGCGGCCCGCAAATTCCGGGCGATAGCCTTGATCTCTCAGCGCGCAACCAATAGAGTATCCCTCTTAAAATAGTACTATGATCGTTCCATCAGTGAGTGAGGTGGGTTTGTCGCACTTCCAGCAGACAATTAGCGCGTTAATTTCGCGTGTTGAAACGGCGCCTGAAGGCACCACCCGGTTAAGTGAAAGCTGTCATCCTGAGCATGGTTTTTCCTGTATCGACTGGCTTGATACCCAGCCTCTCTATCCCAAATTTTACTGGCAATCCCGTGATACCCGTGAAGAAGTAGTGGCACTGGGGCAGGAGTACGTGTTCAGCGATCCGGCTCCGGCTTATGCGGTGCTCAGCAAAGGCCAGCGTGTGTGGGGTGGTCGCTCTTTTGATGGCCACAGCGATAAAAACCGCCGCTGCATGCCGTCGTTCTTCTTTCTTCCTCAGATTGAACTTGTCCGCAATGACCAGAGTTGGTCTTTGTGTGTGAATCTCAATGGCGGCAAAGAGAAAGCCGTTATGGCACTTAAGCGTCTTGTGGCCGAAGCCCGTACGATTCAGCATGTTCCGTCTCACGTTACTTCTGTTACCCATACACCGGAGTATCCGCAGTGGAGTGAAATGGTGGATGACGCGCTGGATAACATTCAGGCTGGTGCGTTTAAGAAAGTAGTACTGGCAAGGCGCTCGGTGGTTAAGCTCGACAACGCTATGTCTGCTGCGCAGCTGTTAAAAACCAGCCGTGAGCGTAATCATCACAGTTTTCATTTCCTGCTGGCGATGGACGATAAGCTGGCCTTTATCGGCTCGACCCCTGAGCGTCTCTACAGCCGTTATGGCACAGAACTGTACACCGAAGCCCTGGCCGGCACTATCGGCCGTGGCGCGGATGCCCAGGAAGACCTGGCGCTGGCCAACTGGCTGACTAATGACCAGAAAAACCTGCAGGAAAACCAGTATGTGGTGGACGACATTGTTGAGTCGCTGACACCGCATGCTACCGGTATTGATGTGCAGGCGGAGACGCGTCTGGTGCGTCTGCGTAAGGTTCAGCACCTTAAGCGCGAGATTCAGGCACAGCTGAAATCCGGGATCAATGGCGTGCAGCTGTTGTCTGCGCTTCAGCCTACCGCCGCGGTGGCTGGTTTGCCCCGTGAAGATGCGCTGGCCTATATCGCGGAGAAAGAACCGTTTGCCCGTGGCTGGTACGCCGGTTCGGTGGGTTACCTGAGTCATGACAGGGCAGAGTTCTGCGTGGCTATTCGCAGCGCGCTGGTTCTGAGCGATACCATTCATCTGTTTGCCGGAGCCGGAATCGTACCGGGTTCGGACAGCCAGTTTGAGTGGCAGGAGCTGGACAGGAAAATGTCGACTCTGCTGTCGCTTATTACCGAGCAATCCAGACTGGGTGTGGCGTCATGACCGCACAGGCGGCGATGAACCGCAGCTGGAGCTACCTTATTCTTGAAGAGCTGTACCGCAGTGGCGTAAGACACGTATGTGTCGCGCCGGGTTCCCGCTCGACCCCGCTTACGCTCGAAGCCGATCTTCATCCCGGGCTTGAGTTACACAGTCACTTTGATGAACGCGGCCTGGGCTTTTATGCGCTGGGGCTGGCTAAAGCCTGTCAGGCACCGGTCGCGGTGGTAGTCACTTCCGGCACCGCAGTCGCAAACCTGCTTCCGGCTGCGGCTGAAGCCGCGCTGACCGGTGAGCCGCTTGTTCTGCTGACCGCAGACCGCCCGCAAACCCTGATTGACTGCAGCGCTAACCAGGCGATAGATCAGTCCGGTATTTTCAGCCGCCACGTTTGCTGGTCACTGGATCTGCCGTCTCCGGCTGAAACTGTTTCTCCGTCCTGGCTGCTGACCAGCCTGGATCAGGGCCTTGAACGCCAGCACCGCGAAGGCGGCGCGATTCAGGTTAACTGCGCTTTTCCTGAGCCACTTTATGGCGAAGAGGGCCTGGCGCTTTCCCATCCTTATTACGAGCCACTGTCGGCCTGGATTGAGGGCGATAAGCCTTACTGCCAGTCTCACCCGGGTGAAGTGTTACCGGCACGGGCACCTGCGCAGTGGTGGGATAAAAAAGGCGTGGTTGTGGCCGGTAAGCTGCCGCTGAATGAAGCACTGGCGGCCAAAAAACTGGCTGACAAGCTCGGCTGGCCACTGCTGTGTGATATTCAGTGTGGCGTTGGCAGTCGCTGGCGCAACTATGATCTGTGGCTGCAAAATCCGGCGCTGAATGGGTTTCTCAGTCAGGCCGAAGTGGTCATCCAGTTTGGTGCCAGACTGGTGTCCAAACGATACGGACAGTGGCTGAAAGCGGTCTCCGCACACGCTGAGTACGCGCTGATTGACGCCAGCGATAAACGGCTCAATCCGGACCATCTTCCCCAGCAGCGTTTTGTGGCATCGCCACAGGCCTGGGTTAAGGCTCAGTTGAGCGCTTTGCCGGGTGAACCTGCTGGTTATGGCTGGGCAGAACCGTTGGCCGAAGCACTTTGTCAGGTGCAGCGCGATATTGCCGCGTTGCCGGGTGAAGAGGCGCAGGAGCTCAACACCGCAAGGGAGCTGATGGAGTGGCTGCCGGATGAGGGGGAGCTCTTTATCGGCAACAGCCTGATGGTTCGCCTGCTCGATATGCTGGCTTCACCACAGGAGCGCCAGACATACAGTAACCGGGGCGCATCGGGTATCGATGGCCTGATTGCGACCTGCGCCGGGGTGCAGAGCGGGGCAGATAAACCGCTGCTGTGCGTGATTGGTGATACTTCGCTGCTGCATGACCTTAATTCGCTGGCGCTGCTGAGAAATGTCACCAGACCCGTAGTGGTTCTGGTGGTCAACAATGATGGTGGGGCGATTTTTGACCTGCTGCCGGTACCGGAGCAAAAGCGTACCGCACTCTATCAGATGCCGCATGGACTGGGCTTTGAACACGCAGCGGCAATGTTCGGCCTTTCATACCTCAGTCCGCAGACGCTGGAGCAGTGCCGGAATGCAGTAACAGAGCATCTGGCCTCTGGCAGCGGCACACTGCTGGTGGAAGTGGTGACAGAGCCGCAACAGGCCTCACAGCAGCTTCGTCATTTGAGTCAGACGATTACAGCCCATGCTTTCGACTCACTGGCTTAATCCACCCACATCTTCAAATCAGCACCATCCGGTGCTGGTTTTTGTTCACGGCCTGCTTGGCGATCATCAGGACTGGACAGATACCTGCCATTATTTGCCTGATTTCCCTTGCCTGGCGGTGGACTGGCCCGGCCACGGTAAATCTGCGCTTGTTGCGGGCGAAAACTTTGAATCCTGTTGTCAAAGGCTTAGAGCCAGTCTTAAAAATGTGATCGGACCGGGCAGGGAACTGGTGTTGTGCGGCTACTCTTTAGGGGCCCGGATAGTGATGTACGGGATCTGTTATGACCAGTTTGAAGATCTGAGCATTAAAGGTGCGCTGCTTGAGGGCGGCAACTTCGGCCTGGAAACAGACACAGAGCGCCAGGCACGGTTGAAGCACGATAAAAAATGGGCCTGGCGGTTTGAATTCGAACCAATTGAGCAGGTCTTGAGCGATTGGTACACCCAGCCTGTATTCAGGTCACTAAATCAGACTCAAAGAGAAGCATTGATTAGACAGCGTAGCCATAATAGCGGCCCGGGGATTGCAGGGATGTTGAGGGCAACCTCTCTTGGGAGGCAGCCATACCTGCTGGAGAAGCTGAAAGCACCGGGTAATCCTCCGCTGCACTATGTATGCGGCGCAATGGATACCAAATTTTCGGCCCTTGCGGACAGCAGTGGCCTGAAGGTCAGCCGGATTAGTGCGGCGGGCCATAACGTTCACCACGAGCAGCCGGAAGTGTTTGCTCAGGTGGTGAGAGATTTTGTTGCAGAGCAGGAGCTTTGCAAATAACGGGCGAGTATGCCCCGTAATCAGATTGACCGGGCCGGGAAGGGCCCGCTTCGCATTTACTCAGGAAGTTATCAATGAGAGAAGCCAAGCTATACAAGTATTGCCTGCCAATGGACAGTGGCGTGATCCTGCGCGAACAACGGGTAACCGAACGCCAGGGATATATTATCGAACTGCGTGAAGACGGCCGGGCAGGGTATGGTGAAATTGCCCCGCTGACCGGATTCAGTGAAGAAACCCTGGAAGAGGCCGGCATCGCCGCCAGTACCCAGCTGGAGATCTGGCAGCGCGGACAGGATTTTGATTTTGACGCCCTGCCGCCATCGGTAGCCTTTGGCCTGTCTGTGGCGGAAATGGAGCTGAAAGGTACCCTTCCGGCAGAAGGTAACTACGAATCTGCTCCGCTGTGTATCGGTGATCCAGACGCTCTGTTGCCGGTTCTGAACAAGATGTCAGGTGAGAAAGTCGCCAAGATCAAGGTGGGTCTGTACGAGCCGATCCGTGATGGCATGATCGTCAACCTGTTCCTGGAATCTATCCCGGACCTGACCCTGCGTCTGGACGCAAACCGCGCCTGGACGCTGGAAAAAGCCAACAAGTTCGCCCAGTACATCAACCCGTCTTACCGCCAGCGCATCGTCTACCTGGAAGAGCCGTGTAAGAACCCGGGTGACAGCTTCACCTTTGCGATTGATACCGGTATTGCGATTGCCTGGGATGAGACTCTGCAAAAAGCGGTACGCGAACCGGACTTCCGTCTGGCTGAGCTGACCGGTGCCAAGACGATTGTGATTAAGCCAACCCTGATCGGTTCGGTGCAGCGCATTCAGTCTCTGGTCGCGGATGCAGAGCGAATGGGCATGAAGGCGGTGATCAGCTCAAGCATCGAATCAAGCCTTGGCCTGTGTCATCTGGCCCGTATCGCCAAATGGCTGACACCAACCCAGCTGCCCGGGCTGGATACCCTGAGCCTGTTCCGCAAGCAGCTTGAAGTTGCCTGGCCGGGCAGTGATCTGCCAATGGCAACCCTGCAGGATCAGCAACTGATTCAGCATTTCGTATGATTTCACTGCTTGGGCAATGGGCGGCTCAGCGGCCGGACTCGCTGGCACTCTCTTATGGGGAAACCCACTGGAGCTGGGCTCAGCTGTCTGAAGAAGTGGAGCGTTATCAGGGCGCACTGGCCGGAGCCGGTCTTGAGCCGGGTGACGTGCTGGCGGCGGTTGGGAAAAACAGTCCGGAACTCCTGCTGACTTACCTTGCCTGTGTGAATGCCGGGGTGATTTTCTCCCCGATCGCTCCCGCACCCGAAGCGGTGCTTTCGGGCAAACTGGCCACTGCCGGTGCCAAATTTGTTTATGGTACAGATGCCCTTGCCGGGGTGAGCGTGTTCTTACCAGACGGAAAACCAGCGTCTCCCCGTCATGCGTATCAGCCCGAAACGCTGACTACCCTGATTTTCACCTCTGGCTCCACCGGTCAGCCCAAAGCGGTGGCGCACACCTGCTACCAGCATCTTGCATCAGCAAAGGGGCTGATTCAGTGCCTGCACTACAAACCGTGGCACAGCTGGCTGCTGAGCCTGCCGATGTATCACGTCTCCGGCATGGCGATTGTGTGGCGCTGGTTGTCCGTTGGTGCAACCCTGGTTCTGCCAACCGGCGATCTGCTGGCAGACCTGAACTCTGTTACCCATGCTTCACTGGTTCCCACCCAGCTGCAAAGGGCGCTCGACAGCGGCCAGGAGCTGCGTCTTGAGCGGGTGTTGCTTGGTGGCAGTTATATCCCGGTTGCCCTGTGTGAACAGGCGAAAGCCGCGGGGATGGACGTCTGGCTTGGCTACGGCATGACCGAAGCGGCCTCAACCGTTACCGCCAAGCAGGCCGACGGTAAAGAGGGCGCAGGGCATCTGCTGCCGGGTCGTAAACTGAAAATTGAAGATGGCCGCATTTATATTGGCGGTAACACCCTCGCCAGTGGCTACTGGAACAAGGGTAAGCTGACCCCAATCACCGCTAAGGACGGCTGGTATGACAGCAAAGATCTCGGCGAGTGGCTGCAGGGTGAGCTGAAAGTGCTCGGCCGGGCTGACAACCAGTTTATCTCCGGCGGTGAGAATATTCACTGCGAAGAGATAGAAGCCGTGCTGCTGAAACATCCCCGCGTGACTCAGGCGTATGTGGTGCCGGTGGAGGACAAAGAGTTTGGCCATCGCCCGGTGGCGTTTGTTGTGCGGGAAGAATCGGTGTCTGACACGGACCTGGAGCAGTTCTTTGTGGAGCGCTGCGAGCGCTTTAAACGCCCGGTGGCGTATTATCCGTTGCCGGAACTGAGCGGGCAGGGGATTAAGGTTTCCAGGGCTGAGCTTAAGGCGTGGCTCAGGAAGCAGAGGAAGACCCTCTGAACGAGCTTCCATACATCGAACTTGATTCAGGATCTTCTGTCAGCGTGTCGTATCGTTAAAGCGCCAGCAACTCAATGTACTCGCTGCAACAAAGAAGAGTCGCTACCGCGAGGTGAGCTTTATCCTTGTGGAGAGTGGATCCTGAATCGCGCTTAACCTACAGAGAGCAAGGTAAATTAACGGGAGCGCGTTCAGGATGACACTGTGTTCGTTGGTGCTTTGTGCCGGAGGGAGCTTTTATGCTTTCGGATGGTTTATTCAATAAGAGCTGTGTTGTTTGATATGCACGTACTGTTTCCACACGCCGGGTCATCCTGAACTTGATTCAGGATCTTCTGTCAGCGTGTCGTATCGTTAAAGCGCCAGCAACTCAATGTACTCGCTGCAACAAAGAAGAGTCGCTACCGCGAGGTGAGTTTTATCCTTGTGGAGAGTAGATCCTGAATCGCGCTTAACCTGCTGAGAGCAAGGTAAATTAACGGGAGCGCGTTCAGGATGACACTGTGTTCGTTGGTGTTTTGTGCCGGAAGAAGCTTTTATGCTTTCGGATGGTATATTCAAT
>NZ_JBSDZD010000016.1:0-95363 GCF_056726165.1 Vibrio sp. 9-16B-A1
TAAGTGTCCTGAAGGGTTGTTCGAGACTAGAACGTTGATAGGCAGGGTGTGTAAGCGTTGTGAGGCGTTGAGCTAACCTGTACTAATTGCCCGTGAGGCTTAACCATACAACACCCAAGGGGTTTTGATGGACTCAAAGCAAGAACGAAAACTTGATTGTGTGAATACAGAACTTAAAAACAGCTTTCCGAATTAAAGAATTTGCTTGGCGACCATAGCATTGTGGACCCACCTGATTCCTTGCCGAACTCAGAAGTGAAACGCAATAGCGCCGATGGTAGTGTGGGGCTTCCCCATGTGAGAGTAGGACATCGCCAGGCTTTGAACATCGTTTTTAGTGTCATCACGCTAAGAACACACAAATTGTGGAGAGATGGCTGAGTGGTTGAAAGCACCGGTCTTGAAAACCGGCATACGTTAATAGCGTATCTAGGGTTCAAATCCCTATCTCTCCGCCACATTAAAGAAACCGCTGTGAAAACAGCGGTTTTTTTTCGTCTGGAGATCGTGGTCAGAGGGATTTGAAGCAAATCCCCCCATACCTGGATCTGGCTCCGCCACATTGAAGAGACCGTTGTGAAAACAGCGGTTTTTTTTCGTCTGGAGATCGCTGAAGCCGGGATTTGAAGCGCAAATCCCCCTATGCCTTGATCTGGCTCCACCTCATTAAAGAGACCGTTGTGAAAACAGCGGTTTTTTTTCGTCTGGAGATCGCTGAACCAGGGATTTGAAGAACAAATCCCCCTATACCTCGTTCTGGCTCCGCCACATTAAAGAGACCGTTGTGAAAACAGCGGTTTTTTCGTCCTGAGATCGTAGAAGCAGGGACTTGATGAGTAAATCCCCCATTACCAGGATCTGGCTCTGTCCCATTAAGATCTCAATTATCTGAACCACACTCGAAAAATCGCTGCAAACTATCGGATTTTTATCTCTGAATAATCACACCTGAGATGGCAGGTTTTTGTCATCTGTGGCCAGGCAGAGCAGGCGGACCTGAACCACTTAAATTTTGCTTCCCTGGTGGCCTCATAAGGCCGATCTGTACCTTCTTTTGTTCTTTTACTCAGTAAGTGGAACCGCCCTCACAGCGTGGCTTTCAGAGCGCAGAGAGGCTGAAAGGCGGTTTTTGCCAGGACGCATAATTGATTCAGGTCATAGTTTTGCCCGATAAGTGATTTTTGAGTCTGAATAAGGGCTGTGAATAAATTTTCCGGCTCCGGAGCGTGGTCAGCGTTTCTCAGCATCCGTTTACCCCGGAACCGTGAATATTCTGAATTTTAATCCACGGAAAATACCAAAGTATCTCTGGGTGTTTTGGGGCTGTTTTGGCAGGGGTTTTAACTAATTTGGTTTTGTGAAGGGACGCAAAGTTGTCTTCGGTTTGACTGATTAAAATGGTTGTTAATTAGAGTGTTGCTGAACTGATATTAAAATCAGCTTTTAACTATGAGGAATATATTAATAATAATGCCTCATGGTTTGTTTTTAATATCTGAAAGGATGCTTTATATCGCCAATATTAGTTTGTCGCTAATTGACACATTAGCCCATACGCGAAGCGTAAGGAGAGAGCTATGACAACACAATCTGTACCTACTGAAAACAAAAAAAGCGGTTTTTTCGCAAATTTTAAATTCCCTTCTGCTTATACAATTCTATTTATATTAATCGCATTGGTGGCAATGCTGACATGGATTATTCCTGCAGGTCAGTACGATCGCCAGATGAATGAAGAGCTTGGGCGCGAGGTACCGGTGACCGGTACTTATCAGGCAGTGGAAGGTAACCCTCAGGGGGTTATCGACGTACTCCTTGCGCCGATTGATGGTTTCTATGACCACAACAGCTACGAAGCGGCCGCGATTGACGTTTCTCTGTTCATCCTGGTTATCGGTGGCTTCCTTGGTCTGGTGACCAAGACCGGCGCGATTGACGCAGGTATCGAGCGGGTGACCAAGCGTCTGGAGGGCAGGGAAGAGTTAATGATCCCTATCCTGATGGCTTTGTTTGCAGCCGGTGGTACCGTCTACGGCATGGCTGAAGAGTCCCTGCCATTCTATACCCTGCTGGTACCGGTTATGATGGCTGCGCGCTTTGACCCGCTGGTTGCGGCTGCTACCGTTCTTCTGGGTGCAGGTATCGGTGTGCTGGGCTCGACCATTAACCCGTTTGCAACTGTTATTGCAGCGAACGCCTCCTCGATTCCGTTTACTGACGGTATCATGCTGCGTATCGCTATGCTGGTGATTGGCTGGGTAATCTGTGTGGCTTATGTAATGCGTTATGCACGCATGGTTCAGAAAGACCAGAGCAAGTCGATTGTTTACGACAAGTACGAAGAAAACAAAGCGCACTTCCTGGGTAACCACGGTGCAGAGCAGCTTGAATTTACCGGTACACGCAAACTGATCCTGGCCATCTTCGGCGGTTCATTTGGTGTGATGATCTACGGCGTATCCGTTGCTGGTTGGTGGATGGCAGAGATCTCGGCCATGTTCCTTGCTGCAACGATTCTGGTGGGTATTGTTGCCCGCATGAGCGAAGAAGAGTTCACTAACAGCTTTATTGATGGTGCAAGAGACCTGCTGGGCGTGGCCCTGATCATTGGTATCGCCCGTGGTATCGTGGTAGTGATGGACCGGGGTATGATCACCGACACCATTCTCTACTCTGCAGAGCAGATGGTGACAGGCCTGTCCTCATTCGTGTTCATCAACGTGATGTTCTTCCTTGAGCTGCTGCTGTCGTTCCTGGTGCCATCAACGTCCGGTCTGGCGGTACTGACCATGCCTATCATGGCGCCTTTGGCTGACTTTGCCGGTGTGGGACGTGATCTGGTGATCACTGCGTATCAGTCTGCTTCAGGGCTGGTGAACCTCATTACGCCTACCTCTGCGGTAGTAATGGGTGGTCTGGCGATCGCACGGGTGCCTTATGTGCGCTGGGTGAAATGGGTTGCGCCGCTGCTGGGTATCCTGACCGTATTCTGTATCATCATGCTGAGTATCGGTGCGATGCTGTAAGGCTCTGCTGTAATAACAGAATGAATTATTGAATTAAGCCACCTTCGGGTGGCTTTTTTTATGCCTTTTTTTTGCCTGAATATCTGGATTAATTATTTTTATTGTTCGGATAACTAAAATTAACCCGTAGCACGGTAAAAATGTGATCCAGGTAGACTTTACAGGTAAAAACCTGTTGAGATATTGTTATTTTGCGTAAAGAAATTATCTGACTAGACAGAATTTTTGCATAAATAACTTAGTGATTTCGTTTTTACACTTTATTCATCGCGCATAGGAATCCTCTGTACTTGCATAGTGGGGGCGATTTGGCGTGAAAACGTGATTAAACTTCCCTTTGGGTGGCATATTTATATGCGTTAGTGGCGGGTTTTAACTGAATAAAGATTGTTATTTGGGGCTGTTTTGGGGTGATTCTTAATTAAAAATAAATTGTGACTGATGTCTAAGAATAAAGGTGGGTGAGGCGTAATATTAATTCCAGAACAAATAAATGGATAAACAAATCCATATACCTTTTTCCTGCAAAATAATATTGCTTCTCCATAGAGAGGCAACAGAAAGATAGAGAGATACGATCATGAGTAAGTTCTATGTAGGTTCTGAAGTAGGTCAATTACGCCGCGTTCTGATTCACCGTCCTCGCCGTTCCCTCACTCATCTTACCCCGTCAAATTGTCACGACCTGTTGTTTGATGATGTGCTGGCTGTTGACCGTGCGGGTGAAGAGCACGACGTATTTGCCAAGACCCTGCGTGACCAGGGCGTGGAAGTTCTGCTGCTGACTAACCTGCTTGCTGAAACCCTGGAAGTGCCTGAAGCGAAAGAATGGTTGCTGGGTACGCAAATCAGCAACTACCGTTTCGGCCCTGCATTCGCTAACGACGTGCGCTGCTACCTGGGCGACCTGCCAAATCTGGAGCTGGCTAAAATCCTGACTGGTGGTCTGTCATTCGGTGAAATGCCAATGCCTTCTTCATCCATGCTGCAGGCGATGCACAAGCCGACTGATTTCATCATCGATCCGCTGCCAAATCACCTGTTTACCCGTGACACTTCATGCTGGGTTTACGGCGGTGTGTCTATCAACCCAATGGCTAAAGTGGCGCGTCAGAGAGAAACCAACCATCTGCGTGCGATTTACCGCTGGCACCCAACCTTCGCTGGTCAGGACTTTATCAAGTACTTCGGCGATGAAGAGCGCAACTACGACCGCTCTACTATTGAAGGCGGTGACGTACTGGTTATCGGTAAAGGCGCTGTGCTTATTGGTATGTCTGAGCGTACTACAGCTCAGGGTGTTGAGCAGCTGGCTTCAAGCCTGTTCAAACATGGTCAGGCGAAAGAAGTTATCGCGCTGGAACTGCCAAAAGACCGTTCATGCATGCACCTGGATACTGTAATGACCCACATGCGTGAAGATACCTTCTCTATCTACCCGAACGTTATCCCTGATGACGTGAACTGCTGGAGCCTGACCGGCGACGCAACCGGCGCAGTGAAAGCGACCCAGCAGAGCTCTTACATCCACACCATCGAAAAAGCACTGGGTGTGGGCCAGCTGAACATGATCACCACCGGTGGTGACAGCTTCGAAGCTGAGCGTGAGCAGTGGAATGATGCGAACAACGTACTGACTGTGAAACCAGGTGTGGTTATCGGTTACGAGCGCAACACTTACACCAACGAGAAATACGACAAAGCCGGCATTACCGTTCTGCCAATCCCTGGCGACGAACTTGGCCGTGGCCGTGGCGGCGCACGCTGCATGAGCTGTCCTATTGAGCGTGACGGTATCTGATAACCCGTCTTCCGGTAATACGGGCCAGAGCCCTGGTTCTGGCCCACAGCAGAGATAAGAAAGATGACCAAACAAACAGTAGTTGTAGCACTTGGTGGTAATGCCCTGTTGCGTCGTGGTGAGCCGCTGGAAGCAGAAGTACAGCGTCAGAATATTGAAACAGCGGTCAGAACCATTTCTGAAATCGCAAAAGAGTACAACGTGGTACTGGTGCACGGAAACGGTCCTCAGGTTGGCCTGCTGGCACTGCAGGGACTGGAATACAAAGCAGTAAATCCATACCCGCTTGACGTACTGGGCAGTGAGACCCAGGGCATGATCGGCTACATGCTGATGCAGGAATTCAAAAACCAGATGCCTGATATCAACGCAACCTGCATGCTGACCCAGATGACGGTTGACCCTCGTGACCCTGCATTTGCAGACCCAACCAAGCCAATTGGTCCGGTTTATACAGAAGCAGAAGCCCGCGAAATGGCAGAGAAATACCACTGGACAGTGAAGCCGGATGGCCAGCACTTCCGCCGCGTGGTACCAAGCCCTCAGCCAACCGGCATCATCGAGCATGAAGCGATCACCAGTCTGGTCGAAGCAGGACACCTTGTTATCTGCACCGGCGGCGGCGGTATTCCGGTGAAACGCGAAAATGGCAAACTGGTGGGTGTGGAAGCGGTAATCGACAAAGACATGTCAGCGGCCTACCTGGCCAAACAGCTGAATGCTGATGCTCTGCTTATCCTGACTGACGCCGATGCGGTTTACCTGGACTGGGGCAAACCAACCCAGCACGCACTGCGCCACACCAACCCTTCTGAGCTGGGTCAGTACCAGTTCGATGCGGGCTCAATGGGACCGAAGATCGAAGCGTCGTGTGAGTTCATCAAGCAGGGTGGCAAAGTCGTGGGTATCGGGGCACTGGAAGACGGTCTGCGTATCCTTCAGGGACAGGCTGGTACTAATATCACCCGCGACTAAACAACAGAATCAAAACAACAACTATCTAAACCAATATCGATGCGCACTCCCGCCACGCAGATTGTGGGGGAGGGCGCCAAACATGAGGAATTGACCATGGCTTTTAATCTTCGTAACCGTAACTTCCTGAAACTACTTGATTTCACTCCACGCGAAATTCAGCACATGCTGGAGCTTTCTGCTGAGCTGAAAAAAGCCAAGTACAACGGCTATGAGCAGCCACGTCTGAAAGGCAAAAACATCGCGCTGATCTTTGAGAAAACCTCTACCCGTACCCGTTGTGCGTTCGAAGTAGCGGCGTTTGATCAGGGCGCTTGTGTTTCTTACCTTGGCCCATCTGGTTCTCAGATCGGTCACAAAGAGTCAATGAAAGATACTGCCCGCGTTCTGGGCCGCATGTACGACGGTATCGAGTACCGTGGTTTTGGTCAGGAAATCGTTGAGCAGCTGGGTGAGTACGCTGGCGTACCAGTATGGAACGGCCTGACTGACGAGTTCCACCCAACTCAAATCCTGGCTGACTTCCTGACTATGATGGAGCACGGCCGTGGCAAGCAGCTGCATGAAATGAAGTTTGCTTACCTGGGTGATGCGCGTAACAACATGGGTAACTCTCTGATGGTGGGCGCAGCGAAAATGGGCATGGACATCCGTCTGGTAGCGCCTAAGCAGTTCTGGCCTGAAGAAGAGCTGGTTAAACAGTGTCTGGACATCGCTGAGACTACCGGCGCGAAGATCACCATGACTGAAGACGTGCAGAAAGGCGTTGAAGGCTGTGACTTCCTGTACACCGACGTATGGGTATCTATGGGTGAAGCGAAAGAAGCATGGGATGAGCGTATCAAACTGATGCTGCCATACCAGGTGAACATGGAAATGATCAAAGCGACCGGTAACCCACACGTGAAATTCATGCACTGTCTGCCTGCATTCCACGGCGAAGATACTACCGTTGGTGCTCAGCTTGCCAAAGAATACCCTGAGCTGAAAAATGGCTGTGAAGTGACTGATGAAGTGGTGGAGTCTGATTACTCTATCGTGTTCGATGAAGCAGAAAACCGCATGCACACCATCAAGGCTGTGATGGTGGCAACCCTGGGTGACTAACCCCATTTTGTAAAACAAAGCAGAATAAATGACGGATATTAATTCCGCTCTTCTGTGAACAAGCGGCGCATTTTGCGCCGCTTTTTGTTGTTGTGACGGGGCTTACGCTGCGGGTTGAAATTTGTACTATTCTTGAATAATTATCCGATGAATGAATACTTTAGATAAGGGGTTGCGCGGCGTTTTTTTGCGCGTATAATCCTTCGCAATTTGTCTGCTGAGAGAAAAAAATGAACAAGGTAAACGTTTGCGCCAAGTCCAAACTGCAGTGCCGCCTGAAGGTGGTGCCGGCCCTTTGTTTTTTCTCAGTTACAACCTTTATATCAGCCCTCTTTTTTTAAAGAGGGCTTTTTTTTGCCCGAAATCCGATGGAGGAAGAAACGTCATGACGAATCCGTTATACAACAAGCACATCATCTCTATTCCTGAGCTGAGCCGCAGTGAACTGGAACTAGTCGTTGAGACCGCAGTCCGCTTAAAAGCGGAGCCGTCTCCAGAGCTGCTGCGTAATAAAGTCGCAGCGAGTTGTTTTTTTGAACCATCAACCCGTACCCGCCTGTCATTTGAGACCGCGGTGCAGCGCCTTGGTGGTACGGTGATCGGATTCGATAACGGCGGCAACACTTCGCTGGCCAAGAAAGGGGAAACACTGGCTGACTCAGTACAGGTGATTTCATCTTACGTGGACGCATTCATCATGCGCCACCCGCAGGAAGGCGCTGCGCGTCTGGCATCTGAGTTCTCCAACGGTGTGCCAATCATCAACGGCGGTGACGGTGCCAACCAGCACCCGACCCAGACTCTGCTCGACCTGCTGTCTATCTACGAAACCCAGGGACGTCTGGACAACCTCAACATCGCGTTTGTTGGTGACCTTAAGTACGGCCGCACCGTTCACTCCCTGACTCAGGCGCTGGCCAAGTTTAATAACGTGCGCTTCTACTTTGTCGCGCCGGAAGTGCTGGCGATGCCGGACTACATCTGCGAAGAGCTCGACGAACTGGGTATGACTTACAGCCTGCACAACAGCATCGAAGAAGTCGCGCCGGAGCTGGATATTCTGTACATGACCCGGGTGCAAAAAGAGCGCTTTGACGAATCAGAGTACGCGCACATCAAGTCGGCTTTCATCCTGACCGCAGAAACCCTGACCGGTGTGCGTGACAACCTGAAAATTCTTCACCCGCTGCCAAGGGTGGACGAGATCACCACGGATGTCGATAAAACGCCTTATGCGTACTACTTTGAGCAGGCTGAAAACGGGGTTTACGCCCGTCAGGCATTGCTGGCTCTTGTTCTGAATGAAACAGTTTAATAATACGGGGAGATAATCATGGTGAAGCAAAATCAACTGCAGGTAGAAGCAATCCGCAACGGTTCGGTGATCGACCATATCCCGGCAAACCTTGGGATTAAAATCCTCAAACTGTTTAAACTGCACCGCACTGATGAGCGCATTACTATCGGTCTGAACCTGCCATCATCGGCACTGGGTGCCAAAGACCTGATTAAAATTGAGAACGTGTTCCTGACTCCGGGGCAGGCCAACCAGCTGGCCCTGTACGCTCCAAAAGCGACTGTGAATCAGATTGAAGAGTACCAGGTCGTCAATAAACTGACCCTGGAGTTGCCGGAGCGTATCGATGGCGTATTCAGCTGCCCGAACAGCAACTGTATCTCCCACGGTGAGCCGGTGGAGAGCCACTTTAAAGTTCTGACTGCCAAAGAGCAGGTACAGCTTAAGTGTCACTACTGTGAGAAAGTGTTCTCACGCGAAATCATGACTGAATCCCGCTGATCATATGGGACTGACAGAACAGGGGCGGCCGGTTTGGCTGCCCCTTTTTTTGGGTCTCTGCAAACAGGAACCGGCTCCTTGGCCGGAGCGCCGGTCAGGCTGATAAGATTCCGGCGCATATCACTTTTGTGTAATCAGTATGCCGATCGGATAAATTCTGTGATCGGTTTTGAATTTGGTTATATATCTTATCTGTATATTCCCGGGTGGTGTTTTGTTTGGTGATCTTATTCAAAAACCGGTTTATGGATTGCTGGTAAAATTGATGGCTTATCAGGCTCGTGTCACATTCAAACCGCAGGCCGGTCGGGTGTGAGCGTCATACTATGTTGGAGGAGCGGCCATGAGCAACGCCATTGAATGTGAAGACAGAGCAGTCACGATCGACGATCAGAAACTGTCTTCTGCATGTAAATACCTGCTTCAAAATCAAAGCTTCAGCACACAGAACGAACTGCGTGAAAAGCTGGTTGAGCTGGGATTTACCGGAGTGAGCCAGTCGACCGTGTCGCGTCTGTTGTCCCAGCTTGGGGTGGTGAAAGTCCCGAACGCCCGGGGTAAAAAAGTGTACTGCATTACGGTGGAAAATGCGCCGGTGCGGGTGGAATCTTCTATTTCATCTCAGATCGAGTTTATTACCCACAACCAGTCGATGGTGGTGGTGAAAACCCATCCGGGCAGCGCCCAGCTGATCGCCCGGCTGGTGGACACCGACCCTCACTCAGAAATTCTGGGGACCGTCGGTGGCAACGACACCGTGCTGATCATCCCCAAAGACATCAGCCGGATAGATATCTGTGAGTACGCAGTGCGTTCGCGCCTTGGTCTGGTATAAACCAAAGCTGAATCTCAGGCGGCCCCATTTGGGGCCGTTTTTTTATGTCTGATTTTTGTGGTCCTGGTTCCTTTTCCGGCCTGCCGGAACTGGCATTACTGATGATTTGGTCAATAATTAACAGGAGAACCTCAGTCAGGATAAGCAGTATGAACAGATCAGTTTTGGCGGTGTCGCTGGCGGCACTGATGATGGCCGGTTGTAATGGTTCAGGGGGGGCATCCTCTGTATCTACATCCAAAGTTTCTTTTTCGGTGTCGGATGCGCCGGTCGACAGTGCCAGCGTGGTGATGATCGCGTTTGATAAGATCGAACTGGTCCCTGCAGAGGGTGACAGCCTGATCTACGACGTGGATCCCGACGGCAATAATGATTACCAGCAGATCGACCTGCTTCAGGTGCAGGGCACCTCGGTGGATTCGATTCTGGCCGGGCAGGATATTCCGGTCGGCAGTTATCAGAACCTGATCCTCCACGTTGAACCAACCAATGGCCTCAACTATGTGGTGGATAACAGCGGTAATCAGCCACTTAAACAGCCGAGTAATAAACTCAGACTTGGCGCGATCACTATCGCAGAGCAGCCAACCCAGGCCTTTACCATCGAGTTTGACCTGCGCCAGTCGCTGGTGATGCGTGGTAATCAGGGTAATAACAACGGCTATATCCTCAAGCCTCACGGCGTAAGCATCGTGGCCAGTGATATTGCCGCGTCACTGAGTGGTACGGTGGATGCCAGCCTGCTGGCAGAAGGCAGCTGTGTGGCTGAGAGCGGCAACTTTGTTTACCTCTACTCAGGCACTGGTCTGGATGCGACCAAGCTGATTGATATGGTGGATCCGGACGATGAAACTTACACTTCCACCCTGCCGGAAGGCAGCATTGCGCCATATACTTCAGCGCCGGTAGTAATTCAGGGGCAGCAAGACAGTAATGAACCATCGTACCAGATAGGTAACCTGCCACCGGGCAGCTATACCGTGGCGTTCTCCTGTGATGCCGATGGCGATGATCCGGTGAACCTGGATTCCCTGACCATTCCAAACCCGGCTGCCAGTATTGGTGAAGTCACCCTGGGTGACTCAGAAGCAGGCAGTTTTAACTTTCCTGCCCTGACGCCTTAGTCAGTCACGGTTAAACGGAAACAAAAATGCCGGCGCAATGCGCCGGCGAACAGCTATACCCATTTTCAGGGTATCTAAACCGGCAAACGTCCTAAGGGATGGACGTGGCCAATGCCGGTGAAGTCGGTCAACGTAAGGCAGAAACGTCGATGTGGTCCATATCGGTGAACGTCTGGTTTTCACCCACCATTCCCCAGATAAAAGTGTACGCCTGAGTGCCCACACCTGAGTGGATTGACCAGCTCGGTGAGATCACGGCCTGTTCGTTGTGTACCAGCAGGTGGCGGGTCTGCTGTGGCTCGCCCATAAAGTGGAATACCGCCGCTTCGTCTTCCATGTTGAAGTAGAAGTACACTTCCATGCGGCGGTCATGGGTATGGCATGGCATGGTATTCCACAGGCTGCCGTCTTCCAGTTTGGTCAGACCCATCAGCAGCTGACAGGTCGGCAGCACGTCCGGCACGATGTATTTGTAAATCGTACGGCGGTTGCTGGTTTCTGCTTCACCCAGAGTCACCGGAGCGGCTTCCGCCAGGGTGATTTTCTTGTTCGGATAATGGCAGTGGGCCGGGGCACAGTTGTAGTAGAACTTGGCCGGATTCGCTGCGTCATTGCTTTCAAACAGAATCTCTTTGGCACCCTGACCAATATACAGCGCTTCCTGATGAGCGATGTCATAACGCTCGCCGTCGACGATAACCGCGCCGTCGCCGCCGATGTTGATCATGCCCAGCTCGCGGCGCTGCAGAAAATAGTCCACACCGATTTTCTTACCCAGTTCCGGGTCTAACTCCACCTGCTTTTTTACCGGGTTCACGCCACCGAAGATGATTCGGTCGATATGGCTGTAAGTCATGGTCAGCTGGTCGGCGGAAAAGATCTCCTCCACCAGAAATTCGTTACGCAGCTGTTCCGTGTCCAGCGTTTTGGCGTGCTCACTGTGAATGGCTTGACGCACTTGCATTATTCTTCTCTCCCATTGCGTTGTTGCTGACCAAATTATCACCCGTTGCGGTCCATGTGAATTTTTGAAACGCCATTTTATAATCTCTGTCACACATTTCGAAAAATGCACATCGAATAAATTAAAACGCCTTTTCAAAAATGTTTTGGTGCCGCTATGATGGCGTCACAGATGTTATTGAGGTGTGGAGTATGAAAGTCGCGGTAATTGGCGAATGTATGGTGGAAATTCAGGAAGTCAGTGATGTGCTTCGCCAGGGGTTTGCCGGAGATACCCTCAATACGGCCCTTTATCTGGCCCGTTTATGCCGTCAGGGCGAGCGTCAGGCTCAGATCAGTTATTTCACTGCGCTGGGCGAAGACCCGCTCAGTGCGCAGATGATCCAGGCCTGGCAGGCCGAAGGTATTGATACCCGTCCGGTGCGCAGGCTGGAAGGCAGAATGCCCGGGCTCTACTGGGTCAAAAACCGTCCCTGCGGGGAGCGGGAGTTTTTCTACTGGCGTGGCCAGTCTGCCGCCCGTGACTGGATGAGTGCCTGGCAGGACGCGTTCCTGGAGCGGAACCTGGCGAAATATGACCTGATTTACCTTTCCGGGATCAGCCTGGCGGTGCTGAGTGAAGAAGACCGCAGCCGGTTGCTGGCCATCCTGATCCGGCTCAAACAGCGTGGCTGCAAACTGGCGTTTGACAGTAATTACCGTCCGGCCCTGTGGCCCGGCCGCGAGCAGGCTATTGAGTGGATGGAGAAGATTTACCCGTTGCTGGATGTGGCGCTGCTGACCCAGGAAGACGAGCAGGCGCTGTTTGGTGACAAAGACCTTCACGCCAGTCTGGCACGGCTTGGGCGCTATGAGATTGAAACCCTGGTGCTGAAAACCGGTGCAGAAGGCTGCTGGATTGCCAGCCAGGGACAGACCCTGCAGGTACCGACCCAGCCGGTCAGCCAGGTTGTGGATACCACCGCTGCCGGAGACTCCTTTAACGCTGCATTTCTGCTGCGTTATCTGCAGGGCTATGGCTGCGGGGAAGCGGCCCGGGCCGGGCACAGTCTCGCCGGGCGGGTGATCCAGCACAAAGGCGGGATCATCCCCCGTACAGCCATGCCTGCGTTGGCCTGAAATCCAAATACAGAGAGAGAAAACCATGAGTGAACAAAGCATTGCCCTGCGCCTGCAGGAGATGAAAGTGGTACCGGTGATCGCGATTGAAGATGCCGCCCAGGCGGTGCCGCTGGCCAGAACCCTGGTGGAAAATGGCCTGCCGTGCGCTGAAGTGACCTTTCGTACCGAAGCGGCGGCAGAGTCGATTCGCCTGATGCGTGACGCTTTCCCTGAAATGCTGATTGGTGCCGGTACGGTGCTGACCACAGAGCAGGTGGATCAGGCGATAGAAGCCGGGGTGGATTTTGTGGTCAGCCCGGGCTTTAACCCGTCGGTGGTGCGTTATTGTCAGCAGCGCGGGGTTGTGATGATCCCGGGGGTAAACAGCCCGAGTCTGGTGGAGCAGGCGATGGAAATGGGTCTGAGAACCCTCAAGTTTTTCCCGGCCAGCGTTTCCGGCGGTACCGGCATGCTTAAAGCGCTGGGTGCGGTGTATCCGGTGAAATTTATGCCGACAGGCGGGATCAGTGCTTCAACCATCGGTGAGTACCTGGAGCTGCCGCATGTACTGGCCTGTGGCGGTACCTGGATGGTGCCAAAAGATTTGATTGAGCAGGGCCAGTGGTCCGTGCTGGCGGAGCTGGTGCGTGAAGCGGTGGCGGGCGTTCAGCAGGAAGCGCTATGCGCTTAAACCGCCTCTGGCCCTGGTGGGACAGGGTGAACCGGGACAGCCTCCGCGCCGATCTGATGGCCGGGCTGACCGGCGCCATTATCGTGCTGCCCCAGGGGGTCGCCTACGCCATGATCGCTGGTCTTCCGGCGGAATATGGTCTGTACACCGCTATCGTCCCGGCGATTGTGGCGGCGTTGTGTGGTTCTTCCCACCATCTGATCTCCGGGCCGACGGCGGCCCTGTCGGTGATTGTCTTTACCACTGTCAGCCAGTTTGCCCTGCCAGGCAGTGACTTATATCTCCAGCTGGCGTTGACCCTGACCCTGTGTGCCGGGGTGGTGCAGCTGGTTCTTGGACTGGCCCGCTTTGGCGCGCTGGTCAATTTTGTTTCTCACTCTGTAGTGCTCGGATTTACCGCCGGTGCCGCGGTGGTGATCACTATCAGCCAGATTAAGCATTTGTTCGGTCTCAATATTTCCGGCGGTCAGACTGCGCTGGAAAATCTGTGGCTGACGCTGCACGGCCTGACCGGCTGGCAGCCCCTGTCACTGCTGGTGGGCTCTGTGACCATCGCCGTGTGTGTGGTGGTGCAGAAGTGGCGGCCGAAGTGGCCGAATATGCTGCTGGCGATGCTGGCGTCTGCGCTGGTGGCACACCTGCTCAGCCTCAGCGGTCACCCGCTGGCGCTGGTGGGGGAAGTCCCTGCCGGGCTGCCGGAGTTTGTATTGCCTTCACTTGAAAACAGCGGCGGGATGCTGAGCGGAATTATTGCTGTGGCTCTGCTCGGGCTGGTGGAGGCGATCTCCATCGCCCGCTCGGTGGCACTTAAATCGCGCCAGCGGCTGGATGCCAACCGTGAATTTATTGGTCAGGGGCTGTCGAACATCGCCGGGGCGTTTTTTTCCTGCTATGTCTCGTCCGGCTCCTTTACCCGCAGTGGGGTGAATTACACCTGTGGTGCACAGACTCCGCTGGCGGCGGTGTTTGCCGGCATCATTCTGGCGGTGATCATGCTGATGCTGGCGGAATACGCCTCATACATTCCGGTTGCGGGTATGGCGGGGATCCTGCTGGTGGTGGCGTTTAAGCTCATCGATGTGGAGCACATTGGTGACATTCTGCGTCATGACCGCAAAGAGAGCCTGGTGCTGGTGGTGACCTTTGTTGCTGCCGTCACCCTGCATCTGGAGCTGGCGGTGTACGCCGGTGTCGCGGTATCGCTGTTTTTCTATCTGCGTCAGACCTCACGACCGGTGGTGGACTATCTGGATAACGATGAGCTGGGGCTGGGGGGCGAAGCGGCCGAGCACACCCAGGTGATCCGTATCAACGGCTCGATTTTCTTTGGCTGCGTGCCGCACCTGCACAGTGCACTGGAAGCGGTCAGCAAGCCCAACCTGGTGATCCTCGGCAGGGGGATCAATTTTATTGACCATCCCGGAGCCCAGCTGCTGGCTGAGCAGGTGGCACAGTCCGGGCGTCAGGTCTATTTCTGCCGTTTTAAACCCGGGGTGCAGCAGACTCTCGAACAGAGCTGCTTCGCCCGTGATTTTGACTCGCGGCGGTTCTATCCCCGCCTGAGTGAACTGATAACCGAATTAGGAAACGGACAATGCAAGTACTCGTAACCGGTGGCTGCGGCTATATCGGTTCGCACGCCTGTGTCGCGCTGAAAGAAGCCGGGCATCAGGTGGTGATCCTGGATAATTTTTCAAACAGCCAGCCGGCGATTCTGGCTCCGCTGGAATCCCTGATGGGGGAGACCGTACCGGTATACCGCGGGGATATCCGCGACAGCGCGCTGCTGGATGACATTTTTTCCAGCTACTCCATCGATGCAGTGATGCACTTTGCCGGACTGAAAGCAGTGGGCGAGTCGGTGCGTGAGCCGCTGCGTTATTACGATAACAACGTTAACGGCACCCTGGTGCTGGCCGATGCCATGCGTCGCGCCGGAGTAAAAAGCCTGATCTTCAGCTCGTCGGCGACCGTGTACGGCGATCCGCAGCGGGTGCCAATCGTGGAAACCGACCCGACCGGGGCCACCACCAACCCGTATGGGACCAGCAAATACATGGTCGAACGCTGTCTGACTGATATTGCCGCGGCGGAGCCGGACTGGAGTATTACCCTGCTGCGTTACTTCAACCCGGTGGGCGCACACCCGTCAGGCCGGATTGGCGAAGACCCGCAGGGCATCCCCAACAACCTGATGCCGTTTATTACCCAGGTAGCGGTAGGTCGCCGGGATTACCTGAGTGTATTTGGCGACGATTATCCGACCATCGATGGCACCGGTGTACGTGACTATATCCATGTTCAGGATCTGGTGGACGGTCACGTGGCGGCGCTGGAAAAACGCGGCCCGGTCGCCGGTCTGCACACTTATAACCTTGGCACAGGTCAGGGCGTATCGGTACTGGAGATGGTCAACGCGATGGAAGGGGCGGTTGGCGCACCGATCGCGACCAGAACCGAGCCGCGCCGCGCAGGTGACATCGCCTGTTGCTACGCCGACGCCAGCCGCGCAGAGCGCGAACTGGGCTGGCAGGCCAGATACACCCTGGCAGAAATGGCCCGCGACAGCTGGCACTGGCAGCAGAGCAACCCACACGGTTACACCAACCCGGAGAAAGAATCATGAGTGAGTTATTTAATCCTGTCGATCATCCGCACCGCCGTTATAACCCGTTAACCGGGGAGTGGGTACTGGTTTCCCCGCACCGGGCCAAACGTCCGTGGCAGGGCCAGCAGGAGAGCGTGAACGATGAGAAGCTGCCAGATTACCAGCACGACTGTTTTCTGTGCCCGGGCAATACCCGCATCAGCGGTGATGTGAACCCGGATTATCAGGGCACGTTTGTATTTAAAAATGACTTTGCCGCGCTGAATCAGGACACCCCGTTTGCCCCCAAAAGCCAGGATCCGCTGATGAAGATGGAGAGCGCCCGTGGTGAAAGCCGGGTGATCTGTTTTTCGCCCGATCACAGCCGCACCCTGCCGGAGCTCGAGTGTGGTGAGATAGAGAAAGTGATCGCCACCTGGATGGAGCAGACCCGTGAGCTGGGTCAGGACTACCCATGGGTTCAGGTGTTTGAAAATAAAGGCGAGACCATGGGCTGTTCCCAGCCTCATCCGCATGGCCAGATCTGGGCCAACAGCTTTATTCCGACCCTGGTGGCGAAAAAAGACCGCCATCAGCGTGACTATTTTGATCTGCACGGCTCATCGCTGCTGCTCGATTACGCCCGCCGTGAAGCCGCGGATGGTGAGCGGGTGGTGGTGAAAGGTGAACACTGGATTGCGGTGGTGCCGTTCTGGGCGGCCTGGCCGTTTGAAACCCTGCTGCTGCCGCTGTCTCCGGTGGCCCGCCTGACGGAGCTGACAGATGAACAGCAACAGGATCTGGCGAAAGTACTCAAAGAGCTGACCTGTCGTTACGACAACCTGTTCAGCTGTTCCTTCCCGTACTCCATGGGCTGGCATGGCGCACCGCTGGATCAGGCGCGCAGTGAACACTGGCAGGTGCACGCCACGTTTCTTCCGCCCCTGTTACGCAGCGCGAGCGTGCGTAAATTTATGGTGGGTTACGAGATGATGGCCGAAAGTCAGCGCGACCTGACCCCTGAGCAGGCGGCTGAAAAACTGAGAGCCGTTCCGGCAGTGCATTACCGGGATAAGTAAGAGTTTAATCACATATCCGTAACGCAAAATTTTTTTGTCTTTATTTTTTTGGTGAAACGATGTTTCAATATATACAAATAAAGGTTTCTTTTCTTGGCGAGCTGAGAGAGGCAGCGGATAATTACATAAAGGAAACGAAAGATGGTTTTAGACAGTTTTAACCTTGAAGGCAAAGTTGCGCTGGTGACTGGCTGTAATACCGGTTTAGGCCAGGGCATGGCTGTGGCGCTGGCTCAGGCGGGTTGTGACATCGTGGGCGTGAACTACGCCGGCGCAGACGATACCCCGGCGCTGGTCGAAGCGGCCGGACGACGTTTTTACCCGATTCAGGCGGACCTGGGTCAGTCAGATGTGATCCCTCAGGTGGTCGATCAGGCCGTGTCTGCTGCCGGACGCATCGACATTCTGGTCAACAACGCCGGTATTATCCGCCGTGAAGACGCGATCGATTTCAGTGAAAAAGACTGGGATGACGTAATGGACATCAACATCAAGAGCGTGTTCTTTATGTCTCAGGCGGTGGCGCGTCAGTTTATCGCTCAGGGAAATGGCGGCAAGATCATTAACATTGCTTCCATGCTCTCTTTCCAGGGCGGTATCCGCGTACCGTCTTACACTGCATCCAAGAGTGCGGTGATGGGCGTGACCCGTTTGCTGGCTAACGAGTGGGCCAGCAAGGGCATCAACATTAACGCGATTGCCCCAGGCTACATGGCAACCGACAACACTGCTGCGCTGCGTGCAGACGAAGCGCGTAACCAGGCGATTCTGGAGCGTATTCCGGCAGACCGCTGGGGTGACCCAAAAGACCTGGCCGGTCCGGTGGTGTTTCTTGCTTCCCCGGCCGCAGACTACATCAATGGTTATACGGTCGCCGTCGATGGCGGCTGGCTGGCCCGCTAAGCGAAAGAGGATTGCTTCGGCAATCCTTTTTTATTGCTCTCAAATTAAAAACTAAAACAACGTTTTAAAAATGTGAGCGAGACGCCGGTTTCCTGCGCCTGACCAGGCTAGTATTACTCTTATCAATGATGGTGCCTGCACGGATGTCAGGCAGGAATATTTTTCAGTTAAGAGAGTTGTATCCGCATGAGTGTTACCCTCCCCCCGTTACCCGGAACGCTGGACGCACAGCGCGTGATTGGTCACCTGCCGGTCGTGGTTGACGCGATCAAGCGTAATATCCCGAAAATCGGCGAGCGCAATCCCAAGATCGGTACTGCAGATAACCAGTGGCAATACTGTGACCAGTTTGACTGGGTATCGTCATTCTGGACCGGAGAGCTGTGGCTCTGTTACCAGATGACAGCCGAAAGCCAGTTTAAGAACAGTGCCAAGCTGCGCAAATCCTACTTTGCGGATATGCTGCTCGACCCATTCTGGCTCGACCACGACCTGGGGTTCCAGTACAGCCTGAGCTGCGTGGCGGATTACAAACTGACCGGCGACGAAGAGTCGAAAATGATGGGCATTCGCGCCGCAGACCACCTGATCCACCGCTTCCGCAAGATTGGCGGTTATATCGTCGCGTGGAATGACACTCATCCGCTGGGTCCGGAAATCACCCAGGGCAAATCTATCATCGATTCGCTGCAGAACACTGCGCTGCTGTTCTGGGCATCTGAGGTGACCGGATCTCCGGTCTACGCACAGGCAGCCCGCCGTCACAGCGAGACACTGGCCAAACACATAGTGCGTGATGATTTCTCAACCTACCACTCGTTTAACTTCCATCCGGTGACGCAACAGCCGATCAAAGGTGAAACCTTCCAGGGTTACGCCGACGACTCCTGCTGGGCGCGTGGTCAGTCGTGGGCGATCCACGGTTTTGCCCAGACCTACCTCTACACCAGAGATGAAAAATTCCTTGAGCTGGCGAAAGAGCTGGGCCGTTACGCGCTGGAGCAGATCACCCCGGACGGCGTGCCGGTGTGGGACTACTCGCTGCCAGCCGACCAGGTGCAGTACAAAGACAGCTCTGCCGGTGCGATCACCGCGGCCGGTCTGCTGCTGATCGCCCAGTGCTGTGATGACGAAGCAGAAGCCAAAGCGTTCCGTGACTGGGGCCTGTACCTGCTGCAGGGACTGATGGACAGCTGCGACCTGACCGGCGATGAAACTGCGCTGGGTCTGCTGGCGCACGGCGCTTCGTTCGTCAAAGTTGGCCTGTGCGACAACATGCTGCCATACGGCGACTACTACTACCTGGAAGCCCTGATGCGGGCCAACGGTTACCAAAAATTCTTCTGGTAAGTAAGGAAACCCCATGACAACCAAAGGTCATATGACCCTGCCGGTAGAAGTCGGGCAGGAAGAGGTCGTGCTCGATCTTTACAAAAAGTGGCAGGCAGACGCACTGCGTGACAGTGACGGCACCAGCATGCCTGCCGTACTGGCAGAGCAGGATTGTGATATCTACTCGGTGATGTGTCTGGTGCGTGCCGACCAGGAGTATGCGAATCAGAATCCTCAGTACCTGCACCGCAAATACCTGATGTCTTTCCCGGTCACCGCGATGGACGAAACCGTGGTGGTCACGCCACTCGATGGTTACAGCAAAGACAAATACGAACTCGATGATGACTGTGATGCGAAACAGTGGTGGGAAGTGCGCAACCGCACTACCAATGAAGTGGTCAGCCCATCGCAGTGGGAGTTTGACGGCAGCCAGGTCACCGTTTATCAGGCCGTGCCGTACCATGAATATACCGTGACTTTCCTTGCCCGTCAGGTGTGGGACAGCGTGTCGATGTACAACGCCCTGACCAATGACTGGGATGGCCCGCGCATTAAGAGTCTCGACCCGTATCACCCGGAGTGTCGCGCCCACCTGCTGGAGCATTTTGCTCACTGGCTGGAGACGCATCCGAACACTTCTGTGGTGCGCTTTACCACCTTCGCCTTCCTGTTCGTGATCGATACCGGTGAGAAAAACCAGGACATCTACCGCGACTGGACCGGCTACGGTGAGACGGTTTCACCGCGCGCGCTGCAGGACTTTGAACAACGCTTTGGCTACGCCCTGACACCGGAAGACTTTGTCGACGCCGGTTACTACAACGGCACTTACAAAGTACCTTCCAAACGTTACCAGGACTGGATGACGTTTGTGCAGGAATTTGTAGTCGGCTTTGCTGCCGAGCTGGTGGAAATGGCCCATAAAGCCGGCAAGAAAACCGCCATGTTCCAGGGTGACCACTGGATCGGTACCGAACCTTTCCTGGAGAGCTACCAGCAGATCGGCCTGGACATCAATATCGGTGCGGTGGAAGACGGGGTGGCGCTGCGCCGCCTGACCGACTCCCCGGGCGAGCAGGTGCGCGAAGCGCGTTTCTACCCGTATTTCTTCCCGGATGTATTCCGTGAAGGCAACGACCCTGTGGTGGAGTCAATGTCCAACTGGACTAAAATCCGCCGCGCGATGCTGCAAAAGCCGCTCGACCGGATCGGCTATGGCGGTTACCTGTCGCTGGCCAACCAGTTCCCGCACTTTATCGACCATGTGTCTGAGATTTCCGCTCAGTTCGGCGATTATCTCAGCCACACCCGGGGTAGCGAATCACAGAAAGTGGCCGGTAAAGTCGCGGTACTGAGCGCCTGGGGTAAAGCCCGCAGCTGGCTGCAGAACCAGGCCCGTGATCAGCGTTTCTACGTGCCGCCGCGTCCGGACGTGATGGAGTTTGTTGGTAACAACCTGCTTGAGTGTCTGTCCGGCCTGCCGTTTGAGGTGGAGTTCATCAGTTTCGATGACATCCTGGAAAATGGCATCAGCGATGAGATTAAAGTGATCATCAACACCGGTGATGCTAACTCCGCCTGGAGTGGCGGCGAATGCTGGGATAATCCGCAGGTGCTGGTGGCGCTGCGCCGCTTTGTTGCAGAGGGCGGCGGTCTGCTGGGGGTAAGTGACCCGTCAGCCTTCCAGGCCAATGGCCGTTATTTCCAGCTTGGGGATGTGTTTGGTCTGGAGAAAGAGACCGCGCTGACCATGGGCCGGGTAGCCATGCCGGTCAGTCTGGCAGACAACCACTACCTGAGTGAGGCGCTGAGCGCGGAACACGACTTTGGTAACCCGAGTTATGTCTACCCGCAGGCGGAAAACCTGGCGGTGATCGCCGCCCAGGGTCAGCACCTGGCACTGACGGCGCGTGAATACGGTGAAGGCCGCGCGGTATATCTGGGTAACCTGCCGTTCTCCATGTCCAATGCACGCCTGCTGCAGCACATTCTGCTGTGGCTGGGTGGTAATGAACAGGTTCAGCACGCCTGGTTGTCTGAGCATCCGTATGTGGATGCGGCTTATTACCCGCAAACCGGTATGGCGACCCTGGTCAACTTCAGCGATCAGCCTCAGCAGCTGACCGTCTGTGACCGGAAGGGCAGTGAGCAACACTATCAGCTGGCGCCGTATGAGTGGCGCTGGATACAGGACTAACCAACCAGAGGGCGCGTCAGCGCCCTTTTTTTAAAGCATGATTTCACAACATTTACTGATCATAAGGAATCGCTGCGCGGGAGAAATGGCCCGCCTGCAGCGTACGGTGAACCCGGAGCTCAGGGAGCAGACCGCCCGGTGGATGGCAACCCAGCAGGCCGATGGCAGCTGGCCTGATATCTGCCTGGATAATGTGGCGGAAGATGGCGGGCAGATAAAAGCGTATTTAACCCGGGTGATGCTGCTGGCCGCAGATTATTACAGTTACCGCCATCAGGACTCACTTCGCGCCACTCTGCAGGCGCTCTGGTACTGGTACCGGGAGCCGCGCCAGAACTGGAACTGGTGGTGGAATGAGATTGGCCGTCAGCGTTATCTCGGACCGGCTGCGCTGCTGACCGGTGACGCCCTGCCGGATGAACTGCAGGCCAGGATCATTGCCGATCTTCCGGATCAGGCGGGCATGACCGGTGCCAATCTGGCAGACCTGGCTAATGGCGTGGTAATGCGCGGTTTGCTTGAAAGCAACAGTGAACGGTTTCAGGCCGGTATTGATGCCATGGCAGAGACCATAGTGGTCACCGAAGAAGAGGGGATTCAGGCGGACTTTTCCTATCACCAGCACGGGCCGCAGATCTATAACGGCGGGTATGGCGAGTCCTTTATCAACGGCGTGCTGATGTGGGTGTATCTGACCCGGAATACCCCGTTTGCGGTATCGCATCAAAAACAGCGCCTGCTGGTGGACTACTTTATTCATGGCACCATGTGGATGAACCGCTCCGGCCGGTTTGATTACAACGTCTGTGGCCGGGCGGTGGCCAAACCTTCGCTGGAGCAGCCCCGCAGCCGTGAAGTGGCCGCCTCGCAGGCGCGCTGGCTGAAAGAGCTGGCACCGGATCAGACCGGGCTGCTGCAGGCTTACCTCGACCACCTTGAGGGGGACGTGCACCCCTACCTTGGCAGCCGGGTGTATCACTGTTCAGATTACGCGGTGCAGATCGGCCGTGACCATATGATTACCATTAAGGCCAACTCACGCCGTACCAAACCAATAGAAACCGGCAATCAGGAGAACCTGCTCGGTTACTGGCTGGGTTTTGGCAGCATGAATCTGGCCCGTCACGGGCAGGAGTATCATGACCTGTTTCCGGTGTGGGACTGGAGCCGGATTCCGGGGGTTACCTGTCCGCAGGTGGCGATGCCGACCGTGGAGTGGGGGCAGATCGAGCAGCAGACCGGCTGGTGCGGGGGAGTGAGCGCGCCGGGTTGCAGCGTGCTGACCTTTGAGCTCGACTGCCAGCAGACCCAGGGGCTGAAATCCTGGTTTTTGCTCGGTGAGCTGGTGGTGGCGCTGGGGACCGGGATCAGTTCTGCTCACCCGGAGCCGGTGGCAACGACGCTTAACCAGTGTCGTCTGAACGGGGCTGTGCTGGTCAACGGACGGCGGCGTGAGAACGGAAAGTCTGAGCTGGGGCCGGGCGACTGGCTGCATCACGACGGATTTGGCTATCTGCTGCTGGGTGAGAGCCGGGCAGAGCTGACCATGGGCACCCGCAAAGGCAGCTGGCAGCGGGTGAATGCGCACCTGGACGGAGCCCCGGTGGAAGAGGAAGTGATGCAACTGTGTATAGAGCACAGCAGTCAGCCGCAGGATCAGGACTATCAGTACGCGATTCTTGCCGGTGTGAGCAGTGCAGAGATGAGAAAGCGGGTGGAGTCCCTGAATCTTGAGGTGCTGAGCAATGATTGCCATGTTCAGGCGGTTTGCTGTCAGAACTCACTGGCGGCGGTGTTTCACCAGCCCGGCAGCCTTGATTGCGGGGATGGCCGCACGCTGTGGGTCAGCCGGCCCTGCGTGATCACCCTGCAGGGGCACATAGCCCATGTGGCCACTCCGGATGGGGCAGTGGCGCTGCAGATTGGTATTACCGGCAGTGCGCCGGTATGGCTGAATACTCCGGA
This sequence comes from Vibrio sp. 9-16B-A1, assembly GCF_056726165.1. Classification (NCBI taxonomy): domain Bacteria; kingdom Pseudomonadati; phylum Pseudomonadota; class Gammaproteobacteria; order Vibrionales; family Vibrionaceae; genus Vibrio; species Vibrio sp. 9-16B-A1. The sequence continues at coordinate 23,488 of NZ_JBSDZD010000016.1, forward strand.
GCGGGGTGCAACCGCGACGGTAGGATTAACTAAGGAGCAAATAACAGCATGAGTGGTTTTTTTCACAGTCAGCAACATGAGTACACGGAGCTGGGCGGCGGGGTAAGGCGTAAAATTACCGGCCATACACCGGAGCTGATGCTGGTCGAAGTCCATTTTGACGCCGGAGCAGTCGGTGAGCCGCACGCGCATGAAGCGCACGACCAGATCGCTTATGTGGTCGCGGGCAGTTTTGAGGTCAGCCTCGAAGGAGAGGTGCGCCGTATCAGTAAAGGGGACACGTTTGTCGCCGCCAAAGGGATGCTGCATGGGGTGGTGGCGCTTGAGCCGGGCTCGGTGCTGCTCGATACTTTCTCCCCGGCCAGACAGGATTTCCTCTGAGTTATTTGCTCTGAATAATAAAAGCCCGGTCATTGCTGACCGGGCTTTGTTTTGTCGGGAGCGGAGTATTAATCGCGGTTGTGGCTGGTGGGCTGGCTGACCAGTTTGCTGAGCAGGGCCTCCATTTCTGCCACCTTTTGAGGCTGCTCTGTGGCGAGGTTTTGCAGCTGGCCGATATCATCACTGAGGTCATACAGCTGGGCCTGTGACCAGCAGCCTTTCTCATTGCCGGTGTACTGACAGATAAAGTCATCATCGTGTGGTGGGATGTAGGCAAAGTTCTGGTCGCGCAGCACTTTTTTGTACTGCATTCCTTCCAGCACCATGTTATCCCGTCCCTGCGGGTCGTGGCCCAGCAGGGCATCGAGCTGCATCTGGCTGTCCGGGGCTTCCTGGTTTTCCAGATTCTGGCCGGTCAGCTGGGCAAACGTAGCGTACAGATCCACCTGGTTGATCAGCGCCTGGCTGTCACCGCCGCGGATGCCATCCGGCCAGCGGACGATAAAGGGTACCCGGGTACCGCCTTCAAACAGGCTGTATTTGCCGCCGCGCAGCGGGCCGGCCATATTGTGGGGACCGTTGCGCTCAATCGCTTCGTCTTTGTAGCCGTCGTTGAGCACCGGGCCGTTATCACTGGAGAACACCACTATGGTGTTGTCGCTCAGCGCCAGCTCATCGAGCCGGTCGAGCAGCTGGCCGATACACCAGTCCATTTCGACGATCACATCGCCGCGTACGCCGTGTGGGGTCGCGCCACGGAATTTCGGGTTCGGGATACGCGGTACGTGCGGCTGGTGCATGGCGTAGAACAGGAAGAAAGGCTGCGTCTGGTTCTGTTCGACAAATTCAATCGCTTTTTGGGCAAACACTTCCCCCATGGTTTCGTCATCCCACAGTGCCGATTTACCGCCGCGCATGTGGCCGATGCGGCTGACGCCGTTGATGATGGTGCCATCATGGCCGTGGTCATACATCATATCCAGCAGCTCCGGGTTATGGCGGCCGGTTGGTACATCCGGGAAGGCTTTATCCCAGTCGTAGGTCACTTCAATCGGATCCGCCGGGTCGAGCCCTTCTACTTCACGGTTATTGATGTAGACGCACGGCACCCGGTCGTTGGTGGCGGCCATGATGTAAGACGAATCAAAGCCGACATCGTTCGGCGTGCCGGAAATCGGCTGGTTGAAGTCCAGCCCGCCATCACCCAGTCCAAGGTGCCATTTTCCGACGATACCGGTGGCGTAACCTGCCTGTTTCAGCATCCGCGGCAGGGTGCGGTCACCGCTGCCGATGATCTGAGCCGCATCACCCGGCAGCACGGCAGCTTCCGGGTTACGCCACGGGTAAGAGCCGGTCAGCAGGCTGTAGCGCGACGGGGTGCAGGTCGCAGCTGTTGCATAGCCCTGATGGAATTTCAGCCCCTGCTCCGCGAGGCGGTCCAGGTTAGGGGTCGGGATCTGACCGGCGCCGTAGCAGCCGATGTCACCAAAGCCGAGGTCATCGGCGTAGATGATGATGATATTGGGAGACGGGTTCATTGGGATTCCTTTTCATTGGGGTAAGGCAGCAGATCACACAATATGTGTCGCTCTGCCCACGGATCGTCGATTCGGTTCAGTTCTCTTGCCATCAGGCTCAGCAGCTGGCGTTCCGTTTCACCCTGCGGGTTAAACGTCAGGTTGTCTTGCTGGTACGGGTCCTGGCTGTCGTCAAAGAACAGGGTTTGGGTCAGGCTGTGATAGCGGCTGATGGTCAGTGCCAGGGTATAGCGGCCGGTTTTGATGCCGCGGCTTTCCGGGAAGTAATCTTCACTGGTGTCGTCCAGGTTGCGGATATACAGGGCGCACTCCGGGCGAGCCGGGTGCTCGGGTTTACCCAGGCAGGTGCTAAGGTCCCGGCCGTGGCGCTCTGGTGGCATCCGCTCACCGATGCCAAGGCTGCCGAGCAGGGTTGGCATAATGTCCGGGCTGCTGATCAGCAGGTCATCAAAGTCACGGTGTTGCTGCTGCGGGCGTTTGAGCACAAACGGTACCGAAAACGCTTCGTGAAAGATGCTGTTCTTGGCGTCCTGAATACCATGGGCACACAGGGTCTCGCCGTGGTCTGAGCTGAACACCACCAGGGTGTTGTCCCATTCACCCATGGTTTTCAGCTCTGCAACGATGCGGCCAAACTGCTCGTCCACCGCGCTGATGTTGGCGAAGTAGTAGGGGGCACAGCTGCTTTTTTCCATATTTGTGTCGGCGTTGTCGCGAACCAGCAGATCCGGGATGCTTTGTTCCAGATAGGCCGGCAGGTGGGCCGGGTCACAGTCGCGCTCTGAGTTGTAAGGCGAGTGCGGCGGGTTCATCGAGACGAACAGGGCAAAGGGTTTGTCCGGGTCCCGCTCACCGTTCTGGTTCTGCAGGTATTCAATCGCTTTGTCTGTTTCGTGACGGGCTGACCATTCGCCCGGCTCGTGGCGGTTGCCTTCGCTGTCGTAGTAGTGCGGGTTATGGTGTTCATCAAAGGTGCCGTAGCCGTACCAGTAGTGAATGCCGTGGCGGCGGTCCGGTTCGGTATAGGAGTCCCACGCCGGACGCCGGGCTTCCACGTAGTGACCCGGGTTGGCGGGGTCGTTCGGGGTTGGCCAGTCCAGGTGCCATTTGCCAATGTAGCCAATATGGTAGTTCTGCTCTGCCAGCACATCGGTCAGGCAGGCCATGTCCGCCGGAAGCTGACTTTGCGGGCGGCCGGAATGACAGTTCAGCGGTACTCCGCTGCGGTTGGGGTAGTTGGCGGTCATCAGGCTGCCGCGGTGCGGGCTGCAGACCGGGCAGTTGCTGACCGCGCCGGTGATCACGGTCGCCTGGGCAGCAAGGGCATCCAGGTGTGGGGTATGCACCGGATCGGGCTGTCCGCCGGGGTAATCACTGTGTTGACGCCAGAATCCCATCGAGGACTGGCGGAACTGGTCGGGAAAGACATACAGCAGGTTGGCGGGCATACGGGTCTCCGGGTTGGTTTTGGGAGGATAATTTTAAAATGAAAAGGTGTTTTAAAAACAAGTGTGGCTTCACACAATTTGAAGATAATGAAATGGCTTTTTAAAAATATTGGTTAAACTGTGCGGGTTCAGCTGTAACAGGAGCCCTGCATGAACCGCCAGATCCCCACCAGTGCACCAAAGGCGAAGCGCCCGTTTCATATTCTCTCCAAGCCGGTTGGCCCGGTATGTAACCTCGACTGTGAGTACTGTTTCTATCTGGATAAAACCCAGTACTATCCGGGCCAGAAACGTTTTGAGATGGATGAGGCAACCCTGGAAGCGCACATCCGGGACTACATTGAGTCTCAGCCGCGCGGCTGTCAGGAGGTGGTATTTGGCTGGCAGGGCGGTGAGCCGACCCTGCGCGGGGTGGCATTTTTCGAAAAGGTGGTGGCACTGCAGCGCCGTTACGCACGGCCCGGAATGGCGGTGCGTAATACCCTGCAGACCAACGCCGTACTGATCGATGACGAGTGGGGGCGCTTTTTGCGTGAGCACGGGTTTCTGGTCGGGGTGAGCATTGACGGGGATGCAGAGCTGCACGACAGGTACCGCAAAACCCGCTCCGGCAAAGGCTCGCACAGCAAAGTGATAAAGGGGCTGAAGTGCCTGCTGCGCCACGGGGTGGAGGTTAATGTCCTGACCGTGGTTCAGCGCGACAACGGCGATCACGGCCGCCGGGTGTATGAGTATCTGACTTCGCTTGGGGTGCAGTTTATCCAGTTTATTCCTGTGGTGGAGGCGCAGCCTGGTGAGGGCATTTCTGAGCGCAGCGTGACTCCGGCTCAGTTCGGCCGCTTTATGACTGACGTGTTTGAGGCCTGGTGTGAGCGCGACATCGGCCGGGTGTTTGTCAGCCATTTTGATAACGCGCTGGGGATGACGCTGGGGATGCCGTCAAACATTTGTGTCCACGCCCCGCAGTGTGGCGATAACCTGGTGGTGGAGCACAACGGCGATGTCTACAGCTGCGATCACTTTGTTTACCCGGAGTTTAAGCTGGGAAGTATCCGCCAGAAGGCTTATCCGGATCTGATCGAAACCCCGTTGCAGGTGGAGTTTTCCAGCCGAAAACCCACCGGTAGTGAGCTGCACTGCCAGGGCTGCGCGGTGCGTTCTCTCTGTAACGGTGCCTGTCCGGCCCAGCGGCTGGATGAAAAAGGCAACCTGTCTGTGTCTGCCCGTCACTATCTGTGCGAAGGCTACTTCGCATTTTTCAGTCATCTGCAGCCGTACCTGAATGCGATGGCGGCCTGTCTGCAGCGCCGTCTGCCCGCCAGTGAGTACCGGCGGTTTATGCCTGAACCGCAGGCCTGACAGCGTTCCTGAATACCCAAACAAATACCGCCGAAGTGTGCGGCGGTATGGCTGACAGAGTATGAGGGTTAAGCGACTTTCATCATCCGGTAGAGCCAGGTCAGCAGCGGGTCGTGATAGCGTTCCATTTCCGCGTACATCTCATCAAACAGCCGTGCTTTGATCTCTGCGTAGTCCGGGTGGTCAATCAGGTTTGTCATCTCGTGCGGGTCCAGGCTGATGTGATAAAGCTCGGATTTGCCACTGGCGTTAAACACCAGTTTGTACTCCCGGGTGCGCCACATCCGTTGCGGATACGGGGTAAAGTGTCCGCTCTGCTGGGCCAGGATCCCTTCGCGCGGGGTAAACTCCCCGCCGCGCAGCAGTGGCAGCAGTGAGCGGCCGTCAAAGCTGCCCGGTATGACGCCCTGGCCGATATCGGCAAAGGTGGCGGTGACATCGTGCAGGCAGACCATCTCATCGCTCACCTGACCGGTCTGGCTGGCGAGCGGGTCTTTGACCACCATCGGTACCCGGTAGGTCTGGTCAAACATGAACTCGCCTTTTTCGATCATCCGGTGGGCACCCATGGCATCGCCGTGGTCGGCCGAGAGCACCATAAACATCTCCTGCCACAGTCCCTGCGTTTCCAGAAATTCGATGAGTTCGCCGATGGCGTCGTCGATCAGGGTGATATATCCGTGGTATTTGGCGATCACTTCGCGCCACTTCTCTTCACTCATCTCCCACACGCCCCACATTTTGGCGATGTTGGTGTAGTGCTCGGGTTTGCCCTGCAGCGGCTGGTGGAAGCTTGGGTCAAACTCCACCTCTTCCGGTGCGTACATCGAGAAGTAAGGCTCCGGGATCACGCACGGGGTGTGCGGCCCCCAGAAGTTCATCCACAGGGTGAACGGTTTGTTGTCGGCGATGGCCTGTTTGATCGCGGTGATGGCTTCGTCCACCAGGAAGAAAGGAATGCTCGCTTCTGCCGGGGCTTCGAGACGGGCGTAAAACTCCTGGATCTGCAGGTTAGGGTTATCGCCAAAGGTACATTCCGTCACAGACGGAAGCGCAAAGCCTTTCTCATGCAGCCACTCTTCATAGCGGTTGCCGTTCAGCGGCACGCTGTCAAACACCAGCCCCTGGTACACGCCGCTGCCCGGGTAGGCGTAGCCGTCAAAGTTGTGGCCCACATAGCCGTACTCTTCCGGCAGTTTTTTATGGCCGATATGCCATTTGCCGATGTAGAGATGGCGGTGGTCCGGCAGTTCAGAGATCAGGTTCGGCTGGTTAAGCGGTACGTCCTGCTTTTCCCCTTCCTTGTCAGAATTACACATCACACCGTGGTGGCTGGGCATCTGGCCGGTAAACAGGGAGGTACGTGACGGGGTGCAGACCGAAGAGGCGCAGTAGGCCTGGTCAAAGCGGGTCCCCGCCGCCGCCAGTTTGTCCATGTTCGGGGTGGCAACCCGGGGGTGGCCATAGCAGCCAAGCATGTCAGCCCGGGTCTGGTCCATAAGCAGAATAGCGAGATTCACGTTTCCTCCTGTTAAATGAAATGCCGTTTCAATTATATCCTTTTGTGTTCCGGTGTAAGGGGGGAAATGGTCATTTAGGCTGAAAATGTGATCGTAACGAACAATAATTGATAAAAATAAAACGTAGTTTTGATCTGCTTATCACAAATATAAAAAAGCGTTTCAAAAATCAATTTCAGTGCGTTTTAATTTGTTTCGACAACGATTGCCTGACAGGAAATGCCCATGAACATCGCTTTAACAGACTGGTTAGCCGAAGACGCTGAGTTTGCCAGCCGTGAAGCTTGTGTGGCGGTACTCAACCTGCTGCTGGAAAAGCAGTGTGAGCTGTTTAATTCCGGCCTGAGTCAGGGCAGTCAGGCGGCACATTATCTGCCGGAAGTTGCAGAGTTTGAGCAACTGGCCCGTCTGATGTGGGGGGCCGTACCTGCCGGTGCAGAGTCGGCACGATTTAACCGTTTTCTGGCGACCCGGTTGGCCCGGGGGCTTGCTCCACAGAGCCCGGACTACTGGGGTACGCCGGTTAACTATGACCAGCGGGTGGTTGAGATGTCGTCGGTCGCGGTCGCGATGATCGATGCCGGAGAGCTGTATTTCTCCCCGCTTGATGAGGACGGGCGTCAGCACCTTTTTGACTGGTTTGGCAGCGTAACAGAGCTGGAGCTGCCGCCGAACAACTGGCGCTGGTTCCGTATTCTCATCCTCAGTGCACTGGAAAAACTGCATGGTCTGAGTGTGGACCAGCAGGCTGCCATTGAGCGCGATTTTGCGTTGCTTGAAGAGAGTTATCTGGAGCACGGCTGGTACCAGGATGGTCCGTCAGCGGTGCTCGACTACTACAACCCGTTTGCTTTTCACCTGTATGGTCTGATCTATGCCCGCTGGTATCCGGGCAGCCCGCGCAGCCAGACTCTGATTGCCAGGGCGCGGGAGTTTGCCGCCGGTTATCAGCTCTGGTTTGGCGACGATGGCGCTCAGCTGGTGTATGGCCGCTCACTGAACTATCGATTTGCCGGTGCCGGTTTCTGGGCCGAGCTGGCCGGGCTGCTCCCGACAGACAGCCAGGAAATGGGCCAGCTGCGCGGCCTTTGGGCACGCAATATGCGCTGGTGGGCACGCCAGCCGATCTGGCACTGCGATGGTCAGCTCAGCTCCGGTTTTGCTTATCCTAACCTGCTGGCGAGCGAGTTCTATACCAGTCCGGCTTCACCGCTGCTGGCCTTTAAAGCATTCAGTGCGTTGCGCCTGCCTGCTGACCACCCGTTCTGGCTGGCGGATGAGCAGCCTGCACAGAAAGAGGTATCACCTGCGCTGGTGGCGGGACGTCATCTGCTCTGCCGCCGTGGCGGGAGCTATCTTTTGAGTAATTCCCCGGCCAGTGGTGAGCTGCGCCACTGCGCCGATAAATACCTTAAGTTTGCCTACAGTTCAGATCATGGCCTGTGTGTTGAAGGGGAGCGCTGGATTGACCAGGGCTTTGCCGGCGACAACCTGATGGCGTTTAAACACCCGCAGACCGGGAGCTGGCATGGCCGCGCGCGTCTTATCAGCAGTGAAAGCCGTGATAACAAACTGATTTCCGTCTGGCAGCCGTTTGAAGGCTGCCGGGTGACTACTGAGCAGTTCTTTACCGTGGACAGGGAAGTCCGCACTCACCGCATTGAAGCGGAACAGAAACTGGATTTTCTGGCGACCGGCCACGCAGCCGATACCTGGCGGCCATGGTTCAGTCATCTGGATCCCGGCCAGCGTGCCAGGACAGAAGGGGAACGGCTGTTCAGTGAACTGGTGCCGGTGACCGGGGCGTGCAGCCCGTCGGTTTACCCATGTGCACCGAATACGAATTTGCTTTATGCCCACGCCAGCGTACCTGCGCTGAGCGGAAGCGTGGAAGCGGGAGAGACCCTGCTGGAGTACCACGTCTTTGCCGGGCGGCGGGCGAACAAAAATGGTCTTCAGTGATGAAGCCTGTCAGTAACATAAGAATTAACATCAGGGAGTGACTGATGAAACAACATACAAGCGTGCCTGTGCTGGGCAGCATTACCCTCGCCGTAACCGCAGCCCTGTCGTTTTCGGCATCGGCGGCAACCTACAACGAAGCGCCACAACTGGCGGAACTGGTAAAGAGTGGCCAGCTTCCGGCTGTTGAGCAGCGTCTGCCATCTGAGCCTCTGGTGGTGGAGCCTTACGAGTCCGTGGGCCAGTACGGTGGTACCCTGAACCTGGTGGGCAAAGTAGTGGATAACGGTCACCGTATCCGTACCATTGCTTACGATAACCTGTTCAACTTTGACGCGACTTACTCGAAAGTGGTGCCAAATCTGGCGACCGGTTTCAGTGCTAATGCTGACAATACTGAGTACACCATTACCCTGCGTAAAGGCGTGAAGTGGTCTGACGGTACCCCGTTTACCGCAGAAGACATCGCTTTCTACATCAATGACATCGTGGGTGACCCTGAGCACGCGGGTAACCGTCCGCTGGCGCTGCCATCACACGACTCTGCCAAAGCAGAAGTGATCGATACGTACACAGTTAAAATTACCCTGGCTGAGCCAAACGGTATGTTTATCCGTGGCCTGGCGACGGTAGACAGCGAGAGCTACACCGCTTTCCCTAAACACTACTGTTCTCAGTTCTACCCGAAATTTAACGATAAAGCGGAAGCCAGTGCCAAAGCGGCGGGCTTTGACTCCTGGCGTCAGTACGCGTCGACCAAATGTAACGCGCACTACTTTATCGAGCACTACAACAACATCGACCGCCCGGTTCTGACCGCGTGGATGGTGGAGACGCCTCCTGGTCCGAACGCGCCTTTTGCTGAGTATGTGCGTAACCCGTACTACTGGCAGGTTGATACTGAAGGCAACCAGCTGCCATACCTGGACAGTGTTCGCTGGCGCTACAGTGAAGACCTGGAAGAGATGGTTCTGCGCGCAGCCAACGGCGAAGCGGATTACCAGCACCGTCACATCGGTAAAGCGTCGCACCGTGCGCTGCTGATCGAAAACGAGAAGAAGAGTGGCTTTACTTACAAGTTCCGTCCGAGCACCCGCAGCACAGAGCTGGCGATTGCCCTGAACCAGACGGTGAAAGATCCGGTGAAACGTGAGTTGTTTGCTGACAAGCAGTTCCGTATCGCCCTGTCTCACGCAATTGACCGTGAAGAGATCAGCGAAACGGTGTTCTCCGGTGCGGTAGGCCCGTACCAGGCGGCGCCGCTGGAGATGTCTCCTTTCTTTGATGAAGAGATGGCGACCCAGTTCACCGAGTTTGACCAGGTGAAAGCGAATAAAATTCTCGACAGCCTGGGCCTGAACAAGCGTGACAAAGAAGGCTACCGTCTGATGAAGAACGGTGAGCGTCTGCGCATTGAGGCCGTTTCCAAGGTGAACGACAAAGGCGTACTGGCTGACTCACTGGAGCTGGTGAAGAACCAGTGGAAAGATGTGGGCATCTTCCTGGATATTCGTATCCTGGAGAACAACCACGTGACCAATATGCGTTTGACCAACGACTACGACATGATCCCAATCGTGGGTGACGGTGGTGTGGGTGTCATCGACGAAGCGCGTCACTACATGCCGTTCAGCCCCGAATCTACCTGGGGTCTGGGTTACTACCTGTGGGCTAACGAGCCGGGTAACCAGTACGCGGTTGAGCCACCGGCACACGTGAAGCAGCAGCTGGCGCTGTGGGACAAGATTGAAGCGACTTCCTCTCAGCAGGAGCAGTACAAGTACATGGAGCAAATCATGGAGATCGCCAAAGAGCATTTCTACGTGATTGGTACTGTGGAATCACTGCCGGTAGGCGTAGTGGTGAACAACCAGCTGCGTAACACGCCGGAGAACATGCCTCAGTCCTGGACTTTCCCGACTCCTGGGCCAATGCGCATGAGCCAGCTGTGGAAAGAAGCTAAATAATTACACTCATTATTCTCCATATTTTGCCCCGCTTTCGCGGGGCTTTTTTTGTTTTTAAAACATCATTTCACCTACGGGGCAACTCATTTTTGTTGTGAATGATCACAATAAGAAAGATTGCCGCTGATCCGTTTCGCACATTTATGAAAAAGCGTTTCAAAAATAACTTAAGGTGCGTTCTAATAAAACTGCACCGGGCAGGAGCCCGATGCTGAGATGTTGAGTGTTGGCAGCCTGGTCTGCCCAGCCAGCCTGATGTAACCAAGTTAAGGAACAATGATGAACAGTTTTTTTCTGTTTGCAGGTAAGCGGTTGATTTCAATTCTGGTCACCCTGTTTGCCGTTTCTCTTGTGGTTTTTGCGGTGATCGACCTGCCGCCGGGAGATTTCGCCTCGTCGAAAATCGCCGAACTGCAAGCCATGGGTCAGACCGTTGACCCACAGATGATTTATACCCTGCGTGAAATGTATGGCCTGGATAAGCCTCTGCTGGAGCGCTATGCCAGCTGGGTTGGCGGTCTGCTGACCGGTGATCTGGGAATTTCCCTGACCAACAACCAGCCGGTGTGGGACACCATTGCCCCGCGAATTGGCCCTACGGTTTGTCTGGCGCTGGCGGTATTTCTGTTCCAGTTTCTGCTCGCGATCCCAATCGGTATGTACTCGGCGCTGCGCCAGTACTCGGTGGGTGACTACATCGCCACCGTATTCGGTTTTATTGGTATGGCGACGCCAAACTTTGTTATCGCGATTCTTGCCCTGCTGGTGGGTTACTACAGTTTTGATGTGGTGCTCTCCGGTCTCTATTCAGATGAGTTCATTGGCCAGCCGATGTCCTGGGCCAAGTTTATGGATGCAGTATCGCGCAGCTGGGTTTACATCCTGGTGGTGGGCACCGCGGGCATGGCAGGCATCATCCGGATTATGCGTGCCAACCTGCTCGATGAGCTGAAAAAGCCGTATGTGAAAACCGCCCGGGCCAAAGGCCAGAGCGAAGCCCGCCTGGTGATGCGCTATCCGGTTCGTATCGCGATTCTGCCTATCGTATCTACCATTGGCTGGATGCTGCCTGCGCTGCTTGGCGCGGACATCATCGTCAGCCAGGTGATGAATATTCCTACCCTGGGCCCGCTGATGCTGTCGGCACTGCGCGCACAGGATATGTACCTGGCCGGTGACGTGCTGCTGATCATGTCGATTCTGACCATCATAGGTACCCTGATTTCTGACCTGTTGCTGTACTGGGTCGACCCACGAGTACGCGTTGGCGTGTCCAAGGAGTTTTAATCATGACGACGTCTGTTCTTTCCCGCTTTGGCCAGGGTATTGGCCAGGTATTTAAACTGCCCTTCGGGCGTAAAAAGAAAAAGCAGCTGGACCTGGCGACCGCTACCCAGTGGCAGCTGATCGGCATTAAGCTGCGTCAGCACAAGCTGGCCTGGTACAGCATCTGGTTCCTGGCGCTGGTTTACTTTGTGGCTATGTTTGCTGAGTTCTTTGCCCCGTTTGACCCGAGTGACAACTGGCGCCGTTACACCTATGCGCCACCTCAGGCGGTGAGCCTGTTTGAGAGTACCGATGAAGGGCTGGGTTTTCGCTGGGCACCGCACCTTGATTTTTACAGGGTGAAAACTGACATGCGTACCCTCAAGCGTCACTACACCCTGGATGAGAACAAAAAGGTCTATTTCTCGTTCTTTGGTAAGACGGATTCGTATGAGCTGCTGGGCTTCATCCCGATGAACCGCAAGTTCATCGTGCCGGATAACCCGAAACAGCCGTTCTTTATCCTCGGCTCAGACCGGATGGGGCGGGACATGTTGTCGCGGCTTATCTACGGTGCCCGGATCTCGCTGTCGGTCGGCCTGATGGGGGTATTCACCACCTTTGTACTGGGTATCGTGATCGGGGGTATCTCCGGTTACTTCGGCGGCGCGGTGGATAATTTTATCCAGCGCAGCATCGAGTTTATGAAGTCGATTCCGACCCTGCCGCTGTGGATGGCGCTGTCGGCCTCGCTTCCGGCGGAGTGGAGTTCGCTGACCAAATACTTCCTTATCACCATAATCCTCGGTCTGGTCTCCTGGCCGGATATGGCGCGGGTGGTGCGTTCCCGCTTTATGTCGCTGCGCAGTGAAGAGTATGTGGCTGCGGCCTGGCTGGACGGCAATACCCCGTTTGAAATCATCCGCCGCTACATGGTGCCGAACTTCCTCAGCCACATTATCGCTGTGGTGACCCTGGCTATCCCGGCGATGATTCTGGGTGAAACGGCGCTGAGTTTCCTTGGCCTTGGTCTGCAGGCTCCGATGGTGAGCTGGGGCGTCTTGCTGCAGGAAGCGCAGAACATCCGTGCCCTGGCAGACGCGTCATGGCTGCTGGTCCCGGCCGGTGCAGTAGTAGTAGTAATTTTGGCAATGAACTTTGTGGGTGACGGCCTGCGCGATGCGTGCGACCCATACCACGACCAGGGAGCAAAATAATGGCTGAGAAAATCTTACAGGTGAAAGATCTGAATGTGAGCTTTCCAACCAGTACCGAGCACTTCCATGCGGTAAAAGGCGTCTCGTTTGACCTCTACCGCGGCGAAACCCTGTCGGTGATCGGTGAGTCGGGCTCCGGTAAGTCGGTGACTTCCAGCGCGATCATGCAGCTGCTTGACCGTCCGGGCCGTATCGATTCAGGCCAGATCCTGCTTAATCTGGGTGAAGGACAGATCATTGACATCACCCAGGTGGAGCCGCGCAGCAAAGCGATGCGTTCACTGCGCTGTTTTAACTTCTCACTGGTGTCTCAGGAGCCGATGGCGGCACTGAGTCCGGTACACACCGTGGGTGATCAGCTGAAAGAAGTGCTGTGTCTGGTGGACCCGGACATCACCAAAGAAGCGGCACACGAGCGTTCGGTTGAGCTGCTGCGTCAGGTGCAGATGCCGGAGCCGGAAAGCCTGGTGAACAAGTACTCGTTTGAGCTCTCCGGTGGCCAGCGCCAGCGGGTGGTGATCGCGATGGCGATTGCATCCCGTCCGGATATTCTGATCGCCGATGAGCCAACCACCGCGCTGGACGTGACCACTCAGGCGGAAATCCTGGACCTGTTTGCCAAACTGCAGCAGGAAATCGGTATGGCGATCCTGTTTATCACCCACGACCTCGGCGTAGTAGCGCAGATCTCTGACCGGGTGGCGGTGATGGAAAAAGGCGTGCTGGTGGAGTGTGGCGATGTGCGCCAGATTTTTGAAAACCCACAGCACCCTTACACCATCAAGCTGATGCACGCGACCCGTGCGCTGGAAAAGCCATCGCTGGTGAAGCGTCCGTTTGAACTGGTCAGCGGTGATAACGACACCCCGATCCTGGATGTAGCCAAAGTCACCAAGCAGTTTGAGAAACCGGCCAAAATGTTCCAGAAGAAACAGCTGATGACTGCGGTGGACCAGGCGGACCTGGTGCTGCACCCGGGTGAATCGCTGGGCATCGTGGGTGAGTCCGGTTCGGGCAAGAGCACCCTGGGCCGCGCGATTCTGGGCATGGCGCCGGCAACCTCGGGCTCTATCCGTTATGACGATGGTGAAACGCAGCTGGAGCTGGCGGATTACCAGCGTGGCAAGCGCGACCCGCTGTTTGCTGACCTGCGCCTGATCTTCCAGGACCCGTGGTCCTCGCTTAACCCGCGGATGACGGTGTTCGATATCATTGAAGAGCCACTGAAACTGCTGCGCACAGAAATGGACGGCAAACAGCGCGAAGAGCGGGTGCGTAACATGATGAAGTGGGTGGGACTGCCGCCGGAATTTTCCAGCCGTTACCCGCACGCGTTCTCCGGTGGTCAGCGTCAGCGCATCGTGATCGCCCGTGCACTGGTGACCCTGCCGAAGGTAGTGATTGCCGATGAAGCCACGGCCGCACTGGACGTGTCGCTGCGTGCCCAGGTTCTTGACCTGCTTATCGAGTTCCAGAACACCTATGGCACTGCCTTTATCCTGATCACCCACGATATCGCGACAGTGAAATACTTCTGTGACCGGGTGATCGTATTGCAGCACGGCAAGATTGTTGAGCAGGGCAGTGTGGAGCAGGTGGTACATAACCCTCAGCAGCCATACACCCGCGAACTGATTGCCGCGGTACCGGTCGCCGAACTGCCGGCCGCCTGAGTTTAAAACCAAGCCTCCTCCGGGAGGCTTTTTTGATTAAGGGATCTTAACAATGAGAATGTGGAATCAGGCCACTATAGTGCAGCGGGTCTATCTTGGCTTTGGTCTCAGCCTGGCGATTCTGCTCGGTTTTGCCTGGCTGGCGGTTGGTCAGGGCCAGCAGATGCATACCCGGCTCGGCCAGCTGTCGGGCCAGACCATACCCGGGTTGACGGTTCTGGGGCAGGCCAAGCACCAACTGGTCGCGGTAGCGGCGCTGGGTGACCAGCTGACAGCGACCACAGACCCGCAGAGGCTGGAGTCACTGGCCGCTCAGGGGCAGTCACTGACCGGTCAGCTTGCAGGCTCCCCGGACTTTCCTCTGGTGCCGGACCAGGAGCGGGCAGCGCTGGAGCAGAGTCTTGACCGGCTGCAGGTGGTGCGCCGGGAAATGCTGGAAAGTGCTGCCCTGGTGGATAAGCAGCGTGGCCGTTATCAGCTGGTGACCAGTCAGCTTCGGCGTGCTGTGTACGCGCTGGCCGGCAACAGTGACAACATGAACGTGGCGATGAAAGCCGAGAGCATCAGCAGCAGTATCGACACCTTCGCATTTAATATCGACCGGGCACTGATGAGCAGTGAACTGGCGCAAATTGAAAAGCTCCGGACAACGAATGCCCGTATTGCTGCTCAGCTGAAAAGGGACGCGGAGGGATTGCAGCAGGCAGCCCCTGGTTTTGGCCGGGCTCAGTTGCGGCGGCTGGATCAGCTGCTGGAGCATGGCCAGGGAGAGCAGGGGGTAGTTGCCGCCCAGCTCACCCTGTATCAGCTGAAGACAGACCAGCTGGAGCTGAGCAATCAGATCCGCCAGCAGGTAGATACGCAGCTGATCAGGCTTGATGGTTATAATCAGCAGTTGCTGAGCGAAGGCGCCGATCAGTTGTCCGGTGCCAGCCGTGACCAGCAGGATTTTAATCGCATGACCCTGTGGCTGTGCCTTGGCACTGCGCTGGTGCTGATGGGACTGGCTGCCGCACTGGCCCGCTCTATTAACCGGCCGTTGCAGAGTATGCTGCGGGTGCTCGGTCAGCTCAGTCAGGGTGACATGACCGGCGAACTGGCGCGGGACAGAGGCGGTGAGTTTGGCACCCTGAGTCACCAGCTGGCGATGGTGCAGGATAATCTGCGCCTGTTGCTTGGACAGCTTCAGAGCGGCGCGGAAACCCTGCAGCAGGTCGCGGGCAGTAACGGTGACAATGTGCAGGGCGCGCAGCAGGCGCTTGATCAGCAGCGTCATCAGGCCGATGAAGTCGCTCAGGCCATGGTGCAGATGGAGCAGACTACCGCGGAAGTTGCCGAGGCGGCCAGCGTCAGTCAGGAGCAGGTCGGGGGCATTGAGCAGGGCGCCCGGCATGGCCAGCGCAACATGCAGCGTAACATTGATACCCACCATCAGCTGGCGGAGAGTCTGGGGCAGGCGACACAGGCCATCGCAACTGTCAGCCATGACGCGCGGCGGATAGAAAGCGTACTTGAAGTTATTCAGGGAATTGCCGAGCAAACCAATCTGCTGGCGCTGAATGCGGCGATCGAAGCGGCCCGTGCCGGAGAGCAGGGGCGGGGGTTTGCGGTGGTGGCCGATGAGGTGCGCCACCTGGCGACCCGTACCAGCGATTCGACCACTGAGATCCAGTCTACCATTGAAGCGCTGCGCAGCGGCGTGGCGAATGCGGTAGAGCTGGTGGAACTCTGTTCCGGCGAAATGGAGCAGTCTCTTGGCAGTGCAGAGCAGGCGAGTCAGGCGATGGACAGCCTGCTTGAGCAGGTACTGCATGTTTCCCGCCTGTCGGGACAGATTGCGGTGGCGGCAGAGCAGCAACGGGCAACCAGCCAGGAGATCGCCGGCTGCCTGACGGACATGCGGGAACGTTCAGAGGCGAACTATCAGCGCATGGAAGTCATCACCGGCAATGGTCTGGAGCTGAACCTGGTGGTGGAGCAGCAGGAGCAGCTGGTGGCCCGCTATCGGGTGTGATATGCGCCGCAATGCATTCGACCTGTACGGTATCAGGTTGAACCTGCGTCATACTTTGACTTTATTTGTACTAAAAAAATATTCTGGCAGCTTTTATTTTTCAGAACAATATTTTAAATTGTTCAAACCGCATGCCCCATGGCAAAACAACAGAACGAAAAAGCTGTCTTGTTACAATGAGATGGTAACAGGTAAGAGATAATGACAACGACAAAACAACCGGAAGCCGTATCTTCGGTGATGAAAACTTTTGGCATTTTACAGGCTTTAAGTACTCAAAAGGACATTGGCATCAG
This sequence comes from Vibrio sp. 9-16B-A1, assembly GCF_056726165.1. Classification (NCBI taxonomy): domain Bacteria; kingdom Pseudomonadati; phylum Pseudomonadota; class Gammaproteobacteria; order Vibrionales; family Vibrionaceae; genus Vibrio; species Vibrio sp. 9-16B-A1. The sequence goes on from NZ_JBSDZD010000016.1 coordinate 40,129, forward strand.
TGAGCTGGCACAGCGTCTGATGATGTCTAAAAGCACGGTTTACCGCTTTCTGCAAACCATGAAAACCATGGGCTATGTATCGCAGGATGGCGACAGTGAAAACTACGCCCTGACGCTGAAGCTGTTTGAGCTGGGCGCAAGTGCACTGGAATACGTTGACCTGATCGACCTTGCTGATCCGGAAATGCGCCGTATCGGTGACCTGACCAGCGAAGCGCTGCACCTGGGGGCGCTGGACGGTGATGGCATTATCTACGTGCACAAGATCGACTCTAAGTACAACCTGCGTATGCAGTCGCGTATCGGCCGCCGCAACCCGCTCTACTCAACCGCTATCGGTAAAGTGCTGCTGGCAGAGCGCAGTGAAGCGGAAATCAGGCAGATTCTGGGCGAAGTTGAGTTTACCCGCTCGACAGAACGCACCCACACCGACGTGGATTCGTTTATTTCTGAGCTGCCAGGCGTGAAAGAGTTTGGCTTTGGTGAAGATAACGAAGAGCAGGAAGTGGGTCTGCGCTGTCTGGCAGTGCCGGTTTACGACCGCTTCAACAACGTGGTGGCCGGTATGAGTATCTCACTGCCGACCATTCGTTTTACCGAAGAGAAGAAAGTGGAATACATTGCTGAGCTGCACGCAGCAGCAGCGCGTATCTCGAACAAGCTGGGCTGTAAAGAGTACCCGCACGGCCAGCAGTAATCCCATCCGGATGAAGAAAACCTGCCGTTTTGGCAGGTTTTTTTATGCCTGCAGTTTTTTCCCGTTCCATTAATTATGTGAGCAGGTCATTGATGGGACCGGGATCATGCCCGGTGGTGCTCCGGCAGGCACAAAAAAAGCCACCGGAGTGGCTTTTATCAGACAGACAGTGAATTACTTCAGGTCAACACTGTATGAAATCAGCAGTTTCAGGTCATTACGGTCTGCTTTATGAACGATGTTATCGCCACGGAAAGTACCTTTAAACGCGCGAACGTTCAGGCCTTTCAGACCGCCTTCCTGGAATTTGTAGCCTACGTTCCAGTCAAAAGAGTGCATGGTGCCATCGTACTCTTTCTCAGTTTTGCTTGAACGAACATTGGTACCGTAGTTACCGCCAATACCTGCGGTCAGGCCAGGTACACCCCAGTCAGCAAAGTTGTAGTTCACTGCCAGTTTTACTGCTTTGGTGCCATCGGTGTTGTAGTCGTCCAGCTGAGAAGTTGCCTGCTGGAAGTGGCGGTTATCCGAGTTTGCCCAAGGCGTCAGGCGGAAGTTGTAGTTCAGTTCCTGACCTTTGGTATCGGTGGCACTCGCACCCGCGATCCAGGTAAAGCCGCCGTGTTTCAGACGCGCACCCAGAGCCAGGTAGCTTTGTGCTTCCTGATCTTTTTTGCCGGTCAGTTCGGTTTCAGCTGCGATGCTGCCGTGGTAGAAACCGGTCAGGGCCAGCTTGGCTGAGCCCAGGTCAAAGTTGTATTTACCCAGAGCCTGCCAGTTGGTGCGGTAGTCTTTGCCTTCACCGTAACCCAGGTCAATCTGGCCGTCGCCAAACTTGTAGATAGCACCGACGGTATGGATATAGTCGATGGTGCCGCCGTGCGCAGTACTGTCCAGAACCTGGTTCTGGTGCCACTTGGTGGTCATAGGCAGGAACTCTTTACGCCAGTCGTTTTTAAACTGGTCAGCGATGGCGTAACCCAGGATCAGGTTGCCGTAGTGCCCTTTAACTTCCAGGCCGCGGTATGCGTGCGGGTTCAGGCCCCAGCTTGAGCGGATGGTACCCATGTTGATGCGGGTGTAACCACCGCGCAGCGCCAGACCGGCTTTGTCATCACCAAATTTGGCTTTCAGCGCAGCAACAGACAGTGCGGCATAAGACTTCTCACACGCTTCACCAGCGTAGGCTTTGTTTCCGGCACATTCGTGGTCGTAGTAGAGGATTTCTGACATGCCGGTAGTGTTGCCCACCTGCAGGTTGGCGTTAGCCCAGATATCCAGACCAATCACATCTTTGAAGTAACCGGAGCGGTAATCCCACGCCAGTTGCAGGGTCTGGTTTTCAATGTTGGGAACAAAGTCACCTTCAGAACCGTTAGCGCGCTGCTCACGGTCACGAATGTAGAGGAAAGAGTGCAGTTTTGACGAAGACTCTTCGTAAAACGCCTGTTTTGCTTCATCAGCCAGGTCCACTGCAGCGGCACTTTCGTTCAGTACATCGTTTGGATCAACGTCGTTCGCAAACGCCGGCATTGATGCCATCGCGGCCATTACCGAGGCACTGAGCAGAGTGAGGGAAGTTTTGTTTTTAATAGTCATAACCATATCCATCAGTTATTGATTGATTCGTGAATTATTCACTTTGCTCATCATAAGGAAATGGTGGTTTTTTAAAATAGAAACCGCGTTTTAAATATTAAAAACAAGATCCCCATCATAAATGAATTGGTTGTTTTGAATTTGATCAACTTATGGGTGAAACCAAGGAAAACCATACGTCAGCCGGTAATTTCAGGGAGAGCAGGCATAAAAAAACCGGCGCCTGAAGCGCCGGTTTTATCATGAAGTGGTAACAGAAAATCAGCTCTCGACCAGCGCCAGTGCCTGACGGGAGACGGTGTTCGCCGCCTGGGTCAGTTGCTGTTTCTCCAGGCTGTTTGCCAGGTTCGCGTAGTCAGCAACCAGCGGGCGAACTTTCAGTGCCTGCTCGAAGTGTTGCTGGGCTTCCGGCCATTTTTCCTGCTTCATCAGCAGCTGTGCCAGGGTGCTGTGCAGGGTGGCGTTGCGCGAGTCGCGTTGCAGCGCGGCCTGCAGCAGAACCACTGCCGGGTGAATGTCCGGCAGTTCCAGGGTGGCGATAGCCGCGTACAGGTCATCGTGCGGGCGCTTTTTCAGTGCGTCACGCAGGACGATGTAAGCCTGAGAATCGGCCCTGCGCGCGACCAGTTGCTCAACCAGCTTCAGCACCAGGGCGCGGTCCTGTCTGAGTTTACGTGGCAGCTTATCCCAGTGGCTCATCAGGCCATCGCTGCCGTCGCGTTCACCGATACTTTCCAGTGAGCCCAGCTCGGCCTGGTAAGTCAGTTTCTCCAGCTCTTCACCATTGATCTGACGGGCTTTTTTCAGCTGTGGCAGCAGAGCCAGCAGTTCAGGCCACATACCCAGCGCCTGGTAACACTGCTGCTGCAGTCTCAGCGCGATAGGGTTGAAGCGGCCGTGCAGCTCATCCAGGCTGCTCAGCGCAAGGCGGTATTCGCCTTCTGCCACCTGCTGTTTGGCACGGGTCAGGGTCACCGCCAGATCAGAGTCGCTCTGCTCGGCAGCCAGCTGCAGGTAGTAGTTGCGCTTTTCAATGTCGCCTTTGCCCTGGGCAGCTTCCGCAGCCACCAGATAACAGAGCAGCGGCATGTCGTGGTGTTTGGCCCGTTGGGTCACTTTCTTCTCTGCGGCCTGCCAGTCACCTTCGAGCAGTTTGATCATGCCTTCGTTGGTGTCGCGGCGGGCGCGTTTCAGGTTGCGTACGCTGAACCAGTTCCAGGTCGCGTTGCTCATGCGCAGCATTTTCTTGATGATGAACTCCAGCCCAAACAGCACCCCAAGCAGGGCAATCACCATCACGACCAGGGTGGTGACGCTCATTTCGATGGTGGTGTTGGCCACCGAGATCAGCACATAGCCCTGCTGACCGGCGAACTGGGTACCGGCGAACAGACCGGCACCGAGGAAGATAAATAACAGCAGCATCCGGATCATTGTTGTTCCTCCGTTACCAGCACGGTAATTTCACGGCGCAGGCGGTCACGGATCACATCCGACAGCTGCTGCTGGGTGTGCAGTTTCACCGGGTAATCGACGTGAATGTCCTGCTCTGCCAGTCTGGCGATGCGCTGCTGGAACTCCAGCACGCCTTTGTCAGACTGGTTGAAGAACTGCTGTGACCATTGCTGTGCGGTCTTCAGCCCTTCGCCGTACAGCCTGCCGTTTTCCAGATATACGCCTTTGATCGCGGTTTCCAGTTTGGCTTTCACGTTCTCTTTCAGGTAGAAGTGCTGCTCAGGTGACAGCAGCGGTACCACGTTCCCGTCGCGGGTACGGAAAGTAATAAACTGCTCAGAGAAATCTTTCAGTGAGGTTTTCAGGTTGGTCTGCCAGTCGTTGATGTCACCGCTGACTTCCTGATGTTCTTCAACCGGAGCCTCCGGCAGGATGGCATTTGCCAGTGGCAGTGCATCGACCTGCTGCTGTAGGCTGGTCAGGGTCAGGACCAGACCGTCACGGTCAATCAGAGGCAGTGCGCGCAGGGTGGTGATGTCTTCTGCCATCGCTTTGCGCAGCGGCACCAGACTTGGGTCATTCAGTGCGGCGACACGCTGGTCGGCGCTTTCCATCAGGCGGGTCGCGCTTTCGATGTCGTGTTCAAGGAACAGCTTACGTCCGGCCAGTTTCACCAGGTAGTCGGCTTCGGCCAGCAGCCAGTCGTTCGGACGGCGGCCTTTTACGTCAGCCAGGGCGCTCTGCAGGTTCTCAATGCTGGTCTGTTGCTGGCCCAGTTCAACCTGCATGCGGGTGGTGGCTTTACCCAGTTGTGCATCGATGTTCTTTTGCGCTTCAGTGAGCTGGCCGGAGACCGAAGACTGCATGCTGGCAATCTGCGCTTTCAGCGCGGCAATTTCTTCCTGCTGGGCGTGGCCCTGCTTTTGAATATGGTAGCTGAGGCCACCACCAAACAGCAGCGTCAGTACGATGGCCAGCGCGCCAAGTTTACTGCCTTTGCTTTTTTTGTTTTCAGCGACCGGAGGCTGTGGAGCTGGCTGAGCTGGCTCTGCCTTTTCGGATGCGGATGACGTCTGCTCTGCTTCAGGCTGAGGCGTCCCGGTGGAGGCAGGGGTCTGTTCAGCGTCAATCTGTTCGTTATTGTTTTTTTTACTGGTCATGCTGTTGTCCTATGGTTAGGTGTTACTCAGTGCACTGAGTAAATCCGGATTCGTTGCACCTTCCGCGCTGACTGCACGGGTAAAGCCAAGTTGCCCCGCATCGTCGGCGATGCGCTGACTGGGCACGATAAGGTGCGAATGGCGCAGCCAGGCAAAATGCCCGGCAGGCAGGTTGCGTACCAGCCAGGAGAGCTGCTCTCCGCTGGTGACCACCAGGGTATCGATGTTCTGCGTCTGCCATTGCTGCGCTTCGGTCTGGCCGTCAAACGGCAGCCATTCACGCTGATAGGTTTCGCAGTAGTTCACGGTCGCGCCGCGTGATTCGAGAGTTTCCCGGATCAGCTCCCGGCCGCCGTTGCCCCTGAGAATGGTGATCTGTTTCCCTGTGACCTGTTCGAGCAGTGGCAGTTTCAGCAGATGCTCACTGTCGCTCACGCCAGGGTAGTGTACTTTCTGTTGGCTGGCTTTGCTTAATTTGTGCGCGGTTTTTTGACCAACGGCAAGATAAACAGGCCAGCCCGGCCAGCTGATTTGATTTTGAGTCAGGTACTGGTTTGCCAGCTCTGCCGCGTGCCCGCTGACGGCGATGATAAAATCGCTGTGACTGAGCATATCGGGCAGCTGCGCCAGTTCAGTGCCGGGCAGAATGCGCAGCAGCGGGTGGGACACGACCTGGTGTCCCTGTTCTGTCAGCATCCGGCACAGCGCTTCCCCCTCGGGGCCAAACCGGGTAACCAGTACGGCCGCCACGGGTTATTCCTGTCCGCAGTAGAGTTTGTCGAGAATCGCTTTGGCGCCGCTATCGAGCAGCTGGTTAGCCAGGGTGATACCCAGCTCTTCTGCCTGCTCACGCGGGCCGCGGATTTCGCCGCGCACAATATGGGATCCGTCCGGCTCACCCACCAGGGCGCGCAGCCAGATCTGGTCTTCCTCCAGCAGCGCGTAGCTGCCGATTGGTACCTGACAGCCACCTTCAAGCGTCAGGTTCATCGCGCGCTCGCATTTCACCCGGTCGGCGGTGTCTTTGTGGTTCAGTGGCTCAAGCAGTTTGATCAGCCGTTCATCATCGAGGCGGCATTCAATACCGACTGCGCCCTGGCCGACTGCCGGCAGCGACTGCTCCGGTTCGATAAAGCCGCGGATTCGGGATTCCAGCTCCAGGCGTTTCAGACCGGCGGCAGCAAGAATGATGGCGTCGTACTCACCGGCATCGAGTTTGCCAAGGCGGGTGCCGACGTTGCCGCGCAGCTCTTTGATGACCAGGTCCGGGCGGGCTTCTTTCAGCTGGCACTGACGGCGCAGGCTGCAGGTACCGACCACCGAGCCTTCAGGCAGGGCGTCGATGCTGTCATAAGTGTTGGAAACAAAGGCGTCACGCGGGTCTTCGCGTTCGCAGATGGTCACCAGTCCAAGACCTTCGGGAAAATCGACCGGGACATCTTTCATAGAGTGCACCGCCAGGTCGGCGCGGCCTTCGAGCATCGCCACTTCCAGCTCTTTAACAAACAGCCCCTTGCCGCCGACTTTGGCCAGTGGGGTATCCAGGATCACATCGCCTTTGGTGACCATGGTCACCAGCTCAACTTCCAGTCCGGGATGAGCGGCCTGCAGCGCGTCTTTTACATAGTAAGCCTGCCAGAGTGCCAGCGGGCTTTTGCGGGTAGCAATACGGATAGGAGCACTTTGTGACATAAGGGTTCCGTTGATTTGAATGACTTCACAGATAGTCCCCAATCCTACCATTGAGACGGGCAAAGTATTACTGTTTCAGTGTCAAGCCTGTGAATCGCGAGCGGTTTCTTAGTATTGAGAAAAAAATATGTGACCACGTTCACATTTGCAAAGCGGATAATTACTCAAAAAGGGGTAAAAAAGCCGACACTATGGAGGGTCATTAAGGTCCTGTTAATTAGTGTGAGGATTGGACGATTCTCACGCTATTTGTTTACCTTTATCAGAAAAAGTGTTAAATTGATCACGTTTTTGATGTGGTTGTGAATACCTTTTAATCAAAAATATCTGATTAATCAAAGATCAAGGATCGCCCTCTTGCAGGCATTTACTCAAACATTGATACACAGACTCGATCTGCTCAATCAGCAGCGTATTGAACGTGCGCAGGCTCTGATGGATGTGCAGGGGCAACGTGTATTCAGTTTACTGCCTGTTTTGCTTCACTTTAATCATCCTTCCATACCCGGTTATTACGACCGTCAGGTGCCGCACGGCGTGTGGGGCTTTGAGCCTGATGAATCGCAGACCCAGTTTGTTCAGGACACAGAACTGACCATAGGTGAGTCGCTGCAGTCTCCGGCAGAGCCCGGTATTCTGGCGATGTACACCATGGGCAGTACCTCCTCTATAGGCCAGAGTACTTCCAGTGACCTCGATGTCTGGGTGTGTATTTCGCCTGAGATGTCTTCGGATGAGCGCAGCAACCTGACTAACAAGTGTCTGCTGATCACCGACTGGGCCAAGAACATGGGGGTGGAAGCCAACTTCTTCCTGATGGATGAAGAGCGTTTTCGCAGTAACCGTTCTGAAGAGATGACCGGTGACAACTGCGGTTCTTCCCAGCACCTGCTGCTGCTCGATGAGTTTTACCGCTCTGCGGTGCGCCTTGCCGGTCAGCGCCTGTTGTGGCAGATCGTGCCACCGGAAATGGAAGAGTGTTACGACGATTACGTGGCCCAGCTGTGTAACGACGGGCAGATTGACTGCAATGAGTGGATTGACTTTGGTCAGCTCGACCGTATCCCGGCGGAAGAGTACTTTGGCTCCAGTCTGTGGCAGTTGTACAAGAGTATCGACGCGCCGTATAAATCGGTGCTGAAGGCTATCCTACTGGAAGCCTATTCCTGGGAATACCCGTGTACCCAGCTGCTGTGTATCGACTCCAAGCGGCGTTTCTTCGCCCACGAGCCGGACCTGTACGGGATGGACGCCTACTACCTGATGCTGGAAAAAGTCACCCGTTACCTTGAGCGGGTGGATGACCTTGGCCGTCTGGACCTGGTGCGCCGTTGTTTCTATCTCAAAACCCATGAGAAGCTTTCCCGTGAGCCGGGCGTTGGCTCAGTGGCCTGGCGCCGTGAAGCCCTGACGGACATGGTGAAAAAATGGCAGTGGGATCCGGTGACCGTAATGGAACTGGATAACCGCCGTAACTGGAAAGTGGAGCAGGTTAAAGTGGTGCACGAGCAGCTGCTCGATGCCCTGATGCAGAGCTACCGTAACCTGATCCAGTTTGCCCGCCGCAACGATATTACCTCGGCGATCAGCCCGCAGGACATCAGTATCCTGGCACGTAAGCTGTATGCGGCCTTTGAGGTGCTGCCTGGCAAAGTTACCCTGCTGAACCCACAGATTTCCCCTGACCTGCACGAAGCGGACCTGAGCTTTATTCAGGTTGGTGAGGGGCGCAGTAACCTTCCGGGCTGGTACCTGTATAAGCAGCCGCTTGAGCCGCAGCGGATCATCGGTCAGCCATATCTGGAACACAACGAATACCTGAGTAAGCTGGTGGCCTGGTCATTCTTTAACGGCATGATCACTGAGTCCACCCGTTTGCACTCCGTAGTGCGCGAAGCCAATCTGGATATCGACAAGTTCTATCAGATGGTAAGTGACCTGCGAAACACCTTCTCACTGCACAAACGCCGCCCGAGTATGCAGGCGCTGGCGAGCCCGTGTGAGATCAGCCAGCTGGCGATGTTCATCAACTTTGAGAACGACCCGACTGAAGAACTCAAAGGCCGGGCGCTGAAAGTCGATCTTAAGAACATCGACATTTTCAGCTTTGGCAGCGAGAGCCAGTGCCTGGTCGGCAGTGTTGACCTGGTTTACCGTAATTCCTGGCACGAAGTGCGTACCCTGCACTTTACCGGCGAAACAGCGATGCTTGACGCGCTGAAAACCGTATTGGGTAAAATGCACCAGGACGCCCTGCCGCCGGAGTCGGTGGATGTGTTCTGCTACAGCAAAAACCTGCGCGGTGTAATGCGCAACCTGGTGTATCAGCTGCTGGCTGAGTGTATCGAGCTGCGTCTGAAGCCGGTCGAGCAGGAAAAACGCCGTCGCTTTAAAGCGATCCGTATCCGCGACCAGGTTTATGGCCTGTTCTTCGAGCGCCGTGGGGTATCGGTACAGAAGCTGGAGAACTCGGTCGACTTCTACAGCAGTATCTCCACCAACAAGCTCAAAGGCTCACCGCTGATGATGCTGGATAAAGAGCATGACCATCCGCTGCCTGAACTGGTGGACAGCTTTGCCAGTGAAGGCCTGATCCAGTTCTTCTTTGAAGACATTGAGGAAGGCTTCAATATCTATGTGCTCGACGAGTCGAACCGGGTAGAGGTTTACCATCAGTTCAACGGTAATAAAGATGAGATGGTAGCCAGTGTGAACCGATTCTACACCTCCTATCAGGACGATCTGGAAATCAGCAGCAAGTTCATCAACTTTAACCTGCCGCAGTACTATCAGATTGTGAAGCCGGAAGAAGGCGACGCGTATATCGTGCCTTATCGCGGTAACAGCAACCAGGCCCGCACCAGCAAAGCGGTTAACGCCTGAATCACATCATATAAAAATGCCGGCTGAACAGCCGGCATTTTTGTGTCTTATGGGTTGGTACTACACCCAGTCGATACTCTCTTCTGCGTGTTTTTCGCATTCGCTTTTCACCAGGCTTATCAGCTCAGCACCGGTTTTGGAGCAGAGCCATACCTCTCCGTCATAGCGGAAATGATAGCCGCCGGACTTCGACGCCAGCCAGATTTCGTGCATCGGCTCCTGACGGTTGATCACGATTTGGCTGCGGTTATCAAACTCCAGCGTCATGACGTTGCCCGTCACTTCATAATCGATATCCGCACCCGAGTCATCAATGGCCGTTTCTATCGTATGGAGTGCGGCATCCGCCAGTTGATGAAATTCAGTATCATTCATCCTGCTCTGTCCTATTGCTTTTCCTGTTGGTGGTGCGATTATAGGGGGCATTGATGGATTAATCACGACATGCAGCATGAAAAAGTCACTGATGGCAATCGTATTATTGTCGCTGCTTGGACTCGCCGGATGCGGCCAGTCCGGCGCACTTTATCTTCCTCAGGAGCCAACTGAGCAGCAACAATCACAGTAACAGGCAGGGAACACACATTGGATTACTTTAATTATCAGGACGATGGCCAGCTATGGGCCGAAGATGTACCACTGAGCCAGCTGGCAGAGCAGCACGGTACCCCACTCTACGTTTACTCGCGTGCTACCCTGGAGCGTCACTGGAAAGCCTTTGACACTGCCGTGGCAGAGCATCCGCACCTGGTGTGTTATGCGGTGAAAGCCAACTCCAATCTGGGCGTACTCAACGTACTGGCCAGACTGGGCAGTGGTTTTGACATCGTGTCGCTGGGTGAGCTGGAGCGGGTGATCGCCGCAGGCGGTGACCCGTCCAAAGTGGTGTTTTCCGGCGTGGGTAAAACCGCCGCTGAGATGAAGCGGGCGCTGGAACTGAAGATTAAGTGTTTCAATGTGGAGTCTGAGCCGGAGCTGGAGCTGTTAAACCAGGTGGCCGGAGAGCTGGGTGTGGTCGCACCGATTTCACTGCGCATCAACCCGGATGTGGACGCCAATACCCACCCGTATATTTCCACCGGTCTGCGTGAGAACAAGTTTGGTATTGCGTTTGACCGTGCACCTGAGGTGTACCGTTTTGCTCACAGCCTGCCAAACCTTAACGTGCAGGGTATCGACTGCCATATCGGCTCTCAGCTGACCGATATCGACCCGTTTATCGACGCTACCGACCGCCTGCTGGATCTGATTGACCAGTTGCAGGCTGAAGGCATCGACATCCGTCACCTGGATGTGGGCGGCGGTCTTGGGGTGATTTATCGTGATGAACTGCCACCGCAGCCGTCAGATTACGCCAAAGCGCTGCTGGCACGTCTGCACAGTCACCCGGAAATCGAGCTGATCTTTGAGCCGGGCCGGGCGATTGCGGCTAATGCCGGGGTGCTGCTGACCAAAGTTGAGTTCCTCAAGCATACCGAACACAAAAACTTTGCCATCATTGATGCTGCGATGAATGACCTGATGCGTCCGGCGCTTTACCAGGCCTGGCAGGACATCGTGCCGGTGGCACCGCGTCAGGGTGAAGCGACCTGCTATGACCTGGTGGGCCCGATCTGTGAGACCGGGGACTTCCTTGGTAAGGATCGCGAGCTGGTGCTGGAGCAGGGCGATCTGCTGGCGGTACGCAGCGCAGGCGCGTATGGTTTCGTGATGTCTTCAAACTACAATACCCGGGCACGGGCAGCGGAAGTGATGGTTGACGGTGACCAGGTACACCTGGTGCGTCAGCGCGAACCTCTGCAGAGCCTGTGGCAACTGGAACAACTGTTACCGGAGTAACTGGCTACACTATGCACTTTCATTTTTCTAAAATGCACGGTCTGGGCAACGACTTTATGGTCGTCGACTGTATTACCCAGAATGTGTTTTTCTCGCCGGAGCTTATCCGTCGTCTTGGTGATCGCCATACCGGGGTTGGTTTCGACCAGCTTCTGGTGGTTGAAGCGCCTTATGATCCGGAAACCGACTTTCACTACCGGATTTTCAATGTGGACGGCAGTGAAGTCGAGCAGTGTGGTAACGGCGCGCGTTGCTTTGCCCGCTTTGTACGGATGAAAGGGCTGACCAACAGGCACCAGATCAGCGTAAGTACTAAAAAAGGCAAGATCACCCTGCACATTGAAGAGGGTGATCAGGTGCGGGTTAACATGGGCGAGCCGGTGTTTGAGCCGGGTAAAATCCCGTTCAGAGCCAAGTCGCAGGAGAAGACTTATATCCTGCGCGCCGGAGAGCACACCCTGTTCTGTGGGGCGGTCAGCATGGGCAATCCGCACGTGGTGACCACGGTTGATGACATCAACGCACTGGATATTGAATCCATCGGTCCTTTGCTTGAAAGCCACGAGCGTTTCCCTGAGCGGGTGAATGCCGGCTTTATGCAGCTGATCAGCCGCGATGAAGTGGCCCTGCGGGTCTACGAGCGCGGTGTGGGTGAAACCCAGGCCTGTGGCAGTGGCGCGTGTGCGGCCGCTGCGGTGGGCATTTTGCAGGGCCTGCTGGACAACCGGGTGACGGTTCGTCTGCCTGGCGGTGACCTGCTGATCGAGTGGCAGGGCCCGGGGCATCCTTTGTATATGACCGGTTCTGCTACCCATGTTTTTGACGGTCAGCTCAGCTGCTGACCTTCCAAGGAGTTGTTTTGTCTTACCCCGAAGCGGATGAACTGACCGCAGAAATTGTTGCTCAGTACCTTCAGGATCATCCGGACTTTTTTGCCCGGCGCAGCGAACTGGTTGCGTCCCTGCAGATCCCGCACCAGCAGCAGGGCGCGGTTTCGCTGGTGGAAATCCAGCTGAAACGTCAGCGTCAGCGTATCGAAGAGCTGGAAGAAGAGATCACCACCCTGATGTCACTGGCGGCCAGCAATGACCGCACCTTCCACGACTTCATGCAACTGCAGGAGCAGGTGCTGCAGTGCGATTATATGGAAGAGGCGCTGGGCTGTATTGAACAGACCGCGCGTAAGCTTGGCCTGCAGGGCTGGATGAAACTGACCGGTGCCCCGCTGGAGCGCTGCCGGATCAGCACTGAAGCGTACCAGCGTTTTGCTACCAATCACCTTAACGGCAAACCGGCTTTCCTGGGCCGGATGAAAAGCTCGGACCGCGAAGCCCTGTTTGGCGACCAGCCGGTACCGGAGCTGGGCTCGTTTGTGGTACTGCCACTTAATATCCGCGGTTCTGATACCGGACTGGTGATTTTTGCCAGTGAAGACGGCGGTCATTTCCAGCCGAGTATGGATACCCTGTTCCTGCGTCACCTCGCGCTGGTGATGGGCAATCTGGCGGCCACCCTGCCGTGGCGCACTGAGCACGAAGCGCATGTCAGCTGTACCTCTTCCCTCTGATCTGGCGCGCCCTTTGGCGCGCTTTTATGAATACCTGCGCGCCGAGCGCGGTCTCAGCCTGCATACCCAGCGTAACTACAAACTCCAGCTTACCAGTATGGCAGAGCAGCTCGCAGAGCTGGGTCTGAGCGACTGGCGTCAGGTGGACGCCGGCTGGGTCCGTCAGCTGGCGGGTAAAAGCATGCGCGAGGGAATGAAACCGAGCAGCATCGCGACCCGCTTGTCTGCCCTGCGCAGCTTTTTTGATTTTCTGATCCTGCGCGGCATTCTTAAGGCCAATCCGGCCAAAGGTGTGTCGGCCCCACGTAAGCAGCGCCCGCTGCCGAAAAACCTCGACGTGGACGAAGTGGGCCAGCTGCTGGAAGTGGACCCGGATGATCCGCTTTCCATTCGCGACCGGGCGATGATGGAGCTGATGTACGGCGCGGGTCTGCGTCTGGCTGAGCTGGTCAGTATCAACGTCAAAGACATCTCCCTCAGCAAAGGCGAGCTGAGAGTGGTGGGTAAGGGCGATAAAGAGCGTAAGGTACCGTTTACCGGTATGGCGCGTGACTGGGTGGCCGAGTGGCTGAAAATCCGCGGCAGCCTGGCTGGCAGTGGTGAACCGGCGCTGTTTGTTTCCAAACAGGGTGTGCGTATTTCTCACCGTAATGTACAGAAGCGGATGGCCGAGTGGGGCCAGAAGCAGGCACTGAACAGCCATGTCAGTCCGCACAAGCTGCGCCACTCGTTTGCGACTCACCTGCTCGAATCGAGCGGCAACCTGCGTGCGGTTCAGGAGCTGCTGGGTCACGAAAACATTTCGACCACCCAGATCTATACCCACCTGGACTTCCAGCATCTCGCTCAGGCGTATGATCAGGCGCACCCCCGTGCCCGTAAAGGCAAAGACAAAAAAGAGTAATCCCCATGCAGTTTTACCGTTCACTCCCGGCCATCAAAGCCATGACATTTGATCTCGACGATACCCTCTACGACAACCACCCGGTGATCGTGCGGGTGGAGCAGGAGGTGCTGGCCTGGCTGCACACCGAATTTCCGGCCTGCCGGGCACTGGCGGTGGAAGAGTGGCACAGGATCAAGCGTGAGCTGGCACAACAGAATCCGGATGTGGTCCACGATGTGACCGAGTGGCGCCGCCGCCAGATTGTGGTGGGGCTGGAGTCGTGTGGATACCACCGGGAGCAGGCAGAAGCAGGTTCACTGGCTGCCCTGGAACAGGTGTACTACTGGCGCAACCAGGTGGAGGTGCCACAGCAGACTCACGAAGTGATGGCAGAGCTGGCGCGTCGCTATCCGCTGGTGGCGATCACCAACGGCAACGTGGACCCGCATAAGATTGGTATCGGTCACTACTTCTGTCATATCCTGCGTGCTGGTCCCGACGGCCGCCAGAAGCCGTGGCCGGATATGTTTGAACGTGCTCATCAGCTGCTTGGGGTGGAGAAGCCGTCCATTCTGCACGTGGGTGACCACCCGCACAGTGATATTACCGGTGCCAAACAGGCCGGTCTGAGTGCCTGCTGGATCCACCATAACCAACTGAGTGATAACAAAATACGTCTGCTTCCTGATGTCGCGGTCGGCTCACTGAGCTCATTGTTAAAACTTTGATTCCACACATTTTGTGAACGTCATCCCTGTAAACGCACACTCAGCAAACGTTTCCCTGCTTTGCAACCCCGCAATTTTCGAGCTGGCTCACTAATTAAGTAATAAGTATGGGCTGATCGCGTAAAAGTTGATCAAACGACTCTTTTCACCGGCTGGCAAGCCGCTATAGTGATTGGTCACCGATTTTTGTTAATAAGTTGTAATATGCACTGTCACACTATTCTGGCCCACGATATACATCAGCTGCAGGCGGAGCTGCTGACTATTCAGGTGGACTCCGTGTCCAATTACCTGGTTCAGCTGTTTTCCACTCAGTCGGGTGAGCAGGCGCTGGAATACAGTGGCATTATCGCGCAGCGGTTTGCCGGTAAAGCGACCGTGATCGGCCACAGTGCCACCCACGTTATCCATCACAGCCAAATTGTCAGTGCCGGAACCCTGGTGGTGATCACCCGGCTGGAAAACACCCACCTTACCTGCAACGCAGTCAGCTACAGTGGTGAGCAGCAGCGCGACAGTGACGCACTGGTGTCTGGTTTGTTTGTAAACCGCAAGACCAAGGTTGTGATTGCCTTTGCCGACCAGATGGAAGCGGCTGACTATCCGCTGTTTGGTGCCTTTAACCAACTGGCGTTTGAACTTCCGGTGGCGGGCGGACTGGCACACCCGAACCTGTATGGTCAGTGGGTGTTGCTCAATCAGAAATTGCTCAGTGACGCCTGTGTAGCGGTTGCGCTGCACAATGAACATCTTCAGGTGTGGCGGAACGCTTACGCCGAATGGAACCCGGTCGGCCGTCGTTTCAGGATCACCGATGCGGAGCAGGGGGTACTGAAAAGCCTCGACCATGTTCCGGCTCAGGAAGTCTACAACCGTTACCTGGCGGATGGTAAAACCGTCCCGTTTGAGCAGCTGCAGGACTTCCCGCTGATTAAAGGCGAAGAGAATCATCAGTCGGTCTATCTTCCCCAGCGCCTGCTTGAAGATGGATCGATAGAGTTTGATGCCGAGTGGCAGGTTGGCGATGAAGTGCGTTTTTGTTACAACCATCCTTCCCTGACCCAGGAGCAGGTTCGTCTTGGCGCCGAGCAGCTGGCGCTGCACCAGCCGGAAACCCTGTTTGTATATAACTGTGCCTCCCGGCTGGAGTTTATGGACGGGGCAGATGAGCTCAAACCGTTTAAGGCGGTTGCCGATGCCCACGGCAGTTACTGCATGGGCGAGCTGTACCGCGACAACCGCAGCCAGCTGATTATGCACCACAGCCTGACTTATCTGGCGATGAGTGAAGGCGAGCCTCAGGCTCTGCGGGCAGCTGAGCCTGCGCGTCATTATCACCACAGCGTGTCTCCCCTGTTTACCCTGATCCGCAATGCCATCGCAGACGTGGATGAGATGAACAATAATATGGAGCAGAAGCTGCTGGAGCAGACTCATCAGCTGACCGAGAGTTATCGCCGCGACCGGCGTACCGGTTTGCCTAACCGTCAGGTGTTGCGGGAGCGCCTGAGTCAGATGCTGCAAAACGACCATCTGCTGACCCTCAAGCTGACCAACTTCAGTACCGTGAATGAAAAGTATGGTTATCAGGTTGGTGATCAGCTGTTGCGTGACCTGAGTGCGTACTTCGTTGAGCAACTGCGCAGCGGTTTCAGTGAAGACGCACGGTTGTTCAGTATCGGCGTCGGGGAGTGGGCGGCGGTATTTTACTCTGAGCGTACCAGTGCCTTTATCCGCCAGCGCTTTACCGAATTTGTCGACCAGATAGAGCACGTCAACTTTGAGCCTTATGGCCTGCCGGATCTCGATTACCTGTCGGTTTCCCTGTGTGGTGGCCTGGCCAGCCGGCGTGATTTCCCGGAAGCCGGGGTCGACGAGCTGTTGCTCAAGTCGATTGAAGCGCGCCGTCACGGGATGAAGAATAACCGCCATATGTGTAATGCCAGGCTGCTGGCCGGGGAAGAGGCCCACCGTCAGGACCAGCTGGAGTGGCTGTCCTGTGTCAGCCGGGCGGTACTGAACAACAAGGTGATCGCCTATACCCAGCCGATTTTTGCCGCGCACAGTCATCTGAAAGTGTCGCAGGAGTGTCTGGTGCGCATACGGGAAGATGACCAGGTGATTGCACCGGGACGTTTCCTGCCGATCATTCAGGGCACTCACCTCTATACCCGTCTCAGCCGTCAGATGATCACCCATACTTTCAGTCAGATGGAAAACAGCGGTGAGTCGTTCTCGATCAACCTGTCACCGCAGGATCTGATGAGTGACAAGACCCTCTATCTGCTGGAGCAGTCGATGCAGCGCATGCGTGCCCCGGACCGGGTCGGGCTGGAAGTGCTGGAGACCGAGCAGATCAAAGATTACAGCCGGATGCAGGAAGTGTGTGACCATTTCCGCCGTCTGGGGGCGCGGATCATCGTCGATGACTTTGGCAGTGGTTACTCCAATATTGACGAAATCATCAAGCTGGAGCCGCAGATCATCAAGCTCGACGGCAGTATTATCCGCAATATTGATAAGGACCGCCGTCAGCGTCAGATAGCCCAGCAGCTGGTGCGCTTGTGTCATGTGTTTGAGGCCAGAACCGTGGCTGAGTTTGTTCACAATCAGCAGGTATGCCGGATAGCCGAAGACCTGGGGGTGGATTATCTGCAGGGGTATTACCTTGGCGAGCCCCACCTGCTGGGTGAGGCTCAGTCGGCAGCAGCTGACGCCTGTTAATCTTTCAGCGCATGGCCGCTTTTGTCGGCCTGAAACACTCTCAGTGAGTACTCAAAGAACCCGCTCAGCTGCTCTGCCTGCGTCGTCTGGCCGCTGAGCCGGAGCAGCTCAATGCCCACTTCACAGGTACACAGGTGACCCTGCTGCTGGTTGCGCCTCAGTGAATAGCCGGAGTCACGCTCTGGCTCAAGGTGATAGCGGGGCAGGGCCTTGAGCCACTCTGAACGGTTGAGCATCTTGCGTGCTTCCTGCCAGGTGGCATCGAGGATGATCACCAGCGGCGTCTTTCCTTCACTGCCATTAAGCTGAGTGCTGATCTCCCGGCTGGATTCGTCCGGGCAGAGCAGCAGCGGCTCAAATTGGTTACTGCTGATTTTCGCCAGCAGCGCTTCGGGCGGATTTACCCGGTCCCACACCACCACGTCACACCCTTCCAGGCTCTCTTTCAGCCAGCGTCCGCTGTTGGTATCGCGGCCCAGTTCGTTCGGGTGGGTGAGCAGAACCAGCTGCCACGGCGGGCAGATGGCCGGGATTCTGTCGCAGATGCACTGGTGCGAAAGGCCGCAGCGGTTACAGGCCGCCATTCAGAGCTTCACCCCGTCAAATGGCGACTGTTCAGCGGAAAACAGTATCGCCTCACGCTGTGGTTCGCTGAGAATCTCAGGCTGAACGCTGGGGTTTAGCGGGTATTTGCCGTTTACCGCGCGCAGACGATGATTGTGACGCATAAGGTCATAACCTTTCACTGACATGATCAGGTCCTGCCAGCCCTGATGCTGATCCTGGCTGACTCCCACCGGAGAGTTCACCAGAGTCATGTTGCTGGTCGCCTGCCACTGGTTGTTGTCGTCCTGTTCATAGATTGCCAGGCTGCAGCCTCCGCTTCCACACCAGTTAAACAGGGTCAGCAGCTCTGGTTTGCCGTCGTGGTTGAGGTCATAAGTCAGCCACAGGTAGCGGGTATCTTCGGTGTCTGCGCCGTATTCGGCAGCAAAGCGGCGTACCGCCTGGTCGACTTCCGGCTGAAAATCGGTGCGGCCGGGAATGCGCTCCAGCTGCTGGTCATCCTGAATTTTATCGGCCGGGAACAGGGTCATGCCGCCATCGGACAGCGGGTAGATCTGACCGTTGATTTTCTCTTTGGCGGTGGTGAGTCCTTTGTCGTTGCGGGTATAGATCCGCTCGCTGACCAGGTACTGCTGCATGTGGTGGGTCATCACCACGTACACCTGGTCATCGTTGAGCTGCTGCCAGAAACCGCGCTCTTCGCGCGGGCGGTCACCATTGGTGTACACGTAGCGGGTCACGGCGCTGTGATCCGGGAAGAGCTCCATCTCTACCACAAAGCCCTGGTTGCGGGTGGACGCCGCGATATAGTGTCCGGCCCAGCTGTTCAGGCTCGGGTCCAGGCTTGCCAGGGTGGCGCAGCCGGTCAGGGGTGTTTGTCCTTCCGGTGTCAGAGTGGCCTGCCAGCTGAACACATCACCGCTCATGGTGTCGCGGCAGTCCTGACGGGCCAGTGTCAGGTTACCCTGACCGGTCTGGTACTCACGGCTGGTCAGGGTGGCGTTTTGTTTTGTCACCGGCCACTGCTGGCGCTCTTTGCCCATTTCAAACAGCTCAATGCCGTCTGTGGTCAGGCTGGCCTGCCAGAATGGTTCGTTGCCGCTGGCCTGGGTTGGGCGGTAGCTGAAGTCACAGCTGACTTCCCGGCTGACCCGGTTTATCTGTTTAACCACAAAGCGGGCATCATAGTCGGCGGCAAAACCGTCTGTCGGCGGGGGCAGCAGGTAACCGATAAGTTCTGCATACACAGGCTCGTAAGGTTCCTTGATCAGGGTACTGGCGCGCTGGTAGTCGTCCAGGCTGATGTCGAGCCAGTACTGGCTGTTGCTGCCACAGGGCTGAATGGAGCGGGATTCATGGCCCAGAACCATCTCGCCGCGGATCACAAAAGTTTGCGGCAGCGGCTGTGCTTCACCCAGTTCAACCCTGGCAGGCTGTTGCTCTGTTTCGGTTTTTGGTGACTGAACACAGCCGGATAAAATCATCGCGCCGGCCAGCGCGGTGAGCAGTGAGCGTGCTAACATAATGGTTCCTGACAAATTATTACTGGGATCATTATGGCATATTGGCTGTTTAAAACTGAACCGGACACCTTTTCAATTGACGACTTACTGACACAGAAGGAGTCATGTTGGGAGGGTGTCAGGAACTATCAGGCGCGCAATATGCTGCGTGATGAGATAAAGCAGGGCGACAAAGTGATGCTCTATCATTCATCGTGCAAACAGATCGGCGTGGTGGGAACGGCGACCGTGGTACGCGAAGCCTATCCGGACCATTTTCAGTTTGATGAGCAAAGTGACTATTATGATCCAAAAGCTTCTGAAGATGCGCCGCGCTGGTGGATGGTGGACATTGAGTTCGAATCCAAATTTGACCGCCTGGTGCCGCTGGCCAAACTTAAAGCCCTTCCGGCGCTGGAAGAGATGCCGCTGGTAAAACGGGGTAACCGTCTGTCGGTGATGCCGGTGACTGAGGCTCAGTGGCAGACCATAGTGGAGCTGGGGAAGAAAAGGTAAGGGAGACCGGTGACCACAGGGGGCTGGTCACCAGTCAGATTCAGGTCATCAGAACAGGTGTTCACGCAGGTAGTGAGCAACCGCATCATCGGCGTGACTGCCAATAACGGTATTATCCGGCAGGGCTTTCATTACTTTCTCGTGAGAGGTGCCCATCACCAGGCCGTGTCCTGCCATCGACAGCATTTCAACGTCATTCATGCCATCGCCAAACGCGATGCAGTTTTCCAGCCCAAGGCCGAGTTTCTCTGATACCGCTTTCAGCGCTTCGCCTTTGGATACTTCAGCCGCCATCACTTCCAGACACCATGGGGTTGAGAAGGCGATGTTCAGCCGGTCACCAAACAGCTCGTTTAGTTTCTGTTCGTACTCTGCCAGGTAGTCGTGGTCTTCGTAGGTGAAGAACAGTTTGGCGATACCTTCTGACGGCGCGTTGTCCGTCTCAAAACACTGGTAAGTAAAGCCTGACTCTTCATGGAAGTTGCGCAGACGCTCGTCTTCGCGGTCCATCAGCCACTGGTCATTCTGGTAGATGTGAATGACGATTTTTTTGTCATTCTTAAACAGGTCAATGACCGGTTGCACCAGATCGGATGGGACATTCTGGCTGTAAATCAGCTCATCATTGTGGTCGTGTACCCGGGCACCGTTAGAGGTGATCATGTGCGCAGGAATACCTACCTGCTCGCGGATCCCTGCCACGTCTACGTGGTGACGGCCGGTGGCAAAAATAAAGTGGTAGCCTTTGTCGTGCAGCTCGGTCAGGGTCTGACGGGTAAAGCTGCTCAGCTTATGGTCCGGAGCCAGCAGGGTTCCGTCCAGGTCTGAGGCAACGATTTGAATTTCAGCAGGGCTTGTCACTTGGGTCATAGGTATCTCAACTTGGTACAACAGGGAACGGTGAAATTCTATGCCATTTAAGGGAGGAAAAAGAGGGTAAACCGGAAATCCCTTTTTTTCCCCTATTGAGATGAGGCGGATTCGTGACAGCGGAAAAAGTCCAGCAGCTGTGTCATGGCGGGCAGGCGCACGCTGTCCTGGTCAAACAGCAGTTCGTGCTTGGCGCCGCTCAGGGTGACCAGTTTTGCCTGTGGGCAGCGGCGGGCAAAGCGGTGCTGGGCATGGTTATCGACTATGGTGTCTTTTTCTGCCTGCAGCAGCAGGGTTGGGATGCGCAGCTTTGCCGCCTCTTTCAGGCAGCGGCGTGAAGCGCTGAGCGCCTGGCTGACCCAGTGGCTGCTCGGGCCGCCGAGTTTGAGCTCCGGGTGCTGCTCATATAGGGAGCGGAACCAGCGGTAACGCACTTCACTGTTGCTGAGTGGGTTGGTCTCAAAAGGCTTGGGAAAGTAGGCCTTGTGCCCCGGGGCATAGCCGGGCTGATTTTCAATTTTGGCGAGCAGGCTGGTCAGTGGCAGGGCAAATGGCTTTAACTGCCAGGCCATATTGACGCCAAACATCGGCGCGCTGAGCACCATGCTGTCAAAGGGTGCCTGCGGGTTTTGCTGCATAAATTCGGTAGCAATCGCCCCGCCCATTGAGTGTGCCAGCAGGTGACGATGGCGGTATTTGTCCAGCGGCCAGCTGGCCAGCATCAGTTTCAGATCGTCCTGGTAGTCGTCAAAGCTGTCGACGTAGCCCATCTCCCTGTCCTGCACCAGCCGCTGTGACAGCCCCTGACCCCGGTGGTCAAAGGAGTAGATGTCATAGCCCTGGCGGTACAAATCGAAAAACAGCTCCTGATACTTGCACACGCTTTCAATCCGGCCGTTGATCACCACAACAGCCCGGGTATGTGCCGGGTTAGTCATGGCAGACCAGTAGAGGCGGCAGTTGTCTTTTCCGCTGATAAAACCGTCTTGCCTTTGCTGCCAAAAAGGCGCAATCTTGCTCTCCATCAGGGTCAGAAAATCCGCTTCCTGGCTGAGCGTGGCTGGCGTCTGAATCATAATTATTGTTTTTCGAAATGTCTGAAATTGCTTACCCGGCATTATATCTGAGCCGGGAGGACAACTCGATGTAATTGTTGACCGGAGTTTATGATGGAATTACAGGTTTGGCTTGCGTATCTGGTAACGGCGGTGGTGTTCAGCCTTGCTCCCGGCTCGGGGACGGTGAACTCGGTCAGTAACGGCATCAGTCACGGTATGCGCCGCTCGCTGCCGTCCATTGTGGGGCTGCAGATCGGTCTGGCGATCCATATTGTGCTGGTGGGCGCGGGGATCGGTACCCTGGTGGCGCAGTCTGCTACTGCGTTCAGTGTGATCAAATGGGCGGGTGTGGCCTACCTGATTTACCTGGGAGTGAGCAAATGGCGTGACAGCAGCGGTATGCAGCTGAGCGACCAGCACCAGGTGCAGTCCGGTATGACGCTGTTGAAAAAAGCGGTGCTGATCAACCTGACCAACCCGAAATCCATCGTATTTCTGGTGGCGCTGTTTCCCCAGTTTATTGACCCGGCCGGCGATCAGCTGACCCAGCTTCTGATCCTGGGGGCAACCACTGTATGCATCGACGCCATGGTGATGGTGTTTTATACCGGCCTGGCGTCTCAGCTTGGACGATTTATCCGCTCATCACGCAATATGGCACGGCTGAACAAACTGTTTGGCGGAATGTTCGTCGGATGTGGGGTTTTGCTGGCTGGCGCAAGGGCCTGACCTTTGATATAGGCCGGGGATGGGTTATCCTTAGCTACCCATTTGGCAATATTATAGTTTTGAGTAACCTGCTGAATTATGTACACTTATGTCGCGCGACAACCGATCCTTAACAGCAAACGCCATACAGTGGGTTACGAGTTGCTGTTCCGGGACGGGGAGAATAACGCTTTCCCCGTCCACGTGGATTCCAACCGGGCGACTTACCGTCTGATAGCGGAAAATTTCCTTTCTATTCAAGAGATAACCGGCGCTGCGCCGGTGCGCTACTTCATCAATTTTTCCCATGACAGCCTGATCCGCCTGCTGCCGCTGGCACTGCCCAAAGAGCAGATTGTGGTGGAAGTGCTGGAAACCTGTCAGCCGACTGATGAGCTGCTTCAGGCTATCCGCCACCTGAGCCGTCAGGGCTATCTCATCGCGCTGGATGATTTTGATTTAAGCCCGGAATGGCAGCGGTTTATTCCGCTGGCCCGGATCATCAAAATCGACCTGATGCAGGTTGGGGTGGAGCGGGCGTGTCAGTTTGTTCAGGAGCAGAGAGCCCAGGGCAGCCGGGCGCGTTTCCTTGCAGAAAGGGTGGAAACCCGCGAAGGATTCGAGGCGACCAAAGCCGCCGGTTTCAGTTTCTTCCAGGGTTATTTCTTCAGCAAGCCGGAAGTGGTGCGCAAGAAAGCGATCAAACCGGAGCAGGTCCTGGCGATGGAGTTGTTCCACGAGGTGTGTAAGCCGGAAGTGGACTACCGCAAAGTAGAACTGCTGATCTCTGGGGACACTGCGCTGACTTATCAGCTGCTCAAGTTCGTCAACGGTTTCAGCCAGCGGTTGTCGGTGCCGATCTCCTCTTTCAGGCAGGCGCTGGTCTATCTGGGCCAGGACAGTCTTAAGCAGTTTGTCTCGCTGGTGGTGGCCTCTTATGTGGCGGTGCGTAAACCGGCAGAGCTGCGTAAGCTCAGCCTGCAGCGGGCGCGCTTTTGTCATCTGATGACCCGTTATCAGCCGTTTACCGGTCAGCGCGATCATGCGTTTCTGCTCGGCCTGCTTTCTCTGCTCGACAGTTTTCTCGACCAGTCGATGGATAACCTGCTCAGTCAGCTGCCGCTCAGCTCTGAAATCAATATTGCCCTGCTGGAACGTGGTGGCCCGCTTGGCCTGCTGCTGGCGCTCGAAGAACACTTTGAGCAGGCTGACTGGCACGGGGTGGAGCGGCTGTGTGGTCAGTTGCGGCTGGAAGTGGATGACGTGAAGCATGAGCTGGTGCAGGCGATGGCCTGGAGTGAGCGGGTGCAGATGACGCTCAATCAGTGAAACTTTTATGACAATGAAGGCAGGTCTCTTGACCTGCCTTTTTTTATGATTAGCATATATGGATATTCATATATGAGAATTTAAGGCCGGATATGTTACCCCATCAATTTTTTAAGCTGTTGTCTGATGAAACACGGATGCGCTGCCTGCTGCTGATCGCAAGGGAAGGGCAGTTGTGTGTTTGTGAGCTGACCGCAGCGCTGGAAGAGAGCCAGCCTAAAATATCACGCCACCTGGCCCTGCTTCGTCAGTCGGGCATTCTGACCGACCAGCGCCATGGTCAGTGGGTTTATTACCGTCAAGCAGAAGGGTTGCCGGGCTGGCTGAGAAAAGTGATTGATGGGTTAAAGCAGTCCAATTGTCTGGCTGAGCAGTATCAACAGGACACCGCACGGCTTGCTGTGGCGGACCGTCCGTGCAGGGAAACAGAGAGAGCATAATCATGACTATTAAAGTAGGTATCAACGGCTTTGGCCGTATCGGACGTCTGGCACTGCGCGCCAGCTTTGACTGGCCGGAAGTGGAGTTTGTCCAGGTCAATGACGTGGCCGGGGATGTTACAACCCTGGCGCATCTGCTGGAGTTTGATTCGGTTCAGGGCCGCTGGCACCACGAGGTCGGCGTGGAAGACGGCGCCATGGTGATCAATGGTCAGAAAATCAAAACCACTCAGGAGCGTGAAATTGGCGCGGTGGACTGGTCTGGCTGTGATGTGGTGCTGGAAGCGACCGGCGTGCACCGTAAGAGCGAATACCTGAACCAGTATCTGGAGCAGGGCGTGAAGCGCGTGGTGGTATCGGCTCCGGTCAAAGAGCCGGGCATCGCCAACATTGTGGTAGGGGTTAACGATGAGATCTTTAATCCGGCGGAGCACCGCATCGTGACCGCGGCATCCTGTACCACCAACTGTATCGCTCCTGTAGTGAAAGTGATTCACGAGAAACTGGGGATTGAGCAGGCGGCCTTTACGACGATTCACGACCTGACCAACACCCAGACCATTCTGGACGCGCCACATAAAGACCTGCGCCGTGCCCGTGCCTGTGGTATGAGCCTGATCCCGACCACCACCGGCAGTGCGACCGCGATTGTGGAGATCTTCCCGGAGCTGAAAGACAGGATTAACGGCCATGCGGTACGTGTTCCGCTGGCCAACGCCTCGCTGACCGACATCATCTTTGATGTGAAGCGCGACACCAGCGCAGAAGAAGTGAATGCCCTGCTGAAAGAGGCGGCGGAAGGGGAGCTGAAAGGCATCCTGGGTTTTGAAGCGCGTCCGCTGGTATCGATTGATTACAAAGGCGACCAGCGTTCAACTATCGTCGATGCCCAGTCCACCATGGTGGTCGGTACCCGTATGGTGAAGATCTACGCCTGGTATGACAATGAAATGGGCTATGCGACCCGTACCGCAGAGCTGATGCGTACCGTTGGTCTGGCATAAGGAGAGAAGAGAATGACACACCCGACCTGGCAACTGAATCTGGAAAAGGGCGCGCTGATCTTTACTCCGTGCCCGGGGACCAAAGGAGTGGCGCTGCAGGCGTCACTGGAACAGCTGAAAGCTGATGGCGTGACCACTGTGGTGACTGCTCTGGGCAATCAGGAGATGGCCGACAAGCAGGTTTCTGAGCTTGGCAGCCTGACCGAAGAACTGGGCATGCAGTGGTTCCAGCTGGAGATTGAAGACGACTGTGCGCCGGAGGCCGGTTTTGCCGCCAAATGGCGGCAGGTCAGCAATACTCTGCACAGCCGGGTGGATGCCGGTGAAAAAGTCGCGATGCACTGTATGGGCGGTTCGGGCCGTACCGGCCTGCTGGCAGCGCACCTGCTGCTGGAAAAAGGCTGGCCGCTGGAGAAAATCATCTCTGAGGTGCAGGCTCTGCGCCCGGGCGCATTCACCAAAGCGGTACAGCTGGAATACATTCAGGGCGTTGCAGGCGCTTAAGCTGAGGCGGATATGCTGTCAAATGTGAGCCAAAGCGTACGCCAGTACATGCTGGTGACGTTTAACTACTGGAACTTTACCGTCACCGATGGCGCGCTGCGGATGCTGGTGGTGCTCTACTTTCATGATCTGGGATACAGCTCGCTGGCCATCGCGTCGCTGTTTCTGTTCTATGAGTTTTTCGGCATTGTTACCAATCTGCTCGGTGGCTGGCTGGGGGCCAGGCTCGGTCTGAACCGGACCATGAATCTGGGGCTGGCCATGCAGATATTTGCCCTGCTGATGCTGGCTGTCCCCGGTGCCTGGCTGACTATTCCCTGGGTGATGGCTGCGCAGGCTCTGTCGGGTATTGCCAAGGATCTGAACAAAATGAGTGCCAAGAGTGCGATTAAGACTCTGGTCCCGGATGGTCAGCAGGGTGCATTGTATAAGTGGATTGCGATCCTGACCGGCTCGAAAAACGCGCTCAAGGGCGTGGGCTTTTTTGTCGGTGGCCTGTTGCTGGCGACGATCGGTTTTCGCGATGCCATGCTGGCAATGGCGGCTGTGCTGACACTGGTGTGGATTGGCAGCATAACTGGCCTTAAAAGCGAACTGGGGAAAGCCAAAAACAAACCGAAGTTCTCACAGATCTTCTCCAAGTCAGGCAGTGTAAATACCCTGTCTGCGGCGCGGATGTTTCTGTTTGGTGCCCGTGACGTGTGGTTTGTGGTCGCCCTGCCGGTCTACCTTGGCAGCGTGTTTGGCTGGGACCACACTTGGGTGGGGGGCTTTCTCGCGGCCTGGGTGATCGCCTACGGGTTTGTTCAGGGGCTGGCTCCCCGGATTACCGGTAAAGCGCAGGGCCGGGTGCCTGACGGTCGCGCGGCGCTGGTCTGGGCGCTGCTGCTGGCGGGGATCACCATGCTGGTGGCCTGGTCGGTACAGACGGGCTGGCAGCCTAAACTGGTGATTGTGGCCGGGCTGATGCTGTTTGGTGCGGTGTTTGCGGTGAACTCCTCGCTGCACTCGTATCTTATCGTCAGTTATGCCAAAGACGACGGTGTATCACTTGATGTTGGGTTTTACTACATGGCTAACGCGGCAGGTCGTCTTATCGGTACTGTACTGTCGGGCTGGGTATTCCAGATAGCCGGGCTCAGCGCCTGCCTGTGGGTATCAGTGGCATTTCTGCTCATTACGGCGGTGATCAGCGTACGTTTGCCGCGTCATCCGGAGCAGGCACGGTCCTGAGTATCGGGTCAGATTTGAACAAAAGATGACCCGGCTCTGACCCTCCTCTGGTCTCAGCAACTAAAGTGATACAGGTTATCACCATGATTTCTGAAGCTGAGGCTGGAGGGCCAGTGACCAACCGGGTATTTTTCTTCGACGTTCTGCGCTTTGTGGCTGCCATTGCGGTAGTCAGTATCCATGTGCTCGGCCCTTACCGGGAACTGATTGGCCGGATCCCGCAAACAGAGTGGGTCTCAGCCGTTGGCCTCAACAGCACAGTTCGCTGGGCAGTACCGGTTTTTATTATGATCTCGGGGGCGTTGATGCTCTCCGATCCCCGTCCTTTTGAACCGGTCTCATTCTTTCGTCGCCGTTTTGCCAAAGTGCTGGTGCCCTTTTTGGCCTGGTCGGTCTTTTACGCCGGGCTGTCGGGCCTGACCGCTTCCGGTTTTAATCCGGATACCGTTCTTACCGTTCTTTCACACGCTCCGTTTGAAGAAACCTATTATCACCTGGGTTTCTTCTACTATTTCCTGCCGCTCTATTTTGTTATTCCACTGCTGCGTTGGCTGGTTTCGAACTATGACAGTAATACAGTTCTGATGTGGCTGGGCTTGTGGCTGACCACAACCGGACTGTTTCTGTCTGACATCGACGGGCCATGGAGTATGGATCTCTGGCTTTACTCCGGGTACCTGCTGCTCGGCTGGTGGCTGTATCAGAAAACAGAACTGGTGCCGGCAACGGTAACCCTGTTTGTGCTGGCCGGGGTGGGGGCAGTCGCTGTGACTGCGTGGATGGTGCTGGGAGAGAGCCTGACCCTGCAGGAATACACCACCGGTCGCTGGCTGTCGTATAAAACGCTTAATACTGTGGTGATTGCGGCAAGTGTGTTTGTGGCTGCCCGTTATTGGGGAGATGGGATTTCAGCTAAGTGGAGCGGGAAGATAAGCTTTGTCAGCCGCTACAGCCTTGGGATCTATCTGTTGCATCCGATTTTTTTATGGCCGGTGATTGAGCTGGAGTGGTACCGGTTGCTGCCGGCGTGGTTGTCTGTTCCAGTCTGGACCCTGCTGGCCGGAGGGGCGGCCCTTATGCTGAGTTATGCATTGAGCCGGTCCCGCCTGACCGCCTGGCTGACCCCTTAACGGTCAAGGGCGAAGTGGAGGAACTTGTCTCCCTTGTAGGTCAGCATTCCCTGATCACCCGGGTTAAGGGCTGAGAAATAGTGGACTCCGACCTGAAACTCGCGTTTGGGTCCGAGGCGGCCTTTTTGCACGTAGATCCAGTACTCCTGGTCTTCCTGACCAGGCTGTGCCTCTTCGACGTCGATGGCCTGTTTGTCCAGAATGGTGACGTGCGCCTGCATCTCCGGAGCGTTTTCTCCCAAAGTATGTTTGCGCTGAAAGCGGACAAAAAACCAGCCGGCACCAATGGCCAGACAGAGGACGGCTAAAAATAGACTTATGGGCATATCCGATAATCCTTATCAATTCCCCGCCAGTTTACCAACCACTGGCGGTTGCGCCAGCCAGGTGGTTTAATTCGTGATCTCGCTAGAGAATTTACTGATATTCCTCAGCTAAGTTTAAAACAGACCATAAGAGTTGATATATAACCATGATATGGAACCCATTCAATCGCTGGAGATAAGGATATGTCTGATATAGAAAAAGTCGTGACCCGAACCCGGCGTCTGGAAAAACTGCTGCGTACTCAGTATCACGCAGACGGTAAGGGACTGCACCAGCTGGTGTCCAGCTGTGAAGAGCGCCTGCCTCATGATGTGATCGCTAAACTGAGATACGTTGCGACCATTCGCAATAAAATTGTCCATGAAGATAATTACAGACTCGACAGCCGGCGCGACTTTATGCGGGTATGCAATGAGTGTGAAAAAGAGCTGACGCCAAGAAGTGGCCGCTTTGTCTGGGGTGTGGCACTGGGTCTTATGGCGCTGCTGACCGCATTAGCACTGGGCTTCTACTATGTGCACTGGAATACACTCAGTCAGCATTTGTAAGTTTTTGAAAAAAATAAAAAAGGGACGCGTGATGCGTCCCTTTTCTTTTGGGGTATGTCGCTTAGTACATCATTGGCAGCGTCATGAGACCCATAACAACTGCAATCATAACAAGCCCTTGTGTTTGAGAAGAAGTAATCATAACGCTGCTCCTAAATTCTTTTCGTTTAACCGTTGACAAAGAGAATAGCATCATTTTTGTGCTTTGATCAACCCCAAATTTGCGAGATCGCCAAAAAACTAACTTTTCCCTGACGAAAATGGCGGTTTTTGACGGGGTTTGTATGTGTTTTTGGCTGGTTAAACAATGTGCGCAGGGTCTCTTTTGGGGGCTTTTGTTGCTTTAAGTTGCTGTATTTTAAGGGTAAATAGTTGGGTGTTTGGTGTTCGTTTCTCACTTAATGAGAAAATGCTCTTCAATGACTTATCCTGGTTGGATTGTCAATAAAACGCTGTTTGATTTGTTTGTCGGCGTGATGGGGTATGTGTGACGGTTAAAATCGGCGTGAAGATAAAGAAAAAAACAGGCTGATTGTTGTATCCGGACGGAAGTTAAGCTCTGGTCTGATTTGTGTTTAAAAGTACATTTTTATCAGTGTTTGTTTCTTAATTTTCAGTCACTTATGTAAGGTGCTCAATCTTGCTGATTAGTCCTGCAATCGTTTGCTTTTGGTTTTTATGGTTGGCCGAAGATCTCTGCCGGCGGCGGAGTGGCGGTAACCGGCAGCTGCAGAAAATTTTCCGGCAGTGAACACCTGTTTTGAAAAATGAAGTGAAAAACAGCGCAGTTTGGCTGAGCCGGAAGTGAAATAAATGCCGGAGGCCCGGGGCGGTGCAGACTTCTCTTCAGGGCCGGGAAAGGCGGCTTTCATTGCGCGGATGGCTGGTTTAACTGGCTGAGCATGCTGATCTTTTTGAACCGGCTCAGGTTGTCTCTGCTGGTCTGTTCGGAAGGGAAAGAACCGGGTAAGGTTGGTTGCGTCTCACGTGCTACAGCTTGGCGTGCAGCTGGTTATGCTGGAGATATGCCTTCCGGGTATGGTTTTGTCCGGCAAAATACTGCTGGAGGATGTGCTTTTGCTGTGGGAATGTTTTTTCTCCTTCCTGTGTGACTATAGTGACCTGAACCGTATTCTTCGGCTAAAATGACACCACTTAATAAGTTCAGGAGTTTCTATGTCTCAGTCTGTTCACGGCCATGACCTTATGGCACTGCTCGCCGGTGAGCCGGTCCCGTATTCTCAGCTCCAGAAGCTGGCTGAAGAGCGCTTTGGTGCTGACGTTTGTTTTCATACCTGCAAGCAAACCGGACTGAGCCTGGAGCAGTTGGTGAGCTTTCTTCTTGAGCGCGGCAAGATAGAAGATAACGGTGAGGGACTGAAACTGGTTCCTGCCCGTATGTGCAAGCACTAAGGAAGCGATAATGGATGTTTTGTCTGCAGCGGTGATGCTGTTTCTGATCATGGACCCGCTCGGCAACCTGCCGGTGCTGTTGTCGATACTGAAGCATCTTGATCCAAAACGCCGCCGTATGATTTTGGTCAGGGAGCTGGTTTTTGCCCTGATCATCCTGATGATTTTCCTGTTTACCGGGCAAAAGATACTGAACTTCCTGCACGTACAGCCGGAAACCCTGAGTATTTCAGGTGGTATCATCCTGTTTATTATCGCAATACGGCTGATTTTCCCGACGCCGGGCGGTGTGACCGGGCTGGCGGCGGGTGAAGAGCCGTTTATCGTGCCGGTGGCGATACCCATGATCGCCGGGCCGTCGGTGATCGCTACGCTGCTGCTTATCTCCAATCAGGAGCCGGGGCGGCTCTGGGAATGGGCGCTGGCGGTGCTGCTGGCCTGGGGCGCCAGCTTTATCGTGCTGATGTTCTACGATTTCTTCCACAAACTGCTGGGTGAACGTGGCCTGCGTGCGGTAGAGCGCCTGATGGGCCTGTTGCTGGTGATCATCTCAACCCAGATGTTCCTCGATGGTATCAGCCGCTACTTTAATCTGATCTAAAACGCGGGGTATGCTTCTGTGCTCCAGAGCCCAGAGCCCAGAGCCTAGAGCCCAAAAACAAAAGGCGCGGACTGATTCAGTCCGCGCCTTTTGTTATTTCATCCGGAAACCCTTAACTCAGGTACTTCCTTCGAATATCCAGCAGGGCAAAAATGCCAAACACCAGTATCGACCATTTCTCCCAGCGGGTCATATTGATCTTCTCACCAAACGCCCCGATAAAGATCAGCATCTGAATGGCGTGCATGAACAGCAGAAAGCCGGTCATGATGTACAGCGCAATTGCGGCGTTGCCCGGGAACGGATTGACGATGTTGACCGCCAGTACAAACCACACAAAACCGATGGCGGCTTTAGCCAGTAAAATCAGAGCTTTCATTCTTCCTCCCGGATATAGAGCCGGTAGCTGACCTGCCCGGCGGTCTTTTCCCTGTGCAACTGCCAGTTCGCCGGCAGCGCAGGCAGCTGAAGTTCTTTTTCTGTCTCTATATATATCATGGCGTTGGCGGCCAGCCAGCCATTTTTCTCCAGTTTTTCCAGCGCTTCATCCAGCAGACCCTGGCGAAACGGCGGGTCGATAAACACCACATCAAACGGAGCGTCCGGAACAGGAGCGCCAGACTGGCCCAGATACTGCAGCGCATCGGCGTTGATCACTTCGATATTGTCTGCCTTCAGCTGGTCGCGGTTCTGGCACAGCTGGCGGTAAGCGGCCGGATTCAGTTCCAGCATGGTGACCTGCTCAGCCTGACGTGACGCCGCTTCAAAGCCCAGGCCGCCGGAGCCGGCAAACAGATCCAGGCAACGGGCGCGCGGCACATCGGTGGCCAGCCAGTTAAACAGGGTCTCTTTTACCCGGTCGGTTGTGGGTCTCAGGCCTTCGGCATCGTGTACCGGCAGCTTTCTTCCCCGCCACAGACCACTGATGATACGGATAAATCCACTGGCTTTTGTGTTTTGTGATGTGTTTGGCTGGCGACGTCTTCGCATAGATTTTTTGACCGCAAATAAAATGATAGTATGGTTGGAATTTGACAAAGTGTACCAAAACTCCCTCTTTAAGGGGATGATCGTTAGGAATTCCAATGACAACTAAGAAAAAGCGCGGATTGCTGTCCTGGCTTGGCTTTGGCGACGAAGAACAGAAAGAAACTTCACAGCAGCCTCAGGCTGAGCAGGAGCAGGAAGAGCCACAGGCTGGCGCTGAATCAGAGCAGGCCGAAGAGTCTGAACAACCGGCAGAGCCGGAACTGCAGGCAGAAGAGGAGACTCAGCAGCCGGAAGAAGAGCAGCCTGAGCCGCAGGCTGCCACTGAAGAAGAGCAGAGCGCAGAAGAAGACGCGCAATCTGAAGCTGAGCCAGAGCCCGAATCAGAAGTCCGTGCTCAGGAGCAGGAAAAACCAACTGAGAGCTTTTTTGAACGCCTTAAGCGCAGCCTGCGCCGCACCAAGGAGAACATTGGTGCCGGTTTCTTTGGCCTGTTTAAAGACAAACAGATTGATGACGATCTGTTTGAGGAGCTGGAAGAGCAGCTGCTGATGGCAGACGTGGGCATGGATACCACACTGAAGATCATTGAAAACCTGACTGAGAAAGCGGACTACCGTGACCTGAAAGACGGCGAAGCCCTTTATGGCCTGCTGAAAGAGGAAATGGGTGAAATCCTGAGTGAGGTTGAAAAACCGCTGGAAGTTGACAGCGGCAAGACCCCTTACGTGATCCTGATGGTCGGCGTAAACGGTGTGGGTAAGACCACCACTATCGGTAAGATGGCCAAGCAGTTCCAGAGCCAGGGCAAGAAAGTCATGCTGGCGGCGGGTGATACTTTCCGCGCTGCAGCGGTTGAACAGCTGCAGGTGTGGGGCGAGCGTAACAACGTACCTGTGATTGCCCAGCATACCGGTGCGGACAGCGCTTCGGTGATCTATGACGCTATCGAAGCGGCTAAAGCGCGTGGTGTTGACGTGGTTATCGCTGATACCGCGGGTCGTCTGCAGAATAAAGCCAACCTGATGGAAGAGCTGCGCAAGATCGTCCGCGTGATGAAGAAAATTGATGACAGTGCACCGCACGAAATCATGCTGACCCTGGATGCCGGTACCGGCCAGAATGCCATCAGCCAGGCGAAGCTGTTCAGCGACGTTGCACCGTTGACCGGTATTACCCTGACCAAGCTGGATGGTACCGCCAAAGGTGGTGTGATCTTCGCGATTGCCGACCAGTTTAAGATCCCTATCCGTTACATCGGTGTGGGTGAGGGCATTGAAGACCTTCGTCCGTTTACTGCGCACGATTACATCGAAGCGCTGTTCAGCCGTGAAGAATAAGGACTAACCCAGTGATCAGGTTTCAGCAGGTAAGCAAGGCTTATCGCGGGGGACGTCAGGCTCTGCAGAAAGTTGACTTTCACCTTCGCCGGGGGGAGATGGTTTTCCTCGGCGGTCATTCCGGAGCGGGTAAGAGTACCCTGCTCAAGCTGATCTGTGCCATTGAGCGTCCGACCGACGGTAAGATAAGCTTTAACGGCCATGACATCACCCGAATAGGCAGTAAGGACATTCCTTACCTGCGCCGCAATATCGGTATCGTGTTCCAGGACCACTGCCTGCTGATGGACAGAACCGTCTACGACAACGTAGCACTGCCAATGCGTATCGAATCGGTGTCAGAAAATGAAATCAAACGCCGGGTATCGGCGGCGCTGGATAAAACCGGCCTGCTGGACAAAGCCCGCTGTTATCCGAGTCAGCTTTCCGGTGGTGAACAGCAGCGGGTGGGGATCGCCCGGGCCGTGGTAAACCGTCCGACCCTGCTGCTCGCTGATGAACCGACCGGCAACCTGGACGCGGACCTGTCTAACCGGGTGCTGAGCCTGTTTGATGAGTTTAACCGGGCCGGTGTGTCGGTACTGTTTGCCACCCACGATACAGAGATGATGGATACCCGCCCTCAGTATCGCCGTCTGGAACTCAATCAGGGTTTTTTAAGTGAGGTGGACGCGTATGGGCGCTAAAAAAAACCGGCCTGAGATCGACGGCTTCTTCACTACCCATGTTAAACAGGCCAAAAAAGCGCTCTCGGAGCTGCTGCAGCGCCCGCTTGGCAGCCTGCTGACCCTGGCGGTGATTTCTGTGGCATTAACCCTGCCAGCAAGCCTGTATCTTGTAGGTAAAAACCTGTCCGCAGTCGCTCAGGGCGTCAGCGCCTCTTCGCAGGTGAATGTGTTCCTTGATGAAGAACTGGCAGAAGCGCGCATCATGGTGCTCAAAGATCAGCTCGAAGGCTGGCCGCAGATAGAGCAGGTTACTTATATCTCCTCTCAGCAGGGGCTGGAAGACATGAGCCGCCACGCCGGAATGGAGCAGGCGCTGTCGATGCTTGAAGATTTTGCCCTGCCTCCTGTGCTGGTGGTGACGCCTGCTGCCGGACAGCCGGAAGCGCTTAACGCGCTGGCGGGTGGGCTGCAGGCGCTGGATGAAGTGACTGACGTGCGAATGGATAAAGACTGGTTCGAGCGTCTGAACGCCATCTACCGTCTGGCAACCGGGCTGGCTGTAGCGCTGGGAGCGCTGATGCTGGGCGCGGTGTTTCTGATTGTCGGTAATACCCTGCGCTTTAACGTGCTGGCACATAAAGAAGAGATCAAAGTGATGAAGCTGATCGGCGCGACTGACAGTTTTATCCTGCGTCCCTATCTTTATACCGGTGTCTGGTTCGGTGGCCTGAGTGCCATTGCGGCCTGGATAGTGACCGCCCTGCTGACCGTACTGCTTAATGGTGCGGTGGAAGAGCTGGCCCTTTCTTATGACAGTACCTTCCGTCTGATCGGCATGAGCTGGGATGAAGCCCTGATCCTGCTGATGACCGGAACCGGCCTGGGGCTCGCGGCGGCAAGGCTTTCTGCCCAGCGTCATCTTAATGAAATTGAACCTGTGTAGCATTTTCGGGTCTTACTAACCGGGTTGGGCCCGAAAGCGCAAAGGTCTTGACTTGTACCTAACAAAGATCTATGCATAATAGGTTTCCCGTTTCTGAACCGGTGGCGTTATTTTGTTCATCTTTGGTTCAGGAAAGCGGCGCTAGATTTAATGGCGAATTGCAAAGATATACGAGGAATTGAATGACTACACAGGCATATCCAATGGCTCTGGTTACACAGGATAGCTTAGACAGCTATATTCGTTCGGCGAACAGCTACCCGATGCTGACGGCAGACGAAGAACGTGAACTGGCAGAGCGATTGCATTACAAAGGCGAGATCGACGCAGCGAAAGGGCTGATCCTGTCTCACCTGCGCTTTGTTGTTCATGTTGCGCGTGGCTATTCCGGCTACGGTCTGCCAATGTCAGATCTGGTTCAGGAAGGCAACATCGGCCTGATGAAGGCTGTAAAACGTTTCAACCCGGAAGTGGGTGTTCGTCTTGTGTCGTTTGCGGTTCACTGGATCAAAGCTGAGATCCATGAGTTTGTACTGCGTAACTGGCGGATCGTGAAAGTCGCGACTACCAAGGCCCAGCGCAAGCTGTTCTTCAACCTGCGTAAGAACAAGAAGCGTCTTGGCTGGTTTAACCACGGTGAAGTGGAAACCGTAGCCCGCGAGCTTGGTGTTGAGCCTGCTGAAGTACGTGAGATGGAATCCCGTCTTGCGGCTCAGGATGCAACGTTTGACATGCCGTCTGACGATGATGACAGCGCAGCCAGCTACAGCGCTCCTATGCTCTACCTGGAAGACAAACAGTCTGACGTGGCGCAGAACATTGAAGCGGATAACTGGGAACAGCACACCAATGCTCGTCTGAGCAACGCGATTTCTGCGCTGGACGAGCGCAGCCAGCACATTGTGCGCTCCCGCTGGCTTGATGATCAGAAAGCGACCCTGCAGGAGCTGGCAGACACTTATGGCGTATCGGCTGAACGTATCCGTCAGCTTGAAAAGAACGCGATGAAGAAGCTCAAGACCGCGGTCGGCGAACTCTGATTCAGCCTTACCAGATACACAAAACCGGGATCCATGGATCCCGGTTTTTTTATGCCTGTTGATCGCCACGGCTGTTCTCTCTCTGTGGATAACTCTGTGAACGCCTCTGAGGCACTCCGGGCTGAGGCCCGGTAATATCGCGCCTGAACCAAACCTTCCGGCTGGGGACAGAAAATCAATTACTCACAGGAAAACAAGGATCATCACTACATCTGGTGGATCCGGGATCCAAAAAACACTTTATCAACGCAATTCACAGCTTTATCCACATCAGGGTAAATAATGCACAGTTTGTGGCGCGGATAACGTGATGTCTTCTCCTCCGTCCTCTGGATACGTTACAATGAGGATTCGTTTTAACCAGCTTCAGACAGGAAAGGTATGGATACGTTTTTACGCATCGACGTTAAGCAGGCTTCTGAGTTACTTGAATCACAGCAGGCGGTGCTGGTGGATATCCGCGATCTTCAGTCATTTCAGAGTGGCCGTCCGGAAGGAGCCGTTCATCTGACTAATGACAGTCTGGTGGATTTTATGCGTGACCACGACTTTGACCAGGCGGTGCTGGTACTTTGTTATCATGGGGTCAGCAGTCAGGGTGCCGCTCAGTATCTGGTTAACCAGGGCTTTGAGCTGGTGTACAGCGTGGATGGCGGTTTTACCGAATGGCAGAAGCTGGCATTGCCGGTGGTAACGGGATAAAGCGATGCAGAGATTAGTCATACTGGATAACCCGCGCCTGGGTCAGGCATTTATCGATTATATGGCATCGCGCCAGATCGAGCTGAACATGATGCCCGAAGGTGGCGGCCAGTTCGCCCTGTGGCTGATGGACGATCAGCACCAGGTGGAAGCCGAGGCCGAATTAAAACACTTCCTCGCTAATCCGGGAGACCGTAAATACCAGGCCGCTTCCTGGGATATGGCAGAGAGCCGGACCAACAACTTTCGCTACCAGACACCCAGCCTGATGGCGATGGTCAAAGCCAAAGCGGGGCCGTTTACCCTGCTGATCATGCTCAGCGCGCTGATGGTGTTTACCCTGCAGCAACTGGGAGCGGGACGTGATGTGTTTATGGCAATGCATTTCCCGGCGCTGGAAGGACAGCAGTTTCAGTTGTGGCGCTGGGTGTCTCATGCCCTGCTGCATTTTTCCGTTACCCATATCGTGTTTAACCTGCTGTGGTGGTGGCAGTTCGGCGGGGATATCGAGCAGAAGCTTGGCAGCGGTAAACTGGTGCAGCTGTTTGTGGTTTCGGCCGCTCTGTCCGGTGCTGGTCAGTACTGGGTCGAAGGGGCCAATTTTGGCGGCCTGTCCGGTGTGGTTTATGCCCTGCTGGGATACCTGTGGGTGATGGGGGCCCGTGCACCGCAAAAGGGAATCGGCGTACCAAAGCCGATCGTGGGCTTTATGCTGGTGTGGCTGGTGCTGGGTTTTGTTCAGCCGTTTCTGGCCATCGCTAATACCGCACACCTTGCGGGACTGCTCAGTGGTGTGGCGCTGGGTCTGTGGGATAGTCAGAAACGCTGATTGCGGCTTTTGTCAGATAATAAAAAAGACGGCTGAGCCGTCTTTTTTGTGTCTGGATACCGGTTACTGGTACAGATACTTGGTAAACAACAGGTCTGCGACCAGGGTTTTGCCTGTTTCGGCCAGCAGTAACTCGTTGAGTTTCTCCATCAGCTGTTTGCGCAGCTCTTCGCGTCCGGCCAGGGATTTCACCACGTCTTCATTCTGTTGCCCAAGCATATCCACAATGGCATCGCGGATCAGCGGGTTGTGCTGTTCCAGCATGACGATATGACCCGGGTCGTTGACCATAATATCGATGCGCACCTGCAGATAACCCAGCTTTTTGCCGCTGGTATGGAAGTTGGTGGTCAGATCCGGCTGCAGGGTGTAGTAAGAGAACTTGGGGCCGGTTTGCTCTTCCTCTTCTGCCATCGCCGGCAGTGAGATCAGGGCAGCCAAAATCAGCAGTAATTTTGCGTACAGGTGTCGGTACATAATTGTTTCTTATCTTGTTAGTAATGATGAGCCGGGTGACGATTTAGTCTGTTACAATAGTGGGTCAACAGTGACTAAATTGAAAGCAAATTTTTCGTGTTAACGTATTAATTGTAATGCGATAAGTAGAATATTGGTATGGAAGAGTTGAGAGCCTTGTACTTTGCCGCACTGGAAGACGTGGCATGGTGTCAGCCTGAGCATTTAAGTTTTAGTGGTAGCTGGTCCCGTCGTTGGTTGCTGGAACAAGGTTCCCTGTCCCGTTTGCTGGCTGAAGAATGTCAGCAGCTGGGGGTAGAGCTGCTGAGAAATCAGCCGATGCCGGCAGAGCAGCTGACAGAGCAGGAGAGTGACCGGCTTGGCCGTCAGACCTGCCTTGTCAGGGAAGTGATCCTGCGTGGTGATGACAGCCCGTGGGTGCTGGCCCGGACCCTGATCCCACACACCTCACTTACGGACCAGAATACAGAACTGGCGAGCCTTGGAGAAATTCCGCTCGGTCAGACCGTATTCAGCGCAGAGAATGTCCGCCGGGATGCACTGGAAGTCGGCGTGGCTCATACTCCGCAGGGCGATCTGCTGGCCCGGCGCTCAAGGCTGTGGATGAATGACAAACCTATGCTGGTGGCAGAATTGTTTCTGCCCCGGGCACCGTTATATACCAGGGAGATGGCATAGATGCTGACTGCCAAAGTGCGTGCTTATTTTCAACTGATGCGACTGGACCGGCCGATCGGCTCCCTGTTGCTGCTGTGGCCAACCCTGTGGGCGCTGTTTCTGGCAGCCGGTGGCTGGCCCGATGTTGAAGTGCTGCTGGTGTTTGTCGCCGGGGTGTTTCTGATGCGCTCAGCCGGGTGTGTGATCAACGATTATGCGGACCGTCACTTTGACGGTCACGTGAAGCGGACTCAGTCCCGTCCGCTGCCATCCGGTCTGGTGTCTGCCCCGGAGGCACTGGTGCTGTTTGTGGTACTGGCGCTGCTCTCGTTTGTGCTGGTGCTGAGCATGAACAGCCTGACGGTAAAACTCTCGTTTGTGGGCATATTCCTCGCTTTCATCTATCCGTTTATGAAGCGTTTTACCCACCTGCCGCAACTGTTTCTTGGTCTGGCGTTCAGCTGGGCGATCCCCATGGCCTGGGCCGCTCAGGCGGGAGCGCTGCCCGCTGAGGTCTGGCTGGTGTTTGCGATCAACGCACTGTGGACTATCGCCTACGATACCCAGTACGCCATGGTGGACCGGGACGATGACCTGAAAATTGGCATTAAGTCGACCGCGATTCTGTTTGGCAACCGCGACAAGCTGATCATTGGTCTGCTTCAGCTGGCTGTCGTGGCAATGCTTATCTGGCTGGGTGAGCGGATGGCACTCGGCGGTGTGTTCTATTGGGGCGTACTGGTAGCCGGCGGACTGTTTGTTTACCAGCAGTGGCTGATCCGTCACCGTGACCGTCAGGCCTGCTTCAGTGCTTTTTTAAACAACAACTATGCCGGGATGGCGATAGCGCTGGCGCTGGCGCTGGATGTCATGCTCAAATAACCGCACATAAAAAAACGGCACCCCAGGGTGCCGTTTTTTGTCATGTCAGGAAAGCTGAGATCAGTCTTCCAGGTCGTCCATACACAGGCTTTCCTGGATGGTCAGCTTCACCTCTGTCGAGACCAGCTCACCCAGCATGTTTGCCAGCTGTTCGGTTTTTTCAAGGTCACATTCACCTTCACTGTTTAAGTAACCCTGCTGTTTCAGGGTGCTGAACAGCGAACTGAACACGCCTTTATCGAAGAACTCCGGCGCGTTGATACCGTGCAGCTGACCCAGACGCTGAGCCAGTTGCTGACTCTTCTGCTCCAGCTCGCTCTTACCCAGATCAGGTTTGGCAACCAGCTGAGAAACCGCAATTGAGTAGCGCTGCAGGGTTTCCAGAATGGTGCGTGACAGCAGGAGCGTAGTCTGAATGCGGGTCTGGTTCAGAGTGATTTGGTCTGTCTGACGGACCAGCAGTTCCTGGCGTACCAGCTCATCAAGGCTCTGTTCTACTACCGCCTGCAGTTCCGGCTCGTCATAGCGCAGGAACAGCTCGTTCTTCAAAAACGGATACAGGGTAGCCACGCTGCGCTGGATATCCGCCACATTCATCGACTGATGCTGGACAAGCAGCTGCGCGATCAGTGACGGCAGTGCCAGCATGTGGATGATGTTGTTGCGGTAGTAAGTCATAAGGATCGACTGCTGACGGTCAAGGGAGATAACATCGCCCATGCTGTCGGCTTCGGTGACAAACTTATCCAGGCTTTCGGCGTGAGCAACCAGCTCCTGAGCGCTTGTATCCGGTGCGGTACTGGTTGGTGAGTAAGGCACCTGACGCATCAGCTCCAGGTAGCACTCGATCTGATTTTCCAGAGTGTCGCGGGACAGGGCACGCTGACGTGAAGCCAGCAGCGCAGTTGCACACAGGGTCAGGGCGTTGGCTGCGGCCGCATCATTGATGTGAGTCATCATCTTGTCGGCCAGCTGGTTCACCACCGGCGTCATCCACTGCGGTTTCTGTGGCTCGATAGCGTTGATCTCACTGGTCCAGCTCGGAGCGTGCTCGTTGAGGTACTGATTCAGCTGGATCGGCTCACCGAAGTTCACGTAACCCTGGCCGAAGTTGCGCAGTTTACGCAGGGTACGCAGCACCAGGCCGGCGTTTTCTTTCTCTTTGCGTTTTCCGCGCAGCTCTTTGGCGTAGGTCGCCACTTCCATCACGTGCTCGTAACCGATGTAGACCGGAACCAGGGTCACCGGACGGTCAAGGCCACGCAGCATTGCCTGAATGGTCATCGCCAGCATACCGGTTTTGGCCGGCAGCAGACGTCCGGTGCGGGAGCGGCCGCCTTCACTGAAGTATTCGACCGAGTAGCCCTTGGTAAACAGCTCGGCCAGATACTCGCGGAAAATGGTCGAGTAAAGCTTGTTGCCTTTGAAGCTGCGGCGGATAAAGAAGGCACCACCACGGCGGAAAATCGGGCCTGCCGGGAAGAAGTTCAGGTTGATACCGGCAGCGATATGCGGTGGCACCATACCTTCACGGTAAAGCACGTACGACAGCAGCAGGTAGTCCATGTGGCTGCGGTGACACGGCACATACACGATCTCATGACCATCCTGCGCCAGCTTGCGTACCGCAGACGCGTTGTTGATGTTCAGGCCCTGATACAGGCGGTTCCACAGCCAGCCCAGAATACGTTCGCCTTTTTTCACCAGCGAGTATGAGAAGTTAGCTGCAATCTCATCCATGATGGCGTGCGCTTCTTTCTCTGCTTTTTCCAGAGGGATCCCTTTGCTGCTTGCCTCATCGGCAATGGCACGTTTGATCGCCTCGGATTTCAGAAGACGGTTAAACAGAACCTGGCGGTTAGGCAGGTTCGGGCCGGAGGCAGCCATCTTCTGACGGGAGAAGTGGATGCGTGCAACCCGGGTCAGCTTGTGGGCGATGCTTTCGTCGGTTCCGTGCTGATCTGCCATATAGCGCAGAGACACCACAGGACTGAAGCGCAGCATACAGTCGCGGCCGGATGCGGTTACCGCCATCATTTTCTGCGGGCCGTTCATCGCTTCAAGGTAAGGCTTTTGTTTCTCTTCTTTACCTGGTTTGCGTCCCCACATCACGGTGACCGGCAGAACCTGTACATCCAGATCCTGGCTGTCGGCGTGAAGCTGAAGCAGATCAGAGAACAGGCTAATCGACTCCTGCGGCGCATCGCTGTCGGTCTGAACCAGGGTCGGACGGGTGGCGATAAAGACAAACCGGCCAAATGACTGACCATTGATCTCCAGCGGGGAGAGCGGATCCGGCAGGCCGCTGTCGAGTGCGTAACGCTGCAGGGTTACCAGATCTACGTTAGAGCGGAACGGTAATGCGTAGACAATCGGTTTGGTGATGTCGATACCCAGGTCTTCAACCGGGTTGGATGGAATTGTATTGCCCTTCACTAACACCGACAGGGGGAGTTTAAGCAAAGAGCGGAAAAATGTGTCTCCGGAAGACATAACAGTACACTGCCTCGGTTATGTTTGGTGACCACCCCTGAGAGCTATACCCTCCGGGTGATTCATCCTGTACAACGGGCGGTTTTTGCTGCCGCCCGCTACTGAAAAAATGCGCAGCAAGCATACCAGAAACTGGTCCAACCTTTTACTGCGTTCTCTGGTTTATTCCAGCGGATTATTCTGAAGATAAGCAACAGTGACCTTAAAAAGCAAAGCAGCCTGGCAGATCCTGCGGTCATAACACGAAATCTGTTAAAAAATAGACAATTGGCTTTTAAAACCGTCCATCACTGGATATACTCACAGTTAACTGTATAAAAAGACAGGTGACTGTAATGAAAGAGCTGACGCCACGCCAGAAGCAAGTATTCGACTTGATCAAAGATAAGATTGAAGTATCCGGAATGCCACCAACGCGTGCCGAGATCGCCCGCGAGCTGGGCTTCCGCTCGGCCAACGCGGCTGAAGAGCACCTGAAAGCCCTGGCCCGTAAACAGGTTATTGAGATCATTCCAGGTGCTTCACGCGGCATCCGTATCCTGCTTGAAGACCAGCAGGAAGAAGAAGGCCTGCCGCTGATCGGCCAGGTTGCAGCCGGTGAGCCAATCCTGGCTCAGGAGCACGTTGAAACTCATTACCAGGTTGACCCGGCGATGTTTAAACCTCAGGCAGACTTCCTGCTGCGGGTAAACGGCATGAGTATGAAAGACATCGGCATCCTCGATGGTGACCTGCTGGCGGTACACAAAACCCAGGACGTACGTGACGGCCAGGTGGTGGTTGCCCGTGTGGAAGAGGACGTGACGGTTAAACGTCTGGAGCGTAAAGGTGCCACGGTACTGCTGCACGCTGAAAATGAAGAGTTTGAGCCGATCAAAGTGGACCTGACCAGTCAGGACTTCAATATTGAAGGCATTGCAGTGGGTGTGATCCGCAACAGCACCTGGATGTAATGCTGCGCCTGAGGGTTTTTGCCAGGGCTTGAAAGTGCTAGTGAGAATTATTATCATCTAATTCTGATTTCAGGGAAGATGATGATGACACAGAGAATACCTTCACCGCGCGGCAAAGACTCCCGCTGGCAGATCCCGGCACATTTACTGCGTCCGATGTGGATGCGCAGCCGGGAAAGTCTTCATGAGCAGGGGTTGGTGTATGACCCGATTGCTGCCAGCGCCTGCCGCCAGTGCCGGCTCGCCCCGGGCTGCCACAGCGCAAACCAGGATCAGCAACAGCTGCTGTACGCCTCTGTTACTCAGCTGTGTGATCAGCAGATCAGCCGTTTTCTCAGTCAGTATCCGGATGCCTGGGTACTGAATGTGGGGGCGGGGCTGGATACCCGTTTCTACCGCCTTGATAACGGCCGCTGCCGCTGGACAGAAATCGACGTCAGCGAGCATCTTTTATGGCGTCAGCGCCTTTTTCATCCCTGTGAACGATACCAGCTGCGTTGTGGCAGTGTGACAGAGCTCAGTTGGCTGCAGCATCTGGCAGTGGCTGAAAATGCCCCTCTGTTGATCGTCTGTGACCAGGCCCTGCTGGAGGTCGATAAAGCGGTGCTGGGCCGGTTTTTACAGGCGCTGGCCAAACGCTTTATGCACGCGCAGTGCTGTTTTGTGGTCGCCGGAGACAAAACAGA
Organism: Vibrio sp. 9-16B-A1; assembly: GCF_056726165.1. NCBI lineage: Bacteria > Pseudomonadati > Pseudomonadota > Gammaproteobacteria > Vibrionales > Vibrionaceae > Vibrio > Vibrio sp. 9-16B-A1. The sequence goes on from NZ_JBSDZD010000016.1 coordinate 83,766, forward strand.
TACCTGGCTGGGCAAAAAACTCGGAAACCAGGCTTACGCCCACGGGCTTAATAACCCGCAACAGACATTCAGTAACTGGCTGCCATGGGCTGAATGGGTCAGCCTGCACTCACCGCTGCAAAGCCAGGACTGCCTGCGCTGGAGCGCGTGGCATAAGTGGCTGGCGAACCTGACCGGCAGACCTTACGCCTATACCCCGTCAGTACTCCAGATCCGCTGGTGATTTTACCGCATACCTGATTGCCAACCGCGCAGCTTCCCGTTACCCTCGTGGCTCATTTTTCATCAGTTCTGTGAGCCGCGGGGTCGCTTTGAATCTTTCCGTTTTTTCTCCCCTTGCCAGATGGTCGCTGCACCGCCGGGTTTTGCTGCTGGCTGTGCCTATGGTGCTGTCTAATATTACCGTTCCGCTGCTGGGGCTGGTCGATGCTGCGGTGATCGGCCATCTTGAGCATGCCTGGTATCTTGGGGGTGTGGCGCTGGGCAGCACGGTAGTCAGCGTGACTTTCTGGCTGCTGGGCTTTTTGCGTATGGCGACCACAGGTCTGGCGGCGCAGGCGTATGGCAGGGAGAGCAACAGTGAGCTGGTGCGGGTGCTCCTGCAGGGGCTGCTGACCGCCTGGCTGTTTGCCGCCCTGTTTCTGCTCAGTCATGGCTGGCTGGGCGACCTTGTTTTCAGCCTGACCGACGCCAGTGAGGAAGTGAAGCTTTATGGTCAGCAGTACTTTGCTATCCGCGCCTGGAGTGCCCCGGCGGCGCTGGCCAACTTCGTGATTCTCGGCTGGCTGCTGGGAACTCAGAATGCCCGGGCTCCGATGTGGATGGTGATCATCTCTAACCTGACCAATATCGTACTTGATGTACTGTTTGTGATCGGCCTTGGCTGGAATGTGGAAGGCGCGGCACTGGCATCGGTGCTGGCAGACTACAGCGGTATGCTGCTGGGGCTGTTTTTTGTCGCCCGGACGTGGCGCCGGCTGGGGCTCAGGGCACCGCTGAGCGGAGTGCGTGGCCTGGGTGAAGGGCTGGGCCGCTTTGTGGCGCTGAACCGGGATATTTTCCTGCGTTCGCTGTGCCTGCAGGCGGTGTTCAGCTTTATGACTTTTCAGGGAGCCAGCTACGGTGATGACACGGTGGCCGCCAATGCGGTGCTGATGAGTTTTCTGATGATCATCTCCTATGGCATGGATGGCCTGGCGTACGCGATGGAGGCCATGGTCGGCAAAGCGGCCGGGGCGCGGGATGCCAGAGCCCTGCGGGAATCATTACTCGGGACAACGTTCTGGGGGCTGGTGATCAGTCTGCTGCTGACCCTGGTGTTTGGCGTGTGGGGCGATCACATGATTGGCCTGATCACTTCGATTGAGCAGGTGCAACAGCACGCCCTGACGTATCTGCCCTGGCTGGTGGCTATGCCGCTGGTGTCGATGTGGTGTTTTCTGCTGGACGGTATTTTTGTCGGAGCGACCAAAGGGCGGGAGATGCGAAACAGCATGTTTGTCGCGACCTGCACTTTCTTTGTTGTTTTCTGGTTACTGGCGTGGCTGGAAAACCACGCCCTGTGGATTGGTATGCTGAGCTTTATGGCAATTCGCGGGATCGGACTGGCCGTCGTACTGCTTGTGCAGTGGCGCGGCCAGCGCTTTCTGCCGGTGCAGGCATAGGCTCAGAACAGCCGGTTGAGGCCGTTCAGTGCTGCTACCCGGTAGGCTTCTGCCATGGTCGGGTAGTTAAAGGTGGTGTTAACGAAGTAGTCGATACTGTTAGCCTCACCTTTTTGCTCCATGATCGCCTGACCGATATGGATGATCTCCGCCGCCCGCTCACCAAAGCAGTGAATACCCAGAATTTCACGGGTTTCACGGTGGAACAGGATTTTCAGTGAGCCGATGTCTTTACCGGCGATCTGGGCGCGGGCCAGGTGTTTGAATGACGCCCGGCCGACTTCATAAGGCACTTTGGCTGCCGTCAGCTCCTGCTCGGTTTTGCCCACCGAGCTGATTTCCGGGATGGTATAGATCCCGACGGGAATGTCTTCAATCAGGTGAGTGTCGGACTGGCCTTTGTCGATCGCTTCGGCGGCAAAGCGGCCCTGGTCATACGCCGCGCTCGCCAGGCTCGGGTAACCAATCACGTCACCTACGGCATAAATGTGTTCAGCTTCGGTCTGATAATTCTGATTCACTTTCAGCTGGCCGCGTGAGTCCGGGGTCAGCCCGGCGACCTCCAGATTCAGTGTGTCGGTATTACCGGTACGGCCGTTGGCGTAGAGCAGGCAGTCAGCACGCATCTTCTTGCCAGAATCCAGGTGGACGATCACCCCGTCCTGCGTTCCTTCAATCTTCTTATAGGTTTCGTCATTGCGGATCACGACACCACTGTTCCAGAAGTGGTAAGAGAGGGCATCCGATACTTCGTTATCCAGGAAAGCCAGCAGCCGGTCACGGGTGTTGATCAGGTCGGTTTTTACATCCAGCCCGCGGAAGATGGAAGCATACTCGCAGCCAATCACTCCGGCGCCGTAGATGATGATATGCCTTGGGTCGTGCTCCAGTGACAGTATTGAGTCGCTGTCGTAGATGCGGTCGTGACCAAAGTCCACATCGGCAGGCCGGTAGGGTCTTGAGCCGGTGGCGATGACAAATTTGTCGGCGCTGTAATAATCGGTGCTGCCGTCCGGCTGGGTAACCGCGACGGTGTGGGCGTCTGTAAAGCGCGCTTCCCCGAAGATAAGCCGGCACTGGTTGCGGTCGTAGAAGCCCTGACGCAGCCGGGTCTGTTTGTCGATGACTGACTTGGCATGCCCGAGTATGGTGGAAAAGGTTGCGTGCAGGCTGGTGTTGTTGTGGCAAAACAGCGGGTTGTTGTTGTATTCGATGATCCGGCTGACCGCGTGACGCAGGGCTTTGGAGGGGATGGTTCCCCAGTGGGTGCAGCCACCGCCGACGCTGCTTTCGCGTTCAATGATGGCAACATTGTGACCCAGTTTGGTCAGCCCCATTGCGGCGCCTTCTCCGCCCGGACCGCTGCCGATAACGATCGCATCGAAGTGTGTTGAGCTCATATCCCAGTCCCTTATTGTTTTGCTTAACATATCCTTAGCGATATTTTAACCTGGTTGGGCGGGAAAGAGTCTGTTCAGAACACGGGGCAGGAGACAAATTTTAAATTTGTGAACTGGCTATTATCTCCCGGTTTTGCACGGGCAATTGCGTCAAAAAGGAGTAAAGTAAGGTCTCCGGCCTGTCCGGGGCGCCCTTTTTCGCGCTATAGTACACGGAAAATACACGTCTTCAGGTATAAGTTCTGCAACATGGGAATTCGAGCTCAACAAAAAGAAAAAACTCGTCGTTCACTGATTGATGCCGCGTTCAGCCAGCTCAGTGCTGACCGCAGTTTTTCCAATCTCAGTCTGCGCGAAGTCGCCAGAGAGGCGGGTATCGCCCCGACGTCGTTTTATCGTCACTTTAAAGATATGGATGAGCTCGGTCTGACCATGGTAGATGAAGGTGGTCTGTTGCTGCGTCAGCTGATGCGCCAGGCGCGCCAGCGGATTGTTAAGGGTGGCAGTGTGATCCGCACTTCGGTAGAGACCTTTATGGAATTTATCGAGAGCAGCCCGAACGTATTTCGCCTGCTGCTGCGCGAGCGTTCGGGAACGTCGGCTGCTTTTCGTGCCGCCGTGGCCCGGGAGATGCAGCACTTTGTCGCCGAGCTGACCGAGTACCTGGAGAGCACCGGACTGACTCATCAGGAAGCGGCAGTACAGGCCGATGCCTGTGTAACCCTGGTATTCAGCTCAGGTGCGGAAGCGCTGGATCTGACCAAACAACAGAGAGATGAGCTGGCAGAAAAGCTGGTGGCTCAGCTGAGAATTATTGCGAAAGGTGCAGACGCCTATCGCAGGGAACGTGAAACGCAAAACAAACAAGCAGGTTAATTCTATGTCTACAGATATTCCAACTACTGACCGCGGGTCAGAAAAGAAAACGCTGCTGCTGGCGCTGGTCGCTGGTATGTGTGGTAACGCATTGCTTGCAGGACTGACGATGGAGGCGGTGTCTTTCTCAATCTTCCCGCTGATCGCCCTGGTTCTGGCGGTACAAAACCTGTATCAGGAGTACCTGCGCAAGCCGGTTGCAGAAGATATTCCACTGGTGGGGCTGGCGTGCTTCTTTGTCGGTGCCTTTGGTTACTCGGCTTTTCTCAAGGCTCAGTACCCGGAAGCCGGATCTAACTTTTTCTCGATTATCGTTACCCTGCTGCTGATGGTGTGGGTCGGTAAGAAGCTGGGCTATGTTGCCAAGCCTCAGTAAGGCAACATTCAGCTGACGACAGATACAAAAATGCCGCGATAAGTATCGCGGCATTTTTTATGTCTGTTACTTGCGCTCCAGCAGCACACCCGCTTCCATATGGTGGGTATACGGGAACTGGTCGAACAGGGCGAAACGGGTCACCTTGTGTGTTTCGCTCAGTACTTCCAGGTTCTCCAGCAGGGTGTCCGGATTACACGAGATATACATAATACGTTCGTAGCCCTGTACCATCTTACAGGTGTCGATATCCATACCCGCACGCGGTGGATCGACAAAGATGGTGTTGCAGTTGTAGCTCTTAAGGTCGATGTTTTGCTGCTTCAGGCGGCGGAACTCGCGTTTGCCTTCCATCGCTTCGGTGAACTCTTCCGCTGACATGCGGATGATCTGAACGTTGTCGATCTTGTTGGCCGCGATGTTGTACTGGGCAGAGTCTACCGATGGCTTGGCAAGCTCAGTTGCCAGTACCCGGTCGAAGTTCTGCGCCAGTGCCAGAGAGAAGTTACCGTTGCCACAGTACAGTTCCAGCAGGTCACCATGGCTGTCCTGGGTACAGTCGATAGCCCACTCCAGCATCTTCTGCGCAACCGTGGCGTTTGGCTGGGTAAAGCTGTTCTCTACCTGCTGGTAGATGTAGCTGTCACCATTCACGTTCAGCTTCTCAACCACGAAGTCACGGTCCAGTACGATCTTCATCTTACGCGCACGGCCGATCAGGTTGAGGTTAAAGCCTTCGTCGTTCAGGCGCTGCTTAAGCGCTTTGGCCTGCTCAATCCACTCATCATCCAGCTGACGGTGGTACAGCAGGGAAACCAGCACTTCACCGCTCAGGGTAGACAGGAAGTCCACCTGGAACAGTTTGCGACGAAGCGTATCGTTGTCTTTCATCGCTTCCATCAGCAGTGGCATCAGGTCGTTGATCAGACGGCTGGCTGCCGGGAACTGGTCGACACGATACTTCTCACGGGTCTGCTGATTAAACATGATGTAGTACAGATCATCCCCTTCGTGCCATACACGGAATTCTGCACGCATGCGGTAGTGTTTTTCCGGAGACTCAAACACTTCCAGCCCGGGCATAGTGTAATCTGCAAACATCTTTGTCAGACGCTGGGTTTTCTCTTCCAGCTGCTGCTGGTAGCTGGCTGGATTTACATCAAGAGTAGCCATGAAGTCATGCCTTATGGTTGCGAAAAAATAAAGAGCGCAGATTTTATTCAATTGTAGCCATTTGTCCAGTCCGGGCGCTCCTGGTGGCTAAATGGTGGTGGCTAAACAGCGGGAAAAGCACCAGGCAGGTTATCAATAACAACTGGACAACATACAGCCAGCCCTCTACTATCTGCCACTTAGCTGGTGCCGGGGTATTTCAATAATTTATCCAGGCTTAAAAGGGAATCCGGTGTGAATCCGGAACTGACGCGCAGCGGTATCAGAGAACGAACGTCTCGGGTAAGACCCAAACACTGTTTAGCTTGCTAAGTGGGAAGTGAGACGTAAGGCGCCTGCTGATTTCATCAGGCATGCTCTTAAGTCCGAATATCTGCCAGCGATAACGCACTGCACTCCAAATAACATCAATCACTCAGGGTGTTGCAGTGTCAGGGATTCTCGCGATTTAGGATAAAACAATGAAAAAATCTCTTCTGGCGACCACAGTGGTGTCGCTGATTTCTGCTATTCCTTCTGTTTCTTACGCTCAGGACGCGGATGAGACCATGGTGGTTACCGCGAACCGGTTTGAGCAGTCTGCAGACAGTGTTCTGGCTCCGGTCAGTATTGTTACCCGTGATGAGATTGAGCTGATGCAGGCTAAGTCTCTCCCGGACGTATTAAAAAGATTACCAGGGGTAGAAGTTACCCAAAACGGTGGTCGTGGTCAGTCAGCCAGTGTTTTTGTTCGGGGAACAGGCTCGGATCAGGTGTTGTTCCTGATTGATGGTGTTCGCATGGCTAAGTCAGCGAGTGGTGCTGTTGATTTTAATCAGGTTCCCGTTCTGCATATTGAAAGGGTTGAGTACATTCGTGGAGCCCGGGCTTCAATGTATGGTTCTGAAGCGATTGGCGGTGTAATCAATATTATTACGTCTTCAAAAAGTGGAGTGGAGCGAACCAATGTAACGATTGGTACTGGCAGTCGTTACAACGAGGCTAATCTGTCTTCATCATTCTCTACATCTGACAACGGCCGTCTGCGCTTAACTGCAGGGTATGAAAAGGATGACGGCTACAACGTAAAGCCTGTAGCAGGTGGCAATGATGGTGAAGAACATGGTTTTTCGTCTACCAATGGAACTCTTGGCTACGATCATGTTTTTCAGGAGTCTTTGAAGGCAACAGTATTTGCCAGAGCATATCGTAATTACTATCAGTATGATGATAACTCGACCGCAACTGCGCGAAAAACTGCTGAATCACAAGTAGACAGCCGGGTTCTTGGTGGCCAGCTGTCATACTCTGAGGACGGTATCGCATCTTCACTTCAGTACTCTAATGAGTTGAGTCGCTCCCGAACTTACAATCCATACTCTGACAACTCTGTCGATAAATATAATCATGAATACTCTCAGGATAATCTGAGCTGGATAAATAGCTTTGACGTATCTGACAACACAACGTTAAGTGGCGGACTGGATTGGCGCAATAACACGTATGACGATAAAAAGAGTACGGCAAAAAGCCAAAGCCGTTCGAATCTGGGCTTTTTTGCCGGAGCGGTTAGTCAGTTGGATAAGCTGACAGTTGAGCTGTCCGGTCGCCTTGATGACAACGAAGACTATGGTAAAAACACCACTTACAGTATGGGGGCAGGCTACTCTGTCACAGATTCTGTTTCGGTATTTGGCTCCTACGGTACCGCATTTAAGGCTCCCACGTTATCTCAGCAAAATGGCTCCGCATGGACTGTGCCAAATAAAGATTTGAAACCGGAAACATCTGATAACATTGACTTTGGTCTTAAAGGTATGGCGGATTCATTTGACTGGGCGGTTACAGTCTATGATATCCGGGTTCAGGACCTGATTAGCTACAATAGTGCTCAAAAAAAATATGAAAACGTTGATGGCGAAACAAGGATTCGTGGTGTTGAGCTTGAAGCAGGCTTTGAGACTGGTGTTGTTTCGCACAATGTGTCTGTAGATATAAAAGATCCGAAAGACAGTGATGGAAAGCAGTTGCAGCGCAGAGCAAAAGAAACCTATAAATGGAGTGCTTTGGTAAGTGTGAGTGAGTTTGATTGGTCACTATCTGCTATTCACGTTGGTGAGCGACGAGACCTTGATTACAGCACTTACCCAGCGAAAGATATTATGCTGAGTGCCTATACTGTTTTTGATGCATCAGTTACATATCATCTTGAGATGAATACTCAACTTAGAGCAAAAGTAGATAACTTGTTTGATGAAGACTACCAAACGGCGAATGGTTATCCGTCTCCAGGACGAAGTGTTTACCTGAGTTTAAGTCATCAGTTTTGATTTACCAAAACCGCCTTCGGGCGGTTTTTTTACAGAGGTTTATATGAATTCGCCTAAAAACGTCATTGTCAGCTGGTCATCTGGTAAAGATTCCACCCTTACCCTGATAAAGCTGCTTGAAGATCCTCAATACCAGGTAGTGGGTCTGTACACTACTTATGTAGGTAAAGAAGTGCCATTTCAGGTCACGCCGATGGAAGTAGTCGAAATGCAGGCCCGCCTGGCTGACCTGCCACTGGTGACGATAGAGCTGCCGGAAGTCTTTCCGGCGAATCCTGTCTATCAGTCTCTGGTGGTGGAGGGGATCCGAAACTCAGGGCTTGAGGTCGATGCCGTGGCGTTTGGCGATATGTTCTGCAATGGCATCGCTGAGTACCGAAAGAGCTATATAGAGAAAGCTGGCTGGGAGTGCGTCTTTCCGTTGTTGGGTGTACCCAGTGAGCAACTGGCAGAGGAAATCATACAGCGTGGTATCGAAACCATGCTGGTCACTGTCGATACCACCCGCCTTGGCGCTGACTACTGTGGCCTTTGGTACAGTAAGGGGCTGGTGGCGTCACTGCCGGAGTCCGTCGACCCTTGTGGTGAAAATGGCGAGTTTCACACCCTGGTGACAAAGGCTCCCTGTTTTACAGGCTATATTGAACTTAAGCCACAACAGGTTGAGCACGGAGAGCGATTTGTCCATCAAAGATATCAGGCCAGTGTTTGCGAATAATCCCGGTCGCAGTATTATGTGCGCGAATAAAACAAACAGGTTTTCAGCGTGAACACTACAGCAGACAACAATATTCTGGTTTTTGACTCCGGAGTGGGGGGCTTGTCGGTTTATCAGGAACTGACGGCTAAGCTGCCGCAGCTGAGTTATACCTACCTGTTTGATAATTTTGCCTACCCTTATGGCGAGCTGCCTCAGGAGACACTCATCCACCGGGTTGTGGCTCTGGTCAGTGAGCAGGTTCGCCTGCGCAACATTCAGCTGGTGGTGATCGCCTGTAATACTGCCAGCACTATCGTTCTTCCGCATTTGCGGGAAGCACTGACCATTCCTGTGGTAGGAGTGGTTCCTGCTATCAAACCCGCTTCTCTTATTGCAAAGAAAGGCGTAGGGGTAATAGCGACGCCTGCTACAGTCAGCCGTCAGTATACGCATGACCTTATTAGGCACTTTTCCGCAGATAAGCCGGTTCGTCTTCTTGGTTCTACCCGTCTTGTAGATATGGCCGAAGAGAAGCTGCGTGGTAAAGCGGTCTGCCTGAATGAACTGGCTTCTGTATTAGAGCCGATCAAACCGCATATCGATGTGGCAGTTCTGGGCTGTACTCACTTCCCTTTGTTAAGAGAAGAGATCGGTCAGGTACTGGGTGAAGGTGTAGTCCTGATTGATTCAGGAAAAGCGATCGCCCGCCGCGTGGCAGACCTGCTTGGCGTAGATGGGGGAGAAAAGAGAGTGGAACTGAATACTATTATTGCCAGTGCACCACCTTTTGATGGCGATGCACTTGGCCGGAGTGTCTCTGAGATGGGATTTGCTAAGATTGAGATTCTTCCGAATCCGGATGTTTAGGATCGTTCGCTACGCGCACTTTTAGCGTCCGCTCCATATACTCCTGCTCATTAAGCCCTTTGATAATGGTCTCAGCGTCACCGCTGGCGACTACCACAAAACCAAATCCTCTTCTTTTACCGGTTCGCTTGTCTTTCATTAACCTTACCGCGAAGACCTGGCCGTGCTCGGAAAACAGTTGTCTTACGTGTGACTCGTTAGCTTTATATGGGAGGTTGCCCACATAGAGGGTAGTGGTGCCGGATGAAGAAGAAGTGCTTTGTTCTGAGGGTGGGTTAGAAAGAGAAAGAACGAGCGCACATGCGAAAACACCAATTACAAAAGTAATCGCGGGCGAGATAGCTATCTTAGAAAAAGCGACGGCGCCTAACACCGCGAGCGCGACTATCATTAAATACGTTTTTTTTGAGTTCATATCTGAATACTACTTTGTAGGTGAGAAGTAATAAGTCCTGATGCTATTAACAAAATAGACACATTGATCTTATGTTTAAGCACGATGTAATGCCAACCTATTGCTGTGACCGCCTTCAAATGTTGAAATTTTAGTCGTTATTTAGTGATTTGCGTCATTTTTGAGCGCTTATAAGTTTTTTTTAAAAAAAGGCTTGTCATAAGTTCAAACCTCCCTATAATGCCGCCTCACCGACACGGAATGAGGCGCAAGTCACAAAGCGACGTCGGGAGTGACAAAAAAAGTTGAAAAAACTTATTGACACTCAAGATTGAAAGCGTATCATACGCACCCCTAACGACGCGGCACTGAGTGCTTGGCAAAGTTAGGAAGCTCTTTAAAAATATAGACCTATCAATCTGTGTGGGCACTCGTTGATGATAATCAATATGAAACTTCGGTTTCAAAATGGTTTCAATGATACGAAGTGACCATTGAGTCTTCGGACTCAGCACAGTCAATTCAAACATTACTATATGTAATGTTCAGTATTCATTGAGCCGACAAAATCTTAAATTGAAGAGTTTGATCATGGCTCAGATTGAACGCTGGCGGCAGGCCTAACACATGCAAGTCGAGCGGCAGCGACATAAACAATCCTTCGGGTGCGTTTATGGGCGGCGAGCGGCGGACGGGTGAGTAATGCCTGGGAAATTGCCCTGATGTGGGGGATAACTATTGGAAACGATAGCTAATACCGCATAACGCCTTCGGGCCAAAGAGGGGGACCTTCGGGCCTCTCGCGTCAGGATATGCCCAGGTGGGATTAGCTGGTTGGTGAGGTAAAGGCTCACCAAGGCGACGATCCCTAGCTGGTCTGAGAGGATGATCAGCCACACTGGAACTGAGACACGGTCCAGACTCCTACGGGAGGCAGCAGTGGGGAATATTGCACAATGGGCGCAAGCCTGATGCAGCCATGCCGCGTGTGTGAAGAAGGCCTTCGGGTTGTAAAGCACTTTCAGCAGTGAGGAAGGCATTGTCGTTAATAGCGGCATTGTTTGACGTTAGCTGCAGAAGAAGCACCGGCTAACTCCGTGCCAGCAGCCGCGGTAATACGGAGGGTGCGAGCGTTAATCGGAATTACTGGGCGTAAAGCGCATGCAGGTGGTTTGTTAAGTCAGATGTGAAAGCCCGGGGCTCAACCTCGGAATAGCATTTGAAACTGGCATACTAGAGTACTGTAGAGGGGGGTAGAATTTCAGGTGTAGCGGTGAAATGCGTAGAGATCTGAAGGAATACCGGTGGCGAAGGCGGCCCCCTGGACAGATACTGACACTCAGATGCGAAAGCGTGGGGAGCAAACAGGATTAGATACCCTGGTAGTCCACGCCGTAAACGATGTCTACTTGGAGGTTGTGGCCTTGAGCCGTGGCTTTCGGAGCTAACGCGTTAAGTAGACCGCCTGGGGAGTACGGTCGCAAGATTAAAACTCAAATGAATTGACGGGGGCCCGCACAAGCGGTGGAGCATGTGGTTTAATTCGATGCAACGCGAAGAACCTTACCTACTCTTGACATCCAGAGAACTTAGCAGAGATGCTTTGGTGCCTTCGGGAACTCTGAGACAGGTGCTGCATGGCTGTCGTCAGCTCGTGTTGTGAAATGTTGGGTTAAGTCCCGCAACGAGCGCAACCCTTATCCTTGTTTGCCAGCACTTCGGGTGGGAACTCCAGGGAGACTGCCGGTGATAAACCGGAGGAAGGTGGGGACGACGTCAAGTCATCATGGCCCTTACGAGTAGGGCTACACACGTGCTACAATGGCGCATACAGAGGGC
>NZ_JBSDZD010000017.1:0-94907 GCF_056726165.1 Vibrio sp. 9-16B-A1
TGTAACCCTCCCTGTTTTAGTGGCATTCTAAATTAGAGGTTTTCCTGTTTTCATGCCTTGCTAAATACTCCCAGGGAGTCAGATCATTCAGTGATTCATGAGGGCGTTCATCGTTGTACTCCCTCATCCAGTTTTCCGTCAGTTCCCGGACTTCACTCAGTGTTTTGAACACATACATGTCCAGAACTTCTGTCCGGTACGTCCGGTTAAAACGCTCGATATACGAGTTTTCTGTGGGCTTTCCTGGCCGAATGAACTCAAGTTCCACCTTGTTTTTTTCTGCCCATTCAGCCAAAGCGGTTGAGATAAACTCTGGCCCATTGTCCATTCGCAGTTTTCCGGGATAGCCTCTCCAGGCAATGATACGTTCGAGAACCCGTATCACCCGTGGAGCGGGCAGATTCAGGTCCACTTCAATCGCGAGTACTTCACGGTTGAAGTCATCCACGACATTGAATGTGCGAAAGCGTCTGCCACAGTTCAGTGAGTCACTCATAAAGTCGATAGACCAACAGCTGTTGACCCAGTCCGGGCATATCAGGGGCGCGGGCTCGCGCTTGGGTAAGCGTTTTTTGCCCTTGCGGCGCATGTTCAGTTTCAGAGAACAGTAAACACGATGAACCCGTTTATGGTTCCATGCATGCCCCCAACGCCTGAGCACGGCAAATACCTTGCCAAATCCGTATGCAGGATACCGCTCAGTTACTTCCTGAAGTTTGGCTATCACCTCATCATCCCGGTGAGGATCTGGCCGGTAGCGATATACCGAATCACTGATGCCAACTGCGCGGCAGGCCATTCTCAGGCTGGTTTGGAACTGTTTGCGAACATAATCGACCAGTTCCCGTTTAACCGCTGGCTTTAGAGCTTTTTTTCCAGAATGTCTTTGACAATGCGATGCTCAAGGCTGAGATCAGCAAACATCTGTTTGAGCCTTCGATTCTCATCTTCAAGCTCTTTCAGGCGTTTCACATCCGATGCTTCCATACCACCATACTTGGATTTCCAGTTGTAGTAAGTCGCATCAGAGATGCCATATTCACGGCAAACTTCATTGACCTTTCGGCCTGCTTCCACTTCCTTGAGGATCCTGACGATTTGTGTCTCTGTGTAGCGTGATTTCTTCATCATGCGTTCTCCGTTTGTTTCAGTGTAAACGGAAAAGCTCTAATTACTAGTGACCAGTTTTTTGGGGAGGGTTACACGATGATTGCTTTGATTTTGGGATCTTTGAGGAGTTGGTTTACGACGTAATGTGAGTCAACGCTGTTTTTTGTGTACTCTGCAACTAGCTTTGTGATTTGATTTTCAATTGTAGGGCACAAGCCATAAGCGATATCAAAGTCTTTGGTGATAGTGATCGTTTTCATTGTATTGCCTCGTGTTTAATCCTGCACTCCGGGTACATTTGAGGGTACATATACAAAAAAGGCTGAACGCCTAACAGGGTTCAGCCTTTTAAATTCAACTAGTTAGCTAACCGCTATTAGTTCATGCCGTATTTTTTCAGCTTCTTACGCAGAGTACCACGGTTGATGCCCATCATAGTTGCTGCGCGGGTCTGGTTGCCGCGGGTGTACTGCATGATGGTGTCTAGTAGTGGTTGTTCAACTTCAGCCAATACTAGTTCGTACAGGTCGTTGACTTCCTGGCCGTTTAGCTGAGCGAGGTAGTTCTTTAGAGACGCTTTTACAGAGTCACGTAGTGGCTTTTGAGTGATCTGGTCTTGTGAGGTCACTGTAGTTACTGTCAATGCTTCGGAAGTCAGATTTTGTTCGAACATATTCGGTCTAGCTCTTTCTGTAATTATGATGCAACGTTTTCAAAATAACCTTCGAGCGCATCAAGCTGCAGCGGAGCTGCATCGATAGCGTTGAAGGTACGGCGAAACTCACCGGCCTGATCCTGCTCTTTCAGGTACCATCCCACGTGTTTACGTGCGATACGTGGCCCCAGGTACTCTCCATAAAAGTCATGCAGAGCGCGAACGTGACCAAGCATAATGCCTTTGACTTCCTCAGTCGGAAGCTCAGGCATGGTGGTGCCGTTTTCCAAATAGTGACGGATTTCCTGGAAAATCCACGGACGCCCCTGGGCAGGGCGGCCAATCATTAAAGCGTCTGCACCGGTGTACTCCAGTACAAATTTGGCCTTCTCCGGGCTATCGATATCACCGTTAGCGATAACCGGAATAGAGATGGCCTCTTTTACCGCTTTAATGCTGTCATATTCTGCCTCACCTTTGTACATACAGGTGCGTGTACGCCCGTGAAGGGCCAGCGCCTGGATGCCGCAGTTTTCGGCCATTTTAGCGATAGCGACACAGTTCTTATTGTCTGTGTCCCAGCCTGTCCGGGTTTTCAAAGTCACAGGGACTTTAACCGCATCTACCACCGTGGTCAGAATCTTTTCGATAATGTCCGGGTATTGAAGCAGAGCGGAGCCGGCAAGCTTCTTATTCACTTTCTTGGCCGGGCAGCCCATGTTGATATCGATGATTTGCGCACCGTTCTCAACACTGTACTGAGCCGCTTCGGCCATCAGCCGGGGATCTGCGCCCGCAATCTGTACTGAGCGAATGCCCGATTCACCCTCGTGTACCATGCGTTGTTGGGACTTAGCCGTTTTCCACAGTTTGGGATTAGAGGACATCATTTCACTGACGGCCATACCCGCACCATAGCGGAGACACAACTCTCTAAATGGTCTATCGGTGACTCCCGCCATTGGGGCAACGATAAGGTTATTGTCCAGTTGATAGTTTCCGATTTTCAAAACAGCTTCACAGTTCTACACCAGCAAGGGCGCGCATTTTACGCATTTTTTCGCAAAGTGAAAAGCTTAATTTTTGAGCATTTACAATTTGTTTTTTAAATTGCCTGTTTTTCAGTCAATTAGCTCTGCACGCCCTTTTTTTGCTTGCTTTTATGCCGGTTTCTGGCCCGAAATCCGGCACCATTCCTGCATTTCGACAATCGGCTCAATCGCAAGTTCATCGCGGTAGTGGTTGGCAACGTCTTCCGCCTGGGTTTCCAGTACGCCGGACATCGCCAGCAGGCCGCCAGGCTTCACCAGACTCTTGATCACGCCGTTCAGGTCGCGCAGTGGGCCGGCCAGGATGTTGGCTACCACTACGTCGGCTTCCAGCGCTTCCGGCTGGTCCTGTGGCAGGTACAGCTCAAGCTGGTCAGCCACGCCGTTACGGGTCGCGTTATCGCGGGATGCCAGGATTGCCTGCGGATCGATGTCGATCCCGATCACTTTGGCCGCGCCAAGTTTGATCGCTGCGATCGCCAGGATGCCGGAGCCACAGCCGAAGTCGACTACGGTTTTGCCTTCCAGATCCAGACCTTCCAGCCACTCCAGACACAGAGAGGTAGTCGGGTGGGTGCCGGTACCAAACGCAAGACCTGGGTCAAGCATCACGTTGACCGCATCCGGTTCCGGGATGTCACGCCAGCTCGGGCATACCCACAGGCGCTCACCGAACTTCATTGGGTGGAAGTTTTCCATCCACTCGCGTTCCCAGTCTTTGTCTTCCAGCTGCTCTACTTTGTGGGCAAAGCCCTCTTCCAGCAGACCGCTGGACTTGATTTGTTCCACAATCCAGTTGGTATCCGCTTCAGCGTCATACAGCGCCACTACGTCTGTCTCACCCCACAGGCGGGTTTCACCCGGCAGTGGTTCGAAAACCGGCGTATCTTTGGCGTCAAGGAAGGTAACAGACAGTGCGCCGGTCTGTTCCATCAGTATGTCGCCGATCTGCTCTGCGTTGGTGTCGCTGGCGTTAAGTTTGATTTGAATCCAGGGCATGGATGCGCCCTCCTGGTTAGTGTAAATTTTGACGTGGAGTCTAGCCGATTTGGATAAAAAAAACACTCCGCAAAGGGAGTGTTTTTCAATTTGGTCAGAGCCGGGCTTAGTCGTGCATGCCCAGTTTCTTCTCCAGGTAGTGGATGTTGGCGCCACCGTGCTGGAAGTTCTCATCGTTCATGATCGCTTCCTGAAGCGGTACGTTGGTCTTAATACCTTCAACTACCAGCTCATCCAGTGCGTTCTTCATGCGTGCAATCGCTACGTCACGGTTCTCACCGTAAGTGATCAGCTTGGCGATCATTGAATCGTAGTGAGGTGGCACGCTGTAGCCGGTGTAGATGTGTGATTCCCAGCGAACGCCGTTACCGCCTGGCGCGTGGAAACGCTCGATCTTACCCGGACAAGGCAGGAAGCGCTCCGGGTCTTCTGCGTTGATACGACACTCAATGGCGTGGCCTTTGATTTTGATGTCGTCCTGGGTGTAAGAAAGCGGCTGACCAGCTGCAACGCGAAGCTGCTCTTTGATCAGGTCAACGCCGGTTACCATTTCGGTCACAGGGTGCTCTACCTGGATACGGGTGTTCATTTCGATGAAGTAGAACTCGCCGTTTTCGTACAGGAACTCAAAGGTACCTGCACCGCGGTAGCCGATTTCGATACATGCACGGGTACAGCGCTCACCGATGTACTTACGCATCTCTTCGGTGATGCCCGGAGCCGGTGCTTCTTCTACCACTTTCTGGTGGCGGCGCTGCATAGAACAGTCACGCTCACCCAGGTGGATAGCACCGCCCTGGCCGTCAGCGATAACCTGAACTTCAACGTGACGTGGGTTTTCCAGGAATTTCTCCATGTACACCATGTCGTTGTTGAACGCAGCTTTTGCTTCAGCGCGGGTCATTGCGATAGCTTCAACCAGGTCTGCTTCTGCGCGAACAACACGCATACCACGACCACCGCCGCCGCCTGATGCCTTGATGATCACCGGGTAGCCGATACGCTTGGCGTGTGCCTTGTTTTTCGCATCGTCGTCGTCCAGCGGGCCGTCAGAACCAGGTACACAAGGTACGCCGGCTTTCTTCATTGCGGTGATAGCCGATACTTTGTCACCCATCATGCGGATGGTTTCCGCTTTCGGGCCAACAAAGATAAAGCCGCTGCGCTCAACCTGCTCGGCAAAGTCTGCGTTTTCAGACAGGAAGCCGTAGCCCGGGTGAATCGCGATAGCGCCGGTTACTTCTGCCGCAGAGATGATGCGCGGGATGTTCAGGTAGCTGTCGATACTGCGCGCAGGACCGATACATACTGCTTCATCAGCCAGCAGTACGTGTTTCAGGTCACGGTCAGCGGTCGAGTGTACCGCAACAGTTTTAATGCCCAGTTCTTTACAGGCACGCAAAATACGCAGGGCGATTTCGCCCCGGTTTGCGATGACTACTTTATCTAACATAAGTCCGGGCCCCGATTATTCGATCACAACAAGAGGCTGGTCGAACTCTACCGGCTGGCCGTCTTCTACCAGGATTGCAGTTACAACGCCTGATTTGTCTGCTTCGATCTGGTTCATCATCTTCATCGCTTCTACGATGCACAGGGTGTCACCTGCGTTTACTGACTGACCAATTTCGATGAAAGATTTCGCATCCGGGCTTGGAGAGCGGTAGAAAGTACCAACCATAGGAGAAAGAACCTGGTGACCAGCTGGTACGGCAGGCGCTGCTTCTTCAGCAGCAGCCGGAGCTGCAGCAACAGGAGCCGCCGCTGGTGCAGGCGCTGCAACCGGAGCTGCTGCGTACTGTACAGGTGCTGCTACAGGAGCAGAGCCGTGACGGCTGATGCGTACCGACTCTTCACCTTCAGAGATTTCCAGCTCAGCAATGCCGGACTCTTCCACCAGTTCAATCAGCTTCTTAATTTTACGAATATCCATGTTAGCTTTCTCTTTTTATCTGTTGAATGACACGCCTGCACGGCAGGCTGTTCATAGCGATAGGTTACGCTTTTGAGCCCAGCTGATTGACCGCTGCGCTCAGTGCAAACTGGTAGCCCTGCGCGCCCAGACCGCAGATCACGCCGACCGCTTTATCTGACAGATAAGAGTGGTGGCGGAAAGGTTCACGGCTGTGCACGTTGGACAGATGTACTTCAATAAACGGAATCGCGACCCCAAGCAGCGCGTCACGGATGGCGACGCTGGTGTGGGTGAAAGCGGCCGGGTTGATGATGATAAAATCATAGCGGCCGTGTGCGGCATGAATCGCCTCAATCAGTTCATACTCACGATTGGACTGAAGATGCGCCAGCTCGATACCGAGCTCCTGCGCCTGGTTTTGCAGATTCGCGACAATTTCCGGCAGGCTTTGGCTGCCGTAGTGCCCCGGTTCACGCAGACCAAGCAGGTTCAGGTTAGGGCCGTTCAGTACCAGAATTCGTGATTTTGCTGACATCTTGGGCTTATCTTCCGTTAAATGGTGCGCATGTTGCGCCGATTCCGTTGGAGTGAGTCAGTGGCCTCATTTGGGCGCTTAAAACTGACCCGATACTCGAATTAACTGTCGATTATAGACAATTCAGCGCAAATGGCAGCATTTTACTGGTCTAATCTCACTGAAATTCCTGTCAGCAGCACGAGAATTGTGAGCCGGGTTGGGCTATGAGGGCAATTTTGTGGGAGAAAATCACAAAAGCCAGGACGAACCTGGCTTTTTGGTCAGTAATCTACTGTATGTCAGTTGGTTAACGCAGTTGCTGGTTCTCTTCGATGAGTTTATCTACCACACCCGGGTCGGCCAGGGTGGAGGTATCCCCAAGGTTGCCGGTGTCACCGGTGGCGATCTTGCGCAGGATACGGCGCATGATCTTGCCTGAACGGGTTTTGGGTAGAGAATCGGTCCAGTGCAGCACATCCGGGGTCGCTATCGGGCCAATCTCTTTGCGGACCCAGTCTTTGACCTCTTTGTGCAGTTCGGCACTCGGGATTTCGCCGTCATTTAAGGTGATGTAGGCATAAATCGCCTGACCTTTGATGTCATGCGGCACACCTACAATCGCTGCTTCGGCGATCTTGTCGAACGCCACCAGTGCGGACTCTATCTCGGCGGTACCCATACGGTGGCCGGAAACGTTGAGCACGTCATCCACCCGGCCGGTGATCCAGTAGTAACCGTCTTCGTCGCGGCGGGCGCCGTCACCGGTAAAGTACATACCGCGGAACGTGGAGAAGTAGGTCTGTTCGAAGCGTTCATGATCTCCGTAGACGGTACGCATCTGCCCCGGCCAGGAATCGAGGATCACCAGGTTGCCTTCGGTCGCTCCTTCCACAATGTTGCCCATGTTATCCACCAGCGCAGGCTGCACGCCGAAGAAAGGACGGGTCGCCGAGCCGGGTTTGAGCATGGTCGCGCCCGGCAGCGGGGTGATCAGTATGCCGCCGGTTTCGGTCTGCCACCAGGTATCTACGATAGGGCAGCGGCTGTCACCGATGGTTTTGTAGTACCACTCCCAGGCTTCCGGGTTAATTGGCTCGCCTACTGAGCCCATAATTCGCAGACTGGAACGTCTGGTGCCTTTGATGGCTTCGTCGCCTTTGGCCATCAGGGCGCGGATTGCAGTTGGAGCGGTGTAGAGAATCGAGACATTGTGTTTGTCGACCACTTCACTCATCCGGCTGGTATTCGGGTAGTTCGGCACGCCTTCAAACAGGATGGTTTTGGCGCCGTTGGAGAGCGGGCCGTAAACCAGGTAGGTGTGGCCGGTGATCCAGCCCACGTCTGCGGTACACCAGAAAGTTTCACCAGGCTGGTAGTCAAACACGTACTTAAAGGTCATGGTGGCGTACACCAGGTAGCCGCCGGTGGTGTGCAGTACGCCTTTTGGCTTACCGGTCGAGCCTGAGGTGTAGAGGATAAACAGCGGGTCTTCGGCTTTCATCTCTTCCGGCGGACAGTGGTCAGAAACCTGCGCCGTTGCCTCGTGCCACCAGACATCGCGGTGATCGTGCCAGTCGATATCGCCGCCGGTGCGTTTCAGCACCATCACTTTTTCGATGGTTTTCACTTCCGGGTTGGTCAGCGCCTCATCGACGTTTTTCTTCAGCGGAACCGCGCGCCCGCCGCGCACCCCTTCGTCTGCGGTGACCACCACTTTGGCATCCGAGTCGATAATACGCCCGGACAGGGCTTCGGGAGAGAAGCCGCCAAATACCACGGTATGCACCGCGCCGATTCGGGTACAGGCCAGCATGGCGATCGCTGCTTCCGGCACCATCGGCATATACAGACAGACCACGTCCCCTTTGTGTACCCCCTGCTCTTTGAGGGCATTGGAGAAGCGGCACACCTCCTGATGAAGCTGGTTAAAGGTGAGGGTTTTGTCGTCTGCCGGGTCATCGCCTTCCCAGATTATCGCCACCTCGTCGCCGCGCTCAGCCAAGTGGCGGTCGATACAGTTGGCAGAGACGTTCAGGGTACCGTCTTCAAACCAGCGGATATCCACATGGCCGGTATCAAAGGAGGTGTTTTTGACCTTAGTGTAAGGTTTTATCCAGTCGAGGATCTTGCCGTGCTCGCTCCAGAATCCTTCCGGATCGCGCACCGACTGCTGGTACATGCTCAGATAGGTATCGTTATCAGCGTGGGTTGAAGCCTGGATCTCCGGCCTGACGGAATAAACGTGACCTTCACTCATTGTTACTCTCCCTGTAGTTCTGACCGCCGCCGGCGCTCAAAAGAATGGTTTGTTACGCAATTGTTATATTACTTTCGGTCACAATCGCAGTTTGGGCAATTAGACTTTCGGATAACTGTTTGAAACCGGGCCGCCATCTGATGGATTTATCAGCTTTGGCCGTGCTTGAGGTGTTTAATCGCGCACGTAAGGGGAAGTGAGAGGGGGCAGGTCACCAAAGGTAAGCCTGACGTAGATAAGCGCCGCCGAGATGGCATCCTGCAGCGCGTCATGGCGCTCCTGTTCCGGCAGCTGCAGGTGTTTGCAGATCGCGTCCAGGCTGAGATCGAAGTAGGCGTTGGGCAGGTGGCGTTCGAGTTTCTGTTGATAAATCTGGCTCACTTCGATCAGCGGGTTGGGCAGGGGAAAGCCGAGCTGACGGCGGCAGGCGCGGTCTAAAATGGTCTTGTCGTAGCGGATGTGGTAGCCCACCACCGGCCGGTTACCGATGAACGCCAGCAGCGCTTCTATCGCCTCACGCTCATCCAGCCCCCCGGCCAGGTCCTGATGGCGGATCCGGTGGATCGTGACCGATCCCGAATCGAGCGACCCCGGCGCTTTCAGCCGGATATGGAAAGGATCACTGGTGATGATCCGGTTACCTGTGATCTTAGTCGCTGCTATTGTCACCAGCTCCGCACTGTGTGGATCCAGACTGGTGGTCTCACAATCCAGCGACACCAGTTCCCGGCTGTCAGGCGCATCAAACAGCGGCCGGTAGGGGCTGTGTTTGAGCTTGTGGCGCCACCAGAGGCGCTGAAACTTGTTCATATTTGGTTCTCTGTTTTTATTTTGGTCCTGGGTCCTGGGTCCTGGGTCCTGGGTCCTGGGTCCTGGATGCCCCGAGCCCAGCGCCCAGTGCCTTATATCTAGTCCCTTATCTGATAATGATACCCCAGCCACTGCTTAAACTTTTTCACTACGTGCAGGCTGTGGCGCAGGACGTCGCGCTCGGAGCGCTCCAGCGCGCGGATGTCGATGCGGTTGCTGTTCTGGTGCTCGGAGAGCTGCTGGTGGAGGCGCAGTTTGACGAACAGCTTCAGCGCTTCGCTGAGGTTGTCGGCGGTATCGCGTTCGAGGACTTTTTTTCTTACCAGCGCGTCGAGCCGGTCAAAGGTGTTTCGCTCATCCAGCGCGTAATCCAGGCTCAGTGCGCGTATCCCGTGGACGATGGGGAAAATGCCGCCCTGTTTGATCTCCAGTCCGTCTTTATCCGCTTTGACGTTGCCGAACAGGGTCAGGGGAGAAGAGAACTGCAGTGCCGGGCGGGTAAATTCAGCCAGGATCAGCTCCTGTCCGCTCATTTTCTCCAGCAGGTGCGCCCGCACGGGGTTCAGCAGCGATTTATTGCCCGCTACAGCGTGGGCATCGGCCATGATCGCCAGCTTCATCACCTGCTCAGGGCCCGCCTGCTCGACCCAGGCGGAGAGAGTGTTTTTCCACTGGGTCTGGTTTTTAACCCAGTCCGGATTGCTGACCATGACCTGACCCGGGCAGAGCGGGTAGCCGAGCTGCTGCAGGGTGTGGGTAAAGCGGGCCATTACTTCATCAACGCCGGGCCAGCTGACACCGTCTTTGAGGATAAGCGCGTTGTCCTGGTCGGTTTTAAGCACCTGCTCGCCGCGCCCTTCAGAGCCGAGCACCATCAGGCAGCAGTCCTGGCGGTGCTGCGGGGGGACTTCCAGCTCAAACGCTTTTTCGATGATCTGCTCATTGACGGCTGAAATCAGCTCCATGATGAAACGGGTGCGGATGCCATTGGAGACCAGGCTCTCGACCAGATTGCGCTGGCCATTGGCGGCGATTGCCAGCTCTTCGGTTGAGTCAGCACGGGCGATCGCCAGGGTCAGAACGTGGGAGTGGGTGGAAAAGCTCGACAGAATCTGAGTCATATCCAGCATGCCGACCGGCTGGCTGTCATCGCACACCATTACCCGTTTCATCCGGTGGCGGGTCATGCTGATCAGGGCGTTAAACAGAAAATCCTGCTCTTTAACGTAGTGAACCGGGTAGGTGGCGATCTCTCCCACCGGGGCGTTGAGCGGGTGGCCGTCGAGCATCACCGCGTGGAGCATATTGGTGCGGGTCACAATGCCATACGGCCACGGATGAGGATTTTCTGTCAGTCTGGGATCTGAGTCTGACAGGCGGATCAGCGCGCTGTCGGTCCCGAGCTCTTTCATCTGCCGGGTCACGCTGTCGATCGGCTCATCCGGGGTAAAGATCGCGACCGGGTGGTAGATGCCTTTATCGACTTTAGTCAGGATAAACTCGGCGAGATTTTTTTGCTGGTGGGCGGTCTCAAGCAACTGCTGGCGCTTTGCCAGGCTGGTATCAAAACAGGCGGCAAAGTCAGGGTTGGTATGGTACAGCTCCGAAAAAATCTCTTTGGGCAGCAGGTAGCAGAGGGTGTCTTCCAGCGCCTGATAGCGGTGTCGGCTCCTGCCTTCAAGCAGCGCCCGCACGTCAAACAGGTCATCCGGGGCGTAATGGGCGAATATTTCGTTGTCATCCGCCGAGCGTTCTTCTACGGCCCCCTTGATGATGATGTGCAGGCTGCCGGTTTCCCTGCCGGGCTCGATCAGGTTATCCCCGGCGCGGAAATAAGCCACATCCAGCGCGCTGCGCAGGCGGTGTTGCTGATCACGGGTGAGGCGGTCGAACGGGGCCGCCTGCATATTGAATTTGTCAGGCATAATGCGGAAGCCATAATCTCAGGGGGTATTATTAGTCTGGCAAACGAGACAAATCTGACCAGACGACTTTGGTCTAATACGGAAATAAACTTACCGCTTTCTACCCTTTTTCTGATGGGTAACCGCGGGCATAATGGCGCCAGTTTTTAACCGCTCAGGATCCGTTATGATTTCCCCGTCACCTTTTGGCTGGCTCTCCCAGTATTTTCTCGGTTACTTCTTTGCTTACGGTGTTTACCTGCCGTTCTGGGCGCTGTGGTTTGAAGACCAGGGCGTATCCGCGACCGATGTCGGTATGCTGATGGGTCTTGGCTTTGCCACCCGCTGTGTTGCTAACCTGGTGATCACCCCCCGCATTCACCGTATCGAACAGGTACTGCCGGCGCTGCGCTGGGCAACGGTGGCCTGTACCCTGTTTCTTGCTGCTCACCTTGGTGCCGGTGGTAATCTCTGGCTGCTGGCACTGGTGACTGTGCTGTTTAACCTCGCGTTTGGGCCGGTGGTACCGCTGTCGGATGCGATGGCCAACCACTACAGCAACCGTAAGATGCTCGACTACGGCAAGACCCGGTTATGGGGCTCGCTGGCGTTTATCGCCGGTTCAACCTGTGTGGGGTACCTGGCAGCGCAGTTTGGTGTCAGCATGATTGTTTATACTGCGCTGGCCGGTTTTGTATTCTCCATGCTGATGGTGATGCGTAACCCGGCGGTGATGCCGCAGCCGGAAGCGGACCACGAAGCGGAACGTCCAAAGCTGCTGAAGATGCTGATGGAAGGAGAAGTGCTGCGCTTTGTACTGCTGGTGGCGCTTATTCAGGGCAGCCACGCGGCGTACTACAGCTTCAGTGCCATCTACTGGAAAGAAGCCGGCCACGGGGAAGATATCATCGGCTTCCTGTGGAGCCTGGGCGTGGTGGCGGAAGTAGGGGTTTTTGCCCTCAGTGCCCGCCTGTTCAGCGGCTGGTCGCTGCGTAAGCTGTTTATGGCGGCTTCCTTTGGCGTGATGCTGCGCTGGGGGCTGACAGCTTCGACTACAGAAGTAGCAGCACTGGTGGTGGTTCAGGCCCTGCATGGCGTGACCTTTGCCATGGCGCATATTGCGGCCATCCGTTATATCCAGCAGCAGTGTGCCAGCCGTATGGTTGCCCTTCAGGCGATCTATAACGCCATTCCTCTGGGAGCTTTTATGGCACTGATGACCGCATTCAGTGGCTGGGGTTTCGAGCAGTGGGGTGCCAATGTCTTCTGGATCATGGCGGCGATGGGCGTGGTAACACTGTTTATTCGTCTTGAGTCACCGAAAGCTATGCCTGAGCCACAAATTCAGCGTTAAGGAATTGTGAACAAAAAAGCATCACCGCTAAAATGATAAGGCCAGCAATTTGCTGGTCTTTTTCATAAGGATTGCATGGAATGCAGGAGTGGATAGTGGTGCCGGTATCCCTGGCCTATCTCGGGGTACTGTTTCTGATCGCATGGTATGGAGACCGGCAGACCCGCTGGCTGGCGCGCTGGCGGCCATGGATTTACAGCCTCTCTATCGCGGTCTACTGCACTTCGTGGACCTTTTACGGCACTGTGGGCCAGGCGGCCAGCAACCCCTGGGCCTTTCTGCCTGTCTATATCGCTCCTGTACTGGTGTTTACCCTTGGCTGGCGGCTGCTGGCAAGGCTGATCGTCACCGCCCGGCGCGAACATATCACCTCTATCGCTGACTTTATCGCCGCCCGTTACGGTAAATCACAGGGGCTGGCTGTCACGGTGACCATTATCGCCGTTATCGGGATCCTGCCTTATATCGCGCTGCAGCTGCGCGGTATCACCATGGGGCTGGAGCTGGTCGCGCCGGATCTCGGCCGGGAGTTTGGCTACGGAGACAGTGAGATCTCCTGGTTTGTGGTGCTGGCACTGGCGGTGTTTACCATGCTGTTCGGCACCCGCCATATCGATAATACCGAGCACCACCGGGGCATGATGATGGCGATTGCGTTTGAGTCGCTGGTTAAGCTCGGCGCGTTTCTGGTGGTCGGGCTGTTTGTGGCGGGGCTGGTGATGGCAAGGCCGGAAATCAGCCTGTTGCAGGTCGCCGCAGATACGTATCAGTCTCCCAATCTGCCTTCCCTGACCATTCATATCCTGCTGACCATGACGGCCATCATCTGTCTGCCTCGGCAGTTTCATACCATGGTGGTGGAGAACGAACAGCCGAGAGACCTCCATACCGCACGCTGGCTGTTCCCGCTCTATCTGGCCCTGATGGGGCTGTTTGTACTGCCGATCGCCTGGGCAGGGCAGGGGCTGTTAAGTGGCCACCCGGCGGACAGTTTTGTGATCAGTCTGCCGCTGGCTGCCGGGGCAGACAGTATCGCACTGCTGGCGTTTGTCGGTGGTACCTCGGCTGCTTCGGGAATGGTGATCGTCTCGACCATAGCACTGGCGATCATGGTCTCTAATGACCTGGTACTGCCGCTGCTTTTGCGCCGGATAAAACTCAGCGGGCGCAGCCATATTCATTTTTCCGGGCTGCTGCTCAATATCCGCCGTGCGCTGATCCTGGTATTGCTGCTCGGGGCGTGGGGATTTTATCTGGTGCTTGGCGCCATTCCATCCCTGTCGGTGATTGGCCTGCTCTCCTTTGCGGCGGTGGCCCAGTTTGCCCCGGCGCTGATCGGCGGCATGTACTGGCGTACAGGTAACCGCAAGGGGGTCTATGTAGGGCTTCTGGCCGGTTTTACCCTCTGGCTGGTTACCCTGATGACCCAGACCGGCATGCTGGCCGGGGATGCGCAGTCTAACTTTCTGCTCTGGCTGGTGACCCCGCCCCTGTGGCTGGCCGAGTCTGGTCTGAGCGCTTCTGACTGGGGAATGGCACTCAGCCTGCTGGTCAATACCGCTTGTTACCTGCTGGTGTCGCTGCTGACCCGCGCCAGTCTGAGTGAACGGCTTCAGTCGGCGGCGTTTGTCGGAACGCCGCTGCCGGAAGGGGAAAACGTCAGCCTGTATCAGAGCCGGGTGACAGTTGCGGAACTGGAAATGCTGGCGTCGCGCTTTGTCGGCCGTCGCCGTGCGCGTAATGCGTTTCGTCAGTTCTGGCAGCAGCATGGCGGGGAGCTGATGCCCAATCAGCAGGCCAGCTCTGCTCTTATCCGCCATACCGAACGGGTGCTGGCCGGGGTGTTCGGCGCCTCGTCAGCCAGGCTGGTGCTGGGCTCGGCGCTGCAGGGGCGCAATATGCAGCTCGAAGAGGTGGCGACTATTGTCGATGAGGCTTCAGAGCTGTACGACTTCAGCCGTGGCCTGCTGCAGGGGGCGATTGAGCACATCAGCCAGGGGATCACCGTGGTGGACAAACAGCTGCGGCTGGTGGCCTGGAATCAGCGTTATCTGGAGCTGTTTGAGTTTCCACCCGGGCTTATTCAGGTCGGACGGCCGATAGCCGATGTGATCCGTCACAACGCGGCGATGGGGCTGTGCGGGCCGGGGGATGTGGACGAGCTGGTCCGGCGCCGGGTGGAGCACCTGGAGCGTGGCAGCCGCCATACCTCTTCGCGGGTCTATCCGGACGGGCGCTATATCGAAGTGCAGGGCAATCCCATGCCTGGCGGTGGCTTTGTGATGAGTTTTACCGATATCACTGCCTTTCAGCAGGCGCAGCAGGCGCTGAAAGAGGCCAATGAGAATCTGGAGAGCCGGGTTCAGGAGCGTACCCGCGAGCTGGAAAACCTCAACAAACGTCTTATTGCCGCGACACAGAACGCGGAAACCCAGTCTCACTCCAAAACCCGTTTCCTGGCGGCGGTCAGCCACGACCTGATGCAGCCGCTCAATGCGGCTCGTCTGTTTGCTTCTTCGCTGAGTGAAACCGCTGCCGATGACAACGCAAAGCGTCTGTCCGGTCATATCGAGAGTGCGCTGGGGGCGGCAGAGGACTTGATCGGCGACCTGCTCGATATATCCCGGCTGGAGTCGGGCCGGCTGGAAGCGCATGTGTACGCGTTTTCGCTCAATCAGGTGCTGGACAAACTCAGCGCTGAGTTCAGCGCGCTGGCCGGTCAGCAGCCGATTCAGTTCTCTATGGTGGCGAGCGACCTGCTGGTGGAGTCGGACCCCAAACTGCTGCGGCGGATCCTGCAAAACTTCCTGACCAATGCGTTCCGTTATAACCCCAAAGGTAAAGTGGTGCTGGGTGCGCGGCGGGTGAAAGGCCAGGTGCGTATCGAAGTGTGGGATAACGGCATTGGCATTGAGGAGTCAAAGCAGGCCGAAATTTTTGAAGAGTTTACCCGTGGGGATGCGGTCAGCACCGATCAGGGACTGGGCCTCGGGCTGGCGATAGCCAAAGGTATCGCCCGGGTTCTGGGGCATCAGATATCACTGCGCTCCTGGCCGGGGCAGGGAACGGTGTTCTCGCTGACCCTGCCGCGGGCAGAGAAGCCCGGCAGTGCGCCGCAGCCAAAACCGGAGCCGGCCGCTGGCGGTGATTTGCAGGGGATGCGGGTGCTGTGTGTCGACAACGAGCCGGACATTTTATTGGGAATGGAGACCCTGCTGGAGCGCTGGGGCTGCGAAGTGCGCCTTGCCGAAGACCTGGTGCAGAGCCTGAAAGCGCTGGAAGACGACTGGGCACCGGAAGTAATTTTCTCTGATTATCGTCTCGACCATGGCCGCACCGGTCTTGAGGTACTGCAGCAGTGTCGCCTGCGCCTGGGAGACAGTTTTGCCGGAGTGATCATCAGTGCCGACCGCAGCGATGAGATGCTCGATGCCATCCGCAGTAACGGCTTCAGCTTTATGCCCAAACCGGTAAAACCGCTTAAGCTGAGAGCGGTCCTGAACAGGTTTGGGTAGCTTTGGGTTACCCATGATCCAAATACCCCTTTCGCTGTACAGAAAAAGAGGTGTACGCCATTTTTCCACACACAACCCTCGTTCCCACGCTCCGCGTGGTAATGCATATCTGACTTCTGAACAGCTCCGGGCTAAAGGGTGTGTGATTGTGTTTTTGTGTTTATATTCAGGTGGTTATTGATTGTCTCTTTGCCCGGAGTTGAGTGAGGTCTGCATTCCCACGGGGGACCGTGGGAACGAGGGAACAGTGAGAACCTGGAAGGGGTTTTGACTATTGTGTACAGCTATCTCCAGGGAAGGTCACCTGTAACCCAAAAGCTCCCCGGGCTGTACAAAATGAAAAACCGGCGCGTTTGCGCCGGCTTTGTTCAGAGTGGATTAGTGGTCGTGGGCTGCGCCCGCGCCTTTTGGATAACGGATGGATTCCACCATCTCCTGTACATCGTCCGGTACCTCCGCAGTAAACTTGTTCACCACGATGGAGACCACAAAGTTCAGACACATACCCAGAGTACCGATGCCTTCCGGACTGATACCGAACCACCAGTTTTCAGGGCTGTTGGCTGCCGGGTTCACGAACTTGAAGTAGATGATGTACGCCGCGGTAAACAGGATGCCCGAAAGCATACCGGCAATGGCGCCCTCTTTGTTCATCTTCTTATAGAAGATCCCCAGGATAATGGCCGGGAAGAAAGAGGAGGCGGCCAGACCAAAGGCGAATGCCACTACCTGCGCGACAAAGCCCGGTGGATTGATGCCCAGATACCCGGCCCCGATGACAGCCAGCGCTGCACCTATCCGGGCGGCGAGCAGCTCCTGCCTGTCGGTCATATTGGGTCTGAAGCCTTTCTTGAGCAGGTCATGGGATATCGCGGTCGAGATCACCAGCAGCAGACCCGCCGCGGTTGAAAGCGCCGCTGCCAGGCCACCGGCCGCAAGCAGTGCCACAACCCAGTTTGGCAGTTTCGCCAGCTCAGGTGATGCCAGTACGATAATGTCGCGGTTGATCTTCATCTCGTTACGCGCGTCGCCGGAGTAGAACATCTTGCCGTCTCCGTTCTTATCATCCCACGCCACCAGACCGGTGCTCTCCCAGTTCTTATACCAGCCAGGTGCTTCGGTGGCGGCTACGCCCTGCATGTCCGGGCCGTTAATGGTATTGATCATATTCACCCGTGCGAACGCCGCGACCGCGGGAGCTGTGGTGTACAGGATGGCGATGAATACCAGCGCCCAGCCCGCAGAGATGCGCGCATCGGATACTTTAGGGACCGTAAAGAAGCGGATAATAACGTGTGGCAGTCCCGCTGTACCGACCATCAGGGCCGCACAGATAAAGAAGACATCGACCATACTCTTGGAGCCATCGGTATAGGCGGTAAAGCCGAGTTCCTGGGTGAGGCCGTCGAGCTTATCGAGCAGATAGGTATCGCTGCCCGCCATGGTTGAGCCAAAACCGAGCTGTGGAACCGGGTTACCCGTCATCATCAGTGAGGTAAAGATGGCCGGAACCATAAAGGCGAAAATCAGCACGCAGTACTGCGCCACCTGGGTGTAGGTGATGCCTTTCATGCCGCCCATTACCGCGTAAAAGAACACGATCGCCATACCGATAATGATGCCCATGTTGATGTCCACCTCCAGGAAGCGGGCGAACACCACACCAACCCCGCGCATCTGACCCGCCACATAAGTGAAGGAGACGAAGATGGCACAGAAGACCGCGACCATACGGGCGGTTTTGGAGTAGTAACGGTCACCGATAAAGTCCGGTACGGTGAACTTGCCGAACTTACGCAGGTACGGTGCCAGACAGAGCGCCAGCAGAACGTAACCGCCGGTCCAGCCCATCAGGTAAACCCCGCCATCGTAACCAATAAAGGAGATGATACCGGCCATGGAGATAAAGGATGCCGCTGACATCCAGTCCGCCGCGGTAGCCATACCGTTAGCGACCGGGTGAACACCACCACCGGCAACGTAGAACTCGCTGGTGGAGCCGGCGCGTGCCCAAATCGCGATACCGATATAGAGCGCAAAGGTCAGACCGACCAGAATAAATGTCCAGGTTTGAATATCCATTTCGTCAGCCTCTTACTCTTCGTGAACTTTGTATTTTTTGTCCAGCGCATTCATCCGCGCCACATAGACAAATATCAGTGCCACAAAGGTGTAGATCGACCCCTGCTGGGCAAACCAGAATCCGAGCTTAAAGCCCGCGAATGAAATGGTGTTGAGTGCGTCAACAAACAGGATGCCTGCCCCGTAGGAAACCAGGAACCAGATTGCCAGTAGTGTGCCCATCAGCCCCAGATTTTCCTTCCAGTAGGCCTGAGCTTGTTCAGTGGATTCGAACGCCATGTCCATCTCCTTGCGTTGTGCTTGGCTGTTGTTAATAAGATGTTGCGAGGTTAACCATAGCAGGGCAGGGGTGGGAAAGCTTTTCAACTTTAGTCGCGGCGTAAAAAACAAAAACCGGCTAAAAATCAGCCGGTTAGTAAATCGGGGCAGGATGCGGGTGATGTTAATTGATTGTTAAGTTAGCCTAAGGTCTAACATCCGGGCTGGTCTAGATATAAAAATCTTTGATCCCGGTAAGCAGATTTGTCACTGCGACTGCTGCCAGGATCAGGCCCATGACCCGGCTGATGATCGCCGCGCCGACGTTGCCGAGCCATTTCTGGATCCAGGCAGCGCTGAGCAGAAGCAGCAGGGTTATCAGCAGAACGCTGAGCATAACGCCGGCAGTAATTGCCTGATCAGTCAGTGAAAATCTGTGGTTATCGGTCAGCATGACGATAGCCATCATGGCGCCGGGCGATGCGATCGAGGGGATCGCCAGCGGATACACTGCGAGATCGGCCAGTTGCGAGCGGCTCACTTCTTCGCCCAGTTTCTGTTCCTGCTCTGGCTTGCTTTCGCCAAAGATCATCGTCAGGGCAAACAGCAGTAGTACCAGGCCTCCGGCAGCCTGAAACGCGGGCAGCGGGATCTGCATGGCTTCCAGCAGCAGTTGTCCGGCGACAAGGAAAAACAGCAGTACACCGGTTGAGATGGCGACGGCTTTGAGGGCCACCAGCCGGCGGTGTCTGGCATTAAGGTGCTGGGTTTGAGAGAGGTAGACCGGAACCGAGCCAACAGGGTCGATAACGGCCCACAGAACGACAAACTGGGTAATAATCAGGCTGAGCAACTGAGCGTCTCCTCTGGTTGGCGTGGTAGTTTAGCACGGCGCGGAAACTGCCCGGTTAACAGCAGGTTAAATATCCCCTTCCATCTGCTGCAGCAGGATCACTGCCTGAGTGCGGTTTTTCACTCCAAGTTTGCGGAAGATAGCGGTCATATGGGCTTTGATGGTGGCTTCCGAAACGTTGAGCTCATACGCGATCTGCTTGTTAAGCAGCCCGTCAGAGAGCATACCCAGTACCCGGTACTGCTGCGGGGTCAGGGCAGCGACCTTTTCTGCCAGTTGCTGGCTCTCTTCGCTTTCCACCAGCAGCTCTGCCGGAAAGAAAGGTTCACCGGCCAGCACCTGATTCAGCGCCGCAACCAGCTCACGCATGTCAGAAGATTTGGGGATAAAGCCAAATGCCCCGTGGTTTTTAACCTGGGTGACCACGCTGGCTTCTTCACTGGCGGAGATCACCACCACCGGCAGGTCAGGGTATTCGGCGCGCAGCTGAATAAGGCCGGACATGCCATTCGTGCCGGGCATTTTGAGATCCAAAAGCAGCAGATCCGGATCCGGATCTTTACGCAGCAGTTCCAGCAGGGCATCGAGAGAGTCTGCTTCGAGCAGGTTGGCACCACTGACCGCCATGTGCACCGACTGAAACAGGGCGTTGCGAAACAGCGGGTGGTCGTCTGCAATGATGATGGTGTAGCCGGAATCCATAATGTTATGCCTTATTTGTAAAGCTGTTAGCTAATTATTACCACCGGGATGGGCGGGCAACAACTAATACGCATGGATTTGCAGCTAAAGTGTGAAAGAGTCTGCTAATGATGGATGTGAAGTACAGAGGAGCCGGTTGGCTGTCGCCAGGCAAACTCTCCGCGCCAGGACGGCGCGGTGAAGCCCCATGGATGGGTTTATGCGTGTTTGCATGGCGGCTGCTGACCGGCGGACAGCAGGAATTGTTTAAAGGTTTTCAATATGCTCTGCAAAAGGCTCTGCAGGCATAAAACCGGTCAGGCGTTTGGCTTCCAGCCGGTTGCCGTCGGCATCCCAGAAGTCGATGGTCGGCAGGCCGAGTACACTGAGTGTGCTGAGCAGCTTGGTATCCTGCGGGCTGCTTTTGGTCACATCGGCCTGCAGCAGTACAAACTGATCCAGCTTCGCAGCAACGTCCGGCTGGTGGAAAGTGTATTTCTCGAACTCTTTACAGGCGACGCACCAGTCGGCGTAGAAATCCAGCATCACAGGTTTACCGGCGGCTTTGGCCGCGGCCAGTTGCTGGTTCAGCTCTTCAAGACTGCTGACCCGGATAAACTGACCTGGCTGGGCGGCTTCGGCCACGGCCTGTGGACGGAATACCTGGTCAAGCATTGGCTGGACAGACGCCAGCATCCCCAGCACAGCGATAATGCCGACCGTGGTCTGTTTCCAGCCGCCAAACGGCAGGCTGTTTTTGCTGTGGTAGAGCCAGCCAAAAGCCGTAATACCCAGCGCGCTCCACAGGGCCTGAGTCCAAATTTCCGGCAGGATACGCTCAAGCAGAAAGACAGGGGCGGCCAGCAGCACAAAACCAAACAGGATTTTGACTTTGTCCATCCAGCCACCGGCTTTTGGCAGTAGTTTGTTACCAAACACGGCTGCGCCGATCAGCGGGATACCCATGCCCAGCGCCAGTGCGTACAGGGCAACGCCACCGGTCAGCAGGTCACCGCTCTGGGCCACATACAGCAGGGCACCGGAAAGCGGCGCAGTGGTACACGGCGAGCACACCAGTCCGGAAATCGCGCCCATGGCAAAGACGCCTGCGCCCGAACCGCCCTGCTGGCGGTTACTCAGGCCACTGAGCCAGGTCTGCATACCGGCAGGCAGTTGCAGGGTATAGAGGCCAAACATCGACAGCGACAGCGCGATAAACAGCGCGCTCAGGCCGATAAGGACATAAGGGTGCTGCATCGCAGCCTGGAACTGCAGTCCGGCGGAGGCCACCACCAGTCCGAGCAGAGTGTAGGTCAGCGCCATGCCCTGAACATAGATAAAAGATAAGCCCTGCGCGCGGCGCTGACTGAGCTGACCGGAGCCAAGCACGATACTGGTCAGGATCGGGTACATTGGCAGTACGCACGGGGTAAAGGCCAGTCCCACACCTAATGCGAGAAACAGCAGCGGGGTCCACCAGTTATCGGCCAGGCTGGCTGCCAGTCCGGCGTGTTCTGTAACGGGTTTTTCTGAGGTCGTTTGGGCAGCCGGAGGCGTGGATGAGCCTACGCCGGTCAGCGCCGACAGCGGTACTTTTTTTACTTCCGGCGGGTAGCAGAATCCGGCTTTGGCGCAGCCCTGGTAGCGTACCGTGATTTCAGCATCCTGAGTCAGGGCTGGCAGGTCAACGGTCACCGTCAGAGGCTCGGTAAAGATCTTCACATCGCCGAAAAACTCATCGTGATAGTCCTGGCCGTCACGCATGGTGATGGCGCCAGGTTCAATGTCTTCTGAACTGATGCTGATCCTGTCCTGATAGAGGTAATACCCCGGCGTGATTTGCCAGCTCAGTTCGAGGGACTGAGCATTCTGAATAAAGTTAAACGCGAACGCCTGGTCAACAGGCAGAAACTGGCGGGTCTGCTCACCAAAACCGGCCGTGGGCGCCGGGTTAAAACTTTGCGCACTGACGGCAGAAGGCAGCATGCTGAAAAGCAGGCAGGAGAGCAGGGCAAAGCGGGAGAAAATCGGGGTCATGGTTCGTACTGGTAATCTTATCGGTTAACTATTCAGACCGGTGGGCCACCGGATTAGTTTCATCATATCGCCGCTTTTCAACGGGTGCAAAAAAGGGAGGCCGAAGCCTCCCTGGTTGTGATGTGCCGTCTGCTTACAGCAGAACACCTGACAGCAGCAGGCCGTAGGCGATACTGAAGCCCATGCTCAGCAGGCCCGGCAGCATAAAGCTGTGGTTAAAGATGTACTTACCAATCCGGGTAGTACCGGTGCGGTCGAAGTCAATCGAAGCGATGATTGGACCGTAGTTAGGAATGAAGAAGTAACCGTTAACCGCAACGAAGGTTGCGATGATGATCGCCGGTGGCAGGCCCAGGGTAATCGCAACCGGTACCAGTACTGCAGTGGTCGCACCCTGGCTGTTAACCATTACTGACAGGGCAAACAGAGCGATAGCGAAGGTCCATGGTGCTACTTCTACCAGGCCGGATACGGCTTCTTTCACCATATCTCCGTGACCACCGATCAGGGTGTCACCCAGCCATGCGATACCGAAGATA
The DNA here is from genome assembly GCF_056726165.1 of Vibrio sp. 9-16B-A1. NCBI lineage: Bacteria > Pseudomonadati > Pseudomonadota > Gammaproteobacteria > Vibrionales > Vibrionaceae > Vibrio > Vibrio sp. 9-16B-A1. Next base: position 22,536 of record NZ_JBSDZD010000017.1, read on the forward strand.
GCTACGATAGCACGCATACCGGCATGGAATACGGAGCCCTGGGTGATCGCGTAGCCATTTGGCTTACAGATCAGAATGATCAGGGCAGAGATTGACAGCATAACGATTTCGATGGTGTGAGCCATACCCATTGGTTTGCCGTCGAATGCCGGACGCAGGCTTGGGATTGCACCCATCAGTACCACAATCAGGGCACCAAACAGGAACAGACCAACAGACATTTTCGCCTGTGGGGTCACCACAACTTCATCCAGAGGCTTCTCTTCACCCAGTTCCATCTCTTTGATGAACTCAGGATCCTGAAGACGACGCTGATATTCAGGGTCATCTTTCAGCTCTTTACCCAGTTTGTTGACGATCAGACACGCACTTGCCAGACCGAAGAAGGTCGCCGGAATGGTTACCATCAGTACGTCTGCCAGGGTGATGCCCTGAGGTTCGAGGAAGGCTACCAGAGCAACTACAGCTGCCGCGATTGGGCTGGCAACGATAGCAAACTGAGAGGCGATAACTGCCATGCCCAGCGGACGCTCAGGACGGATACCACTGCGGCGGCTCACTTCTGCAATAACCGGCAGAACAGAGTATGCTACGTGTCCGGTACCGGCCATCATGGTGAAGAAGTAGGTGACCAGTGGCGCGATAAAGGTAATGTGGCGTGGATTTTTACGCAAAATGTTGGTCGCGATTTTGATCAGGTAATCAAGACCGCCTGACGCCTGCATAGCCGCAGCTGCTGCAACCACAGCCATGATCATCAGCATTACGTTGATAGGCGGACTGGTTGGCTGCAGTCCAAAAATAAAGCTCAGTATCGCAAGACCGATACCCCCCATAACCCCGAGTCCGATACCGCCAATTCGGGCACCGATCAGGATACATCCAAGCACGATGAGTAGTTCTACTGCAAACATGCAAGTCTCCTTGTATTGATAAAGTGAATAATTAAGGTGTAGATCTAAAAAAGGGCTCTGCCAGGCAGAACCCTTTTTGAATTAGTTAAAGCGTTTGGCTTTATACTTCGGATGCATCAGGTTCTCGGTAGAGAAGATGTCATCGAGCTCTTCTTCGGTCAGCAGACCGCGCTCCAGCACCACTTCGCGGACGCTCTTGCCGGTTTCGGCACAGATTTTACCCACGATGTCACCTTCGTGGTGACCGATGTAAGGGTTCAGGTAAGTGACGATGCCGATAGAACCGAACACGTAGCCTTCACACACTTCTTTGTTAACGGTGATGCCGTCGATGCACTTGTCGCGCAGGTTAACACACGCGTTCTTCAGGATTTCCAGAGATTCGAACATTGCCTGTGCGATTACCGGCTCCATTACGTTCAGCTGCAGCTGACCGCCTTCTGCGGCGAAGGAGATGGTGTTGTCGTTACCCAGAACTTTAAAGCACACCTGGTTTACCACTTCTGGTACAACCGGGTTTACTTTCGCCGGCATGATTGAAGAGCCAGCCTGCAGCTCAGGCAGGTTGATTTCGTTCAAACCCGCACGCGGACCAGAAGAAAGCAGACGCAGGTCGTTACAGATCTTCGACATCTTAACCGCCAGACGTTTCAGCGCACCGTGCACCATTACGTAAGCACCACAGTCAGAAGTCGCTTCGATCAGGTCTTCTGCCGGTACACACTCAAGGCCGGTCACATTCGCCAGGTGTTTCACTGCCAGACCCTGGTAGCCTTCCGCAGCGTTCAGGCCGGTACCGATAGCGGTCGCGCCCAGGTTTACTTCCAGCAGCAGTTTTGCGGTGTATTCCAGGTTACGCACTTCTTCGTTCAGGGTCACTTTCCATGCACGGAATTCCTGACCAACGGTCATAGGTACGGCGTCCTGAAGCTGGGTACGGCCCATTTTCAGAACTTCTGCAAATTCGTGTTCTTTGGCTTCGAACGCACCTTTCAGGTATTCAAGGGCTTCGATGGTCTTGCGAACGCTGTTGTAAACCGCGATACGGAAACCGGTCGGGTAAGCACAGTTGGTAGACTGGCTCTTGTTTACGTGGTCGTTCGGGTTACAGAACTCGTATTCACCTTTTTGCTTGCCCATCAGTTCAAGCGCCAGGTTAGCGATCACTTCGTTGGCGTTCATGTTGACCGAGGTGCCCGCGCCGCCCTGGAAGACGTCAGATGGGAACTGATCCATGCACTTTCCTGTGTCAAGGATCACGTCACATGCTTTAACGATGTGATTAGCGATATCAGACGGGATAACACCCAGCTCTTTGTTTGCCAGCGCAGCGGCCTTTTTGGTCATAACCATACCGCGTACAAACTCAGGTACGTCAGAGATGGTTGCATTTGAGATGTTAAAGTTCTCGATCGCGCGCAGGGTGTGGATGCCGTAGTAGGCATCGGCAGGAACATGACGTTGGCCCAGCAGGTCTTCTTCTATGCGGGTAGCTGCATTTTGAGTTGTTTGAGTAAGAGCTTCAGTCTTATTCATACTGGATTCCTTAGAATTAAATATTATTTATTAGCTGAATATGGGGCCAAATTCGTTAACAGGAATCCATTCTCTAGACTTTTTGGCTGTAAAACCTCTCCGGGTTTTCAGTCGCTCATCATATATCACTGGTCGCTTAATAATAGTAGCTGGATCACCTTTTCAGTTAATTTGTACAAATATTTACGGCGGAATCATATCCCGATCACGATGGGATTTTTGACGACAAAGTTTGTCGTTTCTGATGGGAAGCAATACACTGGCCAAAGAGACCAAGGAGGAGATGTGTTTCCGATTTTATTACTGCTTTTTATTGCCGTTCCCATGATTGAAATCGCCCTGTTTATTCAGGTTGGGGGCGTGCTTGGCTTCTGGCCAACCATGATTCTGGTGTTGATAACCGCGTTTGTCGGTGCATCACTGGTTCGCAGCCAGGGTATTCAGACCCTGATTTCGGTTCAGCGCCGTCTGCAGCAGGGTGAGATCCCGGCTCAGCAGATCGTTGAAGGGGTGATGCTGGCGGTGTCCGGCGTACTGCTGCTGACTCCGGGCTTTATGACCGACGCCATGGGTATGCTGGTACTGCTTCCGGCCCCGCGAGCCTGGCTGGCAAAACAACTGATGACCAAAGTGACGGTTCAGAACATGCACCGCACCGGCTTTCACTCCCATACGCACTTTGAGCAGGGCAACCCATTTGAGCGTGACAACCAGTCACAAAATGGTGGCTCGACGTTTGAAGGGGAGTATGAGAGGAAAGATGACGATCATAATGATCGGGACAGACTGAACTGATTTTCAGGCTCTGGGCCCTTGGCCCTGGGGGAGTGCGCTGAGGCAGGGGAGCCCTTGCTGATTAAAATGCGCACTCTGAGTGTTTTGAGTGTGTTTATCCTGGAACCAGGGATCTCTTCATTCACTACTGACTAAAGCTTGCTTTTGCAGGCATTCTCACCAAAGCTTTGCAGCGCCCAGCGCCCAGCGCCCAGCGCCCAGCGCCCAGCGCCCAGCGCCCAGCGCCCAGCGCCCTATACCGCCCCCTCAAACCCCAGCTGTCTCCACGCCTCATACGCAATAATCGCTACCGCATTCGACAGGTTCAGGCTGCGGGCGTCGGGCATCATTGGGATGCGGATGCGCTGGTTCATTGGCAGGCTTTCGATAAGGTCTGCGGGCAGGCCGCGGGTTTCCGGGCCGAACAGCAGTACGTCGCCGTCTTTATATTGGGCGTCGGTATGGTGGCCGGTGGTTTTGGTGGTGCAGGCGAACAGGCGGTAATCCTGACCGCGCTCTTCCAGATACTTTACAAACGTGCCGAAGTCTTTATGGCGCTTTACCCGGGCCAGGTCGTGATAGTCGAGACCGGCACGGCGCACTTTCTTCTCTTCCAAGTCAAATCCCAGTGGTTCAATCAGATGCAGGTTAGCACCACAATTGGCGCACAGGCGGATGATATTGCCGGTGTTCGGCGCGATTTCCGGTTCGTAGAGGGCGATATCTAACATGGTCTTTACCCGGGTGATGAAAAGTGTCCGGCAGTATAGGGGGAAAAGGCCTGGCCCCGCAACTTATACCAATTCCATCAATTATCTGAACATCCTGGCTGGTCCAAATGCCCATTAACCGTGTCAGAAATCGTATCCCTGGTCCCCGCCAGGCATAAGATTTCTTCCTTGCTACTGAGCATTTGTCCTGCGCCAATACTGAACACATAACTAATGGAACTGGTATTACGGAGCCATAGAGTCACAGAACCATAGAACCGCTTTTACAATGGCAGCTTAAGGATGACTTTCAGTCCACCCAGCTCTGAACGGCTGGCTTCAATGCTGCCGTTATGCTGGCGTACAGCGCTTTCGGTGATCGCAAGGCCCAGACCGGTGCCGCCGGAATGGCGGTCACGGGCGGTCGAAACCCGGTAGAAAGGACGGAAAATATCGCCCAGCTCGTCATCCGGCACCCCATCGCCATCATCTTCGACCAGGATCTGCAGTCCTTCCAGCTGGCGGGTGATCTGTACCCTGATCTGTGAGTGACTGTAGTGGATAGCGTTGCGCACGATGTTCTCGACTGCACTCATCAGCAGGTTAGGATTACCGGTGACAGAAAGCTCAGGCAGTGGCAAATAGCTCAGTGATTTTTCTCTCTGCTGCGCCTCAAACTGGGCGTCCTGGAGCAACTCTTCCCACAGTTCCGCCACACTCAGGGTTTCCCGGGTCTGGTGGCTGTTGACCTGCATGCGTGACAGTTCCAGCAGTTCGCTGATCATTTTCTCCAGTCTTTCTGCTTCGGTGTCGATCCTGCTCAGCTCATCGCTCTCTCCCTGTTTGCGGGTCGCCAGCGCGTTGGCCATTCTCAGCCGGGTCAGCGGTGAGCGCAGTTCGTGGGAAATGTCAGACAGCAGCCGCTGCTGGCCGCTGACCATCTGATTCACCGCTGCCACCATTTGGTTAAAGCTGGCCCCGGCCTGGCGGAATTCGCTGGTGCCTTTTTCAAGCTCCGGATCGGTGGCAAATTCTCCCTGTGACACCCGTTTGGCGGCTTTTTCCAGCCGGCGGGCCGGCTTGGTCAGCGCCCAGGCGAGCCAGAGCAGCAGTGGGGTAGAGACCGCCATCACCACCAGCAGCAGCTGAAATGGCCGGTCCAGCAGCTGGAGCAGAAACGGCGGGGTTTGCTCCCATTTCACCGCGCTGAACATCAGTAGCTCTGTGTTGGCAATGGTGACCGGGAATGGCCCGGCCAGCATGACCCGGCCGTAGAGCTTTTGTTGTGGCTTGCCGGTTAAATCCAGGTCACTGATAAAGTTCTGCAGTATCCGTCTTTGCCTTCCGCGCTCATTGCTGACCAGATTGCCCTCCGGATCGGTAAGGTAAAACTGAGGCTTGCCAGGCTGGTGGTCGCGATTTTCTGCCCGTTTTAATATCTGCTGGAGATCTCTGGCATCAGCAAACCGGCGCTCCAGGTGTTCTGTCAGCTCCTGAACCCGTTCGATATGGTTCTCGGTCACCTGGTGGGGCTGGCGCGGGTCGAAACGCGGGATCGCCAGTACGGCGATCAGCACCAGCAGCATGGTCAGCCAGAAAATGGCAAAGATGCGGCCGTACAGGCTGGAGATGGTCGGCAGGCGCATTATTCGGCCTCCACCAGCATATAGCCGCGTCCGCGCAGGGTTTTAATACGTGGTTTGTCATCCGGCCGCAGCGGCAGTTTCTTACGCAGGTTGGAGACGTGCATATCGATCGCGCGGTCAAACGGCGCCAGACGTTTTCCGAGCACCTCCAGGCTGAGCTGTTCTTTGGTCAGCACTTCGCCCGGGCTGGTAACAAAATGCTGCAGCAGGGCGAGCTCGGTGGTGGTCAGGTCGAGCAGGGTTTCTCCGCAGTATGCCTCCTGTTTACCCGGGTGTACCCGGATGTCCTGATAGGTTAGGGTGTCGGAGTTTTTGGCACCATTCCCCCTGTCAGAGCCGGTGCGGCGCAGTATTGCCCGGATCCTGGCAAGCAGCTCACGATCTGAGAACGGCTTGGGCAGGTAGTCATCCGCACCCAGTTCCAGGCCGATCACCCGGTCGATCTCTTCGCCTTTGGCGGTCAGCATCAGTACCGGTGTCTGCCAGTTTTCCCGCAGCTGTTTCAGCATTTCCATGCCATTGAGTCTTGGCATCATGATATCGAGCAGGATCAGGTCGGTCTGTTCATTGACAGCTTCAAGGCCGGCAAAGCCATCGTTGGCTTCGCTGACAGTAAAACCTTCAAAACTCAGAATATCTTTTAGCAGACCGGTCAGTTCGGTATCGTCATCAACGATCAGGATGTTGGCCATAATGCACCTTTAATAACGCTTTGTGTTCCTGTTAATCATACTTGCGCAGACGGGCAAATCTGCGCTCTTTACGATTCTTTACGCTTCCTAAACACCACTTTACACTCAGGTTTGTAATCTACACTCAACCGCTGTGAAAACAGCAGGACTACATCACAGACATTTGAGGAATTGATTATGAAACTGGCTAAAAAAATGATTATCGCTGCTGCTGTTCTTCCAATCGCGCTGGGCTCTGCAAGTGCCTTTGCTTTCGGCGGTAAAGGTGGCGGCCATAAAGGCGGCAACGACTTTGGCGGCAAGTGTGGCGGCTTTGACGGTAAAATCATGCGTCAGCTGGACCTGACCGATGAGCAGCACACCGAACTGCGCAAGATGCGTGAACAGGCACGCGAAGACCGTCAGGGTCAGCGTGGTGAAGGCTTTGCAGACATGCAGGCGCACCGTGAGAAAATGCAGTCCCTGATGCTGGCAGAGAACTTTGATAAAGCGGCCGCCCAGGAGCTGGCGAACGAAATGGTGGCTAAGCAGGCAGAGAAACGTGTTCAGCGCATGGAGAAACAGCATCAGATGCTGAGCGTGCTGACTCCTGAGCAGAAAACCAAACTGGCTGAGCTGCAGAATGAGCAGGCGGCGAAGTGTCAGCAGCGCTTTGAGCAGCGCCAGCAGTAATACTTAAAAGTATTTCTTAAAATTGATTCACGATCAGCAGCCTGCGGGCTGCTTTTTTTGTCCCCATGGTCCCGCTCACCGTTTATACTTGGCTGCACCATGCCTGAATTTTTTACGGATATGAAAAGCGAATACTCCCGTCTTGTAACCATGGCCGCCTGGCTGGCCACCGGAACTGCTACCATGTTGCTGGTGGTGAAAGTGATCACCTGGTGGATGACCGGCTCGGTCAGTCTGCTGGCTTCCCTGATCGACTCTTTTCTTGATATCGCGGCCTCCGGGGTTAACCTGCTGGCGCTGCGTTACGCCCTGCAACCGGCCGACAAGGACCATACCTTTGGTCACGGCAAAGCCGAATCGCTGGCGGCGCTGGCTCAGGCGATGTTTATCTCCGGCTCGGCGGTATTTCTTATTCTGAACGGGGTAGACCGTTTCTTCCGCCCGCACGAACTACAAACCCCGGAGCTGGGTATCTACGTCAGTATGTTTGCCATTGTGGTGACCGGTGCGCTGGTCAGCTTCCAGAAGTACGTGGTGCGCCGGACCGGCAGCCAGGCGATTGCGGCGGACTCGCTGCATTACCAGTCTGACCTTTACATGAACGTGGCGATCATGGTCGCGCTGGGGCTGACCTGGTATGGTCTGACTCAGGCCGATGCGGTATTCGCGGTGGGGATTGGCCTGTTTATTCTCTACAGCGCGGTCAAAATGGTTAAAGAAGCGGTGCAGTCCCTGCTTGACCGCAGGCTGCCGGATGAAGAGCTGGAAGAGATCCGTACCCTGAGTCTGGACGTGGAAGGAGTGCTGGGGGTGCATCAGCTGCGTACCCGGATGTCGGGACCGGTCCGTTTTATTCAGCTGCACCTTGAACTGGCAGATACCATCCCGCTGATTGAGGCCCACCGGATTTCCGATCAGGTTGAAGACGCACTTTTGGCGCGCTTCCCCCATGCGGATGTGCTGATTCATCAGGATCCGTTATCGGTGGTTCTGACCACCTCCCGCGAGCAGGATCAGAAGCCCGACTGGGAAGAGTAACCCCAGAGCAGGGCTGACTTTATGCAGGCCGGCGCGAAAGAGTAAACAATTCGCTATCTTTTGTTAAAATGACATAAACTCTATTTGATAGTGATATGAATCAACAAAGTTTGCAGGCATAATTGTAATACTCTTTCAGAAGTAAGAAAGTTTCAACCCAGTGGTGTATTGGTGTGAGCGAAGTGAAGGATGCACCGCTGGAACATAAAAAGATTTCGCCATGAATGGCATAAAAATTGATGTTTTGATTCCCAATTATTAGAGGGTGACCATGATTAAGAAGATTGGTGTTTTGACAAGTGGCGGTGACGCACCTGGTATGAACGCAGCGGTACGTGGCGTTGTGCGCACGGCACTTTCAGAAGGTCTGGAAGTTTACGGTATCTACGACGGCTACCTGGGTCTTTACGAAGACCGTATCGAGAAGCTGGATCGTTCAAGCGTATCAGACGTGATCAACCGCGGCGGTACTTTCCTGGGCTCTGCCCGCTTCCCTGAGTTCAAAGAAGTGGAAGTACGCGAGAAAGCGATTGAAAACCTGAAGAAACACGGCATCGAAGCCCTGGTTGTAATCGGTGGTGACGGCTCTTACATGGGCGCTAAGAAACTGACTGAGATGGGTTACCCATGTATCGGTCTGCCAGGCACTATCGATAACGATATCGCCGGTACTGACTACACCATCGGTTACCTGACTGCACTGAACACGGTTATCGATGCGATCGACCGTCTGCGTGACACCTCTTCTTCTCACCAGCGTATCTCTATCGTTGAGATCATGGGCCGTCACTGTGGTGACCTGACCCTGATGTCTGCGATTGCAGGTGGTTGTGAGTACATCATTACTCCGGAAACCGGCCTGAACAAAGAGGAGCTGGTCGACAGCCTGCAGGAAGGCATCGCGAAAGGTAAGAAGCATGCAATCATCGCTCTGACTGAGCTGATGATGGACGCAAACGATCTGGCGAAAGAGATCGAAGCGTCTACCGGCCGTGAAACCCGCGCGACCGTACTGGGTCACATCCAGCGTGGTGGTCGTCCGACTGCGTTTGACCGCGTTCTGGCATCCCGCATGGGTAACTACGCGGTTCACCTGCTGCAGGAAGGTCAGGGTGGCCGCTGTGTAGGTATCGTGAAAGAGCAGCTGGTTCACCACGATATCATCGACTGCATCGAGAACATGAAGCGCCCGGCGCGTGATGACCTGTTCCAGGTAGCGAAAGAGCTGTTCTAAGCCCTGAGTAAATTTTTAAAAACCGCTGAATATTCAGCGGTTTTTTTATACCTGCAGTTTTCCGTTATCAGACTGCGGGCACAAAAAAGGCCGGTATAAACCGGCCTTTCAGATTTTTAAGCGTTTAAATTACGCTTTTGCTTCAGCTGCTGCTTTAGCGATAGCTGCGAAGCTTTTCGCGTCCAGAGCTGCGCCGCCAACCAGTGCGCCGTCGATGTCTGGCTGTGCGAAGTATGCTGCTGCGTTTTCTGGCTTAACAGAACCGCCGTACTGGATCACAACGTTTTTCGCTACTTCTTCGTTCTGCTCAGCGATGTGAGCACGGATAGCCGCGTGGATGCGCTGTGCATCTTCAGCAGTTGCAGCTTTACCGGTACCGATAGCCCAGATTGGCTCGTATGCGATGATTGCGCCGTTCAGAGCTTCAACGCCCTGAGTTTTGATTACTGCGTCGATTTGACGGGCACATACTGCAACAGTTTCGCCAGCTTCGTTCTGAGCTTCAGATTCACCGATACAAAGAACAGGAGTCAGGCCGTTCTCTTTCAGGAATGCGAATTTCTTAGCTACGAACTCGTCAGACTCAGCGTGGTATTCACGACGCTCAGAGTGACCGATGATGATGTGGCTTGCGCCGAAGTCTTTCAGCATTTCCGGAGACATGTCGCCTGTGTATGCGCCGCTGTTGTTCACGTCAGTGTTCTGTGCGCCAAGGATGATTTTGCTGTCGCCTTCTTTGATCAGACGCTCAGCCAGGTCGATGTACAGTGCTGGTGGAGCTACTGCTACGTCTACACCGCTTACGCCTTCAAGTTCAGCGTTAAGTCCGTTTAACAGCTCAGTAACCATTGCTTTGCTGCCGTTCAGTTTCCAGTTACCCATAACTACAGGATGACGCATAGGATATTCTCCAGTTAATAACGATTAATGTAAAAAACTTCCGTTGATGCGAAAGAATATAACAGATTAATAAGCCAAATACATGACTCGTATCATGTCTTTTACGCTTCTTGTGTAAAGGTCAGACTAGATCATGAAACTCCGGGTTACAAACCGGTACCAGCTAAAGGCGGAGTCCGTGATCAAACAGGCAATTTATCCGTTCTGCCGTCGGTTTCAGCAGGGTTTTGCGCTAAGGTTAAACGCCCAACGCTGGATCTTGTTGTCAAGGAGAGAGAGATGCCTAATCTGGTTATGGAATACCCGAACTCAGTTGAGCAAAAGGTCAATATACAGGGGCTGCTTGAGGATCTGCACCAGGCGGTGCTCGAAAGTGGCCTGTTTGATGTGGCTTCTGTGAAATCCCGGGCGCTGCGCTGCCATCACTGGCTGGTGGGAGAGCGGGGAGACAGCGTTGAGTTTATTCATGTTAGTTTTGAGCTTTTATCCGGTCGCAGCGAAGAGCAGAAGCGGGAGTTATCCCGTCAGCTGATGGCGGTACTGCAGGATCAGGCAGCCCTGGTGCACAGCCTGACGGTGGATATCCGCGACATGGATAAAGCCTGTTTTCAGAGAGTGCTCAATTGAGCCAGGATTTTAAAGATGTCGATTAAAACGCTGTTATTTTCTTTTCAGGGCCGGGTTGGCCGTAAGGTTTTCTGGATCTGGAACATTGCTTATTACGCCTGTGTGATGGGCCTGTCGGTTGGGATTGCCAAACTGTTTCCTGCCTTTGCCGGCATTATTACCGTTATTCTGCTCAGCCTGCTGCTGGTGCCGGATCTGGCGATCACCGCTAAACGCTGGCATGACCGGGGTAAGTCGAGCTGGTTCCTGTTGTGCAATATTCCGCTGATCCTGGGCCGGGTGATGGTACCGCCGGGTATGCCGGGCGCAGAAATGGGTCAGCCTGATATGGTGCAGGTGGTGGTTTCACTGGTGGCGCTGGTATGTGGGGCGTGGATCTTTGTTCAGTGTGGTTTGCTGAAAGGAGATGAGGCGGACAACCGTTACGGTCCGCCACAGGTCTGATTGTTTCTGAGTTTAGTTACTTCTGGGCCGGAAAGGGATCACGGTGGCATCCTGTTCCGGCTCAACATCTCCCTCCAGGGCGCAGCGGAAGCGGCCCATCTGAGCGGACAGCTCGTTCATCAGGGTGACATTGGTATGTACCGGGTTCTTGCATGAGCTGATCACCCTCTCGATGTGGGTCTGCTGGGCTCTGAGCCTTGGCTGCATCTCCACTGAAGCGTAAGTGATCATCTCTTCACACATCTGCTGACGAAACTCGTCAAAAGCGGCCGGATCGTTCTCAGCCAGTTCAACCAGCTCATCAAATGGTGGCAAGGTTTGATCGTATTGCGCATGTGCCATAGGCCCTCCCCGCAAAAATCTCCTGAACTTCACTGTAAGCATAATTCATAATTTGCTCAATAATTGACCGATCTCAATATTGTCTTAAAAATGAAACGTGCCATCAGGTGAGTATTGGCGGGGGGGAGAAAGTGGAAGTTGCTCATAACTGTATGAGCAATATCAGGAATTATTCTCCCTGTGTGGGACGGATCTGATAACAGCAGCGGCGCTGGCCTTTTACGATGTGTTCCTGGCGCTCGATTTCGGCCTGTTCACCGAGCAGGCGGCGGAAGATGTTCAGCTCTGACTGGCACAGACTTGGGCTGCGCTCTGCGGCTTTACAGATAGGGCAGTGGTTTTCCACCAGAAGGTAGTCCGAGCCGCTCTGGCTCAGTTCAGCCATGTAGCCTTCGCTGTCGCGCAGGGCGCGGATGGCTTCGAGTTTGTCTTCCAGGCTGTGGCAGTCTTTAAGGGCCTGCTGGTAGTTTTGAAAGGTTTTGATTTCCCGTTCCCGGGCGACTTTTTCCAGCGCTTCGTTACCGTAGAGTTGTTCCACTGCATCGAGGACATGGATAGCCAGATCGCCGTGGCGGTCGGTAAAGCAGGCGTGGCCTTTGGCGGTCAGGCGCCAGTGACGGGTAGGGCGGCCGACTTTAACCCGGATATCTTCAAATGCCAGCAGGCCATCGTCTTCCAGACTCTGCAGGTGCTGACGTGCACCCATGGTGGTCATGGCCAGATCATCGGCCAGCTTTTTAGCGGTCAGTGGCCCTTCGCGTTTGATTTTGTCCAGAATTCGGTCGGTGGTTTTCATACTTCCCCTGCCTGCCGGTGCGTCACTGCTTCATTTATTCGTCTCTTTATTATTATGAAGTATGGATTTAATAAAGCAAATTATTGATAAAAACCAGGCTGCCGGGCAATAAAAAACGCGGCCGGAGCCGCGTTTGGGGTAAAGCGTCTTCTGTGTGGAATTACAGAATGATGTCGCGTACTTCCGGGTCTTTACGCTCAAGGTAGTGGGTCGACTTGATGCGGCGGATGGTGCGGCAGCGGCCACGGATCAGCAGGGTTTCTGTGGTGGCAATATTGCCCTGACGACTGATGCCTTCCAGCAGGTCACCTTTGGTGATACCGGTTGCCGAGAAAACAACGTTATCGCTGCGGGCCATGTCTTCCATCTTCAGAACCAGACCGGCTTCAACGCCCATCTCTGCGCAGCGTGACAGCTCCAGATCGCCCATCTTACGGTTCTCTTCGGTGTCGCCTTTTACTTCGTGGCGTGGCAGCAGACGGCCGTGCATGTCGCCGTCCAGTGCGCGGATAACCGCAGCAGACACCACACCTTCCGGCGCGCCGCCGATGCAGTACATCATGTCGACTTCACTGTCAGGCATACAGGTCAGGATAGACGCTGCTACGTCACCGTCCGGCACAGCAAATACGCGTACGCCCATTGCCTGCATCTCTGCGATCACAGCGTCGTGACGTGGCTTGGCCAGGGTGATCACTGTCAGGGTATCCAGAGATTTACCCAGCGCTTTTGCGGTATTTTCCAGGTTCTCTTTCAGTGGTTTGTTCAGGTCGATAATGCCTTTGGCACCCGGACCAACAACCAGCTTTTCCATGTACATGTCCGGCGCTTTCAGGAAGCTGCCTTTCTCGCCTGCGGCCAGTACGGCCAGTGCGTTAGACTGGCCCATAGCCGTCATGCGGGTACCTTCGATCGGGTCTACCGCGATGTCTACTGCATCGCCGCCACGGCCAACGTTTTCGCCGATGTACAGCATAGGCGCGTCATCGATTTCGCCTTCGCCGATCACGATTTCGCCTTCAATGTCAGTTTTGTTCAGCAGTGAACGCATCACCTCAACGGCAGCGCCGTCAGCGGCGTTTTTATCTCCACGTCCTAACCATTTGTATCCTGCTAGTGCTGCACCTTCTGTTACCCGTGAAAATGCCATCGCCAAATCGCGTTTCATGCTGACTCCAAAAAACTTTTGAAAGAGGAATTTCGATATCTGTACCTGTGCTTTATCTGCGCTTTTCCCGTCGTTTCGGGGCTCAATAAACACACAGCGCGGCGATTCTATCACAGTTTGGAGTAAACGTTTGCTTTTTTGCCGGCTGGCGGAGTTTCCTCTGGTAAACCCTTGTCCGGACTGGGTTGATGCCGCCGAGAGTGGACTGATTTGTCAAAATTTGCTCAAAATCGCAGTTTTTTTAACCAAATAGACAGCTGAGGCAAACTTTGGGCGTGAGTCCGGCGGGCTTGCTGAGTAGAATGGATAGCAATCAGTGACGCTGACCCGCAGCTCGGTCCGGAGTGTTCCGGTCAGCAGGCAGCAGTCACATCAACCGAATCAAACAGACAGGTGGCGCGAATGTCATTAGAAGTACTAGAAAAACTGGAAGCAAAAGTTCAAACCGCAGTTGACACCATTGCCCTGCTGCAAATGGAAGTGGAAGAGCTGAAAGAGCAGAACGAGCAGCTGGCGAACGAAGCGAACGAGCTTAAGGGTAACCGCGAAGAGCTGGAGCAGCAGAACCAGCGCATGCGCGAAGAACACACTGCATGGCAGGAGCGTATCCGCAACCTGCTGGGCAAAATGGATGAAGTTGAGTAATCATCCGTCGGAAATAAAAAAGGGAGCATCTGCTCCCTTTTTTTAATCTTCTGAATACTCTTCTTCGTCGTCTTCAGGCTCTTCATCTGCTTCGGCATCGAGCGGCTCCTGAGACAGAATAATGCCGGTGTTGTCGGCATACAGATAATCTTCCGGCAGGAAGGTCACGCCGCCAAAGTTCACCGCTACATCCACTTCACCGATCTCCTGGGAAGCGGCACCGACCGGGATGGACGCCAGCGCCTGAATGCCGACGTTCATGTCTTCCAGTTCGTCGACTTCGCGTACGCAGCCATAAACCACAATGCCTTCCCACTCGTTTTCTTCGGCCAGGGAAGCCAGTTCGGCGTCGATCAGAGCACGGCGCAGGGAACCCCCACCATCGATCAGCAGTACGCGCCCCTGTCCGTCCTGTTCAAGGACAGAGCGGATCAGGCCGTTGTCTTCGAAGCACTTCACCGTGGTCAGCTGACCGGCAAATGAGGCACTGCCGCCAAAATTGCTGAACATGGGTTCGACAACATCCACCTGGTCCAGGTAAATGTCACATAACGCTGAGGTGTTGTATTCCATACGCATCATCTTCTTTTGCAAGGTTCTTTTTCGAGTATATAACGCCGGTAAGTCATTGCAATGACAAGGCGCAATTATGTCATCAGAGTTTGACCGGTGATCACGATTGAGAACAGCAAGTTAGTCACCAGCGCGCACTTGACTATGACCGGCATCATAGGCGCCAGCTCCACCGGGCGGTTTGCCGCCATGACCGCGTGGCCGTGTTTAAACAGCAGGGTGAGGGCCAGCAGCATCAGCAGGGCCCAGCCTGAGAGCGCCTGTCCCAGCATCAGGTACAGGACAAATGACAGGCCACCGCCACCAAGCAGCAGCAGGTGATAGAGCTTGGCTTTGTCTGCGCCGAGGCGAACCGCCATGGTACGTTTGCCGCACTCACGGTCATTATCGATGTCGCGCATGTTGTTGATATTCAGCACCGCAACTGCCAGAAGACCGCAGCCGAGCGCGGGCAGGAAGATGTCAGCGCTGATGGAACCTGTGTGCAAAAAGTAGGTGCCGGCTACGCCCAGCAGGCCAAAGAACAGAAACACCGACAGGTCGCCCAGGCCGACATAACCATAAGGCCGGCTGCCGACGGTGTAAGCGATGGCGCTGATGATCGCCAGTACGCCGAGCAGCATAAAGGCGATGATGCTGCCAGGTGTCTGCAGGGCATAAAAAATCAGCCCGAGGCCGGAGACGGCGGTCAGAATGATATTGATGATGATGGCTTTACGCATCTCTTTGACGCTGACTGCACCGGACTGTATCGCCCGGGTTGGGCCGAGGCGCTGATCGTTATCGGTGCCTTTGAGGGCATCGCCGTAGTCGTTGGCCAGGTTGGAGAGGATCTGCAGCAAAATGGCGGTGACCAGCGACAGCAGCATTACCTGCCAGGAAAACCGGCCGCTGAGCAGTGCAAGGCTGCTGCCGGTGGTGATTGAGGCAATCGCCAGTGGCAGGGTTTTGGGCCTGGCGGCGTCGAGCCAGATAGCAAGGGATTGGTTCATAATGTGTAACAGTAAAGCTGACCGGGGTAAATTTTTGTGGCGACAGTATAACCAAAAAAAGCGCTCAGCCTGTATTGGGAGAGTAATAATTGATAATAAAAAAATGCCCGCCGGGTGGCGGGCACTGCAGTAACCGGAGTGATTACAGGATAAAGCGGCTCAGGTCTTCGTCTTCGACGAACTCACCCAGTTTGTCTGTCACGTACTGAGCGTCGATGGTGATGGTCTCATCACCCGGGTGCTCAGTCGCTTCAAACGACAGCTCTTCCATCAGACGCTCCATTACAGTGTGCAGACGACGGGCACCGATGTTCTCGGTGGTTTCGTTAACCTGCCATGCTGCGTCGGCGATCTTCTTAATACCGTCTTCGCTGAAGTCGATGCTCAGGTCTTCGGTTGCCATCAGGGCTTTGTACTGCTCGGTCAGTGACGCTTTCGGCTCGGTCAGGATGCGGCGGAAGTCATCGCTGGTCAGGGCTTCCAGTTCAACGCGGATCGGCAGACGGCCCTGCAGTTCAGGGATCAGGTCTGACGGGCTGGCCACCTGGAATGCGCCGGATGCGATAAACAGGATATGGTCGGTTTTCACCATGCCGTGCTTGGTCGAGACTGTGCTGCCTTCGATAAGCGGCAGCAGGTCACGCTGGACACCCTCACGGGATACGTCCGGGCCAGAGGTTTCGCCACGCTTGCAGATCTTGTCGATCTCATCGATAAATACGATGCCGTGGTTTTCCACGTTGTAGATCGCCTGCTCTTTCAGCTCTTCCGGGTTGACCAGTTTCGCCGCTTCTTCTTCGATCAGCGCCTTGAAGGCATCTTTGATCTTCATCTTGCGGCTCTTCTTGGTGTCGCCGGACAGATTCTGGAACATGGACTGAAGCTGGTTGGTCATCTCTTCCATGCCAGGAGGCGCCATGATCTCCACACCCATCTGAGGCGCAGCTACGTCGATGTCGATCTCTTTGTCGTCCAGTTTGCCTTCGCGCAGTTTCTTGCGGAAGATCTGGCGGGTATTTGAAGTATCTTCCTGGGCTTCGTTCTGGCCCCAGGCATCACGCGGTGGCGGCAGCAGCGCATCCAGTACGCGCTCTTCTGCTCGTTCTTCTGCGCGGAACTTCACTTTTTCCATTGCCTGCTGGTGTGTCATCTTCACTGCTACATCGGTCAGGTCGCGGATAATGGTTTCCACTTCTTTACCCACATAGCCCACTTCGGTGAATTTGGTCGCTTCGACTTTCATAAATGGCGCGTTGGCCAGTTTCGCCAGGCGGCGGGCAATTTCGGTTTTACCGACACCGGTCGGACCGATCATCAGGATGTTTTTCGGGGTCACTTCGACGCGCAGGCTCTCTTCGAGCTGCATACGACGCCAGCGGTTACGCAGCGCGATCGCAACCGCGCGCTTCGCTTTGTCCTGACCAATGATATGACGGTTGAGTTCGTGAACAATTTCACGTGGGGTCATTTCAGACATATTGAATTCCTTTGGTTACTCGGCTGCGATTTCAAGCTCTTCCACCGTGTGGTGGTGGTTGGTGAAGACACAGATGTCTCCGGCGATCTTAAGCGACTTCTCTGCAATTTCGCGTGCGTCCAGTTCGGTGTTCTCCAGCAGGGCGGTAGCCGCTGCCTGGGCGAAGTTACCGCCTGAGCCGATAGCGATCAGGTCGTTTTCCGGCTGAACCACGTCACCGTTACCGGTAATGATCAGAGAAGCGGTTTCATCGGCAACCGCCAGCAGGGCTTCGAGTTTGCGCAGCGCACGGTCAGAGCGCCAGTCTTTGGCCAGCTCAACCGCAGCTTTGGTCAGATGACCCTGGTGCATTTGCAGCTTGCTTTCAAAACGTTCGAACAGGGTAAAGGCGTCAGCGGTGCCACCGGCAAAACCAGCCAGTACTTTGTTGTTGTACAGGCGGCGCACTTTTTTGGCGTTGCCTTTCATTACTGTGTTTCCAAGAGAAACCTGGCCATCGCCCGCGATGACAACTTTATTATTCCGGCGTACTGATACGATTGTAGTCACGTTATTTACCTTTTAATTCGCCTGTCGATTAGTGGTTATATGTGGCTGCCGGGTATTTTTTCAAGGGGGAAGGGAAAAATTGACCCGGGGAGGCGGGGATAAAAAAGCCCCCGGCCGGATAGACCGCCGGGGGCTCTGAATTCTACTGATCTTTCCAGATCGCGCACGGTTCGATTTTGGCGCGCTGCAGTTTGTGCTTGTCGCGCTCAGCTTCACGCTTGCGCTCGTATGGCCCCAGCACCACCCGGTACCAGCTGCTGTCTTCCTTTTTGCGGATATGACTGCTGATCCCCTGGAAAGCGATCATGGCTTTGCGCTCTTCTGCCTGTGAACGCTTTTTGTATGCGCCGCACTGCATGATGTATGGCACATCCGAGATTGCCATCTCTTTGGCTTCGACGTGAACTTCCCGCTGGGGCAGGGTTTCAACGTACTCCCACTTCTCCTCAGGAGGGGGCGGGATCGGTTTTGATGGCTTCGGCTTTGGTTTGGGTTTGCTCTGAACCTGCGGCTGAGGCGGCTCAGGGTCCTGGCTTAAGGTATACAGGCCATAACCAAAGGCCCCGGTCAGCAGCAGTGCAAGCAAACCCGCTTTCCACGGCTTTTTCTTCGGCGTTGATCGCCGGGCCGGTTTTTTCTGTCCCCGGCCTCTTCTCACGTAATCTTTATTCGCCACGTTACTATGCTTGAGTTAAATGAAAAACGCCTGACATGGTAATCCAGGATCAGGCGTCACTTCCAGTGATGTGAGTCAAATGGGGAAGCCAATTGGCATTTTTTCCCCGTTTGAGGATTAGCTTCGGGGGGGCATGGCGCTGTTGCGTATCACCAGGGTGGTTTCAAGCAGGCGCGAGCCGGCGTGCACGTCACGCCCTTTGAGGATCTCCAGCAGCATCATCATCGCCTGGCGGCCGATTTCATATCTCGGCTGGGAGATGGTGGTCAGCGGCGGATCGCAGTACTGGGCAAACTGAATATCGTCAAAGCCGACGAATGAGATGTCCTGCGGGACTTTATAGCCCATTTGCTTGGCTTTCTGAATTGCACCGATAGCCATGATGTCGTTGTGGCAGAACACTGCGGTTGGCGGCTCTGGCAGTGACATCAGGGCGGTGATCGCCTCTTCCCCGGTTTCAAAGGTAAAGTCACCTTCAAACAGGTAGTCCGGATTCATGGCGATACCAGCGCGGCGCAGTGCCTGCTGATAGCCCTGATTGCGGAAGTGGCACAACTGGGTCTCTTTCGGGCCGCTTATCTGGGCCACGCGGCGGTGTCCCATCTGAGTCAGGTAGTTGACTGCTTCAAATGAGGAAGTGAGGTTGTCGATATGGACGGTCGGCAGCTCCAGCTCCGGGGCAAATTCGCACGCCATCACCAGTGGAGGCAGGTTTTTCTGCTCGGGCTTGCTCACGTCGAATGGCAACTGGGTGCCAAGCAGCAGCATACCGTCGGCCTGCTTGGTGAATACCAGGTTGACCAGCGAGCTCTCGCGTTTGGGTTGCTGGGCGCTGTTGCCAAGCAGAACCAGATAACCGTGTTCAGCAGCGGCGTCTTCGATACCGCGGATGATCTCACTGAAATAGGCATCACAGATGTCAGGCACTATGGTGACGATGGTTTTGGATTCATTGCGGCGAAGATTACGTGCCAGAGAGTTTGGTGAGTAGCCGGCTTCGAGTACCGCATCTTCAACTCTCTTCCTGGTTGAAGATGAGACTTTCTCCGGGTTCATCAGAGCCCGTGAGACGGTCGCCGTGGATACGCCAGCAAGCTGAGCAACATCCTTCATTGTCGCCATAGATTTTCCTCGTGGTCATTCATGGCTTAGCCGATTTGCCTTACTGACTAAGCAGGATAATGAAAAAGTAACTGGCCAAAGTTGGCACAAAAAATTTATAAATAATTGTTATTTCACAGGTCGTATAATCCGCCCTTGCGTTTATTTTATGTTCAAAGCGCTGAACGATTTACGGGCGGTTTAACAAAACTTACATCTGTAATGTGAACATTGTCACATCAAAACCAATCGGTTGGCAAATGCCGTTGCTCAGCTCATGTCCTGCGGTTCGATATCTATCGACCAGCGTACTTTTTTGGCGTTGGGCAGCAGGTCAATCACCGGTCTGGCGCTGTAGAGCAGTTTCTGCATTTGGGCACGCCCTGGTACCTGAAGCAGCAGCTGCCAGCGGTATTTGCCGGCGCGGCGTGCCAGTGGTGCCGGCATGGGGCCGAGAACCAGGCAGTTCTGGTCAAACAGGGGGTGGGCCTCCAGGGTCTGACGGACCTGGGTGAGGAACTGTTCGGTCACTTCGCTGTTATTGGACTCGGCGCGCAGCAGGGTCAGGTGAGCAAATGGCGGCAGCTGGGCCACACGGCGCTCAGAAAGCGCCACATCGGCAAAGTGGTCATAGTCTTTATACAGCAGCGCCTGCAGCAGGCTGTGCTCCGGGTGGTGGGTTTGCAGGATCACTTCGCCAGGCTTGCTGGCGCGTCCGGCGCGTCCTGCCACCTGGGTAAACAGCTGGGCAAGCCGTTCAGAGGAGCGGAAGTCACTGCTGTAGAGTGATGAGTCCACGTCGATCAGCGCCACCAGGGTGACGTCCGGAAAGTGGTGGCCTTTGGCCAGCATCTGGGTGCCGATCAGGATCTGATACTCACCGTCCCGGATTGATTTCAGCGCGCTCTCCAGACTGCCTTTGCGCCGGGTGCTGTCGCGGTCGATGCGCAGGGTTTTGTATTCAGGGAACAGCTCGCTGAGGTGGTTTTCAAGCTGCTCCGTACCCACGCCAACTGAGACCAGTTGGGTTGAACCACACTGCTGACACTGGTGCACCACAGGGTACTGGGATCCACAGTGATGGCAGCGCATTTCGCGGCTGTTCTGGTGAAAGGTGTAGTAGGCATCGCAGCGCTTACACTCAGCCAGCCAGCCACACTCGTGACACATCAGCGCCGGTGAATAACCACGGCGGTTGAGAAACAGCATCACCTGGTTACCTGCGTTGAGGTGTTTGCGCATCTCGGCGATAAGCGGGGCTGAGAGGCCGCTTTCCAGGTAGAGTCCCTTGATGTCCAGCACCTTGTTGGTCGCCGGCTTGGCATTGCCTGCCCGCTGACTGAGGTGCAGGTGATGATACTTACCACTGCGCGCATTGTGCAGGGTCTCCAGTGCCGGGGTGGCGGAGCCCAGAACTACCGGGATACCTTCTTTATGGGCACGCATGATTGCTACATCCCGGGCGTGATAACGCAGGCTGTCCTGTTGTTTGTAGGAGCTGTCGTGCTCTTCGTCGACGATGATGATGCCGAGCTTATCAAACGGGGTCATCAGGGCGCTGCGGGTACCGATCACGATACCAGCGCGGCGGTCGCGGGCGGCGAGCCAGGCGTTGAGGCGCTCGGTGTCATTGAGTCCGGAGTGCACCACCTCCACCGGTACGGCAAAGCGTCTGCGGAAGCGGTTGATGGTTTGCGGTGTCAGGCCGATCTCCGGCACCAGTACCAGCGCCTGCTCACCCCGCTCAAGCACCGGTTTGATCATGTTGAGGTACACTTCGGTCTTGCCCGAGCCGGTCACGCCCTGAAGCAGATAACAGGAAAAATGGCGCTGACTGTTGACCGCCGCGATGGCGACCGACTGCTCCTGGTTGAGCCGGGGCTTGTCAGCATCGGTTTCCACCGACTCCGGCCATGGGGCCGCTTTGGGCAGGGTCTGTTTTTGTTCCGCCCAGCCTTTTTCCTGCAGTGCTTTGAGTACCTGAGTGGTGATCTCTTCTTCTGCAAATTTCTCTGCCGCGACCGGCCCGTGTTGCAGCAGGTGCATGGCGCGGGCCTGTTTGACCGCCCGGCCAAATCCCTGCATCAGCTGATCGCGTCCGGCCGGGGTGATGTGCCAGCTGACCTGAGGCGTCAGCGCGGCAGGCTTGCCTTTGCGCAGCAGCGCCGGCATGGCATTGGCCAGGGTGTCACCGAGCGGGTGCTGATAAAACTGAGCGCACCAGTTTAAGAGCTCATACAGCGGGGTGGGCCAGAGCGGTGCGTTGTCGAGTACTTCTTTAACCGGTTTGAGCTGGTTAAAAGGGTAGTCGGAGTGGTCAGTCAGACCGGTGATGATGCCGACCAGGGCCTGGCGGCCAAATGAGACCGATACCCGTCCGCCCACCACGGGGCTCTGGCCCGGGGCTATCCGGTAGTCAAAACGCTTGTCGAGCGGGACGGGCAGGGCAACCTGGACGATGGTCGGGGACATAAACAACACTAAATAAAAGCAGAAAAAGTGGCGTCATTGTAGCAACGAATGCCGGGGAGCAAAAACAGCGGCTGACCAGCTCAGCGCAACTGATAAAAAAATGGACAAAAAAGTATCAAATTGGTTGATCCGCTGCACACTATTCATTACTATACTGCGCCTTGAACGACGCAACCTGCGTCACTGATTTGTAAATTACGTGTGGTGTCCGGCTCAGATTCGGATAGCGACACGGCCCAATTGAGGTTATCCCTATGAAAACTGGTATCCACCCAGAATACAAAGCTGTTAAAGCAACTTGTTCTTGTGGCAACTCTTTCGAGTTCAACTCAACTCTGACTAAAGAGTCTATCCACTTGGACGTATGTGACAAGTGTCACCCATTCTACACTGGTAAGCAGCGTATCGTTGACACCGGTGGCCGTGTTGACCGCTTCAACAAGCGTTTCGGTGCACTGTCTAGCAAGAAGTAATTCTGCTGAACGAATTCAAAAAGGACGCCCAGGCGTCCTTTTTTCGTATCTGATATTCCCTCTCTCCTTTCTGTCTGCGCATTGTTTGAACTGCGCCTGAATCCTTCCGGCTCCTCTTTCGTTTGAATCACAATTCAGGGCTATGGTTGTTGACTTTTTATCTGGGCACCCGGTCTGACATCCGGTATTATACAGCGCTCGTGTAACCTTTTCGTAACCTCACACAGCAGGATCCTGTCATCATGTCCGAAGACAACAGCCAAAATGATTTCCGCCAACAGGCACTGGACTACCACGCATTTCCGACCGCAGGCAAAATTGGTGTCGAGCTGACCAAGCCAGCCAATACCGCCGAAGACCTGGCACTGGCCTACAGCCCGGGTGTGGCTGAGCCGGTACGCGAGATCGCGCAGAATGCTGATAACGTTTATAAGTACACCGCGAAAGGAAACATGGTGGCGGTGATCTCTAACGGTACCGCGATTCTGGGTCTGGGTAATCTGGGCCCGCTGGCATCCAAACCGGTTATGGAAGGCAAAGCGCTGCTGTTCAAGCGCTTTGCAGGACTGGATTCGATTGATATCGAAGTGAAACACCGCACTATCGAAGAGTTTGTCGATACCGTAGCGAACATCGCCGATACTTTTGGTGGTATTAACCTGGAAGACATCAAAGCACCTGACTGCTTTGAGATTGAGCGCCAGCTTATTGAACGCTGTGACGTACCGGTTTTCCACGATGATCAGCACGGCACCGCGATTGTAACCGCAGCAGGTATGCTGAACGCGATTGAACTGCAGGGTAAAGAGCTGTCTGAATCGACCATCGTGTGTCTGGGCGCAGGCGCAGCCGCCGTGGCCTGTATGGAGCTGCTGATCAAATGTGGTGCGCAGCGTGAGAAGATCTACATGCTGGACCGCAAAGGCGTGATCCACACCCGCCGCGATGATCTGAATGAGTACAAGAAGCTGTTCGCCAATAATACTGACAAGCGTACCCTGGAAGATGTGATCGAAGGTGCCGACCTGTTCCTCGGTGTATCCGGCCCGAATTTGCTTCCTCCGGAAGCGCTGAAGCTGATGGCTGACAAGCCGGTGGTCTTCGCCTGTTCAAACCCGGATCCTGAGATCAAGCCTGAGCTGGCACACGAAGTCCGTGATGACCTGATCATGGGTACCGGCCGTTCGGACTACCCGAACCAGGTAAACAACGTTATTTGTTTCCCGTTTATTTTCCGTGGCGCACTGGATGTACGTGCCAGTGAGATCAACGATGAAATGAAACTGGCCGCGGTCGATGCGATCCGCCAGCTGGCCAAAGAGCCGGTACCGGCAGAAGTACTGACTGCCGCCGGTGTTGATGCGCTGGAATTTGGTTCGGGCTACATCATCCCGAAACCGATGGACCCGCGCCTGCTGCCACGCGTCGCCAAAGCGGTCGCCCAGGCGGCTGTTGATTCAGGCGTTGCCCGAATCGAAATGCCGGAAAATTATATGGCGTAATAAAAAAAGGTGCCCGGGTGGCACCTTTTTTTATGGTTGCGTGGTACGTGGTACGTGGTACGTGGTACGTGGTACGGAAAGCGGAACCTGTACCATTATCAGGCACACATAATGTTCAGCGCATTCCCCGCGTCCCCCGAAGCGAAGCGCCCGCGAACCGCGCACCAAGAGTTACTTACTCCTCATCAAACGCTTCGAACGCAATGCCCATTTCCGTCATCAGTGCTTTTACTTCTGCCGGGATGTCGTCAGGGCGGTCTTTACGCAGATCTTCATCGGTCGGCAGGGGCTGGCCGGTGTATGCGTGCAGGAACGCTTCACACAGCAGCTCGCTGTTGGTGGCGTGGCGCAGGTTATTGACCTGGCGGCGGGTGCGCTCGTCGGTCAGTATCTTCAACACTTTCAGTGGGATAGATACCGTAATTTTCTTAACTTGCTCGCTCTTCTTACCATGCTCGGCGTAAGGGCTAATGTATTCGCCGTTCCAGTCTGCCATTGCGCACCTTTAATTATGCTTGTCGTAGATATGAGACCGGGTCGGCCATAAGGCGGCTCAATCTCTGAATAGGGGGTGATTTTAGCGACTTTTACCGCCACAAGCAAAGACATATAGACGTCCAGAAGTGTTGACGTCCAGTTTTGTGACCGGTACAGTGTTGGATAACGCGACTGACCGCGAGAAAGTATTACGCCGTATGTTGTCCGGCAGCCATTACTGGTATAACAGATAACAATGAACATGGAAAGGAAGACCAGTCTTATGAGTGAGCGTAAGCCAGCAACCATTGCTGTCCGCACCGGCATAGAGGAAGACAGCCAGTATCATGCCGTTGTTCCCCCGATTTATCTGTCCACCAATTACGGTTTTCCCGCCTTTGGTGACGTCCCCAAGTATGACTACACCCGTTCAGGTAACCCTAACCGCTCTCAGCTGGAGCGGGCGCTGGCCGGGCTCGAATCCGGCGAAGGAGCGGTGATCACCAATACCGGTACCGCTGCGATCAACCTGTGGGTGACCAGTCAGCTTGGTCCGGATGACCTGATTGTTGCTCCTCACGACTGCTATGGCGGCACATACCGTTTACTCAATACCCGCGCCCTGAAAGGGGACTTCAAAGTTGCTTTTGTGGACCAGTCTGATCAGCAGGCACTGGCCGGCGCACTGGCGAAAAAGCCAAAACTGGTGCTGCTTGAAACCCCGTCCAACCCGCTGGTGCGGGTCGTGGACATTGCTCATGTGTGTGAGCTGGCCCATGACGCAGGCGCGCTGGTGGCGGTCGATAATACTTTTCTGACACCCGTGTATCAAAAGCCGCTGGAGCTGGGTGCGGATTTCGTCATTCATTCCACCACCAAGTACATCAACGGTCACTCGGATGTGATCGGCGGGGTGGTGATCTGCCGCTCGGCGCAGCAGGCTGAAGAGCTGGCCTGGTGGGGCAACTGCCTCGGCGCGACCGGTACTCCGTTTGACAGCTATATGACCCTGCGCGGCCTGCGCACCCTTGGAGCGCGGATGCGCCAGCACGAAGAGAACGCCAATCTGATCCTGGCGTACCTGCAGGGCGAAGCGCTGGTGGGAACCCTGTATCACCCGAGTCTGCCGGACCATCCTGGCCATGAGATCGCAAAGCGTCAGCAGAGCGGTTTTGGCTCGATGCTGAGCTTTGAGTTTGCCGGTGACCAGCCGCAGCTGGAGTGTTTTGTCGGTGCGCTGAAACTCTTCTCGCTGGCAGAGTCGCTCGGCGGAGTGGAGAGTCTTATCTGTCACCCAAGCTCGATGACGCACAGGGCGATGAGCGATGAAGCTCAGCTGGAAGCAGGTGTGACCACCAGACTGCTGCGCCTGTCGGTCGGCCTGGAAGACAGTGATGATCTGATCGCAGACCTGAAGCAGGCATTTGAACAGGCCAGGGAGGCAAACTGATGAGTGAACTGAGACAGCTGCACAAATTTGGCGGCAGCAGCCTGGCGGATGCTGAGTGTTATCAGCGGGTGGTTGGGATCCTGCGTGAATACTCACGTCCGGACGACCTGGTGGTGGTATCGGCTGCCGGCAGTACCACCAACAAGCTGCTGGCCTGGCTGGCTGCGCTGGATAAAGACGGCCGGGTAGCGCATGAACACCTGCAGGCGCTGCGTCAGTTCCAGACCGGGCTGGTGGAGTCACTGCTCAATGAGGCGTATGCGGAACCTTTGCTGGTCCAGCTGGCTCAGGAGTTCAGCGCACTGGGTGAGCTGACCGCTCCGCTGACGGAAGCGCAGAAAGCGGCCGCTCTGGGTCACGGTGAAGTCTGGTCGGCCCGTTTGCTGGCTGCATTGTTGTGTCAGTCGGACCTGGAGTCTGCCTGGCTCGATTCGCGCGATTTTCTGCGCGCAGAAGCCGGTGCCCAGCCAGAAGTGGACCGGGCGCGCTCCTGGCCGCTGATCAAAGCCTCACTTGCCCAGCATTCACACCGCCGGCTGGTGATCACCGGCTTTATGGCCCGTAATGAAAGCGGGGAGACGGTGCTGCTGGGCCGGAACGGCTCTGACTATTCGGCCACTGTTATCGGCGCGCTGGCAGAAGCGGGCCGGGTTACCATCTGGAGTGATGTGGCCGGGGTATTCAGTGCGGACCCGCGTAAAGTGGAAGATGCCTGCCTGTTACCGCTGCTGCGCCTGGATGAAGCCAGTGAACTGGCGCGCCTCGCTGCACCGGTACTGCACAGCCGTACCCTGCAGCCGGTCGCCCAGAGCGCGATGGATCTGCATTTGCGCTGCAGCTATCAGCCAGAGTCCGGTTCGACCCGTATTGAGCGGGTACTGGCGTCTGGTCGCGGTGCGAAAATTATTACCTCCCTGGATGAAGTGCTGCTGCTTCAGCTGCGCTTTGCCCACGGACACGATTTTGAGCGACAGCAGCAGGAAGTGCTGGCCTCGCTGACCCGGGCTCAGATCCAGCCGCTGGCGTTTGAAGCCCAGGCGGATCAGGGTTGCCTGCTGCTGGCCTATACCGCTGAAGTAGCGGGTGAGGCGCTGCGCTATTTGCAGGATCTCAGTATCGAAGGCGAACTGAGACTTAAAGAGGGCTACTCGCTGGTGGCTGCCGTTGGAGCCGGGGTGACCAGTAACCCGAATCACTGCTACGGCTTCTATCAGCAGCTGAAAAACGCGCCAGTGGAGTTTATCCACGAAGCAGATTCAGGGCTGAGTCTGGTCGCGGTACTGCGCCGGGTGGATACCGATCCTCTGCTGACAGGTATTCATACCCAGCTGTTCCAGGCGCAGAAGCGTGTGGCGCTGGCGCTGTGTGGTAAGGGTAATATCGGCTCGGCCTGGGTAAGTCTGCTGGCTGAGCAGAAAAGCGAGCTGGCCAAACGCCACGGCATGAGCTTTGACCTGGTGGCGGTGATCGACAGCCAGACCTGCTGGATTGATCTGGACGGCATCGAGGTGTCCGAAGTGAACACCCGTTTTGACGATGAGGCCGCGCCGTACAGTGAAGGCGAATGGCTGGAACGATTGTCTGATCAGTCACGTTACGATGAAGTCATCGTACTGGACGTGACCGCCAGCCACGAGCTGGCAGAGTGTTACCCGCAGATCGCTGAGCATGGTTTTCACCTGATTTCGGCCAACAAGGTCGCCGGCTCTGCGCCGCAGCACTTCTACCACCAGGTACAGGATGCGTTTGGCAAGACCGGCCGTCACTGGCTGTACAATGCGACTGTAGGGGCAGGCCTGCCAATTAACCATACGGTGCGCGACCTGCGTGAAAGCGGTGATGAGATCCTGGCGCTGTCGGGGATCTTCTCCGGTACGCTCTCCTGGCTGTTTCAGCAGTTTGACGGCAGCGTACCGTTTGCTGACCTGGTGGATCTCGCCTGGCAGCAGGGGCTGACTGAGCCCGATCCGCGCAGTGACCTCGATGGCTCGGATGTGATGCGCAAGCTGGTGATTCTGGCGCGTGAGTCCGGCTTTGATATTGAGCCGACTCAGGTAAAAGTGGAATCCCTGGTTCCTGAACCCCTGGCCGGGCTGAGTCTGGATGATTTTCTGGATAAGGGCCATCTGCTGAGTGAGCTGCTGGCAGAGCGGCTGGAGAAAGCCCAGCGTGACGGTAAAGTGCTGCGTTATGTGGCTCGCCTTGAGCGGGATGGCAAAGCCACCGTAGGGGTTGAGGCGCTCAATCCTGAACATCCGCTGGCAAACCTGCTGCCGTGTGACAATATCTTTGCCATTGAGAGTAAGTGGTACAAGGATAACCCGCTGGTGATCCGCGGTCCGGGTGCCGGGCGGGAAGTGACCGCCGGGGCACTTCAGTCTGACCTCAACCGTCTGGCAGCTATGCTGTAAAGATGAAGATGAGTTGAGCTCACTCCCAACATGAGGAACTTTCATGTTGGGAGTATTGACTTCAATTCTGATCCAAGAGATATTTTGGACATATAGACGTCTAAATGATTATTGACGCAGGGATAATAACAGGCCGCAAGGCGGCACAGGGAGAAGTGGTATGGGTTACACACACGCGAGCCATCTGGACGCTCTGAATCAGAACATTGCTGAGCTGTCGGACGACATCAACGTATCGTTTGAGTTCTTTCCGCCGAGTTCTGAAAAGATGGAACAGACCCTGTGGAACTCGGTCCACCGTCTGAAAACACTGCAGCCGAAATTTGTATCGGTCACCTACGGCGCCAACTCTGGCGAACGCGACCGTACTCACTCCATCATCAAGGAAATCAAAGCGCAGACCGGCCTGGTCGCTGCACCGCACCTGACCTGTATCGATGCCAGTCGTCAGGAGCTGATTGATATCGCCGAGGACTACTGGGCAAACGGGATTGAAAGTATCGTCGCTCTGCGTGGTGATATTCCACCGGGTGGTGGTCATCCGGAGATGTATGCTTCGGATCTGGTTGAGCTGCTGAAATCGCGCCATGATTTTGATATTTCAGTGGCGGCGTTTCCGGAAGTACACCCGGAAGCCAAAAGCGCCCAGGCGGATCTGCTCAACCTGAAACGTAAAGTCGACGCTGGTGCCAGCCGCGCTATTACTCAGTTCTTTTTTGATGTGGAGTCTTACCTGCGTTTTCGTGACCGCTGCGTAGCGGCCGGGATCGACGTGGAGATCGTACCGGGCATTCTGCCGGTGTCGAACTTTAAGCAGGCTTCGCGTTTTGCCGGGATCAACAATGTGAAAATTCCGGGCTGGATGAGCAAACAGTTTGAAGGCCTGGATGATGACCCGCTGACCCGTCAGATCGTTGGTTCCAGTCAGGCGATTGATATGGTACGCGTGCTGAGCCGTGAGGGCGTGAAGGATTTCCACTTCTATACCCTCAACCGGGCAGAAATGACTTACGCGCTGTGCCACACTCTGGGCGTTCGTCCACAGCAGGGCGCATAAACGGATATATTGCGAATACAAAAAGGGAAGCCGTAATGGCTTCCCTTTCTCTTACCCCTTCTGCACGTCTGGCTTACGCCATAGCTTCTAACTCTGTCAGGACTTCTTCTGCCCATACAATCCATGCTTCACGAAGCAGCAGGTTGCGGCGCAGGGTCAGTCGCTCCAGGCGAGCCTGCTTGTCCAGCGTTTGTGGCTGGGCATAGTACAGGTTTTCGATTTCCTGGTAGTGGTTGATCAGCTGACGGGACTCTTCGATCAGGCCTTTCATCTGCTCGATGAATGACGCAGATTCTTCTACGGAACAAGCCATCAGCTTGGCTGAGAACTCGTCGCGTACCGTCGGGTGTGCAGTTGGTTGTTCGAACCACTCGCCCAGTGCCTGGCGGCCAGCGTCAGTAATGGAGTAGACCTTGCGGTCCGGTTTACCTTCCTGTGGCTCTAATACACATGTGACAAGTTGGTTCTGAGCCATTTTGTTCAGCTCGCGGTAAACTTGCTGATGGCTCGCTTTCCAGAAATAGCCAATACTGTATGAGAACTCTTTAGTGATGTCGTAGCCTGTAGCATCTCGTGTGCTCAAAACAGTAAGGATTACGTGCGGTAATGACATGTCTTCAATCCAATGGTCAATCAAAACTCAAATTCGTTGCCGGACACCTAATCGTGCTTCTGAGTCACTATTTAGTCAGTGTGTTCGGCAAACTCCCGCGTAAAAACACGGCGGGTTCTGTCACCAATTAAGCCATTATGTCACCTAGAGGGAGGGCGGGTGTCTTGTATTAGCCTGACACTTGTTTTGTCGCCCCCGAATGCTGCTGCGGATTGTTATTAGTCGGATTTACAGCGGGCGTAAAGCATATCAATAATAATAAGCATAAAGTAGAATAGAGGGACAAAATTTCCTAAAAAACTGACAAAATTCTCAATATGCTACTACGGTAAAATAAAAAGCCGCATAAAGCGGCTTTTTGTCTCACTTGCAGGATTAATCGCTGCTTAACCGGTGTTTCGCATACCGGCTGCGATACCTGCAATGGTCACCATCAGGGCTTCTTCCAGCTCAGCTGACGGAGTTTCGCTCTGGCGGGTACGGTAGAGCAGCTCAGCCTGAAGCAGGTTCAGTGGCTCAACGTAGATATTACGCAGGCGGATGGACTCAAGACCCCACGGGTCGTGCTGCATCAGGTTTTCTGCGTTCTCTACATTCAGTACCGCTTTGATGTCGGTTTCCAGCTGGGCACGCAGTTTGTCGCCCAGCGGCCACAATGACTTGTCAGCCAGTTTCTGATCGTACAGGCGGGAGATCTCAGCGTTGCACTTGGAGTAGACCATTTCCAGCATACCCAGGCGGGTAGAGAAGAACGGCCACTCACGGCACATTTGCTCCAGCAGCGCCTGATGGCCCTTGTCGACGGAGTACTGGATCGCTTCACCGGCACCCAGCCAGGCTGGCAGTACCAGACGGTTCTGGCTCCAGGAGAAGATCCACGGGATAGCACGCAGGCTTTCCACGCCGCCTTTCGGGTTACGCTTGGCCGGACGTGAGCCCAGAGGCAGTTTGCCCAGCTCCAGTTCCGGTGTGGCGCTGCGGAAGTAAGGTACGAAGTCTTCTTCACCACGGACCACATTGCGGTACGCTTCACAGGAGACTTCAGACAGTACGTCCATCAGGTCGCGCCAGTCCTGCTGTGGTTCCGGTGGTGGCAGCAGGTTCGCTTCCAGGATCGC
The DNA here is from genome assembly GCF_056726165.1 of Vibrio sp. 9-16B-A1. Lineage (NCBI taxonomy): Bacteria > Pseudomonadati > Pseudomonadota > Gammaproteobacteria > Vibrionales > Vibrionaceae > Vibrio > Vibrio sp. 9-16B-A1. The sequence continues at coordinate 53,615 of NZ_JBSDZD010000017.1, forward strand.
GCTGGCGTACATGTTAAAGCTGTTCACCGCCACTTCCGGCAGACCCAGTTTAAAGCGGATCATCTCGCCCTGCTCGGTTACGCGCAGGCCGCCTTTGAGGCTCTTCGGTGGCTGAGACAGCAGCGCCGCGTGCGCAGGTGCGCCACCACGACCAATGGTACCGCCGCGGCCGTGGAACAGGGTCAGCTCGATATCGGTTTCTTCAGATACCTGAACCAGGGCTTCCATCGCACGGTACTGAGCCCAGCCTGCCGCCATAACACCGGCGTCTTTGGCGGAATCTGAGTAACCGATCATGACCATCTGGTGGTTCTGGATAAAGCCACGGTAGAGGTCAATAGACAGCAGCTGACGGACCACGTCCTCTGCGTTGTTCAAATCTTCCAGGGTTTCAAACAGCGGGCACACATCCATGCGGTACGGGCAGCCGGCTTCCTGCAGCAGCAGGTGAACGGCCAGTACGTCGGAGGCGGTGCGCGCCATGGAAATCACGTAAGCGCCAAACGCTTCACGTGGCTGGGAGGCGATCACTTTACAGGTGTCGATCACTTCCTGAACTGCTTCAGATGGTTGCCAGTCCAGTGGCAGAAGCGGGCGTTTTGAGCTCAGCTCATTCACCAGGAAGGAAATTTTGTCCTGCTCGCTCCACTGATCGTAGTCGCCGATACCCAGATAACGGGTCAGCTCAGACAGTACGTCAGAGTGACGGGTACTTTCCTGGCGGATATCCAGGCGTACCAGGTGAACACCAAACGCTTTAATGCGGCGCAGGGTATCGAGCAGGGAACCATCGGCAATTGAGCCCATGCCACACTCGTGCAGTGACTGGTAACAGGCATACAGCGGATCCCACAGCTGATCAGCGCTTTTCAGGGTTGCCTTGTTCGGAACCTCGGTCGCGTTGATCTTGGCATCAAGAACTTCGATGGTGTCAGTCAGCAGGGTGCGCAGGCGCTTGAGGATAGCGCGGTACGGTTCGTGCTCATCACCGGCCAGGGCGCGTACTTCATCGTTGCATTTGGTCATCGACAGTTCGCTGACCAGTTCCTGAATGTCACCAAGGTAGAGGTCTGCCGCTTTCCAGCGTGACAGGCGCAGTACTTCCTGCGTAACTGAGTGGGTGACAAACGGGTTACCGTCGCGGTCACCGCCCATCCAGGATGAGAAGTGTACCGGGCGGGCGTCGATAGGCAGGCCTTCACCCAGGTGGCTCTCAACGCGCTCATCGAGTTCGCGCAGGAACTCCGGCACAGCTTCCCACAGTGAGTTTTCAACTACTGCGTAGCCCCATTTGGCTTCATCGAGCGGGGTCGGGCGCTGCTGGCGGATAACGTCGGAATGCCACATCTGGGCAACCAGCTGATCCAGGCGGCGTTCGGTTTTATGGCGCTCTTTGTTTGAGAGATCAGAGAGTTCCAGCTTGGAAAGACACTTATTGATCTTAACCAGCTTGTTGATCATGGTACGACGGGTGATTTCCGTCGGGTGGGCGGTCAGAACCAGCTCAATGTTGAGATCCTGTACTGCTCGCGCAACATCCGGTTTGGAGATGTTGTTCTGATTCAGTTTGGCAAACAGGGTATTGATAGCGTCTGGTTCACAGACATGAGCGTCACAGTGACGTGAAATAGTGTGGTACTGCTCAGCAATATTGGTGAGATTCAGAAACTGGTTAAACGCCCGTGCGACCGGGGTGAGTTCATTGTCGCTGAGGTTTTCAATTTCTTTGTTCAGGCGCGTCCTGTCGTCCTGATTACCACCGCGAGCTGATTTAGACAGCTGGCGAATCGTCTCGACTTTATCCAGAATGGCATCGCCGTGTGCTTCCTGAATGGTCTGGCCCAGGATCTGGCCCAGCATACGCACATTGCTTTTCAGCGCGGCATATTTCTCGTTCATTCTTCCCGCCTCGTAATAAAATTACATCCGTTGTTTCGTCCTAAGGAAACAATCTAGCGAAAAAATTCGGCCTGAGTCAAATAAAGTCCGGGGTATTTATAATTAATCCGCCTCATTTTGATACTGGTCATTTTATGTGCTGGGCATGTTTCGAGACTGTGAAAATAAATTACATTTTCTGCCATAAAGGTGACAAACCGCCTACATATCAGGCGGTTGTCATAAGAAAAGAGTCAGAAGCAGTAACGCTGAATGGCCCGTTTGAGCAGGCTGATAGTGGGGTCAATAAACTCAAAGGCCAGGTATTCATCCGGCTGGTGCGCCTGGTCGATGGAACCCGGGCCGAGCACCAGAGTCGGGCAGAGCTGCTGCAGGAACGGCGCTTCGGTGCAGTAGTTGACGGTCTCGGAAGCCGAGCCGGAGAGCTCTTCCATCTGATGGATAAACGGATGGTTATGCTGACACTCGTAGCCCGGGATCGGATCGTGCAGTGAACGGATACTGACTTTACCCGGCCAGCGGGCTTCAACATCTTTAAGGGCGTCGCGCAACAGGTCTTCCAGCCCGTCCAGGCTCATGCCCGGCAGCGGGCGGACGTCATAGTGCAGCTCGCAGCAGCCGCAGATCCGGTTTGGGCTGTCACCGCCGTGGATATGCCCCAGGTTCAGGGTCGGGGACGGGATCTCAAAGCCCGGGTGGCGCCACTCTTTGATCAGCCTGTCGCGAAGCTGCATCATGGCAAACAGCACTTCGTGCATGATTTCGATGGCGTTAACCCCCAGCGCCGGATTGGAAGAGTGGCCGGATTTGCCGGTCACCCGGATGGCGTTGGCCACGTGGCCTTTGTGAGCGCGGACCGGCACCAGGCTGGTGGGCTCGCCAATCAGACACTGGTCCGGGGTAAACGGGCTGTTTTCGGTGAAATAGCGCGCGCCGGACATGGTGGTCTCTTCATCACAAGTCGCCAGAATCCAGAGCGGTTTTTTCTGGTCCTGCCAGCGGGTCTCTTTCACCGCTTCGAGAATAAAAGCAAAGAAGCCTTTCATATCTGCGGTGCCAAGTCCGTAAAAACGGTTGTTGGCTTCGGTCAGGGCGTGCGGGTCGAAGTTCCAGCGGCCTTCGTCAAATGGCACGGTATCGCTGTGTCCGGCCAGCAGCAGCCCGCCGTCGCCTTCTCCCATACGGGCAATCAGGTTGTGTTTGTTGTCCGCCACCTGCTGGATCTGGACAGCAAATCCAAGCGTTTCCAGCCAGCCGGCCAGTTTGGCGATCACTTCGGTATTGCCCTGGTCCCAGCCAGGGTCACTTGAGCTGATGGACGGGGTTGCGATCAGCTCGTGATAGGTCTGTTTAAATCCGGGTATTTGCATTGATTGTCACTTCCACTGTTGACAGCGTATCCATAAGAGGATAAAACACATATTAAATCACATTTAATGAATAAAAACTCAATCTGACGCGATAGTAAAGTATTTATAGTCATTTTGAGTCGCATGACGGACGTGTTGAGATGTTGAAAACCATAATTATCGGTGCAAGCGGTTATACCGGTGCAGAGCTGGCGCAGCTGGTTCACAAACACCCACAGCTCAAGCTAACAGGTTTGTATGTATCCGCCAACAGCGTTGATGCAAACAAATCCCTGAGCTCGCTGCACGGTCACCTGACCGGGGTGGTGGAGATGCCGGTACAGCCCCTGACTGACCCTGCCGCCGTTGCCAGAGAAGCCGACGTGGTGTTTCTGGCGACGGCGCATCAGGTCAGCCATGACCTGGCGCCGGTATTTATGGAGCAGGGCTGCCGGGTGTTTGACCTGTCCGGTGCCTACCGGGTGACCGGGGATGCTTTCTACCGCGATTACTATGGTTTTGAACATCAGCACCCTTACTGGCTGGAGAAAGCGGTCTATGGTCTGGCGGAGTGGAACGCCGCAGAGATCGCAGAGGCAGAGCTGGTGGCGGTACCTGGCTGTTACCCGACCGCGTCGCAGATAGCGCTGAAACCTGTGCTGGACGCCGACCTGCTGGATACATCGGTATGGCCGGTGATCAACGCCACCAGTGGTGTATCCGGCGCCGGGCGTAAAGCCAGCCTGACCAGCAGTTTTTGCGAAGTCAGCCTGCAGCCTTACGGGGTTTTCAGCCACCGTCATCAGCCGGAAATTGCCACTCACCTGGGATGCGAGGTGATTTTTACCCCGCACCTGGGCAACTTTAAGCGCGGCATTCTGGCGACCATCACCTGCAAACTCAAATCCGGCGTCAGCGCGGCTGACGTGGAAGCGGCGATTGGTCAGGCCTATCAGGGCCAGCCGCTGGTCAGGCTGATGAAAGAACAGCTGCCATCGATTCAGAAAGTGGCCGGGACGCCGTTTGCAGATCTGGGCTGGCAGGTGAAAGGAGAGCACCTGATCCTGGTGTGCGCCATCGACAACCTGCTGAAAGGCGCGGCCAGTCAGGCGATGCAGTGTCTCAATATTCGATATGGTTTTGCGCCACAAACGGCGCTGGTATAAGGACGTGACTATGAGCAATCCAACCCCTTTGGTAATTAAGCTGGGTGGTGCTGCCTTAGAGTGCAGCCAGACCCTGGAAAAACTCTTCTGCGCGATCAGGGAGTACCAGAGCGGACAGCGACGATCAATCGTGATTGTTCATGGAGGAGGCTATCTGGTGGATCAACTGATGGCTGACCTTAAGCTGGAAACAGTGAAAAAAGACGGTCTGCGGGTGACCCCTTATGAGCAGATCCCGGTGATTGCCGGTGCGCTGGCCGGTACGGCCAACAAGCTGCTTCAGGGCGCGGCGATCAAAGCCGGCATTATGGCGGTGGGCCTGAGTCTGGCAGACGGTGGCCTGTGTCAGGTCAGTGAGCTTGACGAGGAGCTGGGCGCGGTGGGTAAAGCCGAAGCCGGTGACAGTACCGTGCTCGATGCCATTCTGGCGACCGGCAGCCTGGCGATCATCAGTTCAATTGGCCTGACCAAAACCGGCCAGCTGATGAACGTCAATGCGGACCAGGCGGCAGTCGCCGTGGCGGCGGCGCTGGATGCAGAGCTGGTGCTTCTGTCGGATGTCAGCGGCGTACTGGACGGCAAAGGTCACCTGCTGCAGCAGATGGATAAGCCAACCGCGCAGGCGCTGATCAAAGGCAAAGTGATCACCGACGGGATGATCGTCAAGGTAAACGCTGCACTGCAGGCCGCTGAAGAGCTCGGCAGGCCGATTGAAGTGGCGACCTGGCGTTACCCGGACAAACTGAACCAGCTGTTTGCCGGACAGAGCATCGGCACCCGTTTTTTACCAATTTAAAGGATTAAGTACCGCTGGCGCTGACAACAGAAAACAGCACCAGGGTCGAAGGAGATTTAGGATGAACAAAGTAAGCGTAAATAAAGTGGTTGTGGCCTATTCGGGCGGTCTGGATACCTCTGTGATCATTCCGTGGCTGAAAGAGAACTATGACTGTGAAGTGGTGGCGTTCGTGGCCGATGTGGGCCAGGGCGAGGAAGAGCTGCAGGGCATCGAAGAGAAAGCCAAAGCCTCTGGTGCATCAGAGTGCTATATCGCTGACCTGAAAGAAGAGCTGGTGGCGGATTACATTTTCCCTACCCTGAAAACCGGCGCCCTGTATGAAGGTAAATACCTGCTGGGTACCTCGATGGCGCGTCCGATCATCGCCAAAGCCCAGGTCGAAGTGGCGCGTAAAGTGGGCGCGGATGCCCTGTGTCACGGCTGTACCGGTAAAGGTAATGACCAGGTACGTTTCGAAGGCGCGTTTGCTGCGCTGGCACCGGACCTGACCGTGATCGCCCCGTGGCGTGAGTGGGATCTGGTCAGCCGTGAGCAGTGTCTGGATTACCTGGCAGAGCGCAATATTCCGTGCAGCGCGTCGCTGACTAAGATCTACTCGCGTGATGCCAACGCCTGGCACATTTCAACCGAAGGCGGCGTACTGGAAGATACCTGGAACGCGCCAAACGAAGACTGCTGGGTATGGACCGTGGAGCCGGAGCAGGCACCGGATCAGGCCGAGTTTGTGACCCTGAAAGTAGAAAAAGGCGCAGTGACCGAAGTCGACGGTGAGAAGATGACACCGTACAACGCACTGGTGTACCTCAATGACAAAGGCGCGAAGCACGGCGTTGGCCGTATCGACATCGTGGAAAACCGTCTGGTGGGCATGAAGTCCCGTGGCTGTTACGAAACCCCGGGTGGCGCCATCATGATGGAAGCGCTGCGTGCGGTAGAGCAGCTGGTGCTGGACAAGAGCGCGTTTGAGTTCCGTGAGGAGCTGGGCCTGAAAGCGTCGCACCTGGTGTATGACGGCCGCTGGTTTACCCCGCTGTGCAAGTCGATCCTTGCAGCGACCGAAGAACTGGCGCAAGATGTGAACGGTGAAGTTGTGGTCAAACTGTACAAGGGACAGGCGACCGTGACTCAGAAACGTTCGGATAACAGCCTCTACTCTGAAGAGTTCGCTACTTTTGGCGAAGATGAGGTGTACGACCAGAGCCATGCCGGCGGCTTTATCCGTCTTTACTCTCTGTCGAGCCGCATCCGTGCGCTGAACGAACAAAAAAAATAATCCCGGAAACGGAAGTCATACGGAAGTAATACAAAGCCGGGCACAGGCCCGGCTTTATTAGCGAGCAGGAGAGACGCCATGGCATTGTGGGGCGGCAGATTTACCCAGGCAGCAGACACCAGATTCAAACAGTTCAATGATTCATTAGGTTTCGATTACCGATTGGCGGAGCAGGATATTGTCGGCTCCATTGCATGGTCCAAAGCCCTGCACTCGGTTGGCGTGCTCAGCGAACAGGAGCAGCAGAAGCTGGAACTGGCGCTGAATGAACTCAAGCTGGAAGTGATGGAAGATCCGCAGCAGATCCTGCGATCGGACGCGGAAGACATTCACAGCTGGGTCGAGCAGCAGCTGATCAGCAAAGTCGGTGATCTGGGTAAAAAACTGCACACCGGCCGCTCGCGTAATGATCAGGTCGCGACTGACCTCAAACTCTGGTGCCGTCAGCAGGGCCATCAGCTGCTCTACGCGCTGGACCGCCTGCAGGCGCAACTGGTGTCGGTGGCACAGGCGCATCAGGATACGGTACTGCCCGGTTATACTCACCTTCAGCGCGCCCAGCCGGTGACGTTTGCTCACTGGTGTCTGGCGTATGTTGAGATGTTTGAGCGGGACTACTCGCGTCTGAATGACGCCATCCGCCGTCTCGATACCTGTCCGCTGGGCTCCGGCGCACTGGCCGGTACCGCTTATCCGGTGGACCGTGAAAAGCTGGCCCACGATCTGGGCTTCCGCCGCGCTACCCGTAACAGCCTGGATTCGGTATCTGACCGGGACCACGTGATGGAGCTGATGTCGGTGGCCTCGGTTTCCATGCTGCACCTGTCGCGCCTGGCGGAAGATATGATCTTCTACAACTCGGGTGAATCGAACTTTATCGAGCTGGCCGATACGGTGACTTCCGGCTCTTCCCTGATGCCACAGAAAAAGAATCCGGATGCGCTGGAGCTTATCCGGGGTAAGTGTGGCCGTGTCTATGGCGCCATGGCCGGGATGATGATGACGGTCAAAGCCCTGCCGCTGGCGTACAACAAAGACATGCAGGAAGACAAAGAAGGGCTGTTCGACGCCCTGGATACCTGGAACGATTGTCTGGAAATGGCAGCGCTCTGTTTTGACGGCATCAAAGTCAACGGCGAGCGTACCCTTGAAGCGGCCAAGCAGGGCTATGCCAACGCAACCGAGCTGGCAGACTACCTGGTGGCCAAAGGCATTCCGTTCCGTGAGGCGCACCATATTGTTGGTGTGGCGGTGGTCGCTGCCATCGATAAAGGCTGCGCGCTGGAAGAGTTGTCTATCGAAGAGCTGAAACAGTTCTCTGAAGTGATAGAGCCGGATGTGTACGATATCCTGACTATCGAATCGTGCCTTGAGAAGCGCTCGGCGCTGGGCGGGGTATCGCCGCAACAGGTGAGCTATGCGATTGAGCAGGCGTCGGTGCGGATTGAGCAGCGTGACACCTCCGGGGTGAAAGTGCGTCCTGCGCGTCTGACCGATATTGATGCGCTGGAAGGCATGGTGACTTACTGGGCCGGTCTGGGTGAGAACCTGCCGCGCTCGCGCAGCGAACTGATCCGCGACATCGGTTCGTTCGCGGTGGCGGAACACCACGGTGAAGTGACCGGTTGTGCCTCGCTCTACGTGTATGACTCCGGGCTGGCGGAGATCCGCTCTCTCGGTGTTGAAGCCGGCTGGCAGCATCAGGGGCAGGGCAGCGCGATCGTGGCTAACCTGGTCGATAAAGCACGTCAGATGGCGATCAAGAAAGTGTTTGTCCTGACCCGGGTGCCGGAGTTCTTTATGAAGCAGTCCTTCATTCCGACCTCCAAATCCCTTCTGCCGGAGAAAGTACTCAAAGACTGCGACCAGTGCCCGCGCCAGCATGCCTGTGACGAAGTAGCACTGGAAGTTGATCTCGAAGAGCAAGTAATTGTGCGGGTAAACGTGGCTTAATGCCTTGTTTTAAAAGGGCCTGAAAAATTCCGCGATCTTTTTCACAAAAAATCGGATCTTTTTGGGAACTATCTGAGGAAAGGCGTGGTCTACTTAATACCACTGCTTTTTCTTAGAAGAATCTAAGAGAGCCCCGGACTCAATATTGAGACCGGGGCTTTTTTTATGTACGCGGTTCGTGGTGCGCGGATTTGGTGTTTCAGGGCGTGATATGGCCGGGCAGATTTCCGTAACTAGAAACTAGAAACTAGGACCCAGAACCTAGGACCCAGAACCTAGGACCTAGGACCCAGAACCCAGCTCCGGAAACCAAAAAACGCGCTTACCTGCGCGTTTTGTGCTTCTGTCTTTCCCGCCACGGAAACACGATGAACTTCATCCAAAGATGCAGTGCCAGCAGGCCGTTGAAAGCGAAGCCGGCGAAGATCAGGCCGATGGATTCGACGCTGGTGGGTGTTTCCCGATAAAACCACCACCATGCGACCCAGCACAGCACCGACAACACGGTCAGCTGGTTCATGCAGCGCTGGCACCGGCCGATCTTTTTCCAGAACCAGGAAGTGTCACATTGTTTGCAGCTCATCAGTGTTACCGGGTGAAGAATCCTGTTCCCATTCTACACCCGGTAAGGGGCTGATTAACAACCCGGGCCGCAATCCAGGCAGTGTTTGATCATTTCCGGACCCAGGTGCAGTTTGGCGTTCAGGTCACGCAGTGCGGTACGCACCCCTTCTTCAATCACCGGGTGGTAGAAAGGCATATCCAGCATTTCTGATACCGTCATCTTGTTCTGGTGCGCCCAGGCCAGCAGGTGCGCCAGGTGTTCAGCGTTTGGGCCCATCATCTCGGCGCCGAGGAAACGGCCGGTACCCTGTTCACCGTAAACGTGCAGCATCCCTTTGTTACGCAGCATCACCCGCGAGCGGCCCTGATTTTCAAACGACACTTCACCGGTAGCAAAGCAGCCACACGCACCCAGACGCTGAGTCAGCTGGCGGTGGGTTTCACCGACCATGGCGATCTGCGGGTCTGAGAATACCGCCGAGATTGGCGAGCGGCGCAGTCCGGCGCGGATATCCGGGAAGCGGCCTGCATTGTCACCAGCGATACGGCCCTGGTCTGCGGCTTCGTGCAGCAACGGGATCTGGTTGCTGGCGTCACCGGCGATGAAGATGGTCTCCACCGAGGTTTGCAGAGTGAAATGGTCGGCCAGTGGCACGCCACGCTCATCAAGATCGACAGCGGTGTTTTCAATCGCCAGCTTGTCTGTATTCGGGCGGCGGCCGGTGGCTGCCAGTACGTAGTCCACGATAAAGGTTTCCGGTTCACCTTCGTGATTGATAAAGCGGATCTCTACTTTATCTTCGCCTTCGATGCGCTTCATGCTCTCGATTTTAACATTCGCATCCAGGTAGAACTCTTCCTTAAACGCCTTATCTGCGTAAGCCATCACTTCCGGGTCGGTCAGCGGGCCGACCTGGCCGCCAAGGCCAAACAGTTTTACTTTCACACCCAGACGGTGCAGCGCCTGGCCCAGCTCCAGGCCGATAACGCCAGGGCCAAATACCGCCACGGCTTCCGGCAGGTCGTCCCAGTCAAATACATCATCGTTAATCACCAGACGGTCGCCGAGCTCGTTCCATACAGCAGGGTAAGCCGGACGGGAGCCGGTCGCGATCACGATGCGGTCTGCACGGATTTGAGTGTGCTCATCCACCTGCAGGGTATGGTTATCGATAAACTTCGCGTAGCCGCTGATTTTGTCTTCAGCCGGGATCTCGTCCACCCCTTCCAGTACAAAGCCAACGAAACGGTCACGTTCGCGCTTCACCCTGTCCATCACTTCGCGGCCGTGGATTTTGATTTCACCCTGAAGGTGAACGCCAAAGCCCGGTGCTTTTTCGATCTGGTGGACGCTCTCTGCCGCGGCGATCAGCAGTTTGGAAGGCATACAGCCAACCCGCGCACAGGTGGTGCCATAAGGGCCACCTTCGATCATCACCACTTTCTGACCGTGTGCTTTTGCCGCACGATAGGCACCAAGTCCCGCGGTACCGCCACCGATCACTGCCACATCTGCCGATAACTGTTTCATAACTTTTCTTCGCTTAATCTGTTCTTTAAAAAAGAGGGGTGACACCCGGCCACCCCTTACTCTGACGTTGCCCGTTTTGGCTTTACTTCAGGTAGGCTTCCAGCTCTTCGCTGCCGCCGATGTGCTTACCGCCGATAAACACCTGAGGTACGGTTGCACGGCCGGTGACTGCGCGCAGGCTCACTGTGGTGGCATCTTTACCCAGTACCACTTCTTCATACTGAAGACCGTGGTCAATCAGGGTTTGTTTCGCTTTGGCACAGAAAGGACAGCCTGGTTTGGTAAACACAGTGATCGATTCCTGGGTTTTGTAGCCTGGTGCCACATGCTTAAGCATAGTATCGGCATCAGAAACCTTGAACGGGTCGCCCGGTTCGTTTGGCTCGATGAACATTTTCTCTACCACGCCGTCTTTCACCAGCATGCTGTAGCGCCATGAACGCTTACCAAAGCCCAGCTCTTTTTTATCAACCAGCATACCCATGCCGTCAGTGAACTCGCCGTTGCCGTCCGGGATAAAGGTGATGTTTTCTGCTTCCTGGTCGTCTTTCCATGCGTTCATGACGAAGGTGTCGTTTACCGATACACACAGAATGTCGTCCACGCCGTGCTCTTTAAATACCGGAAACAGCTCGTTGTAACGCGGCAGGTGGCTCGAAGAACAGGTCGGGGTAAATGCGCCTGGCAGACTGAATACGATAACGGTCTTACCTTTGAACAGCTCATCAGTAGTGACGTTTACCCACGCATCGCCCTGACGGGTAGGAAAAGTTACCTGAGGAATGGCCTGGCCTTCTTTTGATGTAAACATAATGTTTTCCTTAAATAATCTGGATTAGCTGCGGGCGTTTTCTTCAGCCCGTTTCGTTTTGTTGAAGCCATTATTGCCGGAATTGATTGATAGGACTAATCGTTTGGTGCTATGGTTTTGATAGCTGAAACTTATTGAATGCGCTTGGCTCTGGGCGCTAGGCCCTGGGGGAGCTCGTGATCATTGAAGTGGAAAACGAAGCTATTGCGTTGACAGTAAGGCTTGAGTAAGAAGAGCTGCTTGCCCAGAACCCAGAACCCAGAACCCAGAACCCAGAACCCAGAACCCAGAACCCAGAACCCAGAACCTAGAACCTAGAACCTAGAACCCAGAGCCCATTAAAGAGGAATCTCATGAATATCCGCGATTTCGAATACCTCGTCGCCCTTGCCGAACATCAGCATTTCCGTAAAGCGGCTGAGGCGTGTTTTGTCAGTCAGCCGACCCTGAGCGGGCAGATCCGCAAGCTGGAAGATGAGCTGGGGACAGCGCTGCTGGAGCGCAGCAGCCGCCGGGTCGTGTTTACCCAGGCCGGGATGCAGCTGGTGGATCAGGCGAAACGGATTCTGAGTGAAGTCAAAACCTTTACCGATATGGCCAGCCTGCAGGGTAAGGAGATGAGCGGGCCGCTGCATATCGGTTTTATTCCGACGGTCGGACCTTATCTGATGCCGCGGGTGGTGCCGTTTCTGAAACAGACATTTCCTGAACTGGAGTTGTTTCTGTATGAAGCCCAGACCCATCAGCTGGTGAAGCAGCTGCAGGAGGGTAAGCTCGATTGCGTGATCCTGGCGTCGGTGGAGGAGACTCAGCCATTTATCGAACTGGATCTGTATGATGAGCCGATGGAGCTGGCGGTACCGGATAACCACGAGTGGGCGGGTCGCGAGGAAATTGACATGCAGGAGCTGAGTGGAAAAACCGTGCTGGCGCTGGGTGACGGGCACTGTCTGCGCGACCAGGCGCTGGGATACTGTTTTGCTGCCGGAGCCCGGGATGATGAGCGTTTTAAAGCCACCAGTCTGGAGACACTGCGTAATATGGTGGCGGCGGGCGGTGGGATTACCCTGCTGCCTCAGCTGGCGGTACCGGAGGAAAGACGGCGTGATGGTGTGTGTTATATCCGCGCAGTTGACCCACAGCCGAGCCGTAAAATTGTGCTGGCTTACCGGCCGGGCTCACCGCTGCGCTCGCGATTTGAACGACTGGCGGGTGCAGTGGCAGAGCTTATGGAGTCGCTGTGACCTTAAGCAGATAAAGCCAATAAAAAAAGAGGAGGCCGTGCTGGCCTCCTCTTTGTTTTTTATCCGGATCAGAACAGCTCTTCTTCCCCGTCACCCTGCTCGTAGACAGACTCGCTGAGGGTCTGCTTGGAGTATTCGGTTGGCTCGCTGCCTTTGACGAAATACTCAAACATGGAGGTGTAGTCGTTCTTGTGGGTCAGCAGTCCGGTTTCGCGGTCGATACGGGTGCGCACGATACCATCCGGTACGGTTTTGCGCTGCAACGGCACATTTTCCAGTGCAGTCTGCATAAAGTGCACCCATGCCGGCTCGGCGGTTTTCGCGCCCGCTTCTGCGCCGGTGATCTGCTCTTTACCCAGGTTCGGGTTGCGGATGGTTTTACCCAGAGTGCGGTCGTGGGTATCAAAACCAACCCAGGCGATAGCGACCATGCCAGGAGCAAAGCCGTTGTACCAGGCGTCTTTCGAGTCGTTGGTGGTACCGGTTTTACCGCCCACATCGCGACGTTTAAGTGCCTGGCCACGCCAGCCGGTGCCGTTCCATCCGGTGCCGTGACGCCAGTCACCGCCACCCCAGATGTTGCTGTACATCATTTCACGCACCAGGAAAGCGTTCTGCTCAGAGATCACCTGAGGGGCGTGCTGAGTGTCTACGTCCTGTTCGTTAAACTCAGCAGCCAGATCGCTCTGCTCCGGCTGAGCCTGCTGGCAGTCTGTGCGGCAGATGGTCTTCGGCGTTGCCTCAAACTCAGGATTGCCAAACGCGTCTTCTACTTTTTCGATGTAGTAGGGTTCAACATAGTAGCCCCCGTTGATGAACACCGAGTAGCCCTGAGCCATCTTCATCGGCGTCAGGCTGCCTGCACCAAGGGCGATGGTTTCGCTGCGTGGCAGATCTTCCAGTGCAAAACCAAAGCGGGTCAGATAGTGACGGGTTTCATCCAGGCCAACTTCACGCAGTACCCGAACGGCCATGACGTTTTTCGACTGAGCCAGACCGATACGCAGACGGGTTGGGCCAACATAAGTCGGTGGCGAGTTTTTCGGACGCCACGCAGTGCCCTGGCTCTTGTCCCACTGGTTAATCGGAGCATCGTTGATCAGGCTGGCCAGCGTCAGGCCTTTGTCCAGTGCCGCCGAGTAGATAAACGGTTTGATACTCGAACCGACCTGACGGACGGACTGGGTTGCGCGGTTAAATTTGCTGTGCACAAAGTTAAAACCGCCCACCAGGGATTTCACCGCGCCGTTTTCCGGGTTCATGGCGATGAACGCGGTGTTGGCATCCGGTACCTGGCTCAGGTGCCAGGCTGTGTTCTGGTCGAGCTGTTCGTCACTGGCTGGCTGAGTGATCTCACGAACCCAGATCTGATCGCCTGCTTCCATGATTTCAGCGGCGGTTTTTGGTGCCGGACCCTGACGGGTATCGGTAACAAAGCGGCGTGCCCATTTCATGCCATCCCATGCCAGGGTGGCGTGACCGTGGCCTTTGATTTCCACTTCTGCGCTCTGTTTATTTACTTTGGTGACGACCGCCGGGATCACTTCACCATAGGTCGGTACGCTTCTCAGGTGTTTGGCAATTTTTTCTGCGTCCCACTGAGGCTGGCCTGCCTGCCACAGTTTGCGGACTTCACCACGGTAACCGTGGCGCTCATCGTAGGTCAGAAGGTTATCAATCGCCGCTTTCTGCGCGGCCTGCTGAAGGTCAGAGCGGACGGTGGTGTAAACACGCATGCCCGAGGTGTAGGCGTCTTCACCATAGCGTTCAAGCATCCATGCGCGGGCCAGTTCAGCCACATAAGGAGCACTCAGCTCAATTTCAGCACCGTGATATTTAGACATCACCGGTTCTGCGCGGGCCTGGTCATACTCTTCCTGAGTGATGTATTTCTCATCGAGCATGCGCATCAGTACCACGTTACGGCGGTGGGTGGCGCGCTCCAGTGAGTAGATAGGGTTCATGGTCGACGGCGCTTTTGGCAGACCGGCGATCACTGCTACTTCGCTCAGGGTCAGGTCTTTAACTTCTTTACCAAAGTAGACCTGGGCTGCGGCACCGACACCGTAAGAGCGGTAACCCAGATAGATCTTGTTCAGGTAGAGCTCAAGGATCTCCTGCTTGTTCAGCAGCTGTTCGATATGCACGGCGATAAAGATCTCTTTGATCTTTCGCATGATCTTCTTTTCGTTAGTGAGGAAGAAGTTTCGTGCCAGCTGCTGGGTAATGGTACTCGCACCCTGTTTGGCGCTGCCGGATGTGGCGACCACAAAGGCGGCACGGGCGATACCGATAGGGTCGATACCCGGGTGGTCGTAGTAGCGGCTGTCTTCGGTTGCAATGATAGCTTCAAGCAGGTGAGGCGGCATATCTTCCAGCTTCAGGGGGATACGGCGTTTCTCACCGAACTGGGAGATCAGCTTGCCGTCCTGGCTGTAGACCTGCATTGGAGTTTGCAGCTGAACGTCCTTCAGTGTGGCAACGTCCGGCAGCTCCGGCTTCACATAGTAGTAGAAGCCGACAATTGTACCCACTCCCAAAACTATGCAACACAGTGCAAACACTGTTAAATACTTTATGAATTTCACCGAATAATACCTGATTTAATAGGCGGTTAGATTAAATGTCCCGATACACTAGGATACAAATTAAACAGTCGTGAAAGCCAGCGCTTTTCACCGGCATTCCATACAAACATTTAAGTGTATCACTTTCTTTGGGTTGGCGTCGTCAATGGCTACATCATATATCACTGGTCTGGATATAGACCCATACAGCATCAGAGCTGTGTTGCTTCGCCGCCGTGGGGAGACAACTGAGCTGATTAAATGCGTTCAGCTGGTCTCTCCCGAGTCTATTTTCTCTGAAAATCACACCCTTGTTCATCAAAGCAGCGTCAAAATCCTTAAAGAAGTGCGTAAACAGGTGAAATGGCGTGGGCGAAGAGCCGCACTGGCACTGGCGGATAATGCAGTAGTAAGCAAAACCGTTCAGGTTCAGCCCGGGCTGGAAGCCGATGAGCTGGCGTATGCGATCGAGCGGGAGATGGAGACCTACACATCGGCTCAGGAGTCTGAGCTCAGTCTGGATTATTACCCGCAGGCTCAGGACGTATTGCCCGGAGCCCGAATGCAGGATTACCAGGTGTATGCCGCCCGTCAGGCGGTGGTAGACAGCTATCTGCAGCCGCTGACCAAAGCGGGTTTTTCTCCCAGGGTGATGACGTTGCAGGCTCAGGCACTGCAGAAAATCTGGCTGCGGGCCAGCCAGACTTCACCGGACTGTGTTCACTGGTTGCTGGTATATCTCGGCAATCAGCATATGACGATTTGTACTCACCCCCTCAACGGCGCGCCCTATATCAAAGACCTGGTGCTGGATACCTCACCGGCGGGTAGTGGTCAGGGGGGCGGGCTGGCGGCAGCGAAAACTGCCCGCAGTCTGCTGCGTCAGGTCAATCTTTATAACTCTATGTTTCCTCAGCAGAAGTGTGCCGGGATCTGGCTGATGGGCCAGGAGTCCGGGGAGGCCGAAGCGCAGCTGAGCAGCCAGTTTGATGTGCCGGTGGTGCGGCTGGACCCGCTGGGGCTGGTGGAGCGAAGCCGGGGGTTGCGCAGCAAATTGCCTGAGCAGGGCAGTGAGTTTGGTCTGGCTATGGGACTGGCTCTCAATGGCCTGGACTGGATGGAGGGGCGGGCCTATGTATGAGATAAACCTGCTCCCCTGGCGTGAATGGCGCCAGCAGCGTTATCAGCGTGGCTTCTATCTGATGTTGATCAGTATGCTGATGGTGGTGGCTGGTATGGCGTTAGGGGTGAATCATTATCATCAGACGCTGCTGGCACAGCAGGAGAGCCGCAACCAGTACCTGGAGCAGCAGGTGGCGCGGCTGGAGCGTAAGCTCAGTCAGCTCAAATCCCTGAAAGCCGAGCACCGTCAGGTGGAAGAGAAAATCGCCCTGGTGGCCAGGCTGCAACGCGATCGCGGCAAAGTTACCCGCTTTATGAGTGAGTTGCCTCACTGGCTGCCGCCGGGGGTGTATATCGACAAAGTGGATATGAATGATCACGAAGTGGAAATAAAAGGTTTTGGCAAGGATGCAGCATCGGTGGCGGCCATGCTTGACCGGCTGGAGCGTGACGCGCTGGCTGACTACGTTGAACTGCATTCGATCGTTGCCGGGCGCACCCTGTTTGATCAGAGTTTCAGCAGTTATGGCGTGTCGTTTGTATTTGGTCCTGGTGGAGAGCGGTAGATATGGACTGGCAGGAACTTGAATTTGACGAGATCACCGGCTGGCCGCGCACGGCGCAGGCACTGGTGGTGCTGATAACTGGCACGATAATAGCTGTTGCGGTGTGGTGGTTCTGGCTGGTGCCTCAGGAAGAGCAGATGGCACAGCTTAAGCAGCAGGAGCTGCAGCTTAAGGCGCAGTTTACCTCCAAAGCGCAGCTGGTTGCGGCTCTGCCGGAGTACGAAGACCAGACCTCGAAGCTGCGTGAGCGTTATGCCCTGCTGCAAAAGCAGCTGCCGGAGCAGACCGAGCTCGCCAGCCTGCTGTCATCCATTCATCAGCTGGGTATCAAACACGACCTGGTGTTCACCCGTATCGACTGGGGCGAGAGGCAGAGCGTCGGACAGCTGTATCGTTATCCGCTCAATATCGAGTTGACCGGCAGTTACCGGGATATTGGCCGTTTTAACCAGGCAATCGGCGAGATCCCGAGGATCGTGCATTTTGTCGACGTGGACTGGCAGCGTGTCAGCCAGGAGAGCCAGACCCTGCATTTTCGGGTTAAGGCTTTTACCTATCAGTTCAAACCGGAGGCCGGCAATGAGAAAGCTTAGCCTGTTTCTTGGCGTGATTTTGCTTGGCGGTTGCGGTGAGAAGCAGTCGTCGGTGGAAGGCTGGACAGCCAAAACCCAGGCGATGGCCAAAGCCACGGTCCGGCCGCTGCACAGCGGTCAGGCCTATCAGCCTGAAGAGTTTGTGGTGTATCCGGAGCGGCTGGCGTTTTCGCTGCCAAGGCCGCTGGTAAAACCGGTGGCACCGAGCGTGCTTAAATCGTGCTGGCAGCCGGAAGCCCGCTCTGTCAGGGCCCCGCTTGAGGCGTACCCGCTGACACGCCTTAACCTGCTGGGGGTGCTGAAAAAAGGCGAGCACAATACCGGGCTCATTCAGGCCCCGGGCGGCACACTGCATTCGGTGAAGGTTGGGGACAGGCTCGGGCTGGATCTCGGTCGGGTGATCAAAGTTGAATCGGGCCAGGTATGGGTGGTGGAAACCCTTGCCGATGGTCAGGGGTGCTGGCAGCAGCGCCGGGTAAAACTCGTTCTGAATCAAGGAAGGAATTAAATAATGAAAGGTTTACTGACGCGCCGCAGTTCCGGCGCGGGAACGCTTTTATCTCTGTTGCTGGTATCAGGATTGCTGGTAACGGGTCAGGCCGTGGCAGCCAAAGGCAGTGCGGTAAAACCGCTCGAAGGTCAGCACGCAGCCAGGTCAGTGGTACTGAACCCGAAGGGCGAAAAGATTTCGATTAACTTTCAGGATATTCCGGTGCGAAATGTCCTGCAGCTGATCGCTGATTACAACAATTTCAACCTGGTGGCCTCGGATACGGTGACCGGTAATATCACCCTGAAAATTGACCAGGTGCCGTGGAACGAGGTGCTGGATATTATCCTTGAGCTGCGCGGGTTGGATAAGCGGGTAGTGGGGGATGTCATTCTGATCGCACCGAAGGCAGAGTTCGATCTGCGTGAGCAACAGCGGCTTGAGAAGCAGCAGCTGGCTGTTAAAAAAGGTGCCCTGCACACCAGGGTGCTGGAAGTGGAGTTTGCCAAGGCCTCAGATATTGCTGAAATGATTTCAGGCGGGGATGTGAGCATGTTGTCCCAGCGTGGCAGCATTGCGGTGGACGAGCGCACCAATACCCTGCTGGTGCGCGATATTGCCTCCAGCGTAAACACCATTGAACAGGTGGTTTCCGACCTGGATATTCCGGTCAAACAGGTGCAAATCGAAGCGCGTATCGTGACGGTAGTCGAAGGCGAGCTGGAAGAGCTTGGCGTGCGCTGGGGTTTCTCATCGCAAAACGGCAGTTTTGGTGCCGGTGGCTCGATTGAAAGTAATCTGGCGGCGGCCGGAATCTATAAAGGCGAGTCCAGTGAGGATGGTAAGGATAGTGAGGATAAAGGCGCCTCTATCGACGATTTTCTCAACGTCAATCTGGGCGTGACTAATCCCAACGCATCGAGCATCGCTTTTCAGGTGGCCAAACTGGGTTCGGATACCCTGATTGACCTTGAACTGTCTGCGCTGCAGAGTGAAAACAAGGCGGAAATCATCTCCAGTCCGCGCCTTATCACCACCAATAAGAAACCGGCCTATATTGAGCAGGGTACCGAAATCCCCTATCTGGAAGCGGCCTCAAGTGGCGCAACCTCGGTATCGTTTAAAAAGGCAGTGCTGAGCCTGAAAGTGACCCCTCAGATCACCCCGGATAACCGTATGGTGCTGGATCTCAGTGTCACCCAGGACAGGCCGGGTAAAGTAGTCAAAGCCGGCTCCGGTGAAGCGGTAGCAGTAGAAACCCAGCGCATCGGTACTCAGGTGTGGGTGGAAAACGGTGAAACCCTGGTGCTGGGTGGCATTCATCAGCAGAGTGTGACCAAGGTAACCGATAAGGTGCCGTTGCTGGGGGACATTCCCGGACTGGGCGCGCTGTTCCGCCGGAACTACGAGAATATTGGTAAAAACGAGTTACTGATATTTATTACGCCTAAAGTTGTTGTTCAGTAGTGACAAAAAAATAAAGTTGCATTCGGGGTGCCTTAATTGAGATAATTTTGGGTCTGATCACGAATTATCTGTGAGGAATAGGTGCCCCGGGGGTGACTGAACCAATTTATTCTAATTGGCTTACCCGAGGCGATGTCATTGAATTAACGTTGTAAATTACTGCTGAACATGGCTGAGAAACGTAATATTTTCCTTGTCGGTCCTATGGGGGCCGGTAAAAGCACTATAGGTCGTCACCTGGCGCAACAACTTCACATGGAGTTTGTTGACTCTGACACGGTAATCGAAGAGCGCACGGGTGCTGATATTGCATGGGTCTTCGATGTTGAAGGCGAAGATGGTTTTCGCAAGCGCGAAGAGTCGGTGATTAACGACCTGACCGAACAACAGGGTATTGTCCTGGCAACTGGCGGCGGCTCAGTAAAAAGCAAAGAAAACCGCAATCGTCTATCTGCCCGTGGTGTCGTTGTCTACCTGGAAACCACCATCGAGAAACAACTGGCCCGTACGCAGCGCGATAAAAAACGCCCACTGCTGCAGACTGATAATCCGCGTGAAGTGCTGGAATCTCTGGCTGGTGAACGCAACTGTCTGTATGAAGAAGTGGCTGACTTTGTTGTTCGTACCGATGACCAGAGTGCAAAAGTGGTAGCCAACCAGATCGTAAAAATGCTAGAAGAACGTTAAGTTCAACTTTTCAGGAGAGCATCCCATGGAACGGATTACGGTCGAGCTTGGAGAGCGCAGCTATCCTATCTCAATAGGCGCCGGGTTATTTTCAGACCCGGCGCACTTTTCTCAAATCAAATCAACCCGGATCGTGGTGGTCAGTAATGTCACCGTCGCTCCTCTTTATGCACAAACCATCACTGAACAATTTGAGCAGCAGGGCTATCAGGTCAGTCTGCTGAGTCTTCCCGATGGTGAGCAGTACAAAACCCTGGATACGTTCAACACAGTGATGAGCTTTCTTCTGGAAGGCAATTACGGCCGTGATGTCACCCTGGTGGCGCTGGGCGGTGGTGTGATTGGCGATTTGACCGGTTTTGCTGCGGCCTGTTATCAGCGTGGGGTGGATTTCATTCAGATCCCGACCACACTGCTTTCTCAGGTGGACTCCTCCGTTGGCGGTAAAACAGCGGTCAATCATCCGCTGGGTAAGAACATGATCGGCGCCTTCTATCAGCCGAAATCTGTGGTTATCGATACCCGCTGTCTGAGCACCCTGCCAGAGCGCGAGTTTGCCGCAGGTATGGCTGAGGTGATCAAATACGGCATCATCTACGATCAGGCTTTTTTTGCCTGGCTGGAAGAGAACATGCCATCGCTGGTGGCACTGGAGCCGGATGCGCTGAGTTACGCGATCGCCCGTTGTTGCCAGATCAAAGCCGAAGTGGTGGAAGCGGACGAAAAAGAGTCCGGGATCCGTGCATTGCTGAACCTGGGTCATACCTTTGGCCACGCTATCGAAGCGGAAATGGGCTACGGTGTTTGGCTGCACGGTGAAGCGGTGGCAGCAGGAACCGTGATGGCGGCCAAAACAGCACTGCTTCTGGGGCTGATTGACCAGCCGCAGCTGGAGCGAATCACCGCTATACTTAAGAATGCAAACCTGCCGGTGAACACACCTAACAGTATGAGTTTTGATGACTTTATTAAGCACATGATGCGTGATAAAAAAGTACTGTCCGGTAAACTGCGTCTGGTACTGCCGACAGGTATCGGCACCGCGGAAGTGGTGTCAGATGTTTCCAACCAAATCATAGAGCAAGCCATCGAAGCGTGTCGTGACCTTTAGTCTCTTCGTTGGTGATTAAGGTGGTGGCCAATGAGTTTGGCTCATGAATTACGCGTTTTAGAATTACCTTCCCAGGTGGAGCTGCTGGACAGACTGCAGCTCCTGACCCGTTTCAGTTCCAGTCTGGTGAACATCAGCGGCGTGAAAGGCTCGGGCAAGACCTGGCTTGCACAGCGCTATCTCGAAGCCTGGGCTCAGGAGAAAAATCAGGCGCTGCTCTATTGCCACCCAAGTCAAACCGATGCTCAACGGCGAACCATGTTGCTGAGCCAGATCATTCCCGACCCCCTGTTTAATCAGGACGATCCCCTGCAGGACAGCTTTGCCTTTTTAATGGGCGAAGAGGTCTGCGATATCGTCATGGTGATCGACGATGCTCACCTGCTCAGTGAAACCCTGCTGGCCGAACTGTGGCTGCTGATGGTCGAAGCCCGCCAGCACCCGAAGTGGGTAGTAAATGTGGTGCTGTTCGGCGAAGGCGATGCGCTGGAGCACGTACTGACCCGGATCAGTTATGGACAGGAGAATCAGCCCGTTGATTTAGAGATTGAGCCGCTGAAAGAACAGGAAGCGCAGGAATTTCTTGAACTTTTGGTGGTTAAATACGCTCCAACCCTGGAAGCCAAGCAAAAAATACGCAAACAGGCAAAGCGGTGTGCACCGCTGCCGGGCGCGTTGACAGAACTGGGGACAAAGAAAGTGGAAAAAAGGATTATTATCCGCTCGGTAATTGAATCGCCGGCGCGCATTGCGGCGCTGGTTGTGTGTATTCTGCTGCTCACGGCGGGTGGTTACTGGTGGCTGCTCAGTCAGCCAGAGCCAGGCAAAGCTACTGCGCTGGAGCCGGAAACCGCCGATGAGCTGGTGATGCCGGATACGGTGCTCAATACCACCACAGAGCAGCAGAGTGAGAAAGAGACACTGGTGATCCCGGCGCCGGAGCAGGGCAGTACCTCTGCTGTGCAGGATGACGCGCTGGCGCTGCCGCCAGGCGTGATCGAAGAGACCGCGACCGTGGGTTCAGGCGATGATGGCCATAAGCGGGTTGTGGTTCCGTCCGATGTGGTGGATGCCCTGATGGAAGACCGCACCCCGCCGCCTTCGGTACAGGTGATCGATGATGCGGTTGAAGATGCGGCTGCACAAAGCCAGACACAGACGGAGCCTAAAACGCTTACCCTGGAGACGGATGCCCTGATGGCGCTGCCTTCAACCGGTTACACCCTGCAGCTGGCTGCACTGACCAGCCCGGAAGAAACGCTGGCGTTTATTGAACTGCATCAGCTGGAAGGCAATGTGCGGGTGTACACCACGCCGCGTAATGATCAGCTGTGGCACATCGTGACTTACCGGGACTATCCTACCATTCAGCAGGCCAGGGATGCGGTAGAAGCGCTGCCGGTGGAGCTGCAGGCTGTGGGACCGTGGGCAAAATCGCTCAATCAGGTTCAGCGGGAAATTTTACGTGCGAAATAACACTGAGCTTTGGCTCAAAATATGTTACATTCCGCGGCTAACTTTTTGCAGTAACAGATCGGGCGGTCAATGAAGAAACAACGCGCTTTTCTTAAGTGGGCCGGTGGTAAGTATGGCCTGGTAGAAGATATCCAGCGTCACCTGCCGCCAGCAAAAAAACTGGTTGAACCGTTCGTCGGTGCCGGTTCGGTTTTTCTTAATACTGATTACGAGCGCTATCTGCTGGCTGACATCAACCCGGATCTGATCAACCTGTACAACCTGCTTAAGCAGGAGCCGCAAAAGTACATCGAAGAGACCAAACGTCTGTTCCAGCCGGAATACAACCGCAAAGAAGCCTACCTGGATATCCGGGCGCAGTTTAATGCCAGCGATGATACCTTCTTCCGCTCGGTGGCGTTTCTCTATATGAACCGTTTTGGTTTTAATGGCCTGTGCCGCTACAACAAGAAAGGCGGCTTTAACGTGCCGTTTGGTTCATACAAAAAGCCTTACTTCCCGGAGCAGGAGCTGGAGTTCTTCTCAGAGAAAGCCAAAAAAGCCACCTTTGTCTGTGAAGGCTATGTAGAGACGTTCAGCCGGGCGCGCAAAGGCTCGGTGGTCTACTGCGATCCGCCTTATGCACCGCTCTCAAATACGGCCAACTTTACCTCATACGCCGGTAACGGCTTCAGCCTGGACGATCAGGCGGCGCTGGCCGATGTGGCAGAAAAAGCCGCCACTGAACGCGGCATTCCGGTGCTGATCTCCAACCATGACACCACGCTGACCCGCCGCCTTTACCATGGCGCGCAGCTGAACGTGGTGAAAGTGAAGCGTACCATCAGCCGTAACGGTGCCGGACGTAACAAGGTCGACGAACTTCTGGCCCTGTTCCAGCCAGCAGACCAATAACCGATTCCTCTTCTGTTGATTACCATGCGCAACCGGTTTCCTCCGTTTGCGCTAATTCTGCTGTCTGTCATTTCAGCGCTGGGATTTATCTGCTGGCTTAGGTAGAATGACGCGCAATTTCTGCCCAGAAAGCCAATCTGGATAACTAAAAAACTCCCTGCAATGAGGTCTGTGATGAAAGATTTTCTTATCGCGCCATCGATTCTGTCTGCTGATTTTGCCCGTCTGGGTGAAGACGTGGAAAAAGTACTGGCAGCCGGTGCCGACGTGGTTCACTTCGACGTAATGGACAACCACTACGTGCCTAACCTGACGTTTGGTGCGCCGGTATGTAAAGCACTGCGCGACTACGGTATTACCGCTCCAATCGACGTTCACCTGATGGTAAAGCCGGTTGACCGTATCATCCCTGACTTCGCCAAAGCGGGTGCGACCATGATCACTGTGCACGCAGAAGCGACCGAGCATCTGGACCGTACCCTGCAGCTGATCAAAGAGTGTGGCTGTCAGGCGGGCGTGGTATTTAACCCTGCGACTCCGCTGCACTACCTGGACTACATCATGGATAAGGTTGACCTGATCCTGCTGATGTCAGTAAACCCGGGCTTTGGCGGTCAGTCATTTATTCCTGCGACCCTGGATAAGCTGCGTGAAGTGCGCAAGCGCATCGATGCATCGGGCCGTAAGATCCGTCTTGAAATCGACGGCGGCGTAAAAGTGGATAACATCCGTGAAATCGCTGAAGCGGGCGCGGACATGTTTGTAGCGGGCTCAGCTATCTTCAGTCAGCCGGACTACAAAGAAGTTATCGACCAGATGCGTGAAGAACTGGCAAAAGTTCAGCGCTAAGGGTACCAGTTCGGGTATGATATGACGGGGGCTTTGGCCCTCGTTTTGTTTTTCTGCGGTTGTCTGCTTCAGCGCTGCCGCAGCAAGGGAGGTATAAAGGTGTTGAATTCAGTAAAACTTATCGCGTTTGATCTCGACGGAACCCTGCTCGACAGCGTGCCGGACCTGGCCTGGGCGGTGGATAAAACCGTGCAGAACCTGGGTTATCCCGGGGTGGCCGAAGAACAGGTTCGTGACTGGGTGGGCAATGGTGCCGATATTCTTATCAGCCGCGCCTTGAGTCGCAGCATGACGCCGTGCGTGGAGCTGGAAGAGAGCCTGAAAGTACAGGCCCGCGAGCAGTTTGACGACTTTTACGCCCAGAGCGGCCACAAACTGAGCCATCTCTACCCTAAAGTGACAGAAACCCTGACCGAGCTGCACCAGAGCGGTTATACCCTGGCGCTGGTCACCAACAAGCCGTCTAAGTTTGTTCCGGAAATTCTGGAAAAACACGGCATCAGCCATCTGTTTGCGGACGTGCTGGGTG
Organism: Vibrio sp. 9-16B-A1; assembly: GCF_056726165.1. Taxonomy (NCBI): domain Bacteria; kingdom Pseudomonadati; phylum Pseudomonadota; class Gammaproteobacteria; order Vibrionales; family Vibrionaceae; genus Vibrio; species Vibrio sp. 9-16B-A1. The sequence goes on from NZ_JBSDZD010000017.1 coordinate 78,555, forward strand.
GTGACTGCGTGGAAAAACGCAAGCCGGACCCGATGGCGCTGAACTACCTGCTGGACAAGCATCAGCTTGAGCCATCCCAGATGCTGATGGTAGGAGATTCCAAAAACGACATTCTGGCGGCGAAAAACGCCGGCTGTGCCTCTTTTGGCCTGACTTACGGTTATAACCACGGTGAGCCAATCAGCCACAGCGGCCCGGATCATATCGCAGACTGCATCGATGAGCTGCTGAGTCTGCGGTGAGTCGGTTTATTTTCCTTCGGGGCTGGCAAAAACTTTGCTGATCAGTACACTCGAAGGTTCATCTCAAATTTTTACACCCTAACTGAGAAAACTGGTAACAAGGATATTTTCGAAAATGAGCAACTCAAAAAAACCGATCGTATTAAGTGGTGTTCAGCCGTCGGGCGAACTAAGCATTGGTAATTACCTGGGTGCTCTTCGTCAGTGGCATAACATGCAGGATGACTATGACTGCCACTACTGTGTTGTTGACCTGCACGCAATTACCGTGCGCCAGGACCCGAAAGCGCTGCACGAAGCAACGCTGGACGCGCTGGCCATCTGTCTTGCTGTGGGGGTAAGCCCGGAGAAGAGCACACTGTTTGTTCAGTCGCACGTACCGGAGCACGCTCAGTTAGGTTGGGTTCTGAACTGTTACACCCAGATGGGTGAGCTGAACCGTATGACCCAGTTCAAGGACAAGTCTCAGCGTTACGCGAATGACGTGAACGTTGGCCTGTACGACTACCCGGTACTGATGGCAGCAGACATCCTGCTGTACGGCGCGCACCAGGTTCCTGTGGGCAGCGACCAGAAACAGCACCTGGAGCTGGCGCGTGATATCGCGACCCGTTTCAACAACATCTACAGCCCTGAAAACCCGATCTTCGAGATCCCTGAGCCTTACATCCCGACCGTGAACGCGCGCGTGATGAGTCTGCAGGATGCGACTAAGAAGATGTCCAAGTCGGATGATAACCGTAAGAACGTGATCACCCTGCTGGAGGATCCGAAGTCCATCATCAAGAAGATCAACAAGGCACAGACCGATACCGAAACTCCGCCACGTATCGCTCACGATACGGAAAACAAAGCGGGTATCTCTAACCTGATGGGCCTGTACTCTGCGGCTACCGGCAAGACCTTTGCCGAGATCGAAGAGCAGTACCGTGGCGTTGAGATGTACGGCCCGTTCAAGAAAGACGTGGGCGAAGCCCTGGTCGCAATGCTGGAGCCTGTTCAGGCCGAGTACCACCGCATTCGTGAAGACCGCGCTTACCTGGACCAGGTAATGCGTAACGGTGCTGAGAAAGCGTCTGCTGAGGCGCAAAAGGTGCTGAAGAAGGTTTATGAAGCGGTGGGTTTTGTAACCCGTCCTTAGTTTTTGACTCAATAATAAAAACGCCGCATCAGATGATGCGGCGTTTTTTTTCAGGTCTTACTTACAGTCGCTGCGGTAGACCTCCTCTGCCCACTCGGGGTGGTCGATGTATGGGTTACGGTTTTTCTGAATACCGAATATTTTGTCATTGCGTTTGGCTTCGAAGGCGTCAACCGGATCGGCGGCGTGCCAGTCCAGAAGGGTACAGACATTGCCAAATGCCGTTCCGTTATCTGTGGTGGCAGGTACCAGTTCCAGATCTGGTGTTTTAGGATCGTGGCCTTCGTATCGGGTTGCCATATAGAAGATCATCCGTGCCACGTCGCCTTTCACCTCATCTCTCGGCTCAAAGTTGGTTGAGGTTTTGCGGTTACCCGCTTCAGGGGACTCTTTGGTCAGCGCACCGCCGGTATCATATTCAAGGCTGCCGCGTTCGGAGTTCAGTGATTCGTCTGTCGGTCTAAGGTGATGTATATCGGTGTAAGCCGCTGCACTTGTGGTGTTAAATCCGCCGTTTGATTTCGGGTAGACGTGCTCGCGGTTCCAGTTATCGTTTGTCAGGTTGCCCTGGCCTGATCTCTGGCTTTTCTCCTGAGAACGTCCGGTGTAAAGCAGGATCACGTTGTCCGGGTTATTTGGATCCTCGTCGGTGATTGCCAGCGCATCCCAGACATCAAATGAGGCACTGGTGTAGGGCAGTTTTACCGCGTTAGCTGAGATGATCTGGTTAAGGCGGGTTTTTAGCGCCTCACCATGCAGTCCCTGAGTTTCACTGTAATAATCATTCGGATCGACCGGAGGGGTCGGATCTGAGTCAACTTTACACACCACGCTCAGCGGCGCGACAACGTGTGGATCGTGGGCCTGAATGTAAGCGGCGTTGGCAGTAAATGAAGCCAAAGCAAGCAGGGCAATTGTGGTTTTTCTCATTGTCTTAACCTCTTGAGTTGGCACGGAATGATTTTCTGCGGCGTAGCATGGACAGGCCGCCCAGAGTCAGAAGGCTGAACAGGCCGGCAGAGCCGCCGGAGCCGGATGAGGCGGTATCTTCTTCTCCGATTGCCACCGCCACTGGCTCTGACTGGTAAACCTCGCCGGTAGCGCCCTGGATAACTTTGCTCATCTGGTAATCACCGGAAGTGCTGACCTGAGCGCTGAGTTCAACCCAGCCCTGCTGGATAATGGCTTCTGTCAGGGTGACTGAGCTGGTGATATCACCGGCCATGGCGGCTTTATGCTGACTGGTGCGTGAGAAGTTAAGGCTGGCTTTATCACCGACATGCAGCTCAAAATCGCCAAGCACGGTCAGGTCCATCAGAACTCTGATCGGTTTGCCTGCACGCGGTTTTTCGGGTTTCTCTTTTACGTCTTTTGGCGGATTGACGGGTTTGGTCGGTGGTGTCACTTTTATCGGTGGATTAACGGTTCCATCCAGAGTGAGAACAACCAGAGCAGGGTTGTGATCTGAAGAGCGCCAGGCATCATGATATTTCGGCAGCTCACCGGACTGAGAATACTCAAACAGGGCCGATTCAGCGGCGTTAATGTTCCAGTCGAGAGCATCGCTGACTTTGGCTGCGGTAGCCTGATCGGCCAGAATGTAGTCCAGGGTGCCAACGTTACCTTTGTACTCATAGCTGTAAGCCTGCGGAGATTTTTCCCGGATCAGGTTGCGGTAACCAAAACCTTTACTGATCGATGCCGGCGTATCGCCGTCCATCGCGTTATCACCGATAAAGGTCTGTTTGGCCGGGGTAAGCGTATGGCCTTCCGGTACCTGGGTCAGCACCTGAAGTGGGCCTTCGCTTGCGTAGCTGTTCAGGTCACCGAGGATCAGCTTATAACCGTCGATTTTCTCCAGCTCGCCGGCCAGGTGAGCGGCCGCAGAGATACGCAGGTTTTCACACGCCCCCTGCATATCGTTGTCGTTGCCGGCCTCCTTATCTTCGATACACTCGCCGCCTTTCGACTTAAAGTGGTTGACCGAGACGGTCAGGTTTTGTACTGAGCCGTTGATGGTAAAGGTCGGTGTCAGGGCATCGCGCTGGCTTGTCGGGTAGCCCTCGCCGCGCTGCTCCGGCATGGTGATCACTTTGTAGTTCGCCAGGGTCAGCTTTGCCGGACGGAACAGTACCTGGTTGGCGACCGCACCGCTGCCGATATGGGTGTCGGCTTGCCCGTTGCCATCACTGTCTCCGCTGACAAACGCATACTGCTCTGCCTGAGGCAGTTTGGCGTTGAGTTTGGCAACCAGATGCGCAACTGCTGAGTTTTCGCCAAAACCGTTATTTTCGATTTCCATCAGGCCGAGGATATCCGCGTCCATTGCCAGCAGGGCACTGACAATTTTGTCGCTCTGATGGTCGAACTCCGCCTGAGTTTGGGCGCCGCGGTTTTTTCCGGTTGGATTGGCATCTCCGCCAAACGGGGAGTTGAAGTAGTTGAGCACGTTAAACGTCGCGATGCGCAGCCCCTTGGCTTTGCTGTGTGGCGCATCGCTGCGCGGGTCACTGTGGATAAAGGTTTGTTTACTGGCGGTATTGGTGACATACAGGCGGTAGTCAGAATGGGAGTAACCCAGCACGCCCTGCAGGCCATCAACGCTATCTCCGATACGGATGTAATCTTCGCTGATTGTGCTGCCATCTTTGGCCGGAGTAGCGGATTGTGTCGCAAAGTCCGGATACCATGGGATAGCACCAGCTGTGGCTTTCTCAAAAGATTCGATCACCAGGCGGGCGTCTTCGTTGCAGTTGTGCTGGTTTATCGCTTTGTCTGAGCCCGGAAGGTGATTCTGGTTCGGGTGCACGTTGATACGTTTGTGGGCAACGACCATGTTGGCGCGCTCAGGACCGGAGTCAAAACTGAAACTGCGGGTGACTTTGAGATCGGAAGCTTTGCTCAGGGTGACCAGCATGCCCTCGTGACGTTCAAGGGTAAAATCGAAGCTCTTATCTGTGCTCAATGGGCGAAGCTCTGTTGGCTGAACAGTGCCGTTGCCTGTTGCTTCAACGGACTCAGCCAGAAGCTGCGTCCAGCCGAAATCTTCTGTAACTTTGCCTTTTACTTTAACGATCTGACCGGTGCTCAGGCCACTGACATCCCCTTTCACAAAAATCGCATCAGAGGTTTTCGGGTTGCTGTCGCCATTCTCATCCTGGATAAAGAAGCCGACCGGCAGATCCTGTGCGACAGAGGTGCTGGTCTGAATGGCAGTGATCACGCCCTGAACGGTAAAGACTTCATCAGAAGTGTATTTTCCGCTGGCCGGGTCGGTAAAAGGGGATTTCCAGCTGTCTCCCTGCAGTTCCATGATGGTAGTCAGAGGCTCTGGCGTTTCACCGCCTTCAGGGGTACCGGCATCGGTGCCATTTAACAGGCCCAGATCGGCATGGCTGTCTTTGGCGTGTTTGGTCCATTTACTCTCTTCAAACGTCTGCCCCAGGGTTGGCGTGAAGTCGCTCCGCTGGAAAGTTTTATCTTTACCCCAGTCCACATCGCCATCGGTGCCCAGGTAATCCACCAGAGTACCGTTTTTCAGCAGGGCGTAAGTTTCATCACCGTTGTGGTTGATGATTGCTTCACCGGTTATGTTGGCTTTGGCTTTGATTTCCGCTGCGGCATCTTTATGCGCCAGTACAAAGACCTGGCCAGGTTTCAGTTCAACGGCGGGGAAGGTGTAGTGTTTGGTCAGGTCACCTTTACCGTTAACTTTGGTAGCCAGTTGGTACTCTGCCAGATTCACAGCGGTATCTCCGGTATTGGCGACTTCGACAGCTTTGTTATAGTCACCACCTTCTACGTATTCGGAGATCACTACGTTGGCATAGCTGTTGACAGAGAGCGCTGCCCCGACAGAGAGCGTAAGCAGTTTTATTTTCATTGTTTGCCTCAGATTGGATAAGTAATAAAAATGCGCGAACTGTTTGTAATGTTTTTTATTAATAATCTGATGCTAACAATCGGTTTATTGTTAACCAGTGCTGGTGGAAGAATATTTAATACGCAATCCTTTTTTCAACAGAATCAGGTATCGTAAAGTTGAAAAAATGAGAGTTCAGATGAGTAAATATTAGTGTGTGCTTAATTTGATTCCTTGTTTGTTTGAAATGTTCCCCATCGAATCTTTACCCTCTTAAATTTGTTTTTCGGACTTTAATACCTCGATCTATGTCATAAAAAACACAGCTTAAGTGAATTAAAACAGTGTTTATTACTTCTGGTGTTGGAAGTGTGGTATCGGTTGCTTTTTGGGTTTATCTGATCGTTTAGTCGCCTTAATGTGAATGGCTGAATCATCAGTCAGCGCTTTACTTGCTTTGGTTTTTGAGGTTATTTTCCCAATAAATAACAAGTTAGATGTTGTCTGGAGCGGTGTCACATACTGACTTCCCCATAGATCATTTTCCAGAAAAAAACTGAGCATTAGCTCTAAAAATGGCAATATAAAATATCGCTACTTTGCTTTTGTTTCTATATCTGTTGAAAATGTTTTTGTTGTCGAAATATTGCCTATCAAAAAGTGATAGAAATCTCACTAGTTATATGTGTTGCTTTTTTAACTTGCATAAAAAAGAGACATTACAGCCCTTACTGATATTAAGGTGGAATGCGAGAAGTGACCCTTTATACCGGGCGCCGTCCTGTTATTTGTTCCTGGTTACTTTTGAGCCCTCGTGCCTGCCTTCCAGCAATATAAGTGCTGCAAAAATATCATTAGAAAATTAAAAAATAAGTCACAAGGATATTGATATGACTAACAGGAATGCTATCGCGATTGCGTTATCAGCGCTGTTTGCGGCAAGTGGTGCAAGTGCGGCCACCATTTATCAGAATGAAAATGGCGACCACCTGAAACTGTACGGTGAAGTCGGCGTTGGCGGCCACCTTGGTGCCCGCTACGAATACGGCGAGTTTTACACCGATAAGAAAGACTACATTGATGACTCTTTTGCCACCATGGGCGTTAAGGGTGTCAAAGATAAAATGCACTTCCGTCTGGAGCTCGATTACGAGCGTGAGAACTGGGTTGGCGGTTCCGGCGATATGGTGTTATCGATCGATAAAGTGTTCATTGGCTACGACGTAATGGAAAACCATTACCTGGAAGCAGGCCTGACCGATACCGCATTCGATGACTACGATAAGTGGGGTGATTTTACCTTTGATACCACGGTTGAGACCGGTGAAGCCGGTGACCAGGACCAGACGGTGAAATACGAAGGCCGTTTCTTTGGCAACCTGAAAGTAGGTGCTTCTTACACCTATTACGGCAAATCCAGCTCAGGTTCTGAGCTCGGCAACATCAGCAGCAGCTATATCGGCTACTTTGCAGACGACTATTCAGCAGTTGTTGGGTACGAGCGCCGCACGGGTGCTGAAGGCCGCTCAAAGTACGGTAAGCAACAGCTGATCGGATTTGGTGCCCGCTACCGCGCGACTGAAGATCTTTGGATTGGTGTGAATGGTTACTACGAAGAGGAAGACGTTTCTCAGGTGAAGACACCGGTAGATCTTACTGATCCGGATAACAAAGTTTATATCTACAACGATTTCCAGACAGAGAAGAACAAAGGCGCACTGGTTTCTGCCAAATACGCCCTGACGGATATCTGGGAACTGACTTTCTCTGCAAACTTTGAAGAGTACGAGAAGTGGGATGAGTTTGGTGATGTCTGGGATAAGAACGAAGACAACACCTGGGGTGCTTCACGTACCTGGCAGACTTTCGGTGTGAACTACCGTCCAACCCGTTCTTCTGTGATTGCACTGGAGTTTAACTCTGGTGAAGCGGCGCAGCGCGCTTACGCTTATGCCCGCGTTTACTTCTAATCCAGGGAATTAAGGAATTGAAAATGAATAGAAAAATGACTGTATTAGCTGGTGCGATCAGCTCGGTATTGAGTGCTTCTGCGCTGGCGGGAATTAACGATATTCTTATTACAGAATATGTTGAAGGCAGTGCTAATAACAAAGCTGTTGAGATTAGTAACCTGGGTAGTGAGCCTTTTGAACTAACCGATCAGTTACACCTGTTCTACAGCTCGTACAAGAATTTGGTCAAACGTCCAGATGGTAAGTCTGTACTGGCGGATGTCACTCTGCAGCCTGGTAAGAGTATCGTTGTGGTCAATGCTGACGCGAGTACTGACCTGGTGCGTTATGCTAAACGCCTCGGTGGTGAAAATGTGGTTGTGGCGGCAGGTAACTACGACCAAGTCAAGCATAGTGGGTTGAACTTCAATGGTGATGATGCGGTTTGGCTGGGTAAAGATACCGCCGGTGCACAAAATCAGATCCATGACATCGTTGGTACCTATGGCTCGTACAAAGCGTACGACTGGCAAGATCAGACATTGCGCCGTAAGACTTCGACAACGGCTCCAAATGCGACCTACACCGAGACTGAATGGTCAAAAGAGGTTAAGGATGCATTTGGTGGCTTAGGTGACCCGGCTAAAGTGGATGACTCTCCGCTACCACCAGCACCTCAGGTTAACGTCTGTGATGAAAGCCAGTATGACTACAAATTGATTGCAGATGTACAGGGACCAGGCTTCCGTTCACCTTTACTGACAGAAGGTGTGGATGAAACGAGTGAAGAGTACTTGGTACAGGGTGTGGTGAGCGCGGTTATTAAAGGAATCGATAAAGGTTTTTTCCTGTACGACTCTTCGGACAGCTCTGAGCACGGTGCGCTTACATCAAAGGGTGTGTTTGTTAAAACTAACAAGGATGATCTTCCGGCAAACTTTGTGGGGCAGGAAGTATGTGTACGTGCAAAGGTTAAGGAACACAAGAAGCTCAGCAAGGACCTTGATACACAAACCACGCTGATCCCAACTACAGATGATGTTTACTCTGTAGTTAATGCGACTCCGGTAACGGTTCAGCCTGTTAATCTGGTTCGTCATAAGGATGATGAGTCATTCAGCAAAACGCTCGAACGTCACGAGGGGATGTTGATAAAGCTGGTTGAGGACATGGATTCAGTCAAAGAAGGCAAGCAGGATATGCGTGTCACGCGCTCATACAGCTTTGACTTTGATGGATTGCTCGACAAGGTTTACCGCAACAATATGGTGCTGTCTTATGAGACGATAAACCGCCATCCGAACCAGGATCACGTTGCGGGCAGTGAAGCGTCGTTGAAACAGGCGGCTGATAACGCTGATCGGCGCATATATGTGGATGCAGATGTTAAGGAGTCACAGAACGGTATTATTCCATTTTACCCGGACTTCCGGGCTACAGCGGGGCTGAATGACCATAACAAGGATCATATTCGTATTAATGATGGTGTGAAAAACCTTGAAGGGGTTATTCTGTATGATTACAACGAGTATCGACTTATCCCAACCAATACCATCGACAGTTCAGCGTTTACCCGCAATACACCACGTGAAGACAAGCCAGATCTGAATGTAAATGACAAAGACCTGGCTGAGACCAATGAGTTTGCTATCACTTTCGCAACCCAGAACGTGCTTAACTACTTTAACTCTCCATTTGGTGGCTCTGTAAATACTCACGGTGCCAGCCGTGGTGCAGAAACTGAGCTGGAGTTTGAGCGTCAGGAAAAGAAAATTGTTAAAGCGATCCTGGGCCTGGATGCTGACGTTATTGGCCTGATGGAGATAGAGAACAACGGTTTTGGTGACCGGGGTGCTGTCCGTCAGTTGCTGAGAAAAGTGAATAACCATTATACAGAAGAAGATTATAGCAAGAGGGACAGAGCCAACTCTGTATTCAACCGCTACACCTTTGTTGGTTTTGATTCCAACGGTGATACCGTGCTGGATGCGCTGGATTCTGTAGGTGGAGATGTTATTACATCAGGTCTGATCTATCGCCCTAGCAAGGTCTCACTGAAATCGGCCAAAGTTATCCCTATGCCCTGGCAGGACGCTCCGCAGATCCAGGATAAATACGGCAACGTGATTGTTGACGAAGAAGGGACAGTGCGTGAATCCGGGAAAAACTACCAGCGTAACACTATTGCGGCGACTTTCCGGGTACTGGGTACAGGTAAAGAGGTGACTGTTGCGGTTAACCATCTGAAATCTAAAGGCTCTACCTGTTGGGAAGACTGGCAGGGCTGGGAAACGTGGGAAGATTTCACATACTATAAAAAGTATAGCCATGTGAAAAATGATGATTATCAGGGTTCATGTGAAAACTTCCGGGTTGCGGCGGCTTACCAGCTTGGTGAAGAGATGGAGAAAATCGGGGGCGATCAGGTCGTGCTTGGTGATATGAACTCCTACGCTAAAGAAGACCCAATGTTGCTTCTGACCAAAAACCCTGATGGTAAGGTACTGAAAGCGGCGGGCTACACTAAGATCGGAAAAAGACACCTTTTCCAGGGCCCTGATGGTCAGGTACTGAGTAAGACATACGGTTATGTTAATGCTGTTGAACTTAAGGAAGATAAGCCATGGAGCTTCTCATATGGCTCTGAAGTGGGTTCACTGGACCATATGCTGCTTACACCGTCGCTTACAAGCCGTCTGATTGATGCTACAGACTGGCATATCAACGCACCGGAAACGTCACTGGTCGACTACAGCAACTATAAGAAGATTACTAAGGAGGAAGCAGAGGCTGGAAATGTAGACACTAACCCGTTCTACGCTGAAACGGCATATCGCTCATCAGACCATGATTCAGCTCTGATTGCACTGAAGTATAAGCTGAACGAAGGCGGGGAAAATCCGGTAACTATGGCAGCCACAGGTGGCTACCTGGAAGTTCCGTTCTACTTAAGTCCGCTGTCTGGTGAAGAGGTGAAGAAATACGATATCGCGGAAATCAGTGTTTCACCTATGCCTGAAGACTTTGAAGGCAAACTGCCGACGAAGATGATCTTTGATACTGACAAGAAATCGGTGACTTTCAATCTGAATGGTTTTGAGCCAGGTGAGTACACCATTACCATGAAACTGAAGGGTAAACGTGATGTTCCTGCCGCAGAAGGTGCAGCAGTTGCTGCAACTGCAGATACAGAGCAGGAAGTACGTGTTATTGCTCAGAAGTCTATGAGCGTTGAAGTGATCAAACCGGACTCAATGGATCCTAAACCAGCGCTGCCAGAATACGACGGTACCGGCGGTTCAGGCGGCTCCTTCGGCTTCGGTGCCCTGCTGGCCATGTTTGGCCTGGGCTGGATGCGTCGTCGTCGTGCTTAACAGCAGACTGTAAAATCCTGGGGCCGGCATTTGCCGGCCCTTTTTTTCACTTTCCCTTGCCTTTCCTTATCACTTCGGCAAAATACCGCGGTTACTTATTCGCAAACGATCACCTGCATGCTGTTAATCATCGATAACTACGACTCTTTTACCTATAACCTCTTCCAGTACTTCTGTGAGCTGGGCGCAGAGGTGAAGGTGGTGCGTAACGATGAAATCACCCTGGAGGAGATTGAAGCGCTGAATCCGGCTCACCTGGTGATTTCACCGGGGCCCGGCACGCCCGATGATGCGGGGATCTCTCTTGCGGCGATCAAACACTTTGCCGGTAAGCTGCCGATCCTTGGGGTTTGTCTCGGCCATCAGGCGATTGCTCAGGTGTTTGGCGGTCAGGTGGTGCGTGCGCGTCAGGTAATGCACGGTAAAACCTCCCCGATCCGGCATAACAACCGCAGCGTGTTTACCGGGCTGAATAATCCGCTCACCGTCACCCGCTACCATTCACTGGTCGTAAAAGCCGACACTCTGCCGGATTGCTTTGAGCTGACCGCCTGGAGTGAACTCCCTGACGGCAGTATGGATGAGATCATGGGCTTTCAGCATAAGAGCCTGCCGATCGATGCAGTGCAGTTCCATCCTGAATCGATCAAAACCGAGCAGGGCCACGAGCTGCTGGCCAACTTCCTCAGGCGTTAGATCACTTTTCTTAACAATAGTCCTGCTCAGGGCGGTGTTTTTCTGCGCTGAAAGATTATTCCTGGTGTTTTCTTCTGTCATATCTCACTTCTTCAGTATTCCACACGGCTTCGTTCCTAACCCAGTGGTTTCCTCAAATAACTCTTTATAACTTTCCGTATTTCGTGCATAACTATTCGTGATGTATGTGTTTGTTCGGGCTTTTTGCCGCAGCAACAAAACTTTTCACTATTGAATTGGTTAATGAAATGTAAATACAATGCAGAGGCAGATGAATGTTTCATCAACAGTGCAGGCATTGTCAGAAATGGAGCAGGTGACATGGTGATGGAAAACAGAGCAGAACGCAGTTGGTTTGATGAGGTGATGGTACCTTGTTACAGCCCGATGGAGATCATTCCGGTTCGCGGGGAAGGTTCGCGGGTCTGGGATCAGGACGATAAGGAATATATCGACTTTGCCGGAGGTATCGCGGTGAGCTGTCTTGGTCATTGTCATCCGGCTATGGTCAGCGCGCTGACGGAGCAGGCCGGTAAGCTGTGGCACCTCAGTAATGTGATGACCAATGAACCGGCACTGCGGCTGGCGAAAAAGCTCACTCAGCTCAGCTTTGCCGACAAAGTGTTTTTTGCCAACTCCGGCGCTGAGGCCAACGAAGCCGCGCTGAAACTGGCGCGCCGCTGGGCGGTGGACAACTTTGGCGAAAGCAAAAGCGAGATCATCGCGTTTAAGCAGGGTTTTCACGGCCGGACTTTCTTTACCGTGACCGTGGGAGGTCAGGCTGCTTACTCGGATGGGTTTGGTCCCAAGCCGGGGGATGTCACCCATCTGGACTACAATGATCTGGAAGGGCTGAAAGCGCACATTTCTGAACGTACCTGCGCGGTGATGATGGAGCCACTGCAGGGCGAAGGCGGGATTGTCTCCCCAACGGACGAGTTTGCCCAGGCGGTGCGCGAGCTGTGTGACCAGCACAACGCGCTGCTTATCTTTGATGAGGTCCAGACCGGTAATGGCCGTACCGGTGATTTCTATGCCTACCAGGGGCTGGGAGTCACGCCGGATATCCTCAGCACCGCCAAGTCACTGGGTGGCGGGTTCCCGATCGGCGCCATGCTGACCACAGACAAGCTGGCCCCGCACATGAAAGTGGGCACCCACGGTTCGACTTATGGCGGTAATCCGCTGGCGTGTGCGGTCGCCGAAGCGGTGGTGGATATTGTCAGTCAGCCGGACGTGCTGGCCGGAGTGAAAGAGCGCGAAGCCCTGTTCCGCGCCGGACTGGAAAAGATTAACGCCAAATACCCGATTTTCAGCGAAGTTCGTGGTAAAGGCCTGTTGCTGGGCGCTGCACTCAATGATGAGTGGCAGGGCCGGGCACGCGATATTCTTATCGCAGCGGGTAAAGAAGGCCTGCTGGTACTGGTAGCCGGTGCCAGTGTGGTGCGCTTTACTCCGTCGCTGGTGATCTCACCCCAGGAAATAGAACAAGGCCTGGCAAGACTGGAGAAAGCTATCGCCTCTCTGGTCTGATTTTAAGGAGAAGGGCGCGCCCGCGCCCTGTTTGCATCGGAGGGAAGTAAGATGCTGGTTGTTCGCCCTATTGCTAAGTCAGATTATGAAGCCCTGTACACCTGCGCGGTGGAGTCCGGGCATGGATTCACTTCACTGCCAGTCGATAAAAAACTGCTCACCAACCGGATCAATCACTCGGTGGCCAGTTTCGTCAAACCCAATGTGACTGAACCCGGTGATGAGGGTTACCTCATGGTCGGGGTCGACTCTGAAACCGGTGAAGTCGCCGGTACGACGGGCATTGAAGCCGCTATCGGCTGGGATGTGCCGTTTTATACCTATCACATCAGTAAAATCGTCCACAGTTCCCCCAAACTTGGGGTGAACAACGTGGTTAAGCTGCTGACCTTTGGTAATAACTACACCGGCTGCAGCGAGATCTGCACCCTGTTTCTTCGCCCGGATTTTCGCGGCGGGCTGAACGGGCGGCTGATGTCCAAGTGCCGTTTCCTGATGATGGCGGAACACCCTGAGCGTTTTTCTCAGACCATTTTTGCTGAAATGCGAGGTGTGTCTGACGAGCAGGGCAACTCCCCGTTCTGGAAGTGGCTGCAGGATAACTTCTTTTCAATCGAGTTTACTCAGGCGGATTACCTGACCGGGATTGGTAAAAAAGGTTTTATCGCTGATCTCATGCCCAAGCTGCCGATCTACATCAACCTGCTGAGCAAAGAGGCCCAGGCGGTGATCGGTAAGGTACACGATAACACCCGTCCGGCGCTGCGCCTGCTCGAACAGGAAGGATTTACCTGTCGCGGTTATGTGGACATTTTTGACGCCGGGCCAACAGTCGAGTGTGACCTGAGAAATATTGAAACCGTGCGTCACTCGGTACGGGCCAAAGTGAAAACCGGTACGCACACCAGTGGTCAGGACTACCTGATCGCCAATACCGATTTTGCCGGATTCCGGGCAACGGCTGCCAAAGCCGCTTATGATCCGGGCTCCCAGACAGTCATACTCTCACCTGAGGTAGCGGATGCACTCAGGGTAGGCGACGGGGATTTCGTTCGCATGATGCCCCAGTAACAGGAGGATGCGGTGATGACGCATTGGATTGATGGTCAGTGGTGCGCCGGAAACGGAGCACTGCTGGTATCGAAAACCCCTTTCAGTGGTCAGATGCTCTGGCAGGGAAGGGCAGCAGATAGTGAGCAGGTTGAACAGGCGGTCGCTGCGGCGCGCAGCGCGTTTGTTGAGTGGAAAAACCGTCCGCTTGAAGAGCGTATTTCGCTGGTGGAAGCGTACGCGGATTTGGTGAAGCAGCATACAGAGCAGATAGCGACCCTGATCGCAGAAGAGACAGGTAAACCCCTTTGGGAGACCCGCACCGAAGCAGCGGCGATGGCCGGAAAGATTGCCATCTCGATACGCGCTTACCATGAACGTACCGGAGAGCAGCGCAAACAGGCGGCAGGGAATGATCTGGTGTTGCGCCATCGTCCTCTGGGGGTGATGGCCGTATTTGGTCCGTATAACTTTCCTGCTCACCTGCCTAATGGTCACATCGTTCCGGCATTGCTGGCTGGCAATACCGTGGTGTACAAGCCTTCTGAGCAGACCCCAAAAGTGGCCGAGCTGGCTGTACAATTGTGGGAGCAGGCCGGTCTGCCCGCCGGGGTGCTGAACCTGGTTCAGGGTGAGAAAGAGACCGGTATCGCCCTTTCGCAGAGCAAAGGCATCGATGGGGTACTGTTTACCGGCAGTGCCGGTACCGGGCATCTGCTGCACCGCCAGTTTGCCGGACAACCGGACAAGATGCTGGCGCTGGAGATGGGCGGTAATAATCCGCTGGTGGTCTCAGAGCAGATGGGAGAGCCGGATGCGGCGGTGTACACCATCATTCAGTCGGCCTTTATCAGTGGCGGTCAGCGCTGTACCTGCGCCCGTCGCCTGCTGGTGCCGCAGGGCAAAGCCGGAGACGCGCTGATTGAACGCCTGGTCGAAGTCGCCGGCTCGCTGCTGGTGGACCAGCCGTTTGCTGAGCCTGCGCCGTTTATGGGCAGCCAGATCTCTGAGCAGGCGGCCGATGCGATTGTGTCAACGCAGCAACATCTGCTGGATTTGGGCGGGAAGAGCCTGCTGGAAGCACGCCGCGGAGAAGCTGCTTTTGTCTCGCCGGGCATTATTGAAGTCAGCGCGATAGAAGCGCTGCCGGATGAAGAGTACTTTGGCCCGCTGCTGCAGGTTCTGCGTTATCAGGGACTGGAGCAGGCAGTATCGATGGCTAACGAGACCCGCTTTGGTCTGTCGGCCGGACTGATCTCCACCGATGATGACGAGTGGCGTTACTTTACTGACCATATTCGCGCCGGGATCGTGAACCGCAACCGCCAGCTGACCGGTGCCAGCGGCGACGCGCCGTTTGGTGGCCCGGGGGCTTCGGGTAACCTGCGTCCGAGTGCTTACTATGCGGCGGACTACTGCGCTTACCCGGTCGCTTCAATGGAAGGGGACGCGCCACTGTTGCCGGAAAGTCTGTCACCCGGAATCACACTTTAAGCAAAGGAGGGCGTTATGAGTGCTGCGCTGTTGTTTGAACAATTGTGGAATGACTATACCCGTCGCCTCTGTCCGTCGGCGGCGAAAGTACATCAGCTGCTGACAGAAGACGAGCCGCTGATCAATGACCATATCGCCCTGCGTACGTTCGCGCTGGAGCCGGTACGGATTGATGCTCTGGCCGCGCCATTTCTGGCGCTTGGTTATCAGGCGGCCGGAGAGTATCAGTTTGAATCCAAGAAGCTCGCTGCACGTCACTTTGAGCATCCGGATCCCACCCTGCCAAAAGTGTTTATCAGTGAGCTGAAAGTAAAAGAGTTCAGTGATGAGTTTCAGCGTCTGGCGGAGAGCCTGGCCGCTCAGGTAAGGCCTGAACAGCTCTCGGACGGGCGCTTTCTCCATCAGGGGCGTCCGTGGCAAGTGAGTTATGAAGAGTATCAGCTGCTGGCAAAAGAGAGCGAGTATGCCGCCTGGCTGGCTGCTCACGGCTATGGTGCCAACCACTTTACTGTCAGTGTGAATCAGCTCAGCGCGTTTGACAGCGTAAAAGCGGTCAATGATCACCTGCGCGGTGCCGGCTTTACTATCAATGAGTCCGGCGGCGAAGTCAAAGGCTCCCCGGACGTGCTGCTTGAGCAGTCATCAACCATGGCCGATAAAGTGGAAGTGCTGTTCAGTGATGGCCTTCATACCATCCCTGGCGGTTTCTACGAGTTCGCCAAACGCTACCCGATGGCAGACGGCGGTTTGTATCAGGGATTTGTGGCGGCTTCGGCGGATAAGATATTTGAGAGTACGGATCTATAGGGCCTGGGTTCTGGGCTCTGGGCTCTGGGGGAGATCGCGGTAGTTATTCTTGTTATTTCTGGCTAAGGGGGCTTGACGCCAGGTTAAGTGCCTGGAAACATCTTGCAGCGCCCAGCGCCCAGCGCCCAGCGCCCAGCGCCCAGCGCCCAGCGCCCAGCGCCCAGCGCCCAGCGCCCAGCGCCCAGCGCCCAGCGCCCAGCGC